>JANNYE010000067.1:0-49951 GCA_031409935.1 Burkholderiales bacterium | reverse complement strand
GCAGCATATCGCGCCGCCATCGTCGTGCAGGGCTAGGCGCAAAACGCAGCCCATGCCGGGGCATGTGCCAGTTTTGCAACGACGCCATGCACAGCGAGGGCAAGCGAGATGCGTCATTTCAGGCGTGACACGACACTAGCGTCCTTCGAGCTAGTCAAAAGTGCCACGAAACCGCCAAAGTCGCCGGGTTCCTGCCTACGCAGGAACGACGAAGTACCTAAATTTTTCCAATGAATAATCTCGGTTGATCGGCGCTTCGCTAAAGTCTTTGCATGTTTTCAAGATCAAACGAAGCGTGTCGGCCGGCAACTAAATCAGCAATAACTTGCCCTGATCCACAGCTCATCGTCCAACCGATGTGGCCTTGCCCGCAGTTCCAGAAAACGTTGTTGAATCGTTCATCGCGTTGAATAATCGGCAATGACGAAGGCGTCATTGGTCGTTGGCAAGCCCAGTGTTCAACCTTGTGACTGGCCCAATCCAGCGCGCCGGGAAACAGCGCTTCAAAGTGTTCACGATGCGGCAGAAAATCAGCGTCGGTAAAACTGTTATCTTGCCCAGAAAAAATCGCGCCTGTAGTGATGCGCATCAAAGGGCCGGGCGCGCTTTGCAGCGGGCAGAAAGCGATCAGAGAATCCTCGCAAATGCCGCCGCGTTGGGGCGCGCGGGATGGGTCTTTTACTGGCACCGTCACCGAGAAGCCTTTGACCGGATAGATCGGAATGTGCACACCGAGCCTTCGCGCAAAGTGCGGCGTTTGTGGGCCGAGCGCGACGACGAAAGCGTCAGCGGTTAGTGTGCGCGCCGGTGTGTTGAGTTGAAAGGTGCGGCCTCGCTGCAGCAGTTTCGCGCTTGCTATTTCGCCGTACGAGAAGCGCACTGGCCGTTCGGTTTGCGTAGCAAGCCCGGATGCCAACGCTCGGGTAAATGCTCGCGAATCGCCTTGTGCGTCGGTCACGGCCAACGTTCCGCCAACGACAGTCGAGGACGCCAACGACGGTTCGAGCGCTAACACTTCGTCGCGAGACAACACGCGTACTTCATAGCCGTGCTCACCCACGAACGCGGCGCGAGAACGCGCTGAATTCATGGTGGCAACGCTGCGGCAGACATAGAGCAAACCGTCACGCTGATAACCGCAATCAACACCCGTTTGCGCGAGTGTGTCTTCAAGCTCGTGCTGACAAAACCGCGCAAATGAGAGCTTCGCTTTGGTCAACCGCTCATAGTCACGCTGATTTGCGTACGACAAAAATTCGCGTCCCCAACGCCATAGCGCCGGATCGAAAAATTTTGTAACGCGCATCGGAGCCGAAGAATCAGTCAGCGCGCGCCAGATCGTTTTGTAGGCGGTGGGCGTGGGCCACGGCAATGCGCGGGACGCCGAGACGAGGCACGCATTGGCGTAGCTGGTAGCGCTCGCGGGCTCGGCGTGTTGTTCGATTACTTCAACATCGTGACCATCGCGCCATAGGTAGTACGCGGACGCGACGCCGATCAGACCAGCGCCGAGTACGATGACCTTCACAATTCTCGTCGCCCCTGCGAAGGCAGGGGTCCAGCGGCTTTCGACTGCATAACAAAGGCGCTTGTTCGACCGAAAGTCGCTGGGTTCCTGCCTACGCAGGAACGACGAAAATTAGTGCTCACCTCACGACATCAAACGGCGAAGGTAGCCGCGAATGTGGCAGTTACGGGCGCATGATCCGACGGCTTTTCGCCCTTGCGTTCGTTGCGATCAATCACGCATTCGGTGCAGGTGTCAGCCATCGCGGGTGAGGCGAGCACATGGTCGATGCGCATGCCATTATTTTTCGGGAAACCGAGCATGCGGTAATCCCACCAACTAAACGTTTTCGGTGGCTGATCGAATTTGCGGAAGCAGTCCACCAGATCAAGCCCAATCCAGTGATTGAACACGGCGCGCTCCTGATCCGTGCAGAGTACCTGCCCGAACCACAACGCGGGATTATGAACATCGGCGTCAGTCGGCGCGATGTTGAAGTCACCAACGACCACGAGCTTGGGATACTTGGCGCGCTCGGTAGCGAGCCACGCACTAACGGCATCAAGCCAGCAGAGCTTGTATTGAAACTTCTCAGATTCAACCGATTGACCGTTCACCACGTACAGATTGATCACGCGAATATCGCCAATCGTCACGGCGATGGCGCGACGTTGCTCGTCCTCATAACCGGGCACGCCCATCATCACGTCGGTGAACTCGGGCAGGGTTTTTTTAGCAAGGATCGCCACGCCGTTGTAGGTCTTCTGGCCCGACACGGTGGCGCGATAACCGAGCGCCTCAAACGTGTCGTGTGGGAATTTATGCGTCTCTAACTTCAGCTCTTGCAAGCACAGCACATCGCTCTGGTTGGCCGCAAGCCACGCCTGTGCGCGGTCATGGCGCGCGGTGAGCGAATTGACGTTCCATGTGGTGATCTTCACGGTCAACGCTAGCCTTTTCCGGGAGTGGCGGCTTTCGCTTTGTCGCCATCAACGGCAGGAACGGTTGGCGATTTTGGCGGGGAGGCGTCGAGTCCGGTGCGATCTTCAATCGGTTTCGGTTTTGAAAACGGAGGCGTCGTCGGATAGCCGGCCGTGTCTAAGGCTGATGCCCAACTCGACTCGCTCCAACCCGATAGTCGCTTATCGCCCACTTTGATCACCGGCACCACGGAGCCGCCAGTTTCGTCCTTGAATTTCTTGTTCAGTTCAGCGCTACGGGTGGGGTCTACCACCGTGTGGGGAATGCCGCGCTTGTTGAGGTAGGCCTTTGCTGCATCGCAGGATTCGCCGCACTCACTGACGTACACGGTCACCGGGTTTTTCCTTTGCGCGTCTTGCGCAGTCAATGGCAAATCGTTGTTCTGGATCGAGTTGCCGCCAACGTTTTTTTCTTGAACGTTTTTGGTGCCCGGTGGTGGTGGCTGATCTGAATATTGCACGCGACCGGTGGCGTCAACCCAGCGATAAACCTGTTGTGCCTCCACCACTGTCGACAGCATCATCGCCTGAACGGTGACCAGTAGCAGGGACATTGCGAACGTTGATTTCATGTCAAAACTCCTTCGTGCAGCCTAGTTTGCCACCATGCCATTGTGCCGCAACAGTGCATCCACGGAGGGCTGTCGGCCACGGAAAGCCACAAAATTCGTCATTGCGTCGCGGCTGCCGCCCCGTCCGAGCACTTCACGGCGGAAGGCGCTGCCCGCCACAGGCGACAACACGCCCTCTTCCTCAAAGCGGCTGAACGCATCGGCGGAGAGCACTTCGGCCCACTTGTAACTGTAGTAACCGGCAGCGTAACCGCCGCCAAAAATGTGCGTAAACGCCCATGGCATGCGGTTATAAGCCGGTGGCATTAGCACCGCAACTTCACTGCGCACCTCAGAAAGTATTTCCAACACAGTATCTCGGTCCGCGGCACTATTTTCTGCATGCAACCGCATGTCAAACAGCGCAGCCTCCATTTGCCGCACCGTACCCATACCCGACTGGAAATTTTTTGCGGCAATCATCTTGTCGAACAGTTCGCGCGGCAGCGGGTCGCCGGTTTCAGCGTGCTGCGTCATGTGAGTGAGCACATCCCATTCCCAGCAGTAGTTTTCCATAAACTGGCTCGGCAATTCCACTGCATCCCACTCCACATGACCGAAACCGGACACGCCGAGCGTGGCCACTTCGGTGAGCAACAAATGCAGGCCGTGGCCGAATTCGTGAAACAGCGTGATCACATCGTCGTGCGTGAACAGCGCCGGTTTGCCACCAACCGGTGCCGCGAAATTGCAGGTCATGTAGGCCACGGGCGTCTGCAATTGACCCTGTCTCATGCGCCGGTCACGCGCTGAATCCGCCCATGCACCACCGCGTTTATTGTCGCGAGCGTAAAGGTCGAAATAAAACTCACCGATTCGACTGCCGAATTCGTCGTGTACCTCGAAGAAACGAACGTCCTTGTGCCACGCGGAGGCTGTGCCCTCAACGATTTTCACCGAATAAATGCTCTCGACCACTCGGAACAAGCCCGCGATAACGCGGTCTTCCGGGAAGTATTGGCGTAGCGCTTCGTCGCTGAACGCATAGCGTTTTTCGCGCAACTTTTCTGAGGCGAACATGACGTCGGGTGACTGCAAATCCGAGATACCCAATTCAGCAGAGGCGAAGACGTTCAGCTCGGCCAAATCGCGTTCGGCAAACGGTTTGGCGCGCGTGGCGATGTCGCGAATAAAGTCCAGCACCTGTTTCGGTGAATCGGCCATTTTTGGCACCAGTGAGGCTTCAGCGAAGTTGGCAAAACCGAGCAACTTTGCCTCTTCACTGCGCAGCTCGACAATGCTTTCGATGTGGCCGCCGTTATCGAATTTAGCGTCCCCAACGTCACTGGCGCGAGTCACGTTGGCGCGGTACATCTGGGCGCGCAATGCTGCCGATTCTGCGTACTGCATGACCGGCAAAAAGCACGGCGCTTGCAGCGTCAGGCGACACAGACCGTCGGCGAGTTTCGCCTCGACCGCTTTGGCACGCGCGGTGGCGATGACGTCCGCTGGCACGCCTTTGAGTTCGCTCTCCGGCACGTCGAGAAAGAACGCGTTGGTCGCATCAAGCACGTTATCTTCAAACTTCGATTGCGTCTCGGCCAGCGATTCCTGAATCGCCGCATAACGCTCGCGCGCCGCGCCTTCAAGCTCGACGCCGCTCAAACGAAAATCGCGAACCTCATGATTGACCAGCGCGCGCTGTTCATCGGTCAGGCCCACGGGGTTTTCGGCGAGTGCTTTGTAGCGCTCGAACAGTCCGCGATTGAGCCCGACCTCGGTGTAGAACTGGGTGACCTTGGGCAGCGCCGCGTTATGCGCGTCGCGTAGCGCCGGGCTGCTGATAACCGCGTTCAGATGCGCCACCGCACCCCACGCACGGCCCAACCGCTCGGTGGCATCCTGCAACGGCTCTACGACCGTTGCCCAAGAAACGGATTCCGCTTTGGTCGCGGCGGTGATCGCCGTGCGCGCCTCTTCGATCAGTTGCTCGATGGCCGGGTTAACGTGCGCAGGCTCGATGTCCGCAAATCGGGGTAGGGAGGTGAAATCGAGAAGGGGGTTCAAAGAGTTACTCCATTGAGTTCTGCTCCCTCTCCCGCAAGCGGGAGAGGGTTGGGGTGAAGGTTGTTGCGGTTGTTCAGAGCTTCGACATCAGCTAACGCCGTGACGTTCACTCGTTGTCCGTCATGCATCTCGCCTGTCACGGCATGTTCGCGTGCCCACTGCTGATACGTGGGCAATAGCGCAAATCGCTGATCACGCGGCCACTTTTGACATTCGGCGACTGACACCAAACCGATACTCGCCAACGTCAGCCTTGGTTGCCCTAAGCTCACATAACCGTCAGCGTCGAGCGCAAATTCGCCGCCCGGAACGCCTGCCACCGACGGCACCATCACAAAATGGGCCTTGGTGTGGGTTTTTTCAATAGCGGCGGCGGGTAGTACCAGCCTCGCATAGTCGAAATCGCTGTAAACGTCGGCGCTGACCAATGCGATCACTTTGGATTGAAAGTGACGGCTTGCTGTAGCCACGCCGCCGCCGCTCTCCAGCGGCTCGGTCTCCAACGAATAAATCAGCTCGCAGCCAAAGCGCGAGCCGTCACCCAACGTGGCCATCAACACGTCAGCCAGATAACTCGCGTTGATCACGATGCGTTGGATGCCGATGACGACCAGCTTGCGAATGTGATGCTCGATCAGCGGCGCTCCATGCACCACGACCAGTGGTTTCGGCAGCGTGTCGGTCAAAGGCCGCATGCGCTCGCCACGACCTGCGGCGAGAATCATCGCCTCTGTCAACTTGGCCGTTGTGGTCAAAAGGTGTACCCCACCTTCACGGCAACACCTTCCAGTCGATCAAACAAACGCAGCAGCGGCGTGAACGCCTGATAACGTTTGCTGACATGGCGAACGTACTGTACAAAGCGCGGCGTGTCGGCGAGGTACTTCGGCTTGCCGTCGCGATAGTTGATGCGGGCAAAGATGCCCAGCACTTTCAGATGCCGCTGCAAACCCATCCATTCCATCTCGCGATAAAACTCGGAAAAGTCAGCGCGCACTGGCAAACCAGCTTTTTTCGCTTGATCCCAATAACGCGCTGCCCAGTCGATGATTTGCGGTTCTTCCCAACTCAAAAACGCATCGCGCATCAGCGAGGCCACGTCGTACGTTATCGGGCCGATAACAGCGTCCTGATAATCAATTACGCCAGAATTTCGATCTGGCGTCACCATTAGGTTACGCGGCATGTAATCGCGGTGCACCAGCACCGTTGGCTGCGCCAGTGCACTGACGATTAGCGCGGCGTAAACCCGTTCTAGCGCGTTCTTTTCGTCATTGGTTAGCTCCGCGTTCAGGTGGCGATCCAGATACCAGTCCGGGAACAGCGTAATCTCGCGGCGCAGCAGTGCGGCATCGTAATGATTTAAGGGCGTGGCGGCGCGCAGCGGGTCGATCTGTTGTAGGCGAACAAGCGAGGCTATCGCGGCGGAAAATAGTGACTGGCGAGTGGATTGGTCAGCGCCAACCAGCGATGCCAGATACGTCGTGCGCCCAAAGTCGTCCAGCAGCAAAAATCCGCGTTCCGCATGCTGCGCCCAAATTGCCGGCACATGCACGCCGCCTCCCGCCAGAAGCTGGGTCATATTGATGAACGGGCGTACATCCTCAGCCGGTGGCGGCGCATCCATCAGGATGGCGGTCGCGCCCGATGCGCTAGTGACCCGAAAATAACGACGGAAACTGGCATCTTCAGACGCCGAACTGATGCTCGTCCAGGAGCCGCCGTCGGGAGCAGCGTCTGATGCCAGCCAGACTATGGCCTCATCAAGGCGAGGATCGGTTTCGGCAGGGGGCAGGTCTGTGCGGAGCATCGGGTGAGCAGTGCGACGGGCGCGATAGGCAACTGCCTACCGTAACGTCTTGATTTTGTCAGCTAAACTTGCAAGTCTACCAAGCTCTCCAACGCATGCGCAGCGCACGTCCAGCCTCAATTTTGCACCGCCTCAACCGTCCTGTTCTAGCGTTAAGTGCTGCCCTCTTTGCTGTGGGCAATGTCCACGCACAAGGCATGTGTTCGGCGGCGGTAACCACGGCGGTCGCGGGCCAGATGGCTATCAACACGATCGGTCGCGCGCGCGCCACCGCACCGTACTGCTACAGCAACGCCACCTCAAATAGTAGCTACCCGTTGCAGCTTCGTCCTCCAGTGCCCGGGGCGAAAGAAACCGCCACCATCACTGCGGTGGAATCCACCGGCGTCGACAACCAGTATTTTCAGGCCGAGGGGAAAGTTGACGCGCGCTCACCGTCGCGGCAAATTTTGTCCGACTGGATGCGCTACGAATTTGATATCGACACCATCAAAGCCAAAGGCAACGTGGTGATTCGTTCTTGGCAAGACTTGGTGACTGGCCCCGAGCTTGAGTATCGCCGCGACACTGAAACGGGTTTCATGAAGCAACCCACTTTTGTGCTGGGGCTCTACAAAGGTCGCGGCAAAGCCGACGAGTTGCTGTTCACCGGCCCCGAAAGATACCGAGTGCTGCGCGGCGACTACACCACTTGCGTGGGTGACTCACCGGCGTGGCATCTTCAGATGGGACAACTCGACATCGATGAGGCCACCGGCGTTGGCGTGGCCCGCGATGCTCGCGTTTATCTGGGCCCGTTGCCAGTGGCGTGGTTGCCGCAGTTCAGTTTTCCGCTCAAGAACGAACGCAAGAGCGGCTTTTTAGCTGCCACCTATGGCACCAGCGGAAACCGTGGCTTCGATCTGCAAATCCCGTATTACTTCAACCTCGCGCCCAACTATGACGCGACGTTAACGCCTCGGATCATGACCAAACGTGGCGTGTTGTTCAACGGTCAGGCGCGCTATGTGTTTGACACGCCGGTTGGTACGGCGGTGGGGCAGTGGGATGGCGAAATTTTGCCCAAAGACAAGCTCGCTGGTGTCTCCCGCGACGCGACCAATTTCCGTCACACGCAGTATTTCACGCCGAACCTGACCCTTGCCCTTAACTACAGCCATGTGTCGGACGCACGTTACTTTGTCGATCTGGCGGACTTTGTAGCCATCACCTCAATCACCACGCTGCCTCGCGACGCAACGCTGACCTATCGCAATTCGGGCTGGACGTTTATCGCCAAGGCGCAGCGCTTCCAAACGTTACAAGACCCGGCCGCATTGGTGTTGCCACCTTATGACCGGGTGCCGCAGCTCTCGGCTGAGTCGCCTGAATATCGTCCGCTTTCCGATCCGCGGCTGGTGTTCAAAGTGTCAAGCGATGTCACGCGGTTTGAATACCCCAATGCCGCGTTTCCCTCGGGCTATCGGGCGTACGCCTACGGCACCATGGCCTGGAAGTACGACACGCCCGGCAGCTTCTTAACCCCCAAAATTGGCCTTCATGCGTCTCGCTATCAGCTGATCGGCCAGTTTGACGACTATCGTGATTCCACGCGCATCATTCCTCTGGCCAGCATCGACGGTGGCCTGCGTTTCGAGCGCACTGCCTCGGCCTTCGGCGCTTCGTTTGTGCAAACGCTGGAGCCACGTGCGATGTTTGCTTACATCCCGTATCGTGATCAGAGCCAGACGCCTGTGTTTGACACTGCGTTGGCTGACTTCAATTCGCTGCAACTGTTCAACGAGAACCGCTACATCGGGCAAGATCGCATAGGCGACACCCAGCAATTATCGGTTGGCATCACCTCCCGCTGGCTCGATGCAGACTCACAGAAAGAGCGTTTGCGGGTCACGCTGGGCGAGCGCTTTTATTTCAGTAATCAAAAGGTCACCCTCGGCGAGCTCGCTCGGGATCGCAACAGCTCCGACCTGCTCATCTCTGCGCAGGGCCGTATCACCGACGCGCTCTACGTTGAGGCCAACGCGCAGTTCAATGCGAGTGAGGGCCAGACCGAGCGCTACGCCTTTGGCCTGCGCTACTCGCCGGAGCGCTCGAAGACGCTCAACATCAACTACCGCGCCATTCGCGAGCTTGCCACGCTGTCCGGCCCGGTTCGCGTTAAGCAGATTGACGTGGCCGGACAATGGCCTGTTTACAAAGGCATTTATGTCGTGGGTCGCGTTAATTATTCAATCGCTGACCGACGCACTACCGAGGGTGTTTTGGGCCTTGAATTCGATGGCTGCTGCTATGTGATTCGCGCTGTGGCGCAGCGCCTGACCACCTCAACGACCACTGCAACCAACACGTTTTTTTTGCAGCTTGAGCTGAACGGTCTGGGCCGGGTGGGCTCTAATCCTCTGGACATTCTCAAACGCAACGTTCCCGGTTATTCTCTGCTGTATGAAAATCCAACTCGCCGCCGCATTGATGAGCCCACATCAACGCCCTCAGACGTACTATTTACACCGTGGAATTCCGCGCCTCGCTGAGGCGCTGCCCCCTCATCCTTTGATGCGAAACTATTCATCATGAAATCATCTCCCCACGCTCACCGCACTGGTTCAAATATCATCGCAGGGCTGTTGTTAGCCGCAAGCCTGACGCTGAATGCCCAACCACAAACCGCACCCGCATCTACCCGCGTGCAACTCGTAGATCGAGTGGTTGCAGTGGTCAATGACGAGGTGATCACGCGCTACGATCTAACCGAGCAAAAACGCGCGGTCAGCGCTCAATTAAAGCGGCAGGGAGTGGCGATGCCGCCCGACGCAGAGCTTGATGCGCAGGTGCTGGAGCGATTCGTCAACGAAAAAGTGCAACTGCAATACGCCCGCGAAAACGGCGTTCGTGCCGATGACGAAACGGTGAATGCTTCGATGCAACGCATCGCGTCGGACAACAAAATGTCGATGCAGCAATTCGTTGCAGCGCTTCGTGCCGACGGCGTCACCATTGAGAAGTTTCGTGATGAACTGAAGAACGAAATCGTGCTCAATCGCCTGCGAGATCGCGAGGTTGAGTCGCGGGTGGTGGTAACCGATTCCGAGATCGACACCTACATGGCGATCGCCAAATTGCAGGGTGCCAATCAAGCCGAGTATCAACTGGCGCACATCCTAATTCTGGTGCCCGAGCAGGCCACGCCCGATCAAATCGAGGTGCGCAAGAAACGCGCGGAAGAAGCCGCTCGACAGCTCAAGGCAGGCACCGCCTTTGGCCAAGTGGCGGCCGTGTTCTCCGACTCTAACGAGGCGGTGCAAGGCGGCGCGCTCGGTTGGCGGCAGGCAGACCGTTTGCCAGCGTTTTATGCCGCCGCCGCTGCGGCGATGAAAGTGGGCGAGCACAGCGAGGTGATGCGTAGCGCCAATGGTTTTCACATTTTGCGCTTGATCGACAAACGTGCCGGTGGCGAGGCCAAGGCGATGGTTGAGCAAAACAAAGCGCGGCACATCTTGGTTCGGGTGAATGACTTGGTCGGCGAGGCTGAAGCCAAAACCAAAATCGAGCGCTTGCGTGACCGCATTGCTAGCGGCGCAAAATTTGAGGACGTCGCCAAAACGGGTAGCGAAGACGGCAGCGCGTCAAAAGGCGGCGAGCTGGGCTGGGTGTCGCCCGGCGACACGGTGGCGGAATTTGAAGCCGCGATGAGCAAAGCGGCGGTGAACACCGTGGTGGGGCCAGTGCGCACGCAATTTGGTTTTCACCTAATCGAAGTGATGGAGCGGCGCAGTCAAGACGTCACCAACGAGCGCACCCGACAGAGCGCCCGCGTAGCGCTACGCGACCGTAAGGCGGACGAGGCCTACCAAACGTGGCTACGTGAGCTGCGCGACCGGGCAACGGTGGAAATCAAGCTTACCGAAGGGTAGCGGCTTATCGCTGAATGTGTGGTTTTACAAGGGCTACACGGCGAAAAGTGGCCAAGTCGATAAACCAGAAATTGGCGCGTATCCCCACATAAAACAAGCCTCTCTACAGAAAGCTGCTACGTCGCGCGCAATAAAATAACGGTTGCGAGCCCGAGGAAAATAAAGAATCCTCCCGTGTCAGTCACCGCCGTGAGCAACACGCTGGCGCCCGCCGCCGGGTCTTGGCCGCGTCGGTAACGCCACATCGGAATCATTACGCCCATCAACGCGGCGAGCACCAGATTCAACGTCATTGCCAGAGTCAACACCAGACCCAGCGCCAGGTTCTTTTCCATCACGCCAATGACCAGCCCAATCACGCCGCCAAAAATTAGCCCGTTAATCAGCGCCACGCTGATCTCTTTTTTCACCAACCGCCGAAAGTGCTCGGTGCCCACCTGCCCAAGCGCAATGGCGCGCGCAATCATCGTTAACGTTTGATTGCCCGAATTGCCGCCGATGCCAGCAACGATGGTTTGCAGCACCGCGAGCACCGCAAGTTTCTCAATCGATCCCTGAAATACATCAGTCGCGCGCGAGGCGACGAATGCCGTGATCAGATTCAATCCCAGCCACTGCCAGCGGTTTTGCACGCTCTTCCACACGCTGGCAAAAATGTCTTCTTCGTCGCGCAAACCGGCCTGCTGCCGCAAATCTTCCTCCGAACTTTCGCGCACGAAGTCGAGCACTTCCGCCACCGTCACGCGACCGATCAATTCGCCCCTGGCGTCCACCACGGGTGCTGACACCAAGTCGTAGCGCTCGAACGCAGCCGCCGCGGAATCGGCATGATCCATGGGCTCAAAGCGAATCTTTGGCTCAACCATCAGCGCCGAAACCAGCATATCTTCATCAGAAACCAGAATCACGTTGGTCGGCAACACCCCAATGAGTTTGTCGTCTCGATCCACCACGAACACCTGATCGGTATTGGCCGGCAATTCGTCGAAGCGACGCAAATAGCGCATCACCACTTCAAGCGTGACGTCGCCGCGCACTTCGATCATCTCGAAATCCATCAGCGCGCCGACCATCTCATCTTCGTACGACATCGCTTGCCGCAACTGCTCGCGCTCTTCCGGGTCCAACGTGCGCTTGACCGCCTCAACCACCTCGCTCGGCAAGTCCGGCGCAAGCTCGGCCAAATCGTCGGTGTCGAGCGTAGATGCCGCCGCCAGCAGCTCCGGCGCGTCCATGCTCGCAATGAGACTTTCGCGCACCGCGTCGGAGGTCTCAACCAGAATTTCGCCGTCGCGATCCGCCTTGACCAAGTCCCAAACGAAGATGCGCTCGTCGAGCGGCAGCGCTTCAAGAATGTGCGCCACGTCGGCTGGATGCAACTCGTCGAGCTTCGCCCGCAAGCGCGTGAGCACGCCTTGCACCACGGGGCTAAGCGAGGGATTGTCGAGGGTGTCGGCGAGGCTTTCTGCGAAGCCGTAGAGCAGCCGGTACTGCCGTACCAGCGCAATAACGTCGCTTAGGGCAATGCTGAGCGCATCATCCACGCTCGCAGAGAGCGACTCTTTTTCGAGGGCTTCGGGCATGACAATGGCGGAGGGATGTCCAACGAAAAAATTAGCGGATGCGGAGCATCAATTCTAATGTGCGCTTACGACACGCGTAGGGCAGCGAATGCTTGGTCGTCCGTAAGCAAACGCGTTTCCCCCGGCTCAATTCCCTCCACCCGCCACGGCCCCACCGCCACGCGAATCAGTCGCAACGTCGGCAAACCCACAAGTGCTGTCATGCGCCGCACCTGACGATTTCGGCCTTCGTTGATCGTCAGTTCGATCCAGCTGTCGGGCACGCTCTTGCGCACGCGGATCGGCGGCACGCGCGGCCAAAGCTCGGTCATCTGTCCGAGCACGCGACACGTCGCAGGCTTGGTTGACCCGTCTCTAAGCGTCACGCCATCACGAAGCTGCGCCGCATGCTCAACAGTGGCAACGCCCTCCACCTGCGCCCAATAAGTCTTCGTCACCTTCGAGCGATTGCCAGCAATCGCCGCTTGCAACGCGCCGTTATCGGTGAGCACCAGCAACCCTTCGCTATCCGCATCCAGCCGCCCCGCCGCGTAGACATCAGGAATGTTGATGAACTCAGCCAACGTGCGCTCATGCGCTTCACCCGTGAATTGCGAGAGCACGTTGAAGGGTTTGTTGAAGAGGACGAGCACGGCGTGCTAACGAAGTAGCGTCATCCCGGCGCGCTTGGCGGCACGACTGTCGAACGTCACCGTGGCGCTGCAACCCACGGCCTCATTCAGAATCGTGACGAGGCAATCCTGAAAATCGGCGCGTCGATCACGCGATGCCGTGACCGCACGAGCAACGGCGGCGCGCTCTGCAATTTCGAGCGCTTCGACCGCGAGCAAATCCTCAACCAGGGCCATCTGTTGCTCAGCGTTAAAACCATACAACGAATCCAGCACCCACACGATTTCAAGCAACGTCACGAGGCTGACATAACCGGGTTGCGCCGCTGAAATCTCGTCGCGCATGAAGCGCAGCGCACGCGCCGACTGCCGCGCATCGTCTTTCAACAAAAAGCGCAGCAGGACGTTGGTATCAATGCCAATCATGCGCCAAAGCGCTTCTTCATGCGGTTGCGAATTGCGGTGTCGATTTCGTCGAGGCTGCGCGGTTGCGTAACCAGATGCGCATATTTGCCATGCAGCGTCATCACCGATTGCCGCCGAGGCACGATCTCGAACCCGTTCGGTGAACGAACGAAATCAATCTTGTCACCCGCAGAAAGCCCCAAAGCATCACGAACCGCAGCCGGAATCGTGACTTGGCTTTTGCTGGAAATGGTGGCGGTGTGGGCACTCATTGCTTGGCTCCTTACGTTGAGTAAGGAAGATAACACGAATGTAGGGTGCCGCACCATAGTGCGCACACTGGCGGCCTTCGGAGCATGGTTGCGTTGGCAACGGCGGTGCGCATTTTGATGCGCACCCTACCTCGCTACATCAATAGTCGTCTGACCTGACGGTCCCGCACTTCGTGCACTTGGTCTCATATCGAATGGTCGCGTTCGTATCTCGATCAACGACGTGGAAATCCTTCCACTTATGCGTGTCTTTGATCACACTCTTTCCGCTTGTACTTGTGCCAGAGCAAAAGAATTTTTCGCAATGGTAGACCGACCATTCAAGTTTTAGACAACCATCCCATTCTGAATGAACGCTGCGACGAGGTTCATGAGTGTGCCATCCACATTTAGGACATTTCACCGGAGATACCTTTTAGGTTTGTTGAACTTTGAAGCGACAACCTACGTTCATCGAAGTAGGCCTCGATTTAGCACGGATTAAATCCCGAGTTGGGATTATTCGAAATTGGGATGAAAGTGTCAATCAGAAACTACTGTTGACATCAATTCTTGAAGTCCATTCATTCGCCAAGCTACGCGACAGTCATTCAGCATCTGCGCGGGTTGCGCGTAGATGCATGCATGACACAGCAAGCGGTTGCCGAAAAACTTGGGCGTCCGCAGTCGTATGTTGCGAAGATTGAATCGGGGGAGCGGAGACTTGACGTCGTTGAGTTTGCTGCGCTGTGCCGCGCGCTCGACTGCGTGCCCCTTGAAGTATTCGCAGCACTGAGTAAATCAGTCGATTGGTAACGAAGGGCTGCGCGGGGTCAAGCGCGAACCGTTACAGCTCCCACAACCGCCCTCACCCCAACCCTCTCCCGCGCAGCGGGAGAGGGAGCCAGTTACTTCTTCTTAACCGGCGGCAAGTCCGTACAAACCCCTTCCCATACCTCCGCCGCCATACCCACACTTTCACCCAGCGTCGGATGCGGGTGAATGGTTTTGGCAATGTCGATGGCGTCTGCGCCCATCTCTACGGCGAGGCACACCTCACCAATCAAATCGCCCGCGTGGGTGCCGACGATGCCGCCGCCGATGATGCGGTGTGTTTCGTCGTCGAAGATGAGCTTGGTGAAGCCTTCATCGCGACCGTTGGCGATTGCGCGACCGCTGGCGGCCCACGGAAATTTGCCGACGGAGTATTTGATGCCCAGCGCCTTGCATTCGTCTTCGGTCTTGCCTGCCCACGCGACCTCGGGGTCGGTGTAGGCAACGCTCGGAATTTGTCGTGCGTCGAAGTACGCTTTTTCGCCGTGCGCCGCTTCGGCTGCGACGTGGCCTTCGTGTACGGCCTTGTGCGCGAGCATTGGGTTGCCGACGATGTCACCGATGGCAAAGATATGCGGCACGTTGGTGCGCATCTGTTTGTCGACGCTTATGAAGCCGCGAGCTGTGACCGCGACGCCTGCTGCTTCGGCATTGATCTTTTTGCCATTCGGCGAGCGACCCACTGCGACGAGCACGAGGTCATAGCGTTGCGCTTCTTTGGGCGCTTTTTCACCTTCAAAGCTGACGTAAATTCCGTCCTTCTTTGCTTCCGCACCGACGGTTTTTGTCTTCAACATCATGTTGTCGAAGCGCGGCGCGTTGACTTTTTCCCACACCTTGACGAGGTCTTTGTCGGCACCGGCCATTACGCCGTCCATCATTTCGACGACGTCGATGCGTGCGCCGAGTGACGAATACACGGTCGCCATTTCAAGGCCGATGATTCCGCCACCGATGACCAGCATGCGCTCGGGTTTTGTATCGAGCAGCAGCGCGCCGGTGGAGTCCACCACGCGCGGGTCTTCCGGCATGAACGGCAGCTTCACCGCCTGCGAGCCCGCTGCGATGATGCACTTCTGGAATTTGACGACTTTTTTCTCGCCGGTCATGTCCCAGGACGTGCCGCTCGTGACTTCAACTTCGATGTGATTCGCGTCGAGGAATTTGCCGACGCCGCGCACCACTTCAACCTTTCGCGCTTTGGCCATTCCTGCGAGGCCGCCGGTGAGTTTTTTCACGACGCCGTTTTTGAAGTCGCGCAGCTTTTCAATCTCAACGACGGGTTCGCCATAAGAGATGCCGTGCTTGGCCAGCAGCTTCACTTCTTCCATGATCGACGCGGTGTGCAGCAATGCTTTTGACGGAATGCAGCCGACGTTGAGGCAGACGCCACCGAGCGTGGAGTAACGCTCAATCAGCACGGTTTTCACGCCGAGATCGGCGGCGCGGAAGGCCGCGCTGTAACCACCGGGACCCGCACCGAGCACGACCATTTCGCATTCGATGTCGGCTTTGCCGGTGTAGGCACCAGCGGCAACAGGTGCGGAGGCAGGTGCTGGCGCAGCGGCTACAGCGGGAGCTGCTGCTGGGGCAGACGCGGGAACCGGAGCAGCAGCGCTGGCACCGGCTTCAATCACAGCAACGACGGTGCCCATGCTCACCTTGTCACCCAACTTGACGCGAATCTCTTTCACCACGCCTGCGGCATCGGCAGGCACCTCCATCGTGGCTTTGTCTGATTCGAGCGTGACGAGCGATTGCTCTTTCGCGACGGTGTCGCCCACCTTCACCAACACTTCAATGACGGGGATGTCCGAGTAGTCGCCGATGTCGGGGACTTTGAGTTCTAGCGTTGCCATGGTTTTCTCTCTTGATGCAAGAGTCAAAATAATTTTTCGTCATTCCGGCGAAGGCCGGAATCCAGCGACTTTCAGCGTGACTCGTACGCCGTCAAAAGTCGCTAGGCCCCGGCCTTCGCCGGGGCGACGATATAAAGAATTACAACGCGATGCGCCTAAAGTCGGCGAGCAGCGCGCCCAGGTACGCATTGAATCTCGCGGCAGAGGCACCATCGATAACGCGATGATCGTACGACAGTGATAATGGCAACATGAGTTTCGGCGTGAACTCCTTGCCGTTCCACTTCGGCTTGATTTCACCGCGTGACAGGCCAAGGATTGCAACCTCGGGCGCGTTGATGATCGGCGAAAACGCCGTGCCCCCAATGCCGCCCAACGAGCTGATCGAGAAGCAGCCGCCCTGCATGTCGGACGGACCGAGCTTGCCTTCGCGCGCCTTGAGCGACAGTTCGGTCATCTCTTTCGCAATTTGCATGATGCCTTTTTGATCGGCATTTTTTAGTACGGGCACGACGAGGCCGTTCGGCGTGTCGGCCGCGAAGCCGATGTTGAAATACTTTTTGTAAACGAGGTTGTCGCCATCGAGCGATGCGTTGAAGTCAGGGAATTTCTTCAATGCCGCGACGCTGGCCTTGATCACGAACGCAAGCATCGTCATCTTGGTGCCGCTCTTCTCGTTTTCCTTGTTCAACTGAACGCGGAAAGCTTCAAGCTCGGTGATGTCGCATTCGTCATGGTTGGTGACATGCGGAATCATCACCCAGTTGCGATGCAGGTTCGCGCCAGAAATTTTCTTGATACGCGACAGCGGTTTCGCCTCAACCGCGCCGAACTTGGTGAAGTCCACTTTCGGCCACGGCAACAAGCCAAGCGCCGCGCCGGAATCGCCACCGCTCGCAGCAGCAACTGCGGGCGGTGCCGACATCACGCCTTTGACAAACGCCTGCACATCTTCCAGTAGCACGCGGTTTTTCGGGCCGGTGGCTTTAACGCGACCCAGATCAACGCCGAGTTCGCGTGCGAACTTGCGGATGGACGGGGAGGCGTGCGCTTTGCTGAAACTTGCTTCGTCGATTGCGCCGGTTGGGGCTACGGTTTTGGCGGGAGCGGGAGCGGGAGCTGCGGCTGGAGCCGCAGCGGGGGCAGCCGCTGTGGGCGCGGCAGACGCTGCAACAACAGGCGCAGGCGCAGCAGCGGCACCTGCCGCAGCTACGACCACGACCACAGCACCTTCAGAAACCTTGTCGCCCAGCTTGACCTTGATTTCTTTGACTACGCCAGCAACGGTCGATGGAACTTCCATCGTCGCCTTGTCGGATTCGAGCGTGACGAGCGACTGCTCGACTTTCACTGCGTCGCCGACTTTCACCAGAATTTCGATGACCGGAATATCCGAGAAATCACCGATGTCTGGCACCTTCACGTCGGTTAGGCTCCCTCCCCCTTGGAGGGGGAGGGTTGGGGAGAGGGGGACACTGGTTTGAGGAGTCGGCTGACTTGCGACAGCCACCTTCCCCCTCTCCCCCTGCCCCTCTCCCTCCGGGGGAGAGGGGTGAATCGCAGCGGCCGAAGCTCCCACCTCAATCACCGCCACCACCGTGCCCATGCTGCACTTGTCGCCCAACTTAACACGTAGCTCGGTGATGACGCCCGCCACATCGGCGGGCACTTCCATCGTGGCCTTGTCGGATTCGAGGGTGACGATGGATTGTTCTTTGGCGACGGTGTCGCCTACTTTCACCAGAATTTCGATGACTGGAATATCGGTGAAGTCGCCAATGTCTGGGACTTTGAGTTCTTGAGTTGCCATAATTTTCTTTCGTGCAACAGGAGTCAATATTTTTCGTCATCCCTGCGAAGGCAGGGATCCAGTGACTTTCGGCGTGACTCGGAGCGCGGGCGAAAGTCGCTGGGCCCCGGCCTACGCCGGGGCGACGACAGAGGGGATTACACCGTCGTGGGATTGGGTTTGTTCGGGTCGATGCCATATTTCTTGATGGCATCAGCGAGCACCTTGCGCTCGATCACGCCGTCATCGGCCAACGCAGTAAGCGCTGCGAGCGTGACGTAGAAGCGGTTCACTTCGAAGAAGCGACGCAGGTTTTCGCGGCTGTCCGAACGACCGAAGCCGTCGGTGCCGAGCACCTTGAATGTTTTCTTGATGTACGGACGCACGCTGTCGGCGTAAATGCGCATGTAATCGGTCGCAGCGATCACCGGGCCTGGCTTCGATGCGACGCAGGCGGCGACGTGTGGCACGCGCGGTTCGTCCATCGGGTGCAGCAGATTCCAGCGTTCGCAATCGATGCCATCTCGACGCAATTCGTTGAAGCTGGGTGCGCTCCAGATGTCGGATTCAACGCCCCAGTCATCGCGCAGCAAATCAGCCGCCGCAATCACTTCACGGAAGATGGTGCCGGAGCCGGTAAGCTGTACGCGCATGCCTTTCTTCTTGTCCTTGCCGCCCTCTTTGAACAGGTACATCCCTTTGATGATGTTCGCGCCATCAGACCCGGCACCCACCGGCATATCCGGGTGCGTGTAGTTCTCGTTCATCACGGTCAGGTAGTAGTACTCATCCTTTTGATCGGTGAGCATGCCCTTCACGGCGTGTTGCGTGATGACTGCGACTTCGTACTGGAAGGTCGGATCATACGTACGCACGTTCGGGATGGCGCTGAACCACACGTGTGAGTGGCCGTCTTCGTGTTGCAGACCTTCACCGTTCAATGTAGTGCGACCGGCGGTACCGCCGACCAGCAGGCCGCGTGCGCGCATGTCGCCCGCTGCCCAGCACAAATCGCCAATGCGTTGCACGCCAAACATCGAATAGAAAATGTAGACTGGCAGCATCGGCACATTGCTGTTGCTGTAGCTCGTCGCGGCGGCGATCCAGTCGGCCATACCGCCTGCTTCGTTGATGCCTTCCTGAAGAATCTGCCCGTCTTTTGCCTCTTTGTAAAACATGAGCTGATCGGCATCGACCGGCGCATAGTTCTGCCCCTGCTGGTTCCAGATGCCGAGCTGGCGGAACATGCCTTCCATGCCGAACGTACGCGATTCATCGGGCACGATGGGCACCACATTGCGGCCAATATTTTTGTCTTTGACCAGCGTGTTCAGAATGCGTACAAACGCCATCGTCGTTGAAATTTCACGCTCGCCGGTACCCTTGAGTTGCGACTCAAACGCGGAGAGTTCTGGCGTTGGCAGAGACACGCTTTTCATGCGCCGCTGCGGCAAATAGCCGCCCAGTGCGGCGCGCCGCTCGCGCATGTATTTGCCTTCCGGCGAATCGGCGGCAGGCTTGAAATACGGATAGCTCGCGAGGTCTTCGTCTTTAACCGGAATACCGAACCGATCGCGCATCTGCTTGAGCGATTCCAGATCCATTTTCTTGGCCTGATGCGCGATGTTCAGGCCTTCACCGCTGTGGCCCATGCCGTAGCCCTTTACCGTCTTGGCGAGGATCACGGTCGGCTGGCCCTTGTGCTTCACGGCAGAGTCGTAAGCCGCGTAAATCTTGTGCGGATCATGGCCGCCCCGGTTCAAACGCCACACATCATCGTCCGACATGCTGGCGACCATTTCGCGCAGTTGCGGATACTTGCCGAAGAAATTTTCACGCACGTATTTGCCGTCGCGCGCTTTCATCACCTGATACTCGCCGTCGACCACTTCTTCCATGCGTTTGACGAGCAGGCCGTCTTTATCGCGCGCTAAAAGTTGATCCCAGTAGCCGCCCCAGATGAGCTTCAACACATTCCAGCCGGAGCCACGGAAATCGCCCTCCAGCTCCTGAATAATTTTGCCGTTGCCGCGCACCGGGCCGTCGAGGCGCTGCAGATTGCAGTTGATGACGAACACCAGATTGTCGAGCTTTTCGCGGCCCGCCATGCTGATCGCGCCGAGCGATTCCGGTTCGTCCATTTCACCGTCGCCACAGAACACCCAGACCTTGCGGCCCTCGGTGTTGGCGAGGCCTCGCGCATGCAGATATTTGAGGAAGCGCGCCTGATAAATACCCATCAGCGGGCCGAGTCCCATCGACACGGTGGGCAGTTGCCAGAAGTCCGGCATCAACCACGGGTGCGGGTAGCTCGAAATCCCCTTGCCGTCGACTTCCTGGCGGAAGTTGTCCATTTGTTCCTGGCTCAAACGATCCAGCATGAAGGCGCGCGCATACACACCGGGAGAGCTGTGGCCCTGCACGTAAACGAGGTCCCCGCCGTGATCGGCCGAGGGCGCGTGCCAGAAGTGATTGAAGCCAACGTCGTACAGCGTGGCGGCCGACGCGAACGACGAAATATGTCCGCCGAGTTCGAGATCTTTTTTGCCACCGCGCAGCACCATCATTGCGGCGTTCCAGCGCACGTAGCTACGCAGCTTGTGCTCCATCTCATGATCGCCGGGGCTCTTGGCCTCCAGGTGCGTCGGGATGGTGTTCAGATACGCCGTGTTCGGCGTGAACGGCGCATTGCCGCCGGTGCGGCGCGCCTTGTCAAACAACGCTTCGAGCAAGTAATGCGCCCGCTCGTAGCCTTCATTGGCGATGACGCTGTCGAGCGAATCAAGCCAGTCGCTGGTTTCCCTAGGGTCAAGATCGCCCGCGCGCGTTGGATCGGTGGGGTTGGTGTTCTGCATGGTTACTCCTCCTTTTTGTCACTTGCAATGCTTGCGCACATCGCCGTCAAAGCCCTGTCAATGTGGCTTACATGTCATTGTCGCGTGTGTGCATTGCACCATAAAAAAGTGCGTTAATCGCACGTCATAAACCAGATTCTAGAGTAATTTTCATCTGGTGGAAAGCGCTTCCATTAAATATTTTTCGAGACACAGCTTATCTTCGAACAGTCTATTTGATAGGGGCTAAGAGTCAATTTAGCGAAAAGTCGATAATTGGCCATTTATAGCCATGAGCCCGGTTTAAAAAGGCTTTCACTGAAAAGTTGCTAATTTAGGATCGGGTTTTCGCCGCCCTTGACGCCCTTCGGCTTTCTAGAATTGAGTTCAGCCCCTATCGTCACCCACAAGGAATTCCATGCAATTTCGCCCTATCCACAACATTGGTCGCGCCCTCGTTGCCAGCACCCTGCTCCTCGCTACGCCGCTCGCGTTCGCCCAAACGTATCCCACCAAAACTATCAAGTTCGTCGTTCCGTTCCCCGCTGGCAGTGCCACGGACGTCGTCGGTCGCGTGCTGGCGGAGGCCATCGGCAAGGAGCTGGGGCAGAACATTGTGGTCGACAATAAGGCCGGCGCGCAGGGCACCATCGGCGCAGGTGAAGTGAAGCACGCAGCGCCTGACGGTTACACCTTCCTCGTGACCACCAGCACCACGCAGGCGGCCGTGATGAGTCTGCTGAAAAAAGTGCCGTACGACCCGATCAAAGACTTCACGCCGATTGGCAAAATAGCGACCACGCCATTCGTCTTAATCGTCAATGAAAAAGTGCCCGCGAGCGACCTGAAAAGCTTCATCGCCCACGTCAAGGCGAATCCGGGCAAAGTGCGCTTCGGCCAAGGCTCGAGTGGCTCGTATGTGTCCGGTTCGCTGTTCGCCAGCATGATCGGCGGCGACATGCAGATGATCCCGTACAAAGGCATTCCACCGGCCATCACCGACATGCTCGGCGGCAACATCGAAGTCGTGTTCTCGGATCTCGGCAATGCGCAAGCGCAACTGAAAGGCAACAAAGTCAAAGCGTTCGGCGTCACCAGCGTCAAGCGCTCCAGCGCGCTGCCTGATCTGCCTGCCATCACCGAACAAGTACCGGGCTATGAACTGGTGCCATGGTTCGCGCTGATGGCGCCCGCCAATCTGCCGAAGGACATCGCCACCAAACTCACGGTAACGCTGCAAAAAGTTTTGGTCGCACCGGAAGTCAAACAGAAGTTAAATGCAGGCGGCTTTGATATTGATTCGACCGACGCATCGGGCTTGGCGAAACTCATAGACAGCGAAATCAAGCGCTGGGGGCAACTCACTAAGGCGGCGAAGATTGAGGCGGAGTGAGTCACATCAAAAATTGCATCATTTAGTGCGATAATTGAGTCTAAGATTATGGAGTACACCTCATGCGCACCACCGTAACGTTTGACGATGAGATTTTCGCTAAGGCCCAAGAAATGACGGGAATCACCGAGCGCGGCGCGCTCATCAACGAAGCGCTGAAATATCTTGTGCAACGTGAAGCGTCGCGGCGAATGGCCTTATTGGGCGGCACAGATCGCACCGCGAAGGCGGCACCTCGCCGCCGTCCGGCCAAAACATAGCCGTCGCGGCATGGTTCTGCTCGACAGTTCGGTGTGGATCGACCATTTGCGAAAAGCGGAGCCCGCTGTGACTTCGCTGCTTCAAGAGCACGATGTGTTCTGTCACCCTTTTGTCATCGGTGAAATCGCCTGCGGCAGCATCGCGCGGCGGCAGGTAGTGGTAAGAACGCTATCGGCTTTGCCATCGGCAACTGTGGCCGAACATCACGAAGTGCTCAGCTACATCGACACACACAAACTGTTCAGCCTCGGGCTGGGCTTTGTCGACATTCATCTGCTAGCGGCATGCACGCTCAGCTTCACTACCCTATGGACGCGCGACCGCAGGCTTAACGAAGCGGCCATCGCGTTGGGTCTGTCGTACTCGGCCTAAACCACAGCAAATCAAGGATTTCTCATGCGCCTAAAAGATAAAGTCGCCGTCATCACTGGCGGTGCGCAGGGCTTCGGATATGGCATTGCTGAGCGTTTTGTGCAGGAAGGCTGCAACGTGATGCTGGTGGACATTCAGGCGCATGCGGTTGAACTGGCTGCTGCGAAATTGCAGGCGCATGCGAAGGGTTTGCCGGTGGTGGCGCAGCAGGCCGATGTGTCGAAATCTGCGGATTGGGATGAGCTGGTGAGCGCCGTGTTGGTGGCCTTCGGGCGGATTGATATTGTGGTGAACAACGCCGGTGTGTCGCACAAAAATCAGCCGATGCTTGATGTTGACGAGGCGGAATTTGATCGCGTTTATGCCACCAACGTGAAGTCGATTTATCTATCGGCGAAGCACTGTGTGCCGGTGATGCGAGCCCAGCATGGCGGCTGTTTTGTGCAGATCGCATCGACCGCGGGCGTGCGTCCGCGGCCCGGTCTCACTTGGTACAACGGCTCGAAGGGAGCGGTAATTTTGACCAGCAAATCGATGGCGGTCGAGCTGGCCAAAGACAACATTCGCGTCAACTGCATCAATCCTGTGGCCGGCGAAACACCGCTGTTGGCGACCTTCATGGGCGAGGACACGCCGGAGAAAAGAGCAATGTTCAAAGCCACCATTCCGATGGGTCGATTGTCGACGCCGCTGGACATTGCCAACGCGGCGCTGTTCCTCGCTAGCGACGAGGCCAGCTTCATCACCGGCGCATGCCTTGAGGTGGACGGCGGACGCTGCGTGTAGCTTTGTAGGAGCGGCCTTGGCCGCGAAGCCCGTTACGCGAACCACCCATCGCGGCCAAGGCCGCTCCTACAACGGCGGCACACTAAATCGTCTATCCTCTATTTCAGGAGGTAAGCATCATGGCCAACGCCACCAAAGCAACGTTATCTGGGCTTGACGCGTCATTTTTGTATCTAGAGACCCCCGAGCAGCCGATGCATGTGTCGAGCTTGTGCGTGTACGAGGTGCCACCCAAATTGAAACGCACGTTTCCGAAGGCGGTGGTCACGCATTTGAAAAAGCGCTTGCATCTTGCGCCGCTATTCACCCATGTGATTGAGCCTGCGCGATTTGGGCTCGGGCATCCGAGCTGGGCACCCGCAGCCGAGGTTGATCTCAGCTATCACGTGCAACAGATTGAGCTGCCGAAACCGGGCACCATGCGCCAGCTTGAGGCGGCGGTGGCGAAGGAACATGCGCGACTGCTGGACCGTGCGCGTCCGCTGTGGCAGTTCACGATATTCACCGGGCTTGCCACCGGCGAGGTGGGCTTTTACGGCAAGGTGCATCACGCAGCGCTCGATGGCAAAGGCGGTACCGTGCTTGCCAATTCGATCCTTGATCTGAGCCCGGTGCCGCGAGAGGTGCCGCCACCGGTCGCGTCACCACAAGAGGCAACCGCCAAGCCGGATATGAAAATCGGCGACATGATTGGCGCGGCGTTTTCCAACTCGCTGGCGCAATACGCGAAACTCATTCGATCCATTCCGAGCGTGGCGACAAAGGTGGTCGAGGCGGCGACCCCGGCGTTAAAGAATGCGGTATCGACCCGAAAAATGCCCCTTAAATTCGCGCCGCGCACGCCGTTCAATGTCAACATTTCAGCCAAGCGAAATTTTGTGACGGCGGCATTGCCTTTTGCCGAGGTGCGCGCTGCGGCCAAGGCGCTCGGCGGCTCAGTGAACGACGGCGTATTGTTCGTATGTGCCTCCGCGCTGCGCACGTATTTGAAAGGCCTCAACGAGTTGCCCAAGCGCACGCTGGTCGCGGCCATGCCAGTGAGCCTGCGCGAGGAAAGCAACAAGCAACTCAACAATCAGGCGTCGATGGTGCTCGCTGAACTGGGCACCCATCATGGCGACGCCGCAAAGCGCTGGAAGGCGATTTTGACCTCCACTAACAAAGTCAAAGAATCGCTAAAAAGTCTGAAAAGTGTGTTGCCGACCGACTATCCCGGACTGCTTGCGCCGATGATGGTGTCACGGTTGAACGCAGCGGTCGCGAGTACCAAGCTGATGGAGCGATTGCCACCCGTGGCTAATGTGGTCATCAGCAATGTGCCAGGTCCGCAGGTGCCGCTTTATCTAGCTGGCGCGGAGATGAAAACGTTTTTTCCGGTGTCGATCATCACCCACGGTTTGGCGGTGAACATCACGGTGCAAACCTATTGCGGCAGCATCGATTTCGGCATCATTGCGTGCAAAGTCGCGGTGCCGGATTTGAATGATCTGGGCACGGCGATTGAGGGCGGATTTGACGAATTGGTTGCTTTGGCGCAGGCTAAAGTGGCGCTGGACAAGGAGCGGGAAGCGGCGGCGGCCAAAGCTGCGCCGGTTGAACCGCCTGTGGTCAAGGCGGCCAAAACTACGAAAACCGTAAAGGCCGCGAAGGCAAAACCAGCCGCCGCCAAGCCCTTGAGCAAACGCTCCAGCGCATCCCGTTAAGATCAAATTCAATCACTTTCGCGACTCACTAAAACGTGCCGACCCCATCCGCTCAACCCAAAGCCCCGAACCCATTTTTAGTTGCGCTGGAGGCACGGGCACCGTGGGAATGGGGCGCGTCGCTGGCCGCTTGGCCGATGCTCAAAATGATGGGTGCATGGCCACGACCGTCAGAGATCAATCCGCAGCATGTCATCGTGTATCCGGGCCTCGCTGCAGGTGATGCGTCAACACGACCATTGCGCTCATTTTTGGAGGATTTGGGTTACCCCGTCCACGGCTGGTATCAGGGCATGAATCGCGGGCCGGGGCGCGGCGTGCTGGAGCGCTTGCAGGAGCAATTGACTGCGGTGCATCGCGATTCCAAACAGCCGGTTTCGTTGATCGGCTGGAGCCTTGGCGGCGTGTACGCACGCGAGCTATCCAAGCTTGAACCGGAAGCGGTGCGAAGCGTGATTACGCTTGGCACGCCGTTTGGTGCGAACCCGCGTTCAACCAATGCCTCACGGGTGTATTCGATGCTCTCGGGCGAGCGCTTGCCCGATGAATTGATGCTGCGGCAACTGGCTGAAGCGCCGCCGGTGCCGTTCACCAGTGTGTACTCAAAAACCGACGGTGTGGTGGCGTGGCAGGGGAGTATTCAAAAGCCTACAAAGGACAACGCGTCCATCGAAAACGTGGAAGTGTTTGCGAGTCACTTGGGCATCGGTGTGAATGCCGCCGCGTGGTACGCGATTGCCGATCGTCTTGCGCAGCCCGAAGGCAAATGGAGCGCATTTACGCCGCCGATGGCCGCTCGTTTTTTGTTCGGCTAGATCGTAATCACGAGTCGCTACAAACGCCCCACACGGACCAACCTGCCTTGTGGGAGCGGTTCCACCGCGATAGGTGTTGAGCGACCCAAGCATCGCGGTGAAACCGCTCCCACAAAAAATGCCAACGCAGAATATGTAATCCAATGAAAGTCACAGCAAACGGCCTCGAATTTGAGGTTGAAATCAACGAGCCCGCGGATACTGAAATCACGCCCGATACGCCGACCGTGATGCTCATCATGGGTCTCGGCATGCAGCTCGTCGCGTGGCCCATCGCCTTCGTCAACGCCTTGAACCGCGCCGGTTACCGCGTGGTGCGGTTCGACAATCGCGACATCGGTTTGTCACAAAAAACCAGTGCACCGATGCCGAATTTGATGTGGATGGCGCTCAAATATCGGGTGCGCTTGCCGATCACTGCGGCCTACACGTTGCGCGACATGGTCGAGGACACGCGTGGTGTGCTCGACGCGCTAGACATTGCGCGCTGTCACGTCATTGGCGTGTCAATGGGCGGCATGATTGCGCAGGGTCTCGCAAGTCATCATCCGAACCGCGTCGCATCGCTCATCAGCATCATGAGCACCACCGGCGCGCGCGGTCTGCCGCAAGCCACAGCGAAGGCCGCGATGGCCTTGCTGTCGCGGCCAAAGAGCAAGAAGCGCGACGACATCATCAATCACTTCACTCGCGTGCTCGGCATCATCGGTAGCCCAAAATTTCCGATGCCGGAAGCGGACGTGCGGCAGCGCATCGGTGAGGCGTTCGACCGCTCGTTTTATCCAGCGGGCACGATCAAGCAAATGGCCGCGATCATGGCCTCGGGCGACCGCAGCGATGAGGTGCGTCGCATCACGGTGCCGACGCTGGTAATCCACGGACGCGATGATCCGCTGGTGCCACTCAAGAACGGTGAAGACACGGCGAAGAAGGTTGCTGGCAGCGAGTACAGCGTGATCGACGGCATGGGCCACGACCTCGGCGCTCTGGCCGCAGTGACGGCACGCGTGCTGCCGTTTTTGCAGCAACATACGCAGCCAAAGGCGATATCAGCTTTGTAGGATGGGTTGAGCGCAAGCGATACCCATTTCTCCCCGGCGTACGCTCGATGGGTGTCGCTTCGCTCAACCCATCCTACGAAATATTGGGCGATTACCCCAGTTTCGTAAACCACAACAAAGCATGCAGCGACGCCATGCCAATAACGAGCGAAAGCAGCATGCCGCCACGCCACCAAGCGTAAATGCCGGTGATCAGCGCGGCCACGGCATGCGGCCACCGCATGGTGAGATTCAGCTGATTGCCGTGAAACAAAATCAGCGGCACGACGAGTGCAGCGAAGATCGCAGGCACCGCCAATTGCAACGCCCGCTCAAATCGCGGCGGCAGCTTTTTGCCCGCAAGCAACCCGATGAACGAATAGCGAATGGCGAACGTACCGATGGCGAGCCCGATGATGGCGAACCAACCGTCCAGCGTGCCAAAGCCGCCCCAGTTCATCGCGCGGCCTCGGACGTTTTCAATTTCAACAGCGCGTCCACCGCCATGCCCACGCACGTGCCCAGCGCACACGCCGCGATCAGGCCGAGCTTGAGCGGCATCGCATAAAGCAAAACGCCCGCCGCGCCGCCCGCAATCGCCGCGAGAATTTGGCTGCGCGACTTGAGCAGCGGCACTACCATCGCCACAAACGACAACGGAATGGTGAATTCCAGTTGCCAGGCCGCAGGCAATTTCGCGCCCGCAAACGCACCAATCGCATTCATCAACACCCACCACGGCCACAGCGTCAGCGCGCAGCCCAGATAGAAGGCCAACGGATGATTCATGTGCTCACCGCGCTGATGCCGCGCCTCGTTGCAGATGAAGGTTTGATCCACCAAAAACGCGGCCCACAACACGCGCTGTTTCGGCGTCGCGCCAGCAATGCGCGGCGCGATGGCCGCGCTGTAAACGGCCATGCGCAAATTCACCACCAACCCCGAAAGAATAGCAATGGTCAACGGCGCGCCGCTCGATAAAAACTGCGTGAGCACGGCCTGCGAAGAGCCCGCAAATGCAAACGCGGCAAGCGCCACGGCACCCCACTCACCCAGCCCTGCCTGCACTGCGGCCACCCCACAGACTAGGCCAAACGGAATGTAGGATGGGATGAGTTGCAGGCACTCGATCACGCCGGCTTTGAACGCGGCGCGCGAGTTTGTGTGCTTCGCGGCGTGACTCGCTGCGCGATCAGCAGCGCTGCTCACAGACGGACGTAATGAACGAACGAAAACGCAACGTCAGCGCTGCCCGCTTGCAGAGCTGCCGCATGTCGCTCACGCGACGCCTCGCGAAACCGTTCACGATCCCACGTTGGAAACGTTGTATCGCCCTCCACGTTCGCCTCGATTTCCGTCAAATACAAATCATCTGCCTGCGGCAATGCTTCACGATACATCGCATTGCCACCAATCACAAAAACAGGCTGCTCCGCGTGCAGCGGCAAATTCAGCGCCTCGGCGAGCGTTGGCACTTTGATCACGCCTTCCGGCAACGACAGTGCAGTTGACGTCACCACCACATGTTCACGATTCGGCAACGGTTTGGGAAACGCTAGCCAGGTGCGCCGCCCCATCACAATGCGTTTGCCGCTGGTGAGCGCTTTGAAGTGTTTGAGATCGGCCGAGAGATGCCACGGCAGGGTGCCGTTGCGACCGATGACGCCGTTGGCTGCGACCGCAGCAATCAAGGCCAGACGTGGCCGGTGAGAAAGAGTCATAGAGAGATTGTATGAAGTCCGCGTTGCTGCAACGTGGTGTCGTCTCAGGGCGTGATGCGCGAAGTAATTCAACCCCTGCGGTCATGTTGAGCGCAGCGAAACATCCGATGTACTCAGCGACGCGTCGGCGCGAACCACGTGCGTTGATAATTAGACAATGGAAATTCTATTCACCCTGATCGCTGTGGCGGCAGGCGCTGGCATCGGCTGGCTGATCGCCCGACGGCCTTGGCTCGCTCGCGCCAATGACACGCACTCGCACGCCTCACTCGAAGGCATGCGCGCGGTGGGCGAGCTGTCGGTGTTTAAGGTCATCACCAAAGAAATTGTGACCGAGACGGATTACAGTTTTGGTGAGTTTGGGCGCAAGTATTTGCGCTGGGCGTTCTCGCAGAAAAAGCTGGCGATGATCTTTGAATTTCAGATTGATTTTCGCTACGACCTGCGCTCGCCACAGTTTTCGATTGTCACCACAGGGTCTGCCGCACAACTCACGCTGCCGCCGGTGCGCGCTGAAATTAGTGTGCGCTCGTTGCGCTTTTATGATGAGCAGCGATCAAAACTCATGCCATGGTTGCTGCCGGATTTGCTCAATGGCGCGTTCGGTCCCGGCTTCACCGAAGAAGACAAAAATCGTCTGCTTGAAGGCGCTGCAGCGCATGCGCACAGCCATGCACATACATTGATCGAACAACTGCGACCGGAGGTTGAAGCCAGCGCTCGCGCCACATTGCTGCCGATTGCGTATTCGCTGGGCGTAAAAAATGTGCAGCTCACCTTCAGCGGCAACATCGTCGAAATCAATCGCGCGAATGATTTAAAGGCGTTGGCGAAAGACTCGGGAGCGACTTAACGCTACGTTGCGGTTTACTTGACTTTAGGGCTTGTCCCGGAGTAGTGAAAAGCGCCTGCGCTGAAGCAAGTCAGTAGGCGCAGACTTGGCCGCGCTGGTGGCATCGATTGAGCCCAAGTCGTCGCCTACCGCTCCAGCAGTTGAGTGAGCGCGGCCACCTGCCACGCGTGTTCCGGCGCGAAAGATTCCGGATCGTTGACGGCGTAGCTGCCGTAGCCATAGACCGTTGAATATGCGGCATAGTCTGCCGCCGCGAGCGCGCGTCCGGCCAGCGCGTTGGCCACGGAATAGGTGGCGGACACGGCTGAGTGCTGGGTGCCGTCAATAGAGGTGGAGCCGCGGTGATGATTGGCAACCAGCGCGGCCTCCTCAGCGGCAGTGGTCAGCGCTGCGTCGGCTAGGCCACCGTCAACATAGCGCTGCAAAACGTCGAGCAGCTCCACCGCGCGCGGTTGTTCGAGTCGGTGGCGTACACGGTTAGCGCAGGCTAGGCCAAACCGGTAGCGCAACGCGCGGTGCGACTCGTCGGAAAGATGAATGTGGTCAGCCAGTTTTTGCAGATCAGGGTTCATTTGTTTGCCTCCTTATATTTCGCAACTAACGTGCATGAAGCGCGTTACAACTTCGAACCTCTGCCCTTTAAATATATGGGCGCCGCGCCCATTTTGCAAAAAGTCGACTTCTGGAAATATCCGCCTTTTTCCCTTTTAAAATAAAGGTTTAGCGCGAAAGTTACTTAACGATTTTCTTCGCTGGCCGCTTCCAGTTCGGGATGGTGACTTGCTTGCCGCGCGCCACGCTCAAGGTGCCGGCTGGCGCATCTTTAGTGATAGTGCTGCCGCCGCCGACGGTGCCGCCTTTGCCTATGGTGACCGGGGCGATGAGTACGCAGTTAGAGCCGATGTGGACGTCGTCTTCAATCACGGTGCGGTGCTTGTTCACGCCGTCATAATTTGCGGTAATGCTGCCGGCCCCGTAGTTGACACGCTCACCGACCGTGGCGTCGCCCAAGTAGGCGAGGTGATTGGCTTTCGCGCCCTTCGCCAGCGTTGAATTTTTGACTTCAACGAAGTTGCCGATGTGCACGTCGTCGCCGAGTTGCGCGCCGGGACGCAGTCGCGCGAACGGGCCGATTAATGCGCCCTCGCCCACCGTACAGCCTTCGAGATGACTCATCGGATGCACGATTGTGTTGTTGCCAAGGGTCGCGTCTTTCAGCACGCAGTTTGGCCCTATGCGGACGTTATCGCACAGCGTGACCGCGCCTATGAATACGCAGCCGACGTCGATAAACACGTCGCTGCCGCAGCTGAGTGTGCCGCGCACATCGATGCGCGCCGGGTCGGCGAGCGTGACGCCTGCATTCAAAAGTTTTTCGGCTTCAGCGCGTTGCACTTCGCGCTCTAACGCTGCGAGTTGGGCTTTGTCGTTTACGCCCGCAATCTCGGATTCATCTGAGGGTTGCGCGGTGGCAATCGTCAAACCGTCCACGCTTGCCATCGCGATCACATCAGTCAAATACAGCTCGCCCTGCGCGTTGTGCGGCGTGAGTTTGGCAAGCGCGCCGCGCAGCCATGCGGTGGGCGCGGCCATGATGCCGCTGTTGATCTCATTTAGAGCGAGCGTGGCGGCGTCAGCTGCGGCCAGCGCGTCTTTGTGCTCGACAATTTTCAGCACGTGGCCAGCTGCGCTACGCACGATGCGACCGTAGCCCGACGCATCCCTCATGTTGCAGGTGAGTAGGGCGAAAGTTCGCTCATTGACCAATGCGACGAGCGCAGCTAGCGTGTCCGCGCGAATCAGCGGTGTGTCGCCGGTTACCAACAAGGTGACGCCATCGTTGGTGATTGGCGCAAGGCCCACCGCTGCCGCGTGCCCGGTGCCGTTCTGCGGGCTTTGCAGCGCCCACGTCAGGTCGCCACGATCAGCAAACGCGGCCTCCACCTCTGCTGCGCCGTGCCCTACCACCACCACTGTCTTCGCCGGTTTCAGCGCCGCCACACTCGCCAAAGAATGCGCCAGCAACGGTCGGCCCGCGAGCGGTTGCAGCACCTTGGGCAACAGGGATTTCATGCGGGTGCCCTTGCCCGCGGCGAGGACGATAGCGGTGAGTTCTGATGGCATACGAGCGTGGTATTGCAAGAAAGTGACAAGTGCAGGGATTCTACGGACGCGCGCCAGGAGCGGGCTTTCTAGAATGGGGGGATTAAGAAAGCTGAGGTGGAATGAGATGAGAACTGCTTTTTTGGCGAGCGCGGTGGCTTTGTCGCTAGTTTCCGTATTGGGAGCAAGCGCAGCCTACGCCGCCGACGATTGCAAAAATCGCGGCGAGCTGGACACCAACTATTGCGACGAGGACAACAATCTCGTGGCCGAGGCACCGAAAGACAAAGCGAAATGGAAAGACCCGTCTACGCTGGTCTTCGCTTACACACCGATCGAAGACCCTGCCGTGTACGCCAATCTGTTCAAGACTTTCACAGAATATCTCGGCGCGTGTACGCAAAAAAAAGTGGTCTACTTTACGGTGCAAAGCAACGCCGCGCAGATCGAAGCGATGCGCTCCGGGCGCTTGCATGTGGCAGGCCTTGCCTCTGGCGAAACTGGTTTTGCGGTGAACTTGGCGGGTGCGGTGCCGTTTGCCATCAAGGGCAATAAAGACGGGCCGCGCATGTATCGACAGGTGGTGGTGGTGAAGAAAGAAAGCACGATAAAGACGATTGCGGACTTGAAGGGTAGGAAGGTCGCACATACCGCGCCCTCATCCAATTCAGGCCACCTAGCGCCGCTTGCGTTGTTCCCCAAAGAGGGCGTAACGCCGGGCAAGGATTACAACATCGTGTTCTCTGGCAAGCATGACCAGTCGCTCGCGGGCGTGCTCAAGGGCGATTACGAAGCAGCCCCCATCACCAGCGACATCTATGACCGCTGGATCATGCGCGGCCAGATGAAGGCCGACGACACGCGCATCATCTATCGCTCGGGCACCTTTCCCACCTCATCATTTGCCCATGCGCACGACCTGACGCCGGTGCTGGCGGAGAAGATCAAAAAGTGCTTTTTCGATTACAAATTCTCACCCGAGATGCAAAAAGAATTCCTCGGTGATGATCGCTTTTTGCCGGTCGATTACAAGAAGGATTGGGAACTGGTTCGTGCGGTGGCAGTAGCATCGGGAACGCCGTATAACCGTGCTCAGTTTGATAAAGAAAGCAAGAAAAAGTGACGCCATCGCGGCGGCGACCCAATGTAGGAGCGGCTTGCCGCGACCCACGAGGGGTCACGCAAGACAGGTCGCGGCAAGCCGCTCCTACAAAGACAGAGAGCGCGAAGCTTCGCGAGAATGACGACATAAATCAGGAGAAATTGTTGATGATTACGAATACTCAAAGACGCTGGGGCCCGGCCCCTTCGACGAGGCTCAGGACATGCTTCACCGGGGTGACGATGGTATGTGCATTGGCCGCAGCGTCTAGCGCCGCATGGTCGCAAACTAGCTGCAAAAGTCGTGGCGACCTTGACGCCAACTACTGCGATGAAAACGGCGACCTAGTAGCCGATCTGCCTAAAGACCCGAAAAAGTGGAAGAACCCCTCCACCCTCGTGTGGGCGTACACACCGGTGGAAGACCCTGCGGTTTACGAAAAAATCTTCGCGCCGTTCACACAGCACCTCGCTGCCTGTACGGGCAAAAAAGTGGTGTTTTTTCAGGTGCAGAACAATGCGGCTGAAATCGAGGCAATGCGCTCAGGTCGACTGCACGTAGCGGGCTTCTCAACCGGGCCGACCGCTTTTGCGGTGAACGTTGCCGGTGCGATTCCGTTTGCGGTGAAGGGTTACGCCAAGGATTTTCAGGGTTACAACCTGATCGTTGTGACCAAGGCTACAGGCCCAATCCAGAAGCTGGCCGACTTGAAGGGCAAGAAAGTTGCACACACCTCGCCGTCATCAAACTCCGGCAACATGGCACCACGTGCCTTGTTCCCTGCCGAAGGTGTGACGCCAGAAAAAGATTACACGGTGGTGTATTCCGGTAAGCACGACTCGTCGATCCTCGGCGTGGCGAAGGGTGACTACGACGCAGCCCCTGTGGCCTCTGACGTGTACGAGCGCATGGCGCGGCGTGGGCAGATAAAGGAAAGCGATTTCCGCGTGATCTATCGCAGCAAAAAATTCCCCACCTCGAGCTTTGCCTACGCGCATGACCTTGAGCCAAAGCTCGCCGACAAAGTGCTGTCCTGCTTCTACGACTATCGTTTCAACGCGGAAATGCAGAAGGCATTTGACGGCGCAGATCGCTTTTTCCCGATCAATTACAAAACCACCTGGGAGCCGGTGCGCGCGGTCGCTGCAGCCGGTGGCGAGAGTTTCGGTAAGGCCGCATACGTGAAGGAATCCGAGCGCGAAGCCGCGGCTGCTGCGGCCAAGAAAAAGTAGTCGATGAGTGCGCTGAGCATCAAGCACCTCGTCAAAGAGTATGTGCCCGGCAAGCCGGTGCTCAAAGACATCTCGCTCGACATCGAAGGCCGTGGCATCACCGCGATCATCGGCCCTTCCGGCACCGGCAAATCGACGCTGATCCGCTGCGTCAATCGGCTGATCAATCCGACCTCGGGCGAGATTCTGTTCGAGGGACAAGACCTCGCCAAACTCTCGGGCACGCCGCTGCGCGAGGCGCGTCGCCGCATTGGCATGGTGTTTCAGGAATACAACCTGGTTGAGCGTTTGACGGTGATGGAGAACGTGCTGTCAGGGCGTCTGGGCTATGTGAGCGCATGGACGGCGTGGCGGCGCAAGTTTGCGGACGCGGACATTCAGAAAGCGTTCGCGTTGCTGAAGCGCGTTGGGCTGGCTGATTTCGCCAATCGGCGTGCCGATGAACTCTCGGGTGGGCAGCGCCAGCGCGTCGGCATTGCGCGCGCCGTGATGCAGTCGCCGGGCTTGCTGCTGGCTGACGAGCCGACCTCTTCACTCGACCCAAAAACGTCGGTAGAAATCATGGAGGTGATGCGCGACCTCGCTGCTGAAAACAGCATTCCGGTGATGATCAACATTCATCAGGTTGAGCTCGGTAAGCGCTTTGCGGAACGCATCATTGGCATGAGCGAAGGGTTGGTGGTCTACGACGGTCCGCCGGATGGGTTGGACGCAGATATTCTCAAGAAGATTTATGGCGGTCAGGATTGGTTGGCGACGTGATTTGCCTTCTTGCCGATGAATCTGTTTTTGTGGGAGCGGTTCCAACGCGAAAGGCGCAACGTGAAGCGGCCATCGCGGTGGAACCGCTCCCACAGAAAGAGCAAACATGACTACCGTTACCCGCGCTGACTTTTTCACGCCGTCCATCGCCAAGCGCTTGGCCTACGTTGGCGTGCTGGCCTATCTCGTTTACGCGGCCGCAACGCTGGGCTTGTCGTTTGAACGCGTGCAGCAGGGCATCGGCCACGGTGTGCGCTTTCTGGTGGGATTCTTCCCGCCGAACTTCACGCAAACCGACATCCTTCCCGGTTTGCTGGAGTCGCTGCAAATTGCATTCTTATCATCGTTGATCGGCACCGCGCTGGCGATTCCGATTGCCGTGTTGTCGGCGCGCAATCTGATGCCGCCGTGGGTGAGCTGGATTGCACGGTTAATCATCATTTTTTGTCGCTCGTTTCATCCGGTCATCGTGGCGATTATTGCGGTGAAGGCAGTGGGTTTTGGAGCGCTCGCGGGCATCATTGCGCTGACCTTTGCTAGCGTTGGCTTCGTCGGCAAACTGCTCGCCGAAGCGATTGAAGAAATTTCCCTGAAGCAGATCGAAGCGATCCGGGCGACAGGTGCGTCATTCATGAATGTGATTGCGTATGGCGTGGTGCCGCAAGTGATGAATCGTTTCATCGGGTTCGTCGCCTACGAAACCGACAGCAATCTGCGCAACTCGACCATGGTCGGCGTGGTCGGCGCGGGCGGTATTGGTGGCACATTGTTCTCTGCATTTCAGCGCTTTGATTACGACTTTGTGGCGGGTATCATCATCTGCATCATTGGCCTAGTGATGATCGGTGAAGTGTTGCAAATCTATGTAAAGCGGGTGTTCCGATGAGCGCTAACGTCAGCGTCGATCCGGCGTCGGCTACGGTCGAACTCAATCGCTGGATTCGCTTTACGCCGGGCCAGCGGTTGGCGCGCTTTGCTGTGTTCTTCGTGATGGCAGCGGCGATTGGCTGGGCGCTCAAAACCATCGAAATCATCCCCGAATTTTTGTACGACGCACCCGAGCAAGTGGTCGACATGGGCAAACGGATGTGGCCTATCGACTGGGCGCACTTTTGGCCCGTGGTGTGGCCTGCGCTGGTCGAGACGATGCACATCGCGGCGATGGCCACGATCCTTGGTTTGATGATGGGCATTCCGGTGGGCTTTCTGGCGGCAAAAAATGCCACGCCGTTCCTCTGGGTGAACGTGATTGCCAAATTCATTCTGGTTGCCACGCGCTCAATCTCCACGTTGATCTGGGCGCTGTTTTTTGTCGCCATGTTTGGCCCCGGCCCGCTCGCCGGTGCGCTGGCGATTGCGTTTCACTCGATTGGCTTCATTGGCAAAATGTTTTCTGAAGGTGTCGAAGAGGCCAACCGCGGCAGCATCGAAGCGCTGCAGGCGGCAGGCGCAACCCGCATGCAGCAAATCCTGATGGGTTACTGGCCGATGGTGTTGCCAACCTTCTGGTCGGTCGCCCTGTTCCGCTGGGACATCAATGTGCGTGAGTCAGCCGTGCTCGGCTTAGTCGGCGCGGGCGGTATTGGGATGGCGTTGAACGCTGCGATTGATCTCATTCAATGGGATCGCGTGTCGCTCGTTTTGTTCACGATTTTCATCGTGGTGATCCTGATCGAAACTATCGTCACGCAGATTCGCAAGAGAGTCATTTAGGGTGATTCAGTGACTGTTGCGGTCTACGGCATCCCCAATTGCGACAGCGTAAAAAAGGTTCGCGCGTGGCTCGATGCACAGAACGTCGCGTACACGTTTCATGACTACAAAAAGCAGGGCGTGCCCGAGGCTGAGTTGCAGCGTTGGGTCGCGGCAAAAGGCTGGGACATTGTGCTCAACCGCAAAGGCGCGACGTGGCGGGGGCTTGATGAAGCGGTCAAGGCGAGCGTGGTAGATGACGCGTCTGCGATTGCCGTGATGCTCGCTAACGCCAGCACGATCAAGCGGCCTGTCGTTACGCAGGGTGACGTAGTGATTGTGGGCGTGGATTTTGCGGCCCTGATGGGGCGTACGGGGAACAGTTTCTAGCGATAACTCCCCTCTCCCCTGGAGGGAGAGGGGAGGCCAACACGCGACGCCAACGTCCAGCGTCATTCCAAGCTTCCCCCTCTCCCTAACCCTCTCCCACGAGGGGAGAGGGGACAGAACCGGCGGCGCTCGTCAGCGTGAACGGATGATCGCACCCGCTGCATCCACCGCCAGATAACTCACGCCCTGCCCTTCTAAAAACGCGATAGCGTCCGGCCCTTTGAGCATGGCGGTTGTCGACATTGCGCCCGCCGCAACGCACACCGGTGCGATCACACTGATGGACTGCCATTGCTGCGCAGGCCAGCCAGTTTTTGGATTCAGGATGTGGCAAAAACGCTCGCTGCCGTCAATAAAAAATCGTTCGTAATCACCGCTGGTGGCGAGCGCGCCGCTGCTGATCGGGATGCTGGCGATGACGGCATCGTCCTGCCTCGGATGACGAATACCCATGGACCAGGGTGCCCCGTCAGGCTGCGGGCCGATCACGCGGATGTCGCCGCCTAGATTTACGAGGCCGTACTGCGCGCCTTCGTTGGCCAGCAGCGTCGCCGCTCGATCTGCAGCGTATTCCTTGCCGAAGCCACCGAAGTCCAGCTCCATACCGGGCCGCATCAGTCGCGCGGTTTGATCGTTCCACTGCACGTGGTTCCAGCCGATGCGCGGCAGGATGTCGGCGAGTTGCTGGGGCGATGGTTTGCGTCCCGGTTTGAAGTCCCACACCTGTCGCAACACACCGGAGGTTGCATCAAACAAACCGTCACTCAGTTCAAAAAGTTGCGTAGCGAACACGAGCAGCTGCGCGGTTTCGACATCGATGGAAATAGGCTCACCGTTGCCCGCTGCCGCGTTGATTTGCGACACGACGCTGTCGGCACGATAGCGCGAATATTTGGTCTCGATTCGGCGCACTTCGTCAATCGCCAGCATCGCCAAAGTTTGCGCCCCTGCCGCCGAAACGCCCGCGAGACGCACCTCGCAGTCGCTCGCCATCGCGGCAAATTGCACGCCGTGGTCGATTTGCATGGATGACATTACGGTTAGCGAACTAGCGTGACGCGGCACTCAGCGATGCAGCCCTGCCTTCGACGAGATATTCAAGCAACTCATCGCCCCTTGCGTCAAACGTATCCGTGGAGTGCCAACCTAGGTGGCGGTAGAAGCCGTACGAGCGGCTGGCGGGGTCCGACGAGCAACCGAGGAAGAGGCGGGTGAAACCGTGACCGGTGAGGGTTTCGATGACCCGGCTCAGTAGCTCTTTGCCGATGCCAAGATTCTCAAACGCGGGCAGTAGTGCCAGCACCACAACTTCGCCAGACCCTGCCTCTCCGAAGCAGTAACCGACCATCTCGCCGTCGGCGAGACAGACGTGACCGGGCAGCGATCCACCGCGTACATCGTCCGACCACGAAGCCACGGTGATGCCCAGTGCGCTGAGCCGCTGCGCAGAGACTGCGTTTTCACGTGTTCTGCCGCGGATGTCCACGCACGCGGCAACGTCATCAGGCGTGGCCGCCCTGTAGTTCAGCGTCGCTTGCGTCGCCTGCATCACCTAAGCCGGCACACAAAATTTAACGCCTTCGCCATCCCAACCCAACGCGACGAAGCTGTTGTAAATCGCCGTATCGGTGGTGAAGCGATGGTTAGGGTTGTCAGGAAACCGGGCCAGCCCGCGAAAGATTCGATACACGGGCATTTGCCCTGCAGCGCACGCGCCGCCCACGCCTTCAGCCAATGGCGCAAAAGCGTAAGAGTCGACGCCTTCGTCGTAGGGCAAGCCGGGTGCGGTGCTGTTGACAGGATTGAGATTGGTAAGCGCAGTTTTTTCGCTTTGCACCAGTGTGTAGAAATGCGAGCCCCGCGTTCGGTTCACGGCCACTCGATCGAAGTAGTATCGATTGATACCGAGCGTGTTCGGTTGCTGCGCGACGTAGACGTTGAAGCGCTTGCCAGTGCGCGCCCAGTCCGTGATTTTGTCCAAAATCGCTATATCCTCGGCCCGCGAGGTGATGAAGTAGTAGTCAAGCGGGCTGTAGTAGTACTCAATCATGGGCGTCGTCGTGGCGACGCTGATCGGGGGAGTGCCGGTGCCGGCCAGCGACACGCTGCTTGCGTTGCTCGATGCGTTGTGGCTAATGCCAAGCATAGCGGAGCGCACACCCGTGGCGGTAGGCGTGAAACTGATCGACATCGTGCAGCTCGCCGATACGGCTAGCGCGGTGCTGGGCGTGCAGGTGCCGCCTGTTCGCGAGAAATCTGCGCTGCTGAGCGTGATGGCTGAAAATTGCAGGGTGGCTGCGCCGGTGTTGGTGACCACGACGTCGAGCGCTGCGCTGGTAGCACCGGTGGTGACCGAACCGAAGCCAAGGGTGGTGCTCGACAGGGTGGCCACTGGCGCCACGTTTGCCGCGCTCGGGTTGCTGATGTAGGCGGCGAGGTCCGCGAGCCTGCTAGCGGACAAGACGCCCGAAAGAAAGCGCATGTCTGGCACCGAGCTGATGGCCGCGGAAATCAGGTCCGCACTGGTGCCGTTCTTGACCGCGTTTTGATTGGTGGCCGGATCTGGGCCGTGGCAGGTGCCCGTCGAACAGCTTTTTTGTCCTGCGACCTGTGCGGTCGAGTAGATCGTCTTGCCGTTAGCGGCGCTTTGAGCGGTGGCGTGGCCGACGGCGGCGACGGCCAACAGCGCGATCAACAGACTTCGCACCCATGGCGAGGTTGCTTTGCGGTGAGACAGGTGCATCAGATGAGTGGAAAACATTGTGATTGCCTTGTAGAGGGTTGGCGGTGCCCTAGCAGCCTGTCGGACTTGAAACATCGTAGCGAAAATTCACCCGCCCGAGGGCAGATTTTGCCTGTTTTGCAGCGGCAATATCGAGATATTGCCCAAAAAACAGGCGAAATATGCACCGGGCCGGTGAATTTGCAGCCGATGCCTTTCAAGTCCGAAAGGCTGCTAGGGCACGATCAGCGCAATATTGGTGGTGATTTGGGCGGTCGTGAGGGAGCCCGCCCGTGCGCCCAGCATGAGCGCGTCATCACGTAGGCCCAGCAAATAGCGCAATATCAACAGACCGTCGGTTTGCGCATACACATTGCCGTCCGCATCAACGTCAAGCAGGGTGCGGTGGGCATTAAGATGGGTGACGATCTCGGCCGCGTCGCGTGAGGCTAGGCTGCCGAGCGCGCCGCTGGTGAGCGCCGTGCCGGTGTAGCCAAACAAATAGCGCAGTAGCAGTACACCGTCGGTGCCTGGGTCATAGCGCGTGACCATGGCGCTTGCGTCGATGTTCATCACGCCGACGGAGGGAACCATGACGGCAGTCAAAAAAGGATGCGCCGACCGGCAGCTTGATAGGCCGCACTCTTCAACCAGCACCGCATGCGCGGTCAAGGTGGTGGCCTCCGTGCTGGGTGGCGTGTACGAGAACGCTTGCTGCGGTTTGGCGGATTTGTCGGTTTGTGTCAGCGACGACTGACACAACTTAAAACCGCTGGGCGTGGCCCACGTGCCCACCGATGCGCCGTCCGGCCTTGTCAACCACAGCAGAATGCCACGAAACTGCTTGCCCGGATCGGCGTGACTGATAGCAATAGACGTTGCAGCGCCGGGGGTGTAGGTGGCGGGGACATTGAACGACCATCCATTCGGGCTAGTCACTGTTGAGGTGCCCATGTTCGCGTTCATGGAAGCCGGCGTAATGGTGCATACCGGCGAGCCGCCTGTAAACGCCAGCGCAGCAGTGCAGGTCAGGGCGGCAAGCGCTGCACAGCCATGCCGCCCTAGTGCGAGCAAGCCTAGGGCGATGCCGTATCGCGGCCAATCATTGAGCTGCTTCATTGCGGGGTTGTTCTGCCTTTCAAACAAGTGAAGTTTGACCTCAATTCACTCTACGCAGCAACCGTCGCCTGAGTTTTCCTGTTACAGAACGTTACTAACGGAAGTAGGGCGCAACCCATCGGCTAGGCCGCCAACCGCGCCTCGATCTTCGCCTTGGTGGCTGGCAATTCTGGCGGCAGGTGGTGCGCGAGTTGGGTGAACAATTCGTCGTGCAGCTTCATCTCTGCGGCCCACGCCTCGGGCTCCATATGCGTAACGCTGTGGTATTGAGCCTCGGTGAAATCGATGCCGTTCCAGTTGAGATCACTATAGCTTGGCGTGACACCGAACGCGTGATCGACGCCTTGGCCCTGGCCCTCAACGCGTTCCAGCATCCATGCCATCACACGCATGTTGTCGCCGAAGCCGGGCCAAACGAATTTGCCGTCAGCGTCTTTGCGGAACCAGTTGACGGTGAAGATTTTTGGCAGCTTTGCGCCGGAGTCGGCGAGCTGCTTGCCGAGGTTCAGCCAGTGCGCGAAATAGTCGCTCATGCTGTAACCGGCGAACGCGATCATCGCGAATGGATCGCGACGGACGACGCCGACTTGGCCGACGATAGCGGCGGTGGTCTCGGAGCCGAGCGTAGCGGCCATGTACACGCCCTCGGTCCAGTTGCGCGCTTCGGTGACGAGTGGCACGGTGGTGCTGCGGCGACCGCCGAACACGAACGCGTCAATCGGCACACCGGCGGGGTTGTCCCATTCCGGGTCAAGCGCGGGATTGTTCGTTGCAGCGACGGTGAAGCGTGAATTCGGATGCGCGGCCTTGGCACCGGTAACCTTCGCAATCGCCGGCGTCCAGTCCTTGCCTTGCCAGTCGATCAGGTGCGCGGGCGGCGTATCGGTCAGGCCTTCCCACCACACGTCACCGTCGTCGGTCAGCGCGACGTTGGTGAAGATGGTGTCGCGCTCAATCGAGGTGAGGCAATTGAGGTTGGATTTTTCGTTGGTGCCGGGGGCGACGCCGAAGTAGCCTGCCTCGGGGTTGATCGCGTACAGGCGACCGTCCTTGCCCGGTTTGATCCACGCGATGTCGTCGCCGATGGTGGTGACCTTCCAGCCCTCGAAACCTTTGGGCGGGATCAGCATTGCGAAATTGGTCTTGCCACAGGCCGATGGGAACGCCGCAGCGACGTGGTACTTCTTGCCTTGTGGATTGGTGACGCCGAGGATCAGCATGTGTTCAGCGAGCCAGCCCGTGCCGCCTGCGGCAGCTGCGCTGCGGCCCATGTTCGACGCAATGCGCAGCGCGAAACATTTTTTGCCGAGCAGCGCGTTTCCGCCGTAGCCAGAGCCGAAGCTCCAGATTTCGCGCGTTTCGGGGTAGTGAACGATGTACTTGGTCTTGTTGCACGGCCACGTGACGTCTGCCTGACCGGGTTGCAGCGGCGCGCCGACGGTGTGCACGCAGGGCACGAATTCGCCGGACTCGCCCAACACGTCAATGGCGCCACGGCCCATGCGCGTCATGATCTTCATGTTCACGGCGACATAAGCGGAATCACTCAACTCAACCCCGATGTGCGCAATCGGTGAGCCGAGCGGGCCCATCGAAAACGGCACCACGTACATCGTGCGGCCCTTCATCGCGCCGGTGAACAACGGGTTCAACGTCGCGCGCATTTCGGCCGGAGCCATCCAGTTGTTGGTCGGGCCGGCGTCTTCTTGCTTTTCGCAGCAGATGAAAGTGCGGTCTTCGACGCGGGCGACGTCGGACGGGTCGCTGCACGCGAGGTAGGAATTTGGGCGCTTGGCCTCATTCAGTTTTTTGAACACGCCCGCTTTAACCAGATCGGCACATTGCTGGTTGTACTGTTCGTCCGAGCCGTCGCACCAGCTGATGTGGGCGGGCTGCATGAGGGCTGCCATTTCACGAACCCAGGCCAAGAGGCGAATGTTCTTAACGTAGGCGGGGGCGAGGACGGAGGCTTGTAGCGTGGCGAGCGTTTCTGGCTGGTTCATGAGCAAATAGGGCGATTAGGTTGCGACAGGAAAAGAAGCCGCAAACAACGAGCTGGGTGAGCCGTGCGCGTGGCGGGCTGCATCGTGCCGATTAGGCCGCTGTTGACGCAGAACTATCATTTTAGGCGAAGGCTACGGCTGGCTACAGGGAACGGTTATGCGCTTTAGGCATGGCGAGATGCGTTTCACTAATAGCCTCGAAAGGCCCGTCTGTGGGTTTATAGCTTTCTGCTGAAAGCAAGGTTGCATATGGGCATACGCACCGATATGGCTGTATATCGACAATAGGCTATATGTAGCACTAAGCCCATATCAAACAACGCTGTCAGCCAAAAGCTGATGAAAAACAAGAACGCCAAAAGGCCCTAAAAACCCAGTTCGTAGTTTTCTGTAGTTTTTGCTTCGGGCAAAACAAAGCCCACTGAACAGAGCCTTTAATGGTTGTGCAGCGGGCTGGGGGACGTGGGTGGGCTTACGACGCGATGGCCGTAGCTTAACTACGTCTTTGCTACGCCTTCGGCTTGAACTCTTTCGGGCAGGCACCGTCTTTTTGCACCATCACCCAGTCGATGATTTTGCTGATATCGTCGTTGGCGACGGCTGGATGCGCAGGCATCGGGATCGGGCCCCAAACGCCAGCGCCGCCTTCTTTAACGTGTTTGATCAAGGTGGCTTTGTTCGTCGCGAGCTTTTTCGCGTCGCTGCTGGCGTAGCACGCGGCCACGGCGTTGTACGCTGGGCCGACCAGTTTTTTGTCGACCTGATGGCAGGCGGTGCAACCTTTGGCGGCGGCCAGCGCGGCGTCAGCATGGGCAACAGTGACGAAGGCCACGGGCGCGAGGGCTGCGGCGATGAATAACGCTATCTTTTTCATTGAAGGGAGTCCTTGAGGTTTACAGTAAACAGTCTAGCGGAAGAAGGGATCGCAACCCGCATGCTCTGGTGCAGCGACGGCGAGCTTGCCGAAGGTACGAATGGCACGCATGCCATAACGAACGAGGAGCAAAATCGTTGTCTTCCGAGCGGCAAGTCATCCTCTCAGTCACTTTCCGCCGTTGTCCTACGAACCGTGTGTCGGCGCTGCCCCACAATAACGCGCGCTGCGCCCCACGCAACGCCTCGATGAAACCAAATGCGGGGCAAACCGGCCCTACTGACTCCTGCGCGCCTTATGCCAAGGCGTTGATCTGAATTTTTGCTCGCTGGCCCTATGACTTTTGTGACCCTTGTGACCTTTGCGCTGTTCCGATGATCCAGAAATGCGCGGCATTGCTCCGTTTCCACTCACTCATTCATAGTCGTCACGCCGTGGCGGCGCTTACCTTCATTGGGCTGGCCTGTGCGGTCAGCGTCAGTTCGCCTGCTTCGGCCGCTGCCGCCTACTCGGTCAAGTTCGAAGGCCCGACCGTGTTGTGTGCGCTGGCCGAGCAGCATTCCGATCTCGCGCGCTTTCAGTCGCAGGAGGACGTGTCGGCGAACGAGCTGGCCCGTCTAGTTAGCGAAGCGCCTGCGCAGTTGGGCAAGCTGTTTGCCACCGAGGGCTATTTCAATCCGGTGATTCGCGTGGAGCGCGTGGCGTCCGTTGCGGGCGCAGCGCCGCAGCTGCGCGTCGTGATCGAGTCGGGGCCGCAGACACAGATCGAGGCGGTCGAGCTGACCCCGGCGGGCGCAATCACTCAGATTGTTGACGAGACCGGCGGCAACCGCATCGAGCGCGTTGCACAGCTTTGGGCGCTCTCGAAAGGCGCGCCGTTCAAGCAGGGAAGCTGGTCTGACGCCAAGAACACATTGATAACTTCGCTGTGGGTGGATCGCTATCCCGCAGCGCGTATCGTTAACAGTCAGGCGACGATTGATGCGGACGCAAATCTGGCGCGTTTGAAGGTTGATTACGACAGCGGGCCGCTGTTTTTGTATGGCGAAACGCAGGTCAGTGGTCTTGCCAAATTGCCGCGCTCGGTGGTCGACAATCTGTCCAGTTTGCAGCGCGGTCAGCCGTACGTGCAAAAGCAGATGCTCGACTTTCAGGATCGTTTGCTCGGCAGTGGTTTGTTCGATTCGGCCACCGTGCAAATCGAACCCGATCCCGCGTTGGCCGAGGCGGTGCCGGTTCAGATTCGGTTGCGCGAGCGGGCGCAGCAGACGCTCGTGCTCGGGCTCGGCTACAGCACGTTGTCTGGGCCTCGCGCGACCATTGAGCACAGTTTGTTGCGCGTATTTGATTTTGACTGGCAGGTGAAATCAACCGCCAAATTGGGCCGCGATGACCGCAGTTTTTATACTGAATTTTTGTCGTATCCGCTGCCGAATTTCTACCGCAACTTATTCGCGGCCAACATCTCGCGACTTGAAGCCGGTGGTATGGTGATCAATCAAGAGCAGTTGCGCGTCGGTCGTCGTTATGACGCGGATCGCATCACGCGGCTCTATTATGTGGCAGCAATTCGCGACAAGACCGACACACTTGAACCGCTGAGTGGCAATGCGTTTTTATACAACTACGAATGGCGCTATCTGAGCGTCGACAGCCCTCTCTTCCCGACGCGCGGCTTTGCCGTAACGGCGCAGGGCGGTGGCGGCGTGCGCTTCGGTGAGGTCAACAGCGGGCAGCCGTTTTTGCGTGCGACCGGTCGCTTCAATCTGTATCAACCGCTTGGCGGACTTTGGCTGAGTCAGTTGCGCTTGGAGGTCGGGCAGGTGTTGGCGAACAAGCCGGAAGGCATTCCGCAGACGCTGCTGTTTCGCGCGGGCGGCATTGAATCGGTGCGCGGCTACAACCGCCAGGGTCTGGGTGTTGATGGGCCGGGCTATGCTGCGGGCGGTCGTTTTTTGATGACAGGCAGCGCTGAGATTTCGCGTGAAATTCTTCCCACTTGGTATGGCGCAGTGTTCGTTGATGCGGGCGATGCGTCGCGGCAAGTGAGTGACTGGAGCGCGAAGTTTGGCTATGGCGTCGGTGTGCGCTGGCGCAGTCCGGTCGGGCCGCTGAAGGCTGACATTTCGTATGGTCAGCAAGTGAAAAAGTTTCGGCTGGATGTGTCGGTCGGGGTGACGTTTTGAGCGACCAGGTAGCGCCGGTCGCTGCGCAGCCTGCGGCGGTGAGGGTCGCGCGAAGACGACGCTGGTTGTTTTGGACGAGCATCATTTCGGCGAGCTCGCTGTTTCTGTTGCTTCTAGTTACGGTGGTGGGCGGCGTATGGCTGCTGCGCAGCGTGGGCGGGCAACAACAATTGTTGTCGTGGCTGCCGACGTTCAGCTCGGACGCGGTGCAGATCATCGAGCCGTCTGGCGACCTGCGCGACAAATTCAGCGCGAAGCAGGTGCGTATTCACACCAAAAACGCGGACATTGTGATTGACGGTTTGCGCTACGTTCTGCGCAATTACGAGGTGCGCCCTGCGCTGTTTCACTTCACAACACTGGTCGCGGATGCGGTGACCGTCACCACACGGCCCTCCGACGAGCCCACTGTTACGCCAGAAAACCTGAAGCTGCCGTTTGTGTTGCGCGTAGATGCGCTCGAAGTGGGCAAGCTCGTCGTGCGGCCGGAAAATCTCGCTGCGGACAAGCCTGGCACGGTCGTTCAAGGTATTCGCGGACAACTTTCGCTTGCGAACGACAAGCACACGATCAAGTTGAATGCTGCGACAGTGGATACGCTGCAAATTAGCGGCGAAGTTGAGGTGGGTGCTGCCGCGCCGATGCCGCTTACGGCGCAGATCGAAGCGCATGAGCTCGGTGTCGTTAGCCGCAGTCGCAGCGATCTCGAAGCCTTCTCCCGCAAGCGGGAGAAGGTGCCCGACAGGGCGGATGAGGGCGGCGAATTGCGACAGGGCCAACGACTTGTTTCGCCTATTGCCCCCACCACACCCACGTTGCCACCCTCATCCCCAGCCCTTCTCCCGCCTGCGGGAGAAGGGAGTCAGACCGCTTCGATCAAGCACGCATTTCGTGAGGGCGATGTGGGCCTGCGCTGGACAGCTAACGCGAAGTTGAGCGGCACGTTGCCCGCGATCAAACTGGACGGAGCTGTCGTTGCGTCCGATCAAACATTAACCGCCCAAGCCACCGTTCGCCCTTTTGCCACGGTGCCGGTGACCACGCTGAACGCGGCGTTTGACCGCTTCGATTTGCGCAAGCTGCAAGCGTCGTTGCCGCAAACATCGCTCACCGGCAAGGCCGTGATCGCGCTCGACAAAGCGCCGCTGCAAATTGACATTAGTGCCGTCAACACGCTGCCCGGCAGCATCGACAACGGACGCCTGCCGGTGGCTGAATTGACCGTGCGTGCGAACGGCGTGGTGAATCAACCAAAGCAATGGACGATCCACGCTTTCAATGCGCGCCTGCACGGACGCGCGGCGGCAGGAACAATTACCGGCAGCGGTGAATGGAAAGACGGGCCGTGGGCGATCAAGTTCGATGCGCGCGGTGTTCGCATGCGGGAGTTGCAGACCACATTGCCTGCGCTGGAACTCAATGGTGATGTGCGCGCAGACGGTAGCGGGATCGATATCGCAAAGCAGCCGGTCGCGTTGAACGCGCGGCTGAATGGCGTCGCGCTTGGCGACGTGCGCTCGATTCCGGTTGCGTTGCGTAACGGTTTTGTCGGCGAGCTTGATGCGCAATTGCTCAGCGAAAAAATCGAGCTGAAGCAACTGAAATTGAATGTCGGTGAAACGCAGTTGACCGTCATCGGCAAAGCGCAGTTGCAGGGAAGTACCAGCAACAAAACGTGGCAGATTGAAAGCGACGCGCAATGGTCTCGCTTCGATCCGTTCTTGTGGTCGAAGGTCGCATCAACGCAGAGCGCACAGCTCAACGGTTCATTGAAGGCAACGGCCACGTTGCCTGCCAAGGCCGTGCAAAAAGTGCAAACGTTATCGGTGCAGGCGCAGTTGGCTGATAGCCGTTGGGCAGGCCAATCGCTTGCTGCCAAGTTCGACGTGCGTTTGCTTGAGGCGTTGACCAACGCAAGTATTCCGGTGCGAATCGAGAGCAACGGGCAGGCGAAGTTGGGTGGCAACAACGCGAACTGGTCGGGGCGCATAGGTGCCGCGAGCGACGTGTTGCAGTGGAAACTCGATGCGCCCGCTTTGAACGAATTGTTGGCATCTGCCAAGATTGGAAGTGCCGCTTTGCAAGGTCGCATCACAGCCGATGGGCAAGTCACCGGCGGCTGGAAAACGCCTGCGATCAAAGCGAGTTTTGAGGGCTTTGATGTGGTGGCCTCAAACACCGCCGTGGCCGTGGTGAAAGGCAACGTGCAGGCCGCTTTGCAAGCGGATGCGCCGCTGCTGCTGGACGTGATAGCACAACGCGTGCGACCGCATCGAGCGTCGCCCGTTACCGCCGACGAACCGCCACCGCCAGAGGTTGATGTGACGCTGCAAGGTCGCGGCACGCTGGCGAGTCATCGCATCACGACGGTGGCGACGCTGCGGCAGAAGGGGCGCAAGTTTGTGCTGGATAGCGCGTTGACCGGCGCGTTAAGTTTTGATGGTGCTGGCGTGCCGACGGGCTGGCTTGCGACCGTGCAGCCATTAAAAGTTGATGAGGAAGTTATAACGACCGTCGCTGCGTCGGGCAAACAAAATTGGATCAGCGCATCGACGGTCGCGCTGCGCTGGGACCGTGACCGTGACGGCCAGATGCAAACTTTCAGCGTAGAGCCGGGAAGCGCGTCTGTTGCTGGCGTCACGCTCGCTTGGGATCGCGCGCGTTACGCGAAATCGTTGACCAGCGGCGGCCAGCCCCGGCTCGATTTTGCGGGTCGCATCGAGTCGTTCTCGTTGGCCGAATTGGCGCGGCGTTTGGGTGATGACAACGTGAGCGGTGATCTGCAAATGCAGGGTCAGTTCAAGGCGAGTAGCGTTCCCGGCACGTCTGCTTTTGCAGCGCTTGTCGATCTGGCGCGTGTGAGTGGCGATCTGCGGGCGGGCGATGGTGACGGCGCGCTGTTGCTCGGGTTGCGTGAGTTATCGTTGCGCTTGAAGGCGGACAGCAATCTCTGGCAAATTGCGTTCATCGGCGAGGGCCAGCGATTGGGTCGCGCAGAGGCTAACGCTAGCGTTCGCACGGCAGATACGGGCGGCGTGCCCGGCGCAGCATCCACGCTGACCGGCATTGTGCAAGCGCGGATGGATGAGCTCTCGGTGTGGAACAGTCTGCTTCCAACCGGTTGGCGAATTGGCGGCGGAATCAACGGCAGTGCGAGTTTGGGCGGAACGCTCGGCGAGCCCAAGGCGAGTGGCGCATTGACGCTCGCCAACGCGAGTCTGCGCAACCCACTCGAAGGTGTCGACATCACGCGTGGGCAAGGGCGAGTCGCTTTTGATGGCAGCACTTTGCGCCTAGAAAACGTCAGCGCACAAGCCGGGAAGGGCAACGTGCGGGTCAACGGTCAGGGGCCGGTGGACGGCAAAGCACCGTTCCTGATGAATGCCGTTTTCGAGCAATTTGCGGTGTTGGCGCGCGTGGACCGTCGCTTCGACATTAGCGGTCGTGCCGATCTGTCGCTGGCAGCAAAGCAGGTGTTGATCAACGGAAAATTGACGGTGGATCGTGGCCTGATCGACATCACGCAGCTCGGCGCGCCGACGCTGTCCGACGATGTGGTGGTGGTGCGCAAAAGCGATGGAGAGCGGCAAGCTGTCGGGAGCGCCGCGCCGAAGGTGTCGATGAATCTGGTGGTTGATTTAGGCACGGACATGCGCCTGATCGGGCGCGGGATCGAGACGCGGCTCGCGGGTGATTTGACGTTGACGACACCGGGCGGCGTGTTGACAGCGGTCGGTAATATTCGCGCTGAGGACGGGCGCTACGAGGCGTATGGCCAGATGCTCAACGTTGAAAGAAGCGTGGTGCGCTTTGTTGGTCCGTTGAACAAT
>JANNYE010000066.1:0-20637 GCA_031409935.1 Burkholderiales bacterium | reverse complement strand
GAAAGGCTCACGCTCCGAGCAGGCCATGAATTTGGCACTCGCCGAGATGTACGTGCAGGGCGTATCGGGGCGCAAGGTCATCACGGTGCTTCAGAAGCTCGTCGGCCCCGAGATCAATTTAAGCTCCACGCAGATCAGCCGTTGCGTGGCCAAGCTCGATGAGGGTCTGTCGGCGTGGCGCAATCGGGCGCTGGGAGCAACGCCCTACGTGGTGCTTGATGCACGCTACGAGAAAGTGCGCACCGGCGGACAGGTCGTCGACTGTGCGGTGCTCATTGCGCTGGGCATTGACGAGACCGGCCGTCGGCGGGTGCTGGGGGTGTCGGTTGCGCTCTCGGAGGCCGAAGTGCACTGGAGAGCCTTTCTGCAGAGCCTGACTGAACGTGGACTCACCGGGGTCAAATACATCGTCAGCGATGACCATGCGGGCCTGCGTGCGGCCAGACGCGCGGCGCTGCCCTCGGTGCCGTGGCAGCGCTGCCAGTTTCACCTGCAACAAAACGCGGGCAAGTACGTCACGCGCCTTGATGATCGGGAGCCGGTGGCGCGCACGATACGGGCGATCTTTACCGCAGGTGACATCCATGAGGCCAACGAGAAATTAAAGAGCGCGGTGAAGCACTGGCAGAGCGTGCATCCGATGCTTGCCAGGTGGGCCGAGGAGAACCTGCCAGAGGGCTTTGCCGTCTTCAACTTGCCCGAGCCTCATCGGGTGCGTATGCGCACCACCAACGGCCTGGAGCGACTGAACAAAGAGATCAAACGGCGCACCCGGGTGGCCACCTTGTTCCCCAACCCCGAGAGCTGCTTGCGACTGGTCAGCGCGCTCTTGTCTGAGCAGGATGAGGAGTGGCTCAGCGGAAAAATCTACCTCACGATGAGGCCTGAATCCCAACCGAAATAGTCAACCAAAAGTCGGCAACTTATCCACAACATCGACACCACGCAACGAACGAAATTTCGCGAAATTACAGAATCAATGTTGCTTTATCCACGTTCTCACACCTTTTAATGAAAATCCCGGCTCCCCACATTCAACCCCGCCAACAAATGCGAAGCGTTCTCCAAGTGCTCCGCCATCAAATGCGTCACCGGCCCCTGATGCTCAAGTTTGCCATGCACGATCATCAGCCTGGACGACAACAGTTGAATGCGTTCTTTCTCCGCCAGGTCGCGCCACACCATCACATTCGTATTTCCAGTTTCATCTTCCAGCGTTACGAACGTCACGCCACTTGCCGTCCCCGGACGTTGCCGACACGTCACAATCCCCGCCACCCGAATGTGCCGCCCTGATGTGACTTTCGCCAGATCAGCAGCGCGGTACGTGCCCTTCAACTTTGGCCTCACCAGCGACATCGGATGCGCGCGCAACGTGAGCCCGGTACTCCGGCTCGCTCCTCAGTCCCTATGACACACCACTATTCTGACCAACGCATCCCCGGCAATCGTTTGCTCCACTCGCCGGGGCCAACCCATGTGCCTGAGGCTGTGCAGAACGCCCTACGCCGGCAGCCTATGGATCTGGGTGACCCGCGACTGGACGAGACCATCGCCGCCTGCGAAGCGGGGCTGAAGCGCCTCCTTGGTACCCGTGAAGCCGATGTCTTTCTGTACGCTGCCAACGGGCACGGCGCCTGGGAGGCGACCGTCGCCAATTTGCTCGACACAGGCCAAAAAGTCCTGATTGCAGGCACCGGGCACTTCTCGGAATCGTGGGCGATTCAGACCGAAGCGATGGGTGTAGAGGTGCTACGCACCCCGTATGTCGAGGGGTACACCATTGACATGGCGGCGGTTGAAGCGGTGCTTCGCGCAGACACGGGGCACGAGATCGTCGCGCTGTTTGTGGTGCACACGGACACGGCCAGCGGCACCACCAATGAACTGGCCGGTTTTCGTGGAATGCTCGACGAACTGGGCCATCCTGCGCTCTACGTGGTGGATGTGGTTGCGACGCTAGGCGCAGTCGCGTTTGACATGGATGCTTTGGGTGCCAACGTCGTCGTGGGTGCCTCGCAAAAAGGTTTGATGTGCCCACCGGGTTTAGGCTTTTGTGCGGTAGACGCCAAGGCTTTTGCACTGTCTGAACGTAACTCGGCTCCAAGGTTTTACTGGGACTGGCGCAAACGCAAAAGCGAGCTAGCCTACCGACAGTTTTGTGGAACACCGCCTCAAAGCATGCTGTTTGGCTTGGAGGCGGCATTGGGATTGATCTTTTTGGAGGGCGTGGATGCCGTATTCGCGCGCCACCGTGCGTTGGCCAACGCCACTCAGGCGGCGGTGGCGGCTTGGTCAGAGGGTGGCGCGATGCAGTTCTTGTGCAAGATACCCGAAGCCCGGTCCGTGTCGGTCACCAGCGTGCTGGTGTCGCCAGCTATCAACACGGATGAACTGCGTCACATCGCGCGCGAGCAATTTCAGGTCGCCATCGCAGGCGGCCTTGGCCCGTTTGCCGGACGAATGTTCCGCATTGGGCACCTCGGTGACTTGAACCCTGCCATGCTTCTGGGTTGCTTGGCTGGCGTTGAAGGAGCATTGACGGTCATGGGTGTACCCATTGGTCGCGAAGGGCTGCACCGAGCCGTGGAGGTACTGGCCCGCGCCGCTACGCCCACAGTGTGATGGTGAACCTGCGACCAGGGCGGTAGGTAAACTCGAGGAAATACTGCTACCTCGAGTTTGCAAGAAACACCACCTAGCGCTTGAACCAAGCGCGCTCAAACTGCGTTATCGCACGACGATCACCGCTGCTGCGCCACTTGGGCAGAAACACAAACCCTGACTTCTTTGCCCACTCCGGCAGCGGAATAATCGAAGCGTCATCAATGATCGTGTTCCAGTCGTGCTCACCCTGCGTGGGTCGTTTACTGAAGTCAATTCCTAGCTCGTCGAGAGCCTTGCGACGGTAGCGATGGTACGTGGCGCGTGAATTGAAACTGCTGCGCACATCACCTCCCGCCATCCATAGTTGCACGCTCGTGCGGAGTTTTTCGTCCGTTATTTTCGAAATGACGCCAGCGTCTTCAAGGGCTGCGGGTACATTGCCAAGCGGCATGGTTCGCAACGTTTGCAGGTGAACCTTTCGCGCTGTCCCCTTTTTCCAATCAGAGCCTTTGTTCAATTTCAGCGTCTTCAACGAATCCTTCAATCGGGTTTCAATCCGTACACCTCCGCGCAGGTATTTCTTCATCTGCTTGAAGCTATCGACCAATTGCGCACGATATTCATCCCCCTTCGGCAGAAATCCCACTAAGCGCGCGAGGTGCTTCTTGGGCTTATCGAGAAAATAGTTGAGCTTGTCGTAAATCAACACTCGACGGCTTCTCGAATGCGGAAACAGACGGACACCGATCCCTTTACCTGTTTCCAGCGTTGTCGCACCAACTGCCCTCGGCGCATGCTTGCGAATGTTGTCGCAAAAGTCACCGATACTCCGATGCGGCATCTTGTGCAGTTCTGCGATATGCACTTCATGCACTATGTAATCACCGATCTCAATCGCGGCCCGCATGGCGTCATCGTATTTGATGCGTGAAGCCGCCAGCACCAACGGCACGACCACTTCCACCAAACCTCGAAAATCGTTCGACCCTATGCCGTTGTGCCCCTGAAGAAACGACGCAGGACACCCCTTGAAAACCAGTCGCTTATTACGTGCTTCGTAGTGAACCGTGAACTCCGTCGAGTGCTTTCCAAACTTCACTTTCATTGGCGTTCTTGAGTAACTGTAACGTTCCTTTTCCTGCTCAACCCTGACCTCTTTGCCGAGCGCAACTGCGCGCGCCACGACGACACTAATATTGAAATAGTCGATCATCCTTACCTTCTGTTGCTGGTTTTTACTTACTTATTTACATCGGCGTAACTCTCAATAATTCATGAAAAAGATGGTCAATATTCACACGTAAATTGGCGAATATTGACCATCGAATGTTGAAAATTAACCATCTAACTTTGACGAGTGAGACAGAACCGCAGAGCTCTACTTCGCCGTCGTTATCCGCGCGCATCGCGTCGCGCACCACGTAGCGCCAATCCAGGCGAGGAGTACCGCGCTTGCCGCGCGCGCAACTCCTCGAGTTCGCGCGTTACTGCTTCAGCCAGCGGCTCACCGTCGAACGATGCACGCCGAATTTCTCGCCGATTTCGGTCTTGGTTTTTCCTTTGCCGTGCATTTTTTTTGCACGCGCGATGCGTTCGTCGCCATCCGGTGTCTCGATCTTTTGGTGAGCCCAGAGCGCGCCACCATGCTCGTCCGTCGTCATCACCACGTCGAGTTCTAGCGGACCCTTTTTCGCACGATGTACTGATTCCAACTTCAGACGAAACTTGCTCGAACGATCATCAGAGTTGTCCACCTGTGACAGTAGCTGAATGGAGAAGTCTGCGCTCATCACCTTCGAGCCAACGTGGCGTTTCCAATCAGGACCGGGCGCCCCATACACGACGATCACGGTCTTGCCTAGCGTCTGCTGCTGGTATACCCACTTTGCGAACATTGGGCTCAGGTCAGTTCTATCGCCGACAAGCAACACTCCAGCACTATTTCCATCTACGAGAAGCACGTCCCACGTGTCACCGATGCAGTGCGAGAAGGCCGCAGCATCAAATTCGTACAAACTTTTGGCCGCGAATGTTGAGAGTACGACGCAGCTGAGTGTTTCAGGTGGCTCAATGTCCTGTCCACGTAAATTCGCCTTTAGACTCTTCAGGAAGCGTCTGGGCGCAGTACCGGCTGGCACCACGATCACTTTGCACACCTGCTTTACAGCAAGACCAAACAGCTTCTCGCCACCGCTTAGCGACAACGCAAGCGCGCTCACGATCCCGTTGAGGTCGACACCATAGTTCCCGACTACTATCCCCAAGTCCCCAGCGTGGGCTATGTTGCTCCATTGCTTTAAGCGAGAAGGAAAGGTTGTTTCAACGAACTTCGACGCCAGCATACGTTTCGCGAATGGTTCACGACCTGATGCATCTGTTCCAACCGAATGACTTTGTTTTTTTGGAGCGTTAGTGCTGTCACTTTTGTTCATTTAGCGACCCTCCGCTTGCGAGTTCGCAGTAGCCGCACTACCGAACTTTGTGTTCCGACGTGCCGTCGCGTTGTCAACTCTGGTCGTCTCATCAGCGGGGGATTTCGTCACCTTGGAATAACCTCCTGACGATGTTTCGGTGAGATTGCGATCACACTCATTTGTGCTGTCGCGTGCGTCGATGCACGATTGAACGTACGCCTGAATTTCGCTGGCAGGCCAGCCTTTCAGACGTGGGCCAATCGGCACACCGGGCTTCAACACCCCAGCTTTGATGTAGTTGTACAGAGAACTGTTCGACAGCCCTGTGAGTTTGAGAACTTCACGCTTACGGAGAAGCGCCTCTTGAGAAATTTGATCCATGTTTGGACTCCATCTAAAGTTTTGAACTTGCGATGGAAGCCAGGCGTCCCTGCTTGCATCCATCTGTATCGCGATGAATGAAGTAGATATTTTTTGGGCATAAAAAAACACCGCAATTGCGGTGTTCTCGGGGGCAATTGCGGTTGACGGAATGTCCATCCGCTCCCACTAGATATGCCTATGTTTTGCGCTTCTTTTCCAGCCCATTCATTTCGTTTAGCCAAGAGCGTAGCGCCGACTCCCCAATCGGGCAATCTGCCTCATTTTCCTTGAACCATTTCAGAACCGCAGTCGGACTCCTTTCGCCTTTGGCGTTGAAATAGTCCCCGACCGAGTTCTGGAAAAGGGTGTCGAGCATCGCGAGGTAGTTGTTCACTTTCCGCGCACTCATATTCAAGGTGGGTGGTGCCTCATCAAGCTTTAGACCCGAACGCATTGGCTCCAGCCCAATCCACTTCAGCTTGGTCGCATATTCGCAGTATTCCGCCAACTCCAAGTATTTTCGGCCTGCACCCTCACCTTCTCGTAAATGATCTTCCAAAAAATGAATTTCGTAACCGATCAGCGTCTTGGTGATATCCAACCTGTCCTCGTAGAGTCGATACCGCTCTGCGTCATGCGCTTGGAGGGCACGGCGGGCGTCCATGGTTGGTTCAATATTCATGCCGAGAAGCGTTGCCTGCCAGGGTCTGGCCAGTTTTCGCTGATACCAGTGATCCCATCGCGGCAACTTGATTGCCGAGGGGTCAGGCGGCGAAGCTGCCTCCCCAACTTCTGCACGCAACTGGGTTGAATCACCGTCGAGCAACAATTTGAACCCGTCAAGGCTGTGCTGCAAGATATACGTTTTTTCGTTTTGAGCCATAAGGCCTCCGATCTGTTTTAAGCCAGTTCCGTGAGCCTGTCCGCAGCAGCCACCTTCGCTTGTCGCACAATGTCTCGGACACTTTCGCCTCGACACCAAGCATCAACCATGTCCGCCCACGCTTGGAGCATGACCCGCCGTTGCTCACCATATTCGGCTTTGTTGTAAATGGAGCGAACATCGCTCTCTTCGTGTGCCAGACATTTTTCAATCCAGTCCCGATTGAAGCCTGCTTCGTTCAGCAAGGATGACGCCGTTCTGCGCAGGTCATGCACACTAAAGCTGGCGAATTCGGCACCGCCAGCACGAACGTGTTTGACGGCAGCATCAATCACACGATTGAGGGTGGCATCGCTGATCGGCAGCGTGAGGTCGTATCGGCTGGGATGGAGATATTTTGACGATTCAAAGCAAGTCTTGAATGTGACAAGGATGTCCAACGCCTGTTGACTCAGATAGACCACCAATGGTTTTTTGGCCTTCATCCGCGTCGCCGGAATTGTCCAGGTAGCGGCTTCAAAATCTACTTCAGACCATGTCCCACCGACGAACTCACCTTTGCGCACCATAGTTAACAAGACAAACTTGACAGCAAGGCGAAGTGTTGCAGCCGTCGCTGTTTTGTCGAGCGCAAGAAAGAACAGTTTTATTTCTGCTGGAGTCAGTGCCCGGTCTCGCGCCCTAAAAGTGGCGATGTCGCTCGGCCGAATGCTTTCAGCAGGGTTTTTGAGGTCAAGAGTTTTGTCTTTGGTGTGCGCGAACCTGAACACCAGCAAGACGATTTCACGCACTTGAATGGCTGGCGCTGGTGCGCCGCGTGCCTTGACCTTTTCGCACAGAGCCATGAGGGTTGCAGGCGTCATTTCTTCCAGCTTGAGCTTGCCAAAAGGTCCCACAAGATCGCGGTTGTAGATGGAGCGGCGCATAGCAAGCGTCGAGTCCGCCAGTCTTGCGCCGTTGTTGGGGTCGGACTTGTCTTTGAAGTAGCGTTCAGCCCAGCTACCGAAGGTCAGTGACTCAGCTATTTGGGTGCGTTTTTCAGCTTTGGCTCGGGACGGTGACTCACCCTTCTCCACACTGCGGCGGGCATCAGCCAGCAGCAATCTCGCTTCCGCCAACGTCAGACTGCTGCCGTATTCAAGATCGTTAAGTTCTCTCGTGGTCTTGGATGAAAGACTTTCGTCGTAGCGGCCTATGGTCAGCGTTTCGCGCCGACCATTGATGCGGTAGTCGTACCGGAAAGACTTGGTGCCTGTTGTCGAAACAGAAACGTACAGCCCGTCTCGGTCAGAGACTTTGAAAACTTTGTCTGTCGGTTTGAGCTTTTTAAGCTCGGTATCGGTCAACATGTCGGCCCCTTTCTTTCCACCATTTTGTACCGTCAGACCACCCGTCGGTACAGAAATTGGCTTTTCACTAGCACCCGACATTTACCGTCACTTAAACCGACAAATACGACTGGCTTTCGTTACGTGGTGTTGCATAAATATGGACAACAACTCATTGATTTATAGAGAGACTAAACCACATCGAAGGATGTCGTTGGAGGGTGCGAGACAATTATGAATTATTCCCACTCAATGGTTGCCGGTGGCTTACCTGAAATATCGTAAACAACGCGGTTAAATCCACGCACTTCGTTGATGATCCGATTTGAGACTTTGCCGAGCAGCGAATGCGGCAATTCGGCCCAGTGCGCGGTCATGAAGTCCGTTGTCTGCACAGCGCGCAACGCGACTACGTTTTCATAGGTGCGGCCATCGCCCATGACGCCCACGCTTTTGACGGGCAGGAAGACGGCAAAGGCTTGCGCCGTGAGGTCGTACCAGCTTGTGCCGTCTACGTCTTTTGTGGCGCGCAACTCTTCGATAAAAATCGCATCTGCACGACGCAACAAGTCGGCGGCATGACGCGTCACTTCACCCAAAATCCGTACGCCCAAACCGGGGCCGGGGAAGGGGTGGCGATAGACCATTTCACGCGGCAGGCCGAGCGCAACGCCCAATTCGCGCACTTCGTCTTTGAACAATTCGCGCAGCGGTTCGAGCAGTTTCAGGTTCAACGTCTCCGGCAATCCGCCGACGTTGTGATGCGACTTGATCGACTTGGCCTTTCCGGTTTTGCTGCCGGCGCTCTCAATCACGTCGGGATAAATCGTGCCCTGTGCGAGCCATTTTGCAGCGGGTAATTTTTTCGCTTCGGCCTGAAACACTTCAACGAATTCGCGGCCAATGATTTTGCGTTTTTGCTCGGGGTCAGTGACGCTTTTGAGATGACCGAGAAACTGAACGCTTGCGTCAACGTGAATGACTTTCACGCCCAGATTTTTGGCGAACATGTCCATCACCATCTCAGCTTCGTTCAATCGCAGCAAGCCGTGATCGACGAATACACAGGTGAGCTGCGCGCCAATAGCGCGATGAATCAGCGCGGCGGCGACACTGGAATCGACGCCACCGGAGAGGCCGAGAATGACCTCGTCTGTACCCACTTGCTCGCGAATTCTTGCGACGACAGTGTCCACGTAATTAGGCATCGTCCACGTTGGCTCGGCAGCGCAGATGTCGAGCACAAAGCGCGAAAGAATCGCCTTGCCTTGCTTGGTGTGCGTGACTTCTGGGTGAAACTGCACCGCGTAGAACTTGCGCGCTTCGTCGGCAATGCCCGCGACAGGGCAGCTCGGCGTCGACGCCATGAGCTTGAATCCGGGCGGCATTTCGGTGACCTTGTCACCGTGACTCATCCACACATGCAACAGGCCGTGGCCTTCTGCGTTTTGTGCATCCTGAATGCCTTCAAACAATTTCGTGTGGCCACGCGCACGAACCTCGGCATGACCGAACTCGCGGTGGTCGCTGGCTTCTACCTTGCCACCGAGTTGCACGGTCATGGTGAACATGCCGTAGCAGATGCCAAGCACAGGCACGCCTTGCGTGTAAACGGCCGCGGGTGCGCGTAAGGCATGCGCTTCGTAGGTGCTGGCATGGCTGCCGGAAAGTATGATGCCTTCGGGGTTGAATTCACGAATGAATTCATCGCTCACGTCGTTTGGATGCAGCTCGCAATAGACGCCCATTTCGCGTACCCGTCGCGCAATAAGCTGGGTGACCTGAGAGCCAAAATCGAGGATGAGAATGCCGCGTGTCATGTGCGTTTGTCCTGACGTGTTGAAAACGGATTGCCTAAAACTCAAAGGGGCCGTGAGGCCCCTTGAAATCGTCGAACTTACTTCTTGGCGGGAGGTTGCGCAGCGGGTGCGCTCGTTCCGGACGGTCCGGCGGGTGCAGCTTTCGGTGCCTCTTTATTGGCATCGGGCAATTTAAGGCCTTCTTTTTTCAGTGCGGCGTCAATGCGCCCGTCGAGATCAGCGGACATCGAATCTGCCCATTTCATTGCGGTCTGAAAGGTCTCACCGTTAACCTTGGCTTGACTGTTCAATAGCTTTTTGCCCAGCGCGCTCTGGTAAAACTTGAGCAACTCAGCGATCTCAGGGCCAGTGAATTGGTTGTGATACACCATCGTAACTTGCTCGATGAGGCCGCCACCACCTTCAACTTTTGCGTTCAGCCCCGCGAGGAAGGTGTCGCGAATGATGGTGAAGCCTTTGTCCGGAAACTTTGGATCAAGCTGCTTTATGCCAGGTACCCAGCTTTGCACAGTGTTATTCGCGATTTGCTCGGGGATGGCTTTGACACCGGTGATGTCGAGCAGCGACTTGATCTGAGCGCGTTTGCCAGCCGTCAATTCATCGGCGTGAACCGCAAAGGCGAAGAGCGCGATTGACGCCGCAGCGAGGAGGATTGCTTTTTTCATCATAAATTTTTAGTCAGCGTGGTAGTTGGGTGCTTCTTTGGTGATCTGCACATCGTGCACGTGCGATTCACGAATACCGGCACCAGTGATCTGTACGAACTCCGCGCGCGCGTGGAGTTCCGCAATCGTCGCGCAGCCGCAATAGCCCATGCCAGAGCGAATGCCGCCTTCGAGCTGGTGCACCACGGAGCCGACCGGGCCCTTGTACGGCACGCGGCCTTCAATGCCTTCGGGCACCAGTTTTTCCGCGTTGTTTTCGGCATCCTGAAAGTAGCGATCACGAGAACCGGCCTGCATGGCCGCCAAGGAGCCCATGCCGCGATAGGACTTGTATGATCTACCCTGAAACAATACAACCTCGCCAGGGGCCTCTTCCGTGCCAGCAAACAGGCCGCCCAGCATCACGCAATCAGCGCCCGCAGCCAGCGCCTTGATGATGTCGCCGGAATAGCGAATGCCGCCATCCGCGATGATGCCGACACCGGAGGAGTGAATCGCATTAGCGACAAAGTCAACAGCGGTGATTTGTGGCACACCGACACCCGCCACCATGCGCGTAGTGCAGATGGAACCAGGCCCGATGCCGACTTTGACCGCATCAGCACCGGCATCCACGAGGGCTTTTGCAGCCTCAGCGCTGGCGATATTGCCGCCGATAACTTGCGCATTCGGGTAGGTGCGTTTGACCCAGGTAATGCGATCCAGCACGCCACGAGAGTGGCCGTGTGCGGTGTCGACCACGATGAAGTCGGCACCAGCGTGCAGCAGGAGTTCAACGCGCTCTTCGGTGCCTTCACCCACACCAACAGCAGCCCCCACTCGTAAGCGACCCTGCTCGTCCTTGCAGGAACTCGGATGCTCTTTGGATTTGAGAATATCCTTGACGGTAATGAGACCACGAAGTTCAAACGCGGCGTTGACAACGAGCACTCGCTCAAGGCGGTGCTTGTGCATTAGTGCTTTCGCTTCGTCAATGCTCGCGCCCTCTTGGACGGTCACGAGGCGGTCCGCGGGGGTCATGATGGCGGTAACCGACTGATCGAGATTTGCTTCAAAACGCAAATCGCGATTGGTCACAATGCCCATCAGACGTCTACCTTGCACCACAGGCAAGCCAGAAATTTTATGGTCGGTCGTGATCTCCATCACCTCGCGCACGGTGGCAGCAAGCGACACGGTAATGGGGTCTTTCACCACGCCGGACTCATAGCGTTTCACGCGCGAAACTTCACGCGCTTGCTCTTTTGCCGTGAGATTTTTATGAATAACACCGACGCCGCCCGCCTGCGCCATAGCGATGGCAAGACGCGACTCCGTTACTGTATCCATCGGTGCCGACAAGATAGGAAGTTGCAGCGATACCTGCCGCGTGAGGCGGGTGCTCAGGTCTACATCGCGGGGCAGGACTTCAGAATAGCCGGGGACGAGCAAGACGTCGTCAAAGGTAAGGGCTTTGGCGCGAATGCGCATGTGAAATTCCCAAAAGACCTATTTTACTCACGTCGAGGCTCACGAAGTTGAGCCCAACGAGCGGCTTACTAACCCTGCTTCGGCTCAGCAGCTTTCTCGGACTTTTCGTTCTTATCCGACTTCTCTGGAATCGCGCCTTTTTTTACGACAACTTTCACTCGATCTTTGAGCGCGCCGAGGTAGGCGTTGGTCAAATCTCCACCGCCCTGACCTGCTAGGCGCTGGCTAAGTGATTTCAGCTTGTCCGGCGTGGTTGCTTCGGGCTCTACAACCCTGATCACTTTCACCACAGTGTAGCCACCTGCGTCATTGGCACCACCGAGGATTGCGGGAGCTTTGCTCACATCAACGGCAAAAACCGACTTACTCAATGCTTGATTGACATTTGGCAGCGCAGCTTGGCGCAACAGTTTTTGCAACGGCGAAAACGTCAGGCCAGCCTCATTGCCCGATTTGGCTGCGGCCAGCTTTTCGCCGCCAGCTTTCAGCGCGAGCTCGGAGGCAATTCGACGTTGCAACTGGGCAGAAATCTGTGCTTTCACATCGTCGAGTGGTCGCACCAGAGACGGCTTATGTTCAAGCACCCGCGCTGAAATCATGTTGTTGCTGCCAAGATCAATTGCCTCGGAATTTTTCTTAGCCGCAACGCTCGCGGAGGAAAATATGGTCTGCGCAAACTTGGCGTTACCTCCGGCGAGCGCCTGAATCTGAGCGCGAGTGAGCCAATCAGTTTTTTTAGCCGCCAACTTGAGCTCATCGGCAACTCGGGCATAACTGTCGCCCTGCTCGTAAACACGATTTTGAAAAGTCTCCGCGTTCTTGCTGAACAGTTGACCTGATTTTTGTTGCTTGATCTCGCTGTCGAGCTGCGCGCGAACTTCGTCGAGCGCGCGCGTGCGTTCAGCTTTAACCTCAGTCAAACGAATGATGTGAACGCCAAAGTCAGATTCGACAGGACCGCGAATTTCACCTGCTTTCATTGAATACACGGCCTCCTCGAACGGTTTGACCATTTGTCCTCGTCCAAAGTAGCCAAGATCTCCACCCTGAGTCGCGGAACCCGGATCCTTCGACTTTTGCTTTGCGATTTCTGCGAATTTTTCAGCAGTGGCGCCTACGAGCTGTTTCATGAGCGCGTCGGCCTCCAATTTCGCCGCGTCTTTCGAGGCCGCTTTTGGCTGCCCTTTGTCATCCTTATCGACGCTCAACAGAATATGACTGGCGCGGCGCTCCTCCGGGGCGGAGAACTCCTTGATTCGCTTGTCATACTCGCCCTTGATCTCTTCTGGTGACACCACAATGCCCCCTGCCAAAGCCGCCTGATTGAGCTGCAAATATTCGATCTTTACCTGTTCCGGTGCCCGGAACGAATCGGGGCTTTTTTCATACTCCGCCTTAATCTGCGTGTCATCGACTTTAGCTTGCGCCAAAAACGCGGACGGATCGACGGTCGCAACCTGAATTTCACGGCCTTGTTCAGTCATTTGCTGAAAAAGCCCGGTCTGAGCAGCGCTGACAAAGTTGGCACGAACGAGCGCATCCTGCATCGGTTGCTGCGCGATGTCGCCACGCAGACGTTGCTCGTAACCCAAGCGATTCAAACCATTAAGCTTGAGCACTTCGTCGTATTTCGTTTCTGAGAATTTGCCGCCATCTTGAAAATCAGGAATTTCAAGAATCATTTTGCGCAATTGCGCGTCAGGCGCGGTTAATTTCACGTCCTGCGCTGTGACTTGCAACAATCGCTGGTTGACCACGCCGTCGAGCACTTGCTGGCGCACTTCCGGATTTTCGAACATTGCAGGATCAAAATTTTTGCCTAGCGCGCGCTGCATTTGCTGCTGCTGCGAGCGCAGCGCGTTCTCGAAGTCTTGGGGGCTGATGCTTTCGCTACCGACGGTCGCAACGTCTTTTTCACCGGTGGCGCTGCGCACATAGCTGTCGACACCAACAAACGCAAAAGGCAACACCAGTAGCGCCAAGATGAATTGCACCAAACGCTTATTTTTATGGACGAAATCAAACATGAGAATCTCTATGTAACTACCGTTAATCACATCAGCGCAGGCCCCAGAGTAGGAGGGCGATCTGGCCGATGGCTATGTCGATACCGACGTATCTCTCGCAAATACGAAAAAGGCGAACTTTCGTTCGCCTTTTTCTTGTCATCTCGTTGGCGGAGTGGACGGGACTCGAACCCGCGACCCCCGGCGTGACAGGCCGGTATTCTAACCAACTGAACTACCACTCCTTTTGATCTAACTTGCCATTTCTGACCTATTTGATCTGGTGGGTGCTGAGGGGCTCGAACCCCCGACATTCGCCTTGTAAGGGCGACGCTCTACCAACTGAGCTAAGCACCCAACATTTTTATACCCTGTTGGAAAGGCTACCTAAAGTTGAAATCACGTTTTTAGCGAAATCTCAACCAAGCCAGCTAGTTTATCGCATCTTTCAACGCTTTGCCAGCGCGGAACTTGGGAACCTTTGCTGCCTTGATTTTGATCGCAGCGCCCGTGCGCGGATTGCGACCGACCCGCGCGGTGCGTTTGCCCACATAAAAACTGCCAAAGCCAACGAGGGTAACAACGTCACCCTTTTTCAACGCAATTGAGATCGCCTTGATGGTGCCGTCGAGTGCACGCGTTGCCGCAGCTTTCGAAACGTCGGCGGTCTTGGCGATGCTCTCAATGAGTTCTGCTTTATTCATTAATTTTGTCCCCTTCTAGCAATGGTTTGGACTTAAACAATATTCCGCCTAGACCATGTACAGCATGGCATGATCAGAGCGTAGTTTGAAAACGTAGGGCGCGAGTCTACTACGAAACGTGGCGGCATTCGCCGATGGTGCCGGTCGATCTAGTGCTTGACCACAAGCTCGGCACCTGCGGCTGCCTCCTTTTGCGTCGCGAGCGGTGCTACCACTTCCTCAACAAGCGGAACAGGTGCGCGTTCGAGCGCGATCGCAAGCACCTCATCAATCCACTTTACGGGTCGTATCTCAAGAACATTTTTGACGTTGTCGGGTATGTCGGCAAGATCCTTTACGTTTTGATCGGGTATCAGCACGGTGGTTAAACCGCCGCGATGAGCAGCCAGCAGTTTTTCTTTCAAGCCGCCAATAGGCAGCACTTCGCCGCGTAGCGTGATCTCACCGGTCATGCCCACGTTGGCACGCACCGGCACCCCAGTTAGCGCCGAGACGATGGCCGTTGTGATGGCGATTCCCGCGCTTGGCCCGTCCTTCGGTACCGCGCCTTCAGGGAAGTGCAGATGCAGATCATGTTTCTCGTAAAAATCGGGCTTGATGCCCAGCATGCGAGCTCTCGCTCGCACCACCGACACGGCGGCGGCGACCGACTCCTGCATCACGTCGCCAAGCTTGCCCGTGTGTTTGACGCCCCCTTTGCCAGCGAGCGCAACGGCCTCAACGGTCAGCAAATCGCCGCCCACTTCGGTCCATGCCAAGCCGCTGACCTGCCCGACCTGATTGGTCTTCTCTGCCATGCCAAAGGTGAATTTCTGGACACCCAAATAATCGGCGAGATTGGCCGAAGTGATCACCGCGCCTTTGATGGTTTTGTCGGTCAACGTCTGCTTGATAGTCTTGCGGCAAAGCTTGGAGATTTCACGCTCAAGCGAGCGCACACCCGCCTCGCGGGTGTAGTAGCGCACAATGTCACGAATGGCATCCTCGCCGATCACAATCTCGCCCGCTTTCACGCCGTTGTTCTTGATCTGCTTGGGCAATAAATACTTCTGCGCAATTTTTACTTTCTCGTCTTCGGTATAACCCGAAAGGCGAATAATTTCCATGCGATCAAGCAGTGGCGCGGGCAAATTAAAGCTGTTCGCCGTTGCTACAAACATCACGTCCGACAGATCAAAATCGACCTCCACGTAGTGATCCGAAAACGTGTGGTTTTGTTCCGGATCGAGCACCTCTAACAGCGCTGACGCGGGATCGCCGCGAAAGTCCTGACCCATTTTGTCGATTTCGTCGAGCAAAAAAAGTGGATTGCGCACGCCTGCCTTCGACAGATTTGTCAGCACTTTACCCGGCAGCGAGCCGATATAAGTGCGTCGATGTCCACGAATTTCAGATTCGTCGCGCACGCCGCCAAGCGACATGCGAACGTATTTGCGATTGGTTGCCCTCGCGATCGACTGGCCAAGCGACGTTTTCCCCACCCCAGGTGGGCCGACGAGACAAAGGATCGGTGCTTTGACCTTATCGACGCGCTGATGCACGGCGAGATACTCGGTAATACGTTCCTTGACTTTCTCCAGACCGTAGTGATCGGCTTCGAGAATCTCGATTGCACGGTTCAGGTCTTTTGAGACCTTACTTTTCTTCTTCCAAGGCAGCCCCGTTAGCACGTCAAGATAATTGCGCACCACGGTGGCTTCGGCCGACATCGGCGACATCATTCTGAGCTTCTTGAGCTCTGCCTCAGCCTTTTCGAGCGCCTCTTTCGGCATGCCGGCAGCTTTGATTTTCTTGGATAGCTCCTCGACCTCTGCGTGATCCTCGCCCTCGCCCAGCTCCTTCTGAATCGCTTTAACCTGCTCGTTCAAATAGTATTCGCGCTGGCTCTTTTCCATCTGCCGCTTGACCCGGCCACGGATGCGCTTTTCGACTTGTAGTATGTCGATTTCGGCTTCGATTAAGCCCATCAAATGCTCAATCCGTTTTGCGACGGAGGGTAGTTCAAGCACCTCTTGCTTTTGCTCGAGTTTGAGCGGAAGGTGTGCGGCGATCGAATCTGCCAGACGACCGCCGTCATCAATGCCGGCCATCGAGGTCAGAATTTCTGCAGGAATTTTCTTGTTGAGTTTGACGAACTGATCGAAATTAGCAAGCAATGCCCGGCGCAGCGCTTCAACCTCAGCGGATATGTCATCGCTCGGCGGAATTGCGTGTGCCTCTCCGGAGAAAAATTCACCGTTGTTGGTCAGCGCGGTAAGTAATGCTCGATGCAACCCCTCGACTAAAACCTTAACCGTTCCGTCGGGCAATTTGAGCATTTGCAGCACAGTTGCAACGCAACCTGTGTCATACAAATCTTCCGGGCTAGGGTCATCCTTGGCCGCTGATTTTTGGGCAACTAGTAGGATGTGCTTGCCACTTTCCATCGCCACTTCTAGCGCTTTGATGGATTTAGGCCGACCCACAAACAGCGGTATGACCATATGCGGGAATACCACCACATCGCGCAACGGCAATAGTGGATAGGTCAATGTACCGTTGCCGGCTTCGGGATCGAGATTGGTATCAGACATAGCAGGCTTTCATATCATCGTGCGAACCGCGCATGCAGCGTGCTGCGTGCGGCTGATGAATCAGGCGGCTTTGCTGGGTTCGCTGTAAATCAGTAAGGGGCGAGCGCTGGTTTCAACAGTTGTCTCGTCAACTACCACGCGCTCTAGGTTATTGAGCGACGGCAGGTCATACATGATGTCAAGAAGCAGAGATTCAACTATGGAACGTAGACCGCGTGCGCCTGTGCGCCGCTTGATGGCCTTGCGTGCAATCGCTGCAAGGCCACTTTCGCGCACTTCCAAGTCAACGTTTTCCATACGGAACATTTTCTGATACTGCTTGATCAGGGCGTTCTTCGGGCGCACCAGAATGTCGATAAGCGCAGGTTCGTCCAGCTCATCGAGCGTAGCCAATACCGGCAATCGACCCACCAGTTCAGGAATCAACCCAAAGCGGATCAAATCATCTGGCTCGGTATCGCGAAGCAGTGCGCTAATCGTGCCACGATCATCGGGTGATATCACTTGTGCGCCGAAGCCAATCCCGGTCTTCGCTGAGCGCTGGCGAATGATTCGATCCAGTCCTTCAAATGCGCCGCCAACAATAAACAAAATGTTGGCGGTGTTGACCGTGACAAACTCTTGATTGGGGTGTTTGCGCCCTCCCTGGGGCGGCACTGACGCGTTGGTACCTTCAATCAGCTTGAGCAGTGCTTGCTGCACACCTTCGCCCGACACATCTCGGGTGATTGACGGGTTTTCGCCTTTACGCGAAATTTTGTCAATTTCATCGATGTACACAATGCCGCGTTGCGCGCGCTCGACATCGTATTCGCAAGTTTGCAGCAGCTTCTGAATGATGTTTTCGACATCCTCGCCAACGTAACCCGCTTCGGTCAGCGTCGTCGCGTCTGCGATAACGAAAGGCACGTCAAGCAGCTTTGCCAACGTCTGGGCAAGTAATGTTTTTCCAGATCCAGTCGGGCCAACCAACAAAATATTGCTTTTAGCCAGCTCAACATCGTTGTCTTTAAGGTTGGCGTCGATCCGCTTGAAGTGGTTGTAAACCGCGACCGAAAGAATTTTTTTGGCCTGCTCTTGCCCGATTACGTATTGATCGAGCTTTTCACGAATCTCATGCGGAGTGGGCAAGCGCTTACCGCCACCACGTTCTGTGGTCTCGGCCTGAACCTCTTCTTTAATGATGTCGTTGCACAGGTCGATGCATTCATCGCAGATGAACACCGACGGGCCAGCGATGAGCTTACGCACCTCATGCTGGCTTTTGCCGCAAAACGAACAATAAAGGAGCTTGTCGCTCGTAGACTTTTCTGCCATAAAACTAATAGGTACAGCGCGACCAGCACGCACTCACGGCAGTGTAGCGTTTTGCACTGCTAGGTGCAGGACGCAGCAATCTGAAGGGAAAATAGAGCAGTAACTGACCAGACTGATCTACTTGGCAGGCTCGACCCGTGTCGCCATCACCTTGTCGATCATGCCGAACTCGACGGCTTCATCCGCCGTGAGGAAATTGTCGCGATCCGACGCGCGATCTATTTCTTCAACTGTCTTACCGGTAAATTCGGCCATATGCTTGTTGTAGCGCTGCTTCAGGCGCACGATGTAACTGGCGTGCCGTTCAATATCCGATACTTGGCCTGAAAATCCGCCCGAAGGCTGGTGGATCATGACCGTAGAGTTAGGTAGGGCATAGCGCTTGCCCTTGCAGCCAGACGCCAGCAGAAACGCGCCCATCGATGCCGCCATGCCCGTACACATCGTGCTCACATCAGGTTTGATGAAGCGCATGGTGTCAAAAATTGCCATGCCCGCCGACACCGAACCTCCTGGTGAGTTGATGTAGAAGCTGATATCTTTGTCGGGATTTTCAGATTCGAGAAACAACAATTGTGCGACGATCAGATTTGCAGTTTCGTCGGTGACCGGACCCACTAAAAAAATAATCCGTTCTTTGAGTAAGCGCGAATAGATGTCGAATGCTCGTTCACCCCGCCCGCTCTGCTCAATCACCATCGGAACAAGTCCTAGACCCTGTGGCGCAGCAGCACCTATGGAATCAGTGAATACGCCAGCGTTTAGGAAGGGGGGGGTCCACATTGTCATGATTGGTCGTCCTGATACTTGAGGGGCGGGAGCAGATCGCTACAGCAATGTAAGCAATGATTGAGACTTTCGACGCGAATTCAATGGCGGGCAAAAAAAATTGCTGCCCGCCGTCCGACATCGCATACCAAGTCTCAATGGGTTAAGCCGCCGGCTGCCCGATGAGTTCTACAAATGGCAAAACTTTGTCGGTAACCGCAGCCGACTTAAGCACATGATCAACGACGTTTTGCTCAAGCGAAACGGCTTCGAATTCCGACAAACGACGTTGATCCTGATAGTACCAAGCCACTACTTGTTCTGGCTTCTCGTAGCTCTGCGCCTGCTCATTGAGCAGCGCTCGCACTTGCTCAGGTGTCGCTTGCAAATTGTTAGAGCGAACCAACTCGCCAACAATCAAACCCATGGCAACCCGTTCTGCCGCTGCGGGCTCGAACGCGGAGGCTGACATTTGCGCGCTTTCAGCGTTGGCACCGCGTGACTTCATTTCTTCGGTCGCCGATTGAGCCATGCGTTGCGCTTCAGCAGCGATCAACGCTTTTGGAACTTCGAGTGTTGAAAGCGCTCGCAGCCCTTTAAACACTTGGTCGCGCACGCTTTGAAAAACGCGGCGCTTGCGCTCCAATTCAAGGTTGCCACGTACCTCAGTTTTGAGCGCATCAACGCTACCAGCTGAGATGCCGAAGGCTTTGGCAAATTCAGCATCAATTGCTGGCAACACGGGCTTCGCTACATCCTTCGCGGTGAGCAAAAAGGTAGCGGTTTTTCCAGCAACGTCTTTGCCGAAATAATCAGCAGGGAAAGACAAATCAAACGATTTGCTTTCGCCCTTTTTCAGGCCGTGTGCAGCGGCTTCAAACTCAGGCAGCATACGGCGTTCGCCGAGAACCATCGTGAAATCTTTAGCAGCGCCACCATCGAAAGCGACAGCGTCAATTTTGCCGTCGAAATCGACAATTAAACGATCACCGTCTTCCGACGCGGTGTCTTTCGCTTCGTAACGCACACGTTGTTTGCGTAGCGTTTCGAGGGTGCGCGAAACGTCCTCGTCGGTCACTTCGACGATCGGACGATCAATCGAAATCACGCTTAAATCATCAAATTTGATATCAGGAAAAACTTCGAAAGTCGCCGTAAATAAAAAATTAGCGGCATCCGTCTCGTCAACTTTTGGCTCGATTTGCGGATAGCCAGCAACGCGCAATTGACTCTCGTCAACCACGGCACCAAAGCTCTTGTTGACTTGATCTGACAACACCTCAGATCGAACCTGAGGACCGTACGACGATGCGACCATTTTCACTGGCACTTTGCCAGGCCGAAAACCGGACATTTTCACGGTACGAGCCAGACGCTTGATGCGTGTCTCAATTTCCGATTCGATGGCCGCTATCGGAATGCTCATCGTGAAGCGACGTTCAAGCGTGCTCAACTGCTCGATCTGGGTGGACATGTTTTTCTCTCAATCGGAACGCATCAACGGCGTTCGCTTACTTAGTATGTTTCGAGTTTTTCACAAAACGACGCACCTTATCGCCAAGGGAAACGCTGAACAAATCGCCGCGCGCATCGCATCCTTGATTTGGGCGAATCGCTTCGTCGAAAATGCTCGCAATAGCCCGCTATTGCTGCGCTTTTCGTCTCGCGCTTCATCCCAAATCAAGGCGCGCTGCAACGCGTCGCTTTATTCAGCGTCTC
>JANNYE010000065.1:0-18377 GCA_031409935.1 Burkholderiales bacterium | reverse complement strand
TGCGCCTGACCTTGTAGGAGGGGTTCCACCCCGACCAACGTCAACGCCGAGCAACGAGGGTCGGGGTGGAACCCCTCCTACAGATGTGGATGGCCTCGTCTGGCGCTATTCCTCCGACCTGCATTGCGCCGCCTGTGACATCACTTACTCCGACCCGCACGCATCAAGTTTTTCGTTCAACAATCCGCTCGGTGCCTGCGAGACTTGTCGTGGCTTCGGGCGGGTGATTGGCGTCGACCTCGGTCTGGTGATCCCGGATGAAGGCAAGACGCTCGCCGAGGGTGCCGTGAAGCCGTGGCAGACGCCGAGCTTCAAGGAATGTCAGGACGATCTCAAAAAGTACATGACGGCGCGCAACATCCCGATGGATGTGCCGTATCGCGACATGGGCCCGCTTGATCGACGCTTCGTGATTGAGGGCGACGACAGCTGGCGTAGCTGGGAGAAGGACAACAACAAGAAGTGGTACGGCGTGCGTCGCTTCTTCGACTGGCTGGAGACCAAGGCGTACAAGATGCACATTCGGGTGCTGCTGTCGAAGTACCGTGCGTACACGCCCTGCCATGACTGCGAAGGCGCGCGGCTGAAGCCGACTTCACTAAATTTCCGGTTGGGATCGAAGGTGAATGCGGATTCCGTGTTGCCCGCCATAAAACGTTTTTCGCCACGACATTTCAAGTACTCGCGGGAAGCGCTCGAAGCCCTGCCGGGACTGACGATTCATGACTTGATGTTGTTGCCGATTTCGAAGTTGCGCAGCTTCTTTGGAGAGCTTGATTTTCACGGTGACGGTGCCGTGCTTGATGAAGCAGGTGAACTGGTGCTCGGCGAAGTTCGCGGACGACTTGGCTATCTGTGTGATGTCGGTCTTGGTTACCTGACGCTGGATCGGCAATCGCGTACGTTGTCCGGCGGCGAAGTGCAACGCATCAATCTCACCACGGCACTAGGCACCTCGCTGACCAATACGTTGTTCGTGCTCGACGAACCATCGATTGGTCTGCATCCACGCGACATGTCACGCATCATCGGCGTGATGCAGCGGCTGCGGAATGCGGGCAACACGCTGGTGGTGGTGGAGCACGATCCGCAGATCATGTTTGCTGCGGATCGCCTTCTCGACGTCGGACCCGGACCGGGCGAGCGCGGTGGTGAGATTATTTTTGATGGTGCGCCAAGGGAATTGGCGACGACCAAAGATTCGCGGACGGCGGCTTATTTGTTGGGGCGTGAGCGGATAGCTCGGGTCAAGCGTTGGAACCCTCCCCCAGCGGGGGAGGGCAGGGTGGGGGAAGTTGGCGTTGCCGCCAAACTCGGCGCGAAGAACAAGCTTCCCCCTCCCCAACCCTCCCCCGCTGGGGGAGGGGGTTCAACTCGCGACACGCGTCACCCTCACCCCAACCCTCTCCCGCTTGCGGGAGAGGGAGCAAGACCCGACGAAATCACCTTAACCAACGCCCGCGAGAACAATCTCAAAGGCATCACCGTTACCTTCCCGCTGCGGGGCCTCGTCACCATCACCGGCGTTTCAGGCTCCGGCAAATCGTCCTTGGTGCAGGACATTCTGGTGCCCGCGCTATACAAAGCCAAAGGCAAAACCACCGACACACCGGGTGCATACGACCTGCTGCTCGGACATCAAAACGTCGACGACGTCGTGTTCGTCGATCAGTCGCCGATTGGCAAATCGTCGCGCTCGAACCCGGCCAGTTTTGTCGGCGCATTTGATGCCATACGAGCGATCTACGCAAAATCCACGATGGCGGTGGAGCGCGCCTACACCGCTGGAACGTTCAGCTTCAATGCGGGCAATGGCCGATGTGCAACCTGCTCTGGCTCAGGCTTTGAGCACGTCGAAATGCAGTTTTTGTCTGACGTGTATCTGCGCTGCCCGGATTGCGACGGCACGCGTTTTCGCTCGGAAGTGCGTGAGGTCAAAGTCAATGAGAAGAGCATCAGCGACGTGCTTGACCTGACGGTCAGCGAAGCGCTAGTCTTCTTCAAAGACATCAAAGGCGGCGCAGAGGTGCTGCGCACGTTGCAGCCACTCGCCGATGTGGGCCTCGACTACGTGCGGCTTGGGCAGCCCGTTCCGACGCTCTCGGGTGGTGAAGCGCAACGCTTAAAGCTCGCTGGACATCTTGCAGAGAGCGTTGATTCGCGTGCCATCTCAGCGCTTCCCAAACGTATCAAACCCGAGGACGCAAAGCGTCCGCGCGGCAAACTGTTCGTGTTTGACGAACCAACCACGGGCCTGCACTTCGAGGACATCGCGAAGCTGCTGCGCGCGTTCGACAAACTCATCGACGCCGGTCATTCCATCCTAGTCATCGAACACAATCTTGACTTGATTGCAGCGAGCGACTGGCTGATCGATCTCGGCCCCGAAGGCGGCGATGCTGGGGGTGAAATTATTTTCGAGGGCACACCGGACGCTATTCGCAATGACCCACGCTCGCACACCGGCAAGGCGCTCAACGATTACGACCGTGATCTGGCGGCATTGCAGGAAGCCGCGTTTGCTCCCTCCCCCAGCGGGGGAGGGCTGGGGAGGGGGAAGGTGGCGTACGAGTTTGGTTCTTCAACGAAGTACCCCCACCCAACCCCTCTCCCGCAAGGGAAGAGGGGCTTTATCGGCGTGCAAGAACCACGCGCCACCTACCTCACCCGCGCCTCCGCAAAATCCATCAGCATCCTGCACGCCCGCGAACACAACCTCAAGAACGTCAGCGTGGAGATTCCTGCAAAGGGTTTCACCGTCATCACCGGGCCTTCGGGTTCAGGCAAATCAACGCTAGCGTTCGACATCATTTTTAACGAAGGCCAGCGCCGCTATCTCGAATCGCTGAACGCCTACGCGCGGCAATTCGTGCAGCCCTCTGCACGCCCCGATGTGGATGCGATTCACGGCATTCCGCCAACGGTCGCTATCGAACAGCGTGTGTCTCGCGGTGGTCGCAAATCGACTGTCGCCACGCTCACCGAGATTTATCACTTTCTACGCCTGATGTGGATGAAGCTCGGCACACAATATTGCCCGACTTGCGATGTGCCGATTGAGCCGCAGTCGCTGGATGCAATTGCCTCGCGCGTCTTGCGCGACTTCAAGGGCCGCAATGCCACCGTGCTTGCGCCGCTGGTGATCAATCGCAAAGGGCTGTACACCGATCTCGCGAAGTGGGCCAAAGGCAAGGGCTTTGAGCATTTGCGCGTCGACGGTGAATTGATTCCAGTCGCGCCATGGCCGCGACTGGATCGCTTTGCCGAGCACACCATCGAATTGCCGGTCGCGACGGTTGAGGTCAATGCAAAGAAAGAGAAGCCGCTGCGCGACGCGTTGTCGTCAGGGCTCGACTACGGCAAAGGTGTGGTGCATGTGCTCGCCTGGAAGAAGGGTAGCGGCGAGGCCGAAATCGTCGTGTTCTCCACCAAACGCGCCTGCCCGAGTTGCGGCACCAGTTTCGCGGAGCTTGATCCGCGCCTGTTCTCGTTCAATAGCAAACATGGCTGGTGTACGAGCTGTCAAGGCATGGGTGAAAGCGTCAAAGGCTACAAACGCGATGATCGGGTGAGCGAGGAATTTGCTGATCGTGAACTCGACGCATTCCTAGACGCCAAAGAGGCTTTCGAAGTCTGCATCGCTTGCGACGGCGCACGCCTGAATCCGATTGCTCGCAATGTGCGCTTTCGCGACGAAGGCGTTCATGCGCTGGTGAAGCACTCGGTGATTGAAGTGGAGCGCTTCATGAGTGAACTCAAGCTCGGTGCGCGCGAAGAAGAAATCGCCCGTGACATCGTGTCGGAAGTGAAATCACGCCTGCAATTTTTGCAGGAAGTCGGCTTGGGCTATCTCACGCTGGATCGCTCCGCGCCCACGCTGTCGGGCGGTGAAGCGCAACGCATTCGTCTTGCCGCACAGCTTGGCTCGAACTTGCAAGGTGTTGCCTACGTGCTCGACGAGCCCACCATCGGGTTGCATGCACGCGACAACCGCATCCTGCTCGACGTGCTCGAGAAATTGCAGGCGAAGGGCAATACGCTGATCGTGGTTGAGCACGATGAAGACACCATCAAGCGTGCCCACCACATCATCGATTTCGGCCCCGGTGCTGGCGTGCGCGGAGGCGAGATTGTCGCTGAGGGCACTTACGAAGAAATCGTGGCGAATCCCGCGTCAATCACTGGACGCTTTCTCAAAAATCCGCTTAAACATCCGGTGCACAAGCGAGCACCTGTCGGCAAGAGCGACGCGTTCGTTGAAGTTAAAGGAGCGATGCTTAACAATCTGCGCAATGTCACCGCGAAGCTGCCGTTGTCTCGTTTGTCGGTCATCACCGGTGTTTCCGGTTCGGGCAAATCAACGCTCGCCCGCGAGGTGATGTATGGCAATCTCGAAGCGCTGGTGAGCGCTCGTAACAATCGCAAGAAAGCGCCAGCATTACACGGTTGCGCATCGCTTGACGGCTGGGAAGACGTTGACCGCGTACTCGAAGTCGACCAGACGCCCGTCGGCAAAACGCCACGCTCCTGCCCTGCAACCTACATTGGTTTTTGGGACAACATCAGAAAGCTTTACGCCGAAACGACCGAGGCAAAAATGCGCGGCTACGGACCTGGCCGCTTCTCGTTCAATACAGCGGGCGGACGCTGTGACGCATGTTCAGGCGCGGGCGTGATCACCATCGAAATGAATTTTTTGCCCGATGTGAAACTGCCCTGTGATGTGTGCGGTGGTGCGCGATTTAACAGCGAAACGCTCGCCGTTTTATGGCGCGAAAAATCCATCGGCGATGTGCTTGCGATGGACGTGGATGATGCGGTGCAATTTTTCGCCACGATGTCGTCCATCCACCATCCGCTGAAACTGATGCAGGACGTGGGCTTGGGCTATCTGACGCTTGGCCAACCCAGCCCCACGCTGTCCGGCGGCGAAGCGCAACGCATCAAACTGGTGACCGAGCTGTCGAAGGTAAAGGCACCGATCGTCCTGACTGAGAGCACCAACCCCGCCGACGCGCCGAAGCTCTCAAAAGCAGCACAAAAGTTAGCCAAACAAAGCACCACCGTCGCCGTGAAAGCCAAAGCCCACGGTCGCCGCGCATTGAACCCGCACACGCTGTACGTACTCGACGAGCCCACCGTGGGCCTGCACATGGCTGACGTGGAAAAGCTCATTCACGTGCTGCATCGGCTGGTCGAGGCGGGCAACACCGTCATCCTCATCGAACACAATCTTGACTTGATTGCCGAGGCGGACTGGATCATCGACATGGGCCCCGAGGGCGGCACGGGTGGTGGCAATGTGGTGGTTGCGGGCGATGTGCCGACCCTGCTCAAAGCGCGAGCAAAGTCTCACACAGGGGCGGTGTTGGCTGAGTTTTTATAAACGAGATTAGTCATTACAAATCGTCACACTCGTCGTCGTCGTTGCTGCGAAGCATGTCCTGAGCCTGCCGTCAGGGCGACGAGGAAAAAACCTTATGAATAATCTCGGGCAAATTGAGGCATCATTTTTTAATCGCGCATCCAGCGTGCGTCAGCTCACGTCTTCTTGAAGCCGCCCTCATCGCCCGCAGCCAGCCGCGCAATGTTCTCCTTGTGTCGCCAGAACAGCAACGCCGTCATAACAAGTGTCGCGTAAAACGACGGCCCAAGGCCCAAAAAGAAATAGGCCAGCGCCGGGGCGCAAGCGCTGCCGATCAGTGCGGCCAGCGACGACACTCGGCTCACCGCGAACACCAGCCCCCAAACCAGCGTGAGCCCGAGCCCGACGCGCCAATCCAGCGCCCACAGCACGCCAGCGGCAGTGGCCACACCCTTGCCACCTTTGAACGCAAAAAAAACGGGCCACAGGTGGCCGAGAAACACGGTTACTGAAACCAGTGCGATGCCCGTGGCGGTGATGCCCCACGGCATCGCAAAATACTTGACCAGCAACACTGCGGCAACGCCCTTCAATGTGTCGCCGAGCAGGGTAAGAATGGCAGCCTTTTTGCTGCCGCTGCGCAGCACATTGGTTGCGCCCGGATTGCCACTGCCATAGCTGTGCGGATCGGGCAATGCAAGTGCACGGCTGACGATAACTGCAAATGACAACGAGCCGATTAGATAAGCGGCGACCGCTGCGATGACGTCTGCTGTGGTGAACATTTCCCCCCTCTGTCTGAAATGAATTTGCGACTTTGGCAGAGTGTGGCTGCTCGTCGCTCTAGTGTCTCGGCTCGTAAATTTCGGCGCAAGAAAAGTGCCGAATTTCCGTGTCAGGCTAGGCCTTAGTTGGCAAATGCGGCGGAACAATAGCTAGCTATTGTGAGCATTTGTAACGACGCATGGCGCGGAAAGGCGGTGCTTTTATGTATCGAAATTTATGACGCGAGACACTGGCTTGCCTTGTCCTGACGGCTGTTTGTGTTGCCCGACGTTGCGCTCTCTAGAATGCCCTTAGTGTAAGCCTACACATCAGGGACATTTTTTGCCGTGGACATTATTTTTATTAGAAATCTCAGGTGCGAAACAACGCTCGGCGTGTACGACTGGGAACGCGTGTCGCTGCGCCCGGTGCTGCTCGATCTTGAGATCGGCTCGGCCTCACTGGAATCCTTCGAGCACGACAGCACTAAGGGGTTGATGAACTACGACAGTATTTCAAAGCGCTTAACCGAGGCGCTCAAGACGCTGCATTACAAAACAGTGGAGCGCCTAGCCGAGCACATCGCGCAGGTGGTGCTCAGCGAATTTCACGCGCCGTGGGTTAAAGTGACCGTCGGCAAACCGGGCGCGGTGAGGAATGCGGCGATGGTCGGTGTGACCATCAAACGCGGCGCTGCCGTGTAGGCATAACGGCGCAGCCTAGGCGGCGCTTTCCCCCGGGTTTTTGGCCGCGTTACGCTTTGCTAGGTACATGCCCAAACCTGCGACGAACAACGCTCCACCGATTTCGGCGGCAAGCTTAACTGTGGTGCTGGCAACGCCAAACTGTTTAATCCATGCGATGTCGGTCACGATCATGCCGCCGGCAATCCAGCCTAGCAACGCGGCACCCAACGTCACCACCAGCGGGTAGCGATCAATCAGTTTGAGCACCAGCGTGGAGCCCCAGACGATCAGCGGAATGCTCACCAGCAGACCGAAGATGACGTAGCCCATTTGATGCTCGCCCGGCGTATTTTGTGCCGCACCGGCGATGGCAATGACGTTGTCGAGACTCATCACGAGGTCGGCAACGATAATAGTTTTCACGGCGGTCCACAGCGTGTCCGCCCCGCCTACGTTGTGTTCGCCGTCGCCGCCTGCGAGCAGTTTGACGCCAATCCAAAACAACAACAAACCACCGACGATTTTGAGGTACGGGATTTTCAGCATGGTCACGGCAAACGCGATCAACGCCACACGCAAAATGATGGCACCTAACGTGCCCCAGATAATGCCTTGCGTGCGCTGCTTAGGGGGCAGATTGCGGCAAGCCAACGCGATGACCACGGCGTTGTCGCCGCCGAGCAAAATGTCGATCAGAATGATTTGACCGACCGCGGCCCAGTGAATAGTGGAAAGAAATTCGATCATGACGCGCTTATGTTTAAGGGTGAGTCCTGCGCGAAAAGCGATGCGCAATCAATCGGGCCATTGTAAGCACCAAACCTGTCAACTCGCTGCTCGAATATTAAGCAACTTTGGGCTGTAAGCCTTATTTTATTGGGGATGAGCGCGATTTAAGCTTAAAATCGATAATCGCACATTTTGTGGCTCAAGCCCGCTTTGACTGGGCGTTTCAGCAAAAAGCTGTATCTGCCAAATAGGCGCGAACGTCACTTTTCAGTGTCGGTCAGCCCTTTGACGAAACTCTTCTGCATCGCGATGATCACCAGCACGGGCGGGATCAAGGCGAGGATTGTGGTGGACATCACGATATGCCAATCGGTGGGTTCGGCACCGGTACCGATCATTTTCTTGATGGCCACAACCACCACGTCAAGCGAGTTCGATGTGGTGATGAGCAGCGGCCACAGGTATTGATTCCAACCGAGGATGAACAGGATCACGAACAGCGCGGCAATGTTGGTGCGTGACAACGGCAACAGCACATCTTTGAAGAAGCGCATCGGCCCCGCACCGTCGATCTTTGCGGCTTCCACCAACTCGTCAGGAATGGTCAGAAAAAATTGTCGGAACAGCAGCGTGGCGGTGGCTGACGCGATGAGCGGCAGCGTCAGCCCGGCGTATGAATTCACCAGCCCGAGATCGGTGGCCACCTGATAGGTCGGCAAGATGCGCACCTCGACCGGCAACATCAGGGTAATGAAAATCATCCAAAAAAAGAACATGCGTCCGGGAAATTTGAAAAACACCACTGCGTACGCCGAGATCAAACTCACCGAAATCTTTCCGAAGGTGACGATCAGCGCGACCACCAGCGAATTGAATAGCAGGGTTTTTCCGGGTGGCGACAGATAGGTGCCGGTCGCGCCCTTCGACCACGCCTCGGAGTAATTGTCGATCATGTGCGAACCCGGAAACATCTGCATTGGCACCTGCGCGATGTCCTGCGGCAGCAGAGTAGAGGCGACAAAGGTCACGTACAGCGGAAACGCCGTGATGAGCACGCCGATCCACAGCACCGCATGCGGCAACCAGTTGCTGTTGCGGCCGATGACCGAGCGCTCGTTGGCGTTGGTGCTGTTCATCTAGTAGTGAACCTTCTTCTCAACATAGCGAAACTGAATGGCGGTGAGCGCAATGACAATGGCCATCAGAATCACGCTTTGCGCTGCCGATGAACCGAAATTCAACGCGTGTACGCCGTCGTAGAAAACCTTGTAAACGAGCACCTCAGTCGCCTTGGCCGGGCCGCCGCTGGTGACTGCATCGATGATGCCGAAGGTATCAAAAAATGCGTAAACGATGTTGACCACCAACAGGAAGAACGTGGTGGGCGATAGCAGCGGAAAGATGATGGTTCGAAACTTGTGCCATTCCCCGGCACCGTCAATGGCGGCGGCTTCGAGCAGGGCTTTCGGGATTGATTGCAAACCCGCCAAAAAGAACAAAAAGTTGTAGCTGATCTGCTTCCATGCCGCGGCCATGATGACCAAAATCATCGCGTCATCGCCATCAAGTCGCGGGTTCCAGTCGAAACCCAACTTCTTCAAACCATAGGCGACAATACCCACCGAAGGCGAGAACATGAAGAGCCACAACACCCCGGCGATCGCTGGTGCGATGGCGTACGGCAACACCAGAATTGTGCGGTAGAAACCCGAGCCACGAACCACTCGCTCGGCCATCAAGGCGAACAGCAGTGCGGGCACCAACGCACTCAACGCGACGGCTCCCGAAAAGATGAGCGTGCGCCACAGCGTCTTGATGTAATCCGGATCCGACAGCACCTCTTTGAAGTTGTCGAGACCCACAAACGTTACCGACTGGCCAAACGCATCCTGCGACAGCACCGACATGTAAATCGCCTGCCCCGCAGGCCAGAAAAAGAATACCAGCGTGACGGCCACCTGTGGTGCCACCAGCAGGTACGGCAGCACTTTGTTGGGGAAGATTACGCGGCGTTCCATGGGTTCCGATTATGCGCGTTCTGCCCCCTCTCCCGCATGCGGGAGAGGGTTGGGGTGAGGGTGCGCGTGGATTGAATAGAGCATCGTTTTCGCGCACGCGCACGACATGTGCAGCGCTTCAAACGCTACGCCTCCGCCCGTCGACGAACCTCCTTTACGATGTAGAGGAGGCAAAGACGAACACACCTACTGCGAAGCGGTTTTCTCAAACGCCCGCAACGCGACGTTGCCGCGCTTCACGGTGTTGTCGATGGCCTCTTTGGCGGACTGTTTGCCCTGTAATGCCTTCTCGACTTCCTCATGGTAGAAGTCGCGAATTTCTGTCCAGCGACCGAAGCGATAGCCACCGGTGTGCTCGCCCTGCTTGCCATTGGCGAGTGTGCTGATGGCAACGGCGGTGCGTGGGTTTTGCGCGTAATAGCCCTCATCGGTCAAATACTTAAACGCGGCGTTGGTGGCAGGCAAAAAGCCCGTGGTTTTTGCCCAATCCATCATCACCGGTGTTGACTTCAGATAGTCAAGATATTTCGCCACGCCTTTGAACTCGGCGGTGCTGCGGTTAGGCGCGTTAAACACCCACAGCGATGCGCCGCCGACGGTGGTTGCATACGGGCCGCCTTTGGCCTCTGGCCAGTACGGCAGCGGTGCTACGCCCCAGTCGAATTTCGCATCGCGAATGTAGCCGCCATACGCGCCTGAGCTTTGCGTAATCATGGCGCATTCACCGGACTGGAATGAGGCCGAAGCGTCGTTCGAGCGACCACGATAGTCAAAGGTTTTGTCCTTTTGCATGTCGACCAGCGTCTGCACCTGCTTGACATACAGTGGGTTGGTCAACTTCAACTCCGCGTTCAAACCGGCGCGACCGTTGGACTGTGTGCCCAGTTCGAGGTTTTGTCGCGCGCCGAATTGTTCGAGTTGAATCCAGGCGAGCCACGTGGTCGTGAAGGCGCAATTTGCCGCGCTCTTGGCCTTGATCGTCTTTGCGGCAGCCATCAGCTCCGGCCAAGTTGCTGGCGGCTTGTTGGCGTCCAACCCCGCTTTTTTGAACGCATCTTTGTTGTAGAACAACACCGAGGTGGACACGTTAAACGGCATCGACAGCAGGCTGCCATCTTTCAGGCCGTAATAGCCGCGCGCCGGGGCGATAAAGTCAGCCGGGTTGAACTGCATGCCTGCACGCTTGAAAACTTCAGACACCGGAACGATTGCCTTACTCGCCCCCATCATGTCACCGGAGCCCGCGTCGAACATTTGCATGATGTGTGGCGGATTGCCTGCGCGATAGGCCGCGACCGCAGCGGCGCGCTGCTCAGGGTATTGCCCCTTGAACGAAACAACAACCTTGTATTCGCTCTGCATCTTATTGAATTCGTCGCCGTACTTGCCAAGTGTCTCGCCGCTCAAGCCGGTGAGCGCGTGCCACATTTGGATTTCTATCGGCTTGTTTTGCGCCAATGCGCCGCCCGACAGCAACGCCGTACTTGCGATTGTGGCGGCCACCGCTTTGTAAGTGAATTTCATACAGTCTCCTCGATTTCGAAATTTTTTGTAACGCCGAAGCATAAGCTGCGAATGTGACACTTTTTTTGTCAACACGCAAATATTCTCAGCGCCGAACGGATCAAACGCGGGTTTCCCCCAGATTCGCACGACCGACGCGCCACCGACCCAATGCCTTGATATAGTGCGGTGTATGGCACAAGTTGAATTCAAACACGTCAAAAAATCTTACGGCAACGTGGACGTGATCCACGGCGTCGATCTCACCATCGCCGATGGTGAATTCGTCGTCATCGTGGGTCCGTCCGGCTGCGGCAAATCTACGCTACTGCGCATGGTCGCCGGGCTGGAACCGATCACCGACGGCGAAATCTGGATCGACGGAAAAGTGGTCAACAATCTGGAGCCGAAAGATCGCGACATAGCGATGGTGTTCCAGAACTACGCGCTGTATCCGCACATGAACGTGCGCGAAAACATGTCGTACGGATTGAAGATTCGCAAGATGTCCGCCGACGAGATTGGCGCGCGTATTTCCAAGGCCGCCGAGATTCTGGAACTGTCGCATTTGCTTGACCGCAAGCCGAAGCAACTCTCCGGCGGGCAACGCCAGCGCGTCGCGATGGGTCGCGCCATCGTGCGCGACCCGAAGGTGTTTTTGTTCGACGAACCGCTGTCAAATCTCGACGCGAAACTCCGCGTTGACATGCGGTTAGAAATTCAGAAGCTGCACAACGAATTGAAGGTCACCAGCCTCTACGTCACGCACGATCAGATCGAAGCGATGACGCTGTCGGATCGCATGTTGGTGATGAATAGCGGCATCATCGAACAGGTCGGCACGCCGAAGGAAGTCTACGAGCGACCCGCGTCGTTATTCGTCGCAAACTTCATCGGCACCCCCGCGATGAATCAGCTGTGGGGCACCCGCGCCGGACAGTCGCTCAAAACCGATCAGGGCGACATGTTTCACGTCGGCGAATTTCCGTCGACTATCGCCAACGGGGACCGCGTTGCGCTCGGCGTGCGGCCGGAACATTTGCAGGTAGTGCCTCAAGCGCAGGCGCGTTTCTCGATTGCCGTGCAAATGATTGAGTGGGTGGGCGCGGACGCGTACGCCTACGGGCAGTTCGCGAATTACCGCATTATTTGTCGGCTGGATAACGCCACTAGCGTGCGTGTCGGCGAGCGGTTGCCGCTGTCGTTTGATCCGGCGCGCGTGCATTGGTTTGATGCGGAGACGGGGAAGCGAATTTAAGTTTTGGTTCCCTCTCCCGCAATCGGGAGAGGGCGGAGGGTGAGGGTGTGGTTGAGTAAGAGCGGACTACAAGATACGCCAAGGCGCATGTCGGGCCACCCTCACCCCAACCCTCTCCCGCTTGCGGGAGAGGGGGTAAATCACCCCCGATTGATCCGCTCCGCCAGCACCACCGACGTGGTCGTCTTGCTGACGCCTTCCGTCTCCCCAATCTCATCCAATAATCGATCCAGCGCATTCGGTGAATCGGCGCGAATCCACGCTACGTAGTCGAACTCGCCGCTCACGCTGCACACCAGCTTGATCTCAGGCATTTTCGCTAGCTGCTTCAATACTTCACGTCCCGCGCGCGGCTCGACGGACAATCCGACATACGCCTGCAAGCTTTTCTCCAGCGTTGCCTGATTGAGCCGTACGCTGTAGCCCGTGATTACGCCGCTGGTCTGCAAACGTTCCATGCGTGCGATCACGGTGGTGCGTGCGACGCCGAGTTTCTTGCCTAACGTGGTCACGCTTTCGCGGGCATTTGCCTGCAATAGCGCGAGCAGTTCGCGATCCGTTGCGTCGAGTGCGGGGCTTTGCGTAACTGTTGATCCGATTGACGCTTTACGTGCAGCAGAAGCCATGTTTCACCTCAAAGAATACAAATCGTATTTATATGACTACATATTGTCTTATTTAATACAACGTAACGACGTTTTTAGGCCTATTAATCGTCATCGCTGCTCTCTAGAATTTCATCATCAATGCAACAAACAGCCGCATAAAAATCATGAAAATCGCGCTTCTAGGTGCCGGTCACATCGGCCACACCATTGCCCATTTGCTGGTCAACAGCGGCGACTACACGCTCACTGTGATTGATCAATCGCAGGCTTCGCTCGACAAGCTGGCGCATCTCAACATCAAGACTGCGGTCGTCGATACCAACAATGCCGATGCGCTGGAAGGTGCCATCAAGGGCCACGACGCGGTCATCAACGCGCTGCCGTATCACCTCGCGGTCAAGATTGCGACGGCTGCTAAAAACGCGGGCTGCCACTACTTCGATTTGACCGAGGACGTCGCCGCGACCAAGGCGATCATGGGCTTGGCGCAGGGTGCAAAAACCGCGTTCATGCCGCAATGCGGCTTGGCCCCCGGCTTCATTGGCATCGTGGCGCATCATCTCGCACAAGGCTTCGACAGCCTCGACGAAATCAAGATGCGCGTCGGCGCGCTGCCGGCCTTCCCAACCAATGCGCTCAAGTACAACCTGACCTGGAGCGTGGACGGACTGATCAACGAATATTGCCATCCGTGCGAGGCAATTCACGAAGGCGCGATCACCGCGATGCTGCCGCTTGAAGGCCTGGAGCATTTCTCACTTGACGGCGTGGAGTACGAAGCGTTCAACACCTCCGGCGGCCTCGGCACGTTGTGCGAAACGCTCGATGGCAAAGTGCGCAGCCTTGATTACAAAAGCGTGCGCTACCCCGGTCATCGCACGTTGATGCAGTTTTTGCTCACCGAGCTGCGCCTGTCGAACGACCAGGAGGCGCTCAAAGACATCATGCGCAAGTCAGTGCCCACGACAATGCAGGATGTGGTGCTCGTGTTCGTCACCGTGAGCGGTATGCGCAAGGGCGCGTACGTGCAGGAAGTGTTTGCCCGCAAGATTTTTGCGCAGCGTGCAACGGGCAGCGACGAGGCGGTATCCGCGATTCAGATCACCACCGCTGCTGGCATTTGCGCTGCGGTCGATTTGTTCCGTGCTGGCAAACTGCCAAACAACGGTTTTATTCGTCAGGAACAAGTTGCGTTGCCGGATTTCCTTGCGAATCGATTTGGCATTGCGTACGAGCAATCACGACGCATCGAATCGATTTCGTAGTGCAAATATAGGGTGCGCTACGCGCACCATCATTTCGCAAGGCGTACGCCAGCGAATTGCACACGTTGGTGCGCAGAGCACACCCTATACATTTCGGAATATGAAAACGCATTGGATTTGCTATGAAACAAACCGCACTCGATCTTTGCAAACAACTAGGCGTTACGTTGCCGGCGGCAACAAGCGACAACGCAATCACCGCACGCACGCCCATTACCGGTGAAGTGATCGCCTCGCTCGCCTGCGCCAACGCCGCAGACATCGAACGCACCGTAGCAAACAGTCGCGACGCCTTCCTCGCATGGCGCACCGTGCCCGCTCCTGCGCGCGGCGAACTCGTCCGCCTGCTTGGCGACGAGCTACGAACGAACAAACAAGCGCTCGGCCAACTCGTCTCCATCGAAGCCGGAAAAATTCTGCAAGAGGGTTTGGGCGAGGTACAGGAGATGATCGACATTTGCGACTTCGCGGTGGGTCTGTCACGCCAGCTTTATGGCCTCACGATTGCGTCCGAGCGCCCCGAGCATCGCATGATGGAAACCTGGCATCCGCTCGGCCCGACACTGATCATCAGCGCCTTCAATTTTCCGGTCGCGGTGTGGGCGTGGAACGCTGCGCTGGCGCTCGTCTGCGGCAACAGCACGATATGGAAGCCGTCCGATAAAGCGCCACTGACCGCACTCGCAACGCAAGCGATTTTTGAGCGGGCGGTTCAGCGCTATCGGGCAACAGGACACGCAGCGCCGGACGCGCTGTCCACGGTGTTGATCGGTGGTGCCGACGTTGGCGTAGCGTTGACAGCTGACACCCGCATTCCACTCGTCTCAGCAACTGGCTCCACACGCATGGGCCGCATGGTGGGCGAGGCTTGCGCGAAGCGTTTCGCACGCAGCATCCTAGAACTCGGCGGCAACAACGCCGCCATCATCGCACCGAGCGCGACGCTCGAAATGGTTGAACGTGCGGTCACGTTTTCTGCCGTTGGCACTGCGGGCCAGCGCTGCACAACACTGCGCCGTCTCATCGTGCACGCAAGCATTTACGACACGCTGGTGCCGCGTCTGACGGCGACTTATGGCAAGCTGCGCATCGGCAGTCCTCTGGACGAAGGCACCCTCGTTGGGCCACTGATCGACAAGGCCGCGTTTGACGGCATGCAGGCCGCGCTCGTAGCGGCGCGTGCAGCTGGCGGCAACGTGAGCGGCGGCGAGCGCGTGCGTGAAGCGGTGGGTGCCGACGCGTATTACGCGCAACCAGCGCTCGTCGAAATGCCATCGCAGACCGATGTGATGTGCCACGAGACCTTTGCGCCGATTTTGTATGTCGTCAAATACGAAGGTGACATCGAGCAAGCCATTGCACTCAACAACGCCGTCGCGCACGGTCTTTCGTCCTGCATCTTCACTAATGACCTGCGTGAGATGGAGCGCTTCCTCAGCGCTGCGGGCTCTGACTGCGGTATCGCCAACGTCAACATCGGCACCAGTGGCGCGGAGATTGGCGGCGCGTTCGGTGGCGAAAAAGAAACCGGCGGTGGCCGCGAGTCGGGCTCGGATAGCTGGCGCGCGTACATGCGGCGTGCTACGAACACGATCAATTACGGCAGCAAACTTCCGCTGGCTCAAGGCATTCGTTTCGATCTGTAACGGTTGACTCCCTCCCCCAGCGGGGGAGGGCTGGGGTGGGGGCAGGTGGATTGCGCAGTGGGCTTATTTGGTACGCCAAGTTCCCCCACCCTAACCCTCCCCCGCTGGGGGAGGGAACATACTGCTCCGTATCGTTGGCGGCAGCTAAACTTCCGCCATGCACCTCCCCGCCTGGCCCTACCCCAAAACCGTCGCCCATCGCGGCGCGGGCAAGCTTGCGCCCGAGAACACACTCGCCGCAATCCGCCACGGCGTGTCGTTCGGCTACCGTGCGACCGAAATCGACGTGAAGCTTTCCGGCGACGGCACCCTGCTACTCATGCACGACGACACGACCAATCGCTGCTCTGATGGACGCGGTCGCGTCGCGGCTAAAACGTGGCATCAGCTCGCGCTGCTCGACGCCGGTTCATGGCACTCGCCCGCCTACGCAGGCGAGCCGATTCCGACTTACTGGCGTGTCGCGAAATACTGCCTCGCGAATGCCGTTCAGCTCAACACCGAGATCAAGCCTTGCGTCGGTCGCGAACGCGAAACCGGCGCTGCCGTCGCGCTGGAAACACAGGCACTGTTCTCCGATCCGGCACACGCCGCGCTGAAGCCGTTACTCTCATCCTTCTCCACCGATTCGCTCATCGCCGCCCGCGACGCTGCGCCGAAATTCGACCGCGCACATCTGTTCGAGAACCCGTTGCCACCCGATTGGCTCGCGCGCTGCAAGGCGGTCGGCGCGATTGCGATGGATGCCAATTGGCGCACGCTGACACAAGACATTGTGCAAGAGGCGCACGCCAACGGCCTGCGCGTCGCCTGCTATACCTGCAATGATCTGGCCGACGCAGAACGGCTCTGGGCTTGGGGTGTCGACACAGTGATCACTGACGCAGTGGACAAAATCGCGTTCAGGAAGTAGGGCGCAAACTCGTTGCGCCAGCGCTTGGGTAGCGTGCCCGCAGGCCATTGGCTTTGTTCTGAAAGCACAATTCGACGCGGGCTCAGCAGGCTAAAGTGGTGAAAGTCGATAATCAGGCGTATCAAGCCTTAAGCCCAAATGAAATAAGGCTTTCAACGAAAAGCTGATGCTCTGCTGCCGACACTTTTCCGTCGTGGCGCGAACCAGTTGTAACAGTATGATGTTGCTGCAAGTGTCTATTCAAATCATCAGATCGATCAGGAACGGCCCACTCTGCCGGAAGCTCTGTTTCATCAAGTCTGCGCACGCCTCCAGCGTCGTCGCGCGCGCCGCTTCAACGCCCATGCCATTGGCGAGTTTGACCCAATCAAGATTCGGATTGCCGAGGTCGAGCATGCTCATGGCAATCGGCCCTGGCGTTGCGCCGACGGCCTGATATTCGCCGATTAGGATGCTGTATTTGCGGTTGTTGAGCAGGATCGTGGTGACGGGCAAACGTTCGCGCGCTTGCGTCCACAGCGCTTGCAGCGAATACATCGCCGAGCCGTCGGCTTGCAGATTGATCACGCGGCGCAGACCACCTGAGCCGATGGCGGCACCGGTTGCCATCGGCAAGCCCGCGCCAATCGCGCCGCCGACTAGGTGCAGCCAGTCGTGCGCGGGCGCAGCGTAGGTGTTCTTGTAAAAGCCGCGGCCGTACGACACGCTTTCATCCGACACGATGGTGCCGTCCGGCATGACCGCCGCGAGCGTTTGTGCCAGTCCTTCAGGCGTCGGCGCGCCGGTCACTGCGTCAGGACACGAGCCGGGATCGGGAATCGCCACGCTCGGCGTGTTGAGTTCATCGACCAGCGCTTGCAATGCGGCCTCACCGTCCTGATCGTCACGCGCGAGCACATGCAGTTGCGCGCGATCAGGGTATTGTTTGCCCGGCTTACCCGGATAGGCGAAGAAACCGACTGGCGGTTTGGCGCTGACCAGAATGATGTGCTCGAAGCGGCTTAAAGCCTGCACGGCCAGGTCCGTGTTGTACGGCACGCGTTCGAGCTGTAAACGACCCCGTCCGCGCTGCATGTGGCCGGTCACGTAATCCGCCATCAGAGTCGCGCCGGTGGCCTGCGCGATGCGCCACGCGAGCGCCTGCGACTGCCCAAGCACGGCGCGTCCCGCGAGCAGAATCAACACGTTCTTTTGGGTGCGCAATACCCGCGCCGCGTTCTGCACCGCGAACGGATCAATCGCGGGTGGAGCGGGAACGGCGAGCGCATCAGCGACGACACCGCCTTCATTCCATGACGTATCGGACGGCAAAATCAGCGTTGCGATTTGTCCGGGCAGTGTGCGCGCGGCTTGCACTGCATCTGCTGCGTCGCGACCGACGTGTGCCGCGTGCGTACTGGTGCGCACCCATGCGGACACGGCGCGCGCGAGGCTGTCAGTGTCGGCAGTGAGCGGCGCATCAAGCGGGCGGTGATAGGTGGCCTGATCGCCGACGATATTGACGATGCCGCTCTTCGCGCGACGTGCGTTGTGCAGGTTCGCCAGCCCGTTAGCAAGACCCGGCCCGCAGTGCAGCAACGTGGCTGCGGGCTTGCCTTTGATCCGGTAGTAGCCGTCGGCC
>JANNYE010000064.1:0-10966 GCA_031409935.1 Burkholderiales bacterium | reverse complement strand
ATCACGCAGTTGTTTAACCTGTTTTTTGTGTTTGTCGTGTTCAAACACTACGCGCCACATTTGTTGCACGCGGCACTCGCCCTGTCGACGAGCCTCGGCGCGGTGCTCAACGCGTGGTGGCTGTATCGAGGATTGCTCGCGCGTGGCGTGTACGTCCCGCAGGCGGGCTGGGCGCGGTTCGCGTGGCAGTTGTTCGCGGCAACTTTGTTCACGACCGTGTTGATCGTGCTCGCCAAACCGCCAGACCTTTGGTGGACGGTGGCGGGCGAGATTCCGCGTGCGTCGATGCTCAGTGCCTTGTTCGCGTTGGGCGGATTTGCTTATCTGGGCGTTCTGTACTGTCTTGGGTTTCGGCTGCGGGACGTGCATCGGTAGTTGTCTCAATTTGCGTCGGCTTGTGATCCAGTGCAAATTGAGCGAGATCCGTTCGCCCTGAGCGAAGCGAAGGGTCTGATGATCAAACGCTTCGGCGTCGCCTCAGCGCGAACGGATCATTGCCTTTGGTCGTCCACATGAACGACAACGTTCTTCGCGAGCGTCTTGAATCGCTCACCATCGGCCTGAACCACAGTGATCGTCACGTGACCGGTTTTGCTGGTGTTGACGTCGCGCACAGTTCCAGATTTGCTCTTGTGCGTTCCGCCGATGACTGAGCAATGGTCGCCGTCTTTGGGGGCGTTTGGGGGGTTGGTTTTCATGGGTTTGATCCACGTTTTCTTGCGAAAATTTTGTGCGTCATGGCTTAACGAGATGCCACCGTTCGACATGAGTTGCGGCAGAAGACACGGGTTACGTGGGCGCGATAGCCCAACCACTAAAGTTTGGCCTGCACTTCAATCATTTCTGCCGCCCGCAAGGCGATACGTTCGTATACATGTGATGGCTCGACGATTTCGTGGCCTGATTCATGATTGTGCTTCCCAAAGACGGTCCAGTGATCAGCACCCTGTGCTGCGCCCAATCGGTGGGACTTGCTGGCGTCGTAAACCGTTGCGTTTTGCAGTGTGAGGCTTTTGTTCCAGTGAGCGTTGACTTGCTCTTGCGTAAGAGAAGCTACTTCTATGACAAAACTGCCACCGTACTTATTGAACTGAAATACGACCAAGTCAACGTGATCTAGACGCAGGCGGCGAAAGTGCGGAAACGATCCCTTGAATCCCAACTTGCGCAAACGCGGTATCGTTACCAGCTTGAGCGCAGAGTTCATACTTTCTCGGACTGGGTGCATAGGCTCTAACTTAGTTTAGACCGCAGTGCGTAGGCTGGGTTTTCAACCCAGCCTACCACTACGAAAGCTTGCGCGGCACCTTCTTGGGCGCATCAGGCTGCGGAGCCAGCGCCCTAATGTGCAGCACGTGATCGACAAGTTCGAAGCCGCGATCCTTGACGATTTTGAGGATGCGTTTTTCGATTTCGGCGTCGTGAAATTCGACGACGGTACCGGTGTTGACGCACACGATGTGGTCGTGTTTGTCGCCTTCGTTCAATTCAAAAATCGACTTGCCGCCTTCAAAGTGATGGCGCTTCAGCAGGCCCGCTTGTTCGAACTGCGTCAGCACGCGATAAATGGTGGCCAGTCCCACGTCGAGGCCTTCGTCCATCAGCAGGCGATATACGTCCTCGGCCGTCATGTGGCGCACTTTGGAGCCCTGAAACAGGTCGAGCACTTTCATGCGCGGCAGCGTGGCCTTGAGTCCGGCGTCTTTGAGGTCTTGTGCGCGAGCCATAGTCTTCGTCCCGTGTGTCAAAAGGAGGCTCACGCTTTACGCCATGAGCCTTAGCTATCATAGCGGCTCGCCTTAACGCTCCGAGCCCCTTTTTATGCGCATTATTCTTGCCACTTTCGCTACGTTTTTCGCCCTCGCGCTGTCCGGCTGCGGCCTGGTCTACAAAATGGAGATTAATCAAGGCAACTACGTCACTCAGGACATGGTGGCCAAACTCAAAGCGGGCCAGACGCGGCAGCAGGTGCGCTTGGCGCTTGGCACGCCAACCACGGAGAGCGTGTTTCACAAAGACCGCTGGGACTATGCCTATTCTCTGGAACGTCGCGGTCGTTCGATCACGCCGCATAAGCTGACGCTGTTGTTTGAAGCCGACGCACTGAAAAGCTGGACGGTGGCCGATCTACCGACCTCCCCTGTGGTAGACCGCGATCCGGCCTATGCCCTCCTCGAAAAAGGCGGCAACAAAGATGACGGCCCCAGTTGGTGGTCGCGGCTGGGCAATTGGTGGCGCAAGTAAACGCCGGTCATGGTGAATCTCGCCATAGCTGGTGCGTCCGGCAAGATGGGGCGCATGTTGCTGGAGGCCTGCGCGACCGACGCTGAAACCACGCTGGTCGCCGCGCTCGACGCGCCGCAAAGCGCCGCTATGGGTGTGTCGGCAAAAGCGTTCGGCGGCGATATTGATTTGCCAGTCACGAGCGACGCTGCGGGCGTTGCGAGCGGCTCAGTGCTTATCGATTTCACCCGACCTGAGGCGACACTCGCCTACCTCGACGTTTGTGTCGCAGTCGGGGTTGGTATGGTGATCGGCACTACTGGTTTCGACGACGCGGGCAAAACCAAAATCGCTGCAGCCGCGCAGCATATTCCCATCGTTTTTTCGCCGAATTATTCAGTCGGCGTGAACACCGTCTTCAAACTGCTCGAACTCGCCGCGAAGTCACTCGATTCAGGCTACGACATTGAAATCGTTGAGATGCATCACCGCATGAAGGTCGACGCGCCATCGGGCACCGCGATCAAGTTTGGTGAGGTGATTGCCGAAGCGCAAGGCACGCGGCTTGCCGACCGCGCCGTATATGCCCGCGAAGGCCACACCGGTGCCCGCAAGGACGGCGCAATTGGCTTTGCGGCGCTGCGTGGGGGCGACGTGGTGGGCGACCACACGGTGGTGTTTGCGGGCATCGGTGAACGAATTGAAATTACGCACAAATCCGCGAGCCGTTCGACCTATGCTTTGGGCGCGATTCGCGCGGCGAAGTTTCTTGACGGCAAGACGCACGGATTGTTTGATATGCATGATGTGCTAGGGCTGAAATGAGCAGATCGCTCCGCTAACTGAGTAACAGCTTTGACATTAAACGGAGCGCGCGCCCTTTTTTTGTTGGCTATGCGGCGACACACCGCAATAGTCGACTTTATGCGAAATCATCAGCATGCCCCAATGTAGCAAGGCTTTGACAAAAAAGCCACTACGCCAATCGGAAGATTTAGATCATGGCTACGCGCGCCGCCACGGCACTGGGAACATTCGCAAAAGGTGCCAACCCACCACGACAAGTGGCGCGCGGCGGTAACGGTGCCGCCACCGCCACGTGTCCGCGCTGTGCCGCCCTATTCGTTTGCGGCGCTCACGCTGCGTCTTGCTGGTGTGAAACGCTGGCAGTGCTGAACCTGAAACGCCGTCCTGAGGACCTGCTCGGCAAGGGTTGCTTGTGCGAGGCCTGTCTGCGCGCCGCGATCTCTGCATCGTTGATCGATTAACGAGGCTGTTGGCGAGCCGATGGCGATCTTTCTCGTGCGCCACACCGCACCCGACATTGCGCCGGGTATTTGCTACGGCGCCACCAATGTGCCCGTGCACGAGGCCGAGTTCGCCCGCGTCATTCCATTGATCGACGCCGCGCTACCCAGCACCGCGCTGGTCGTCACCAGTTCGCTCACGCGCTGTCGGCGGCTGGCGGACTTTCTCGCCATGACTTCGACCCCCGATGGTCAAGGCCGTAAGGCGCGCGAGGTGGTGGTGGATGAGCGCCTCGTTGAGCGCGATCTCGGTCGCTGGACTAACAAACGCTGGGAAGACATTCCACGCGATGAGGCGCGCGCGTTCGAGGCGAACTTTCTCGATCACTGGCCGCCTCCAGTGATGACTACCAACGGGCCGGTTTTACGCGGTCAAGACGTCGCGCCGCGTGTCGGAGCAGGCGAATCAGTGCGGGCAATGCAAACTCGCGTGCTGAAGAGTTTTGAGGCCGCGTGGGCGCTGGCCGAGGGGCGCAACCTCGTGGTCGTTGCCCATGCCGGGCCCATCGCCGCCGTGATCGCCCACTGGCAGGGTCAGCCGCTCGCCCATGGCATCGAGCCCTCGCCGGGCTGCGGCGACGTGGTGCGGTTAGCGTTTATCGATGGGCGACAGCAGGCACTCATCACGCGGCGGGCGTCGCCACCAGCAGCAGCAGACAGCTTTTAGCCGTAACTAAGTCTACGCAAAGGCTGGCGAGTCTTTTGTTAACTATCCGACTTTCGCCTAAATTCCCGTCTAGCCCCTATTTTATAAGGCTTACAGCAAAAAGTTTATCGATTTCAAGGGGCAAAACTCGGGTACAATTTGTTAGCTTCAGATACGGAATTTCATGAGTTTGTCGAGCGAACGTGCATCGCACTTCGCACGATGCACAACACCAGCGAACTCCCGTTCTCATGTCTGCGGCTAGCAAATTCCAGAATCTTCGCCAGCCACGTCGCTGGCGTCTATTCGCGCACGAAAAGCCATAACAATGACAAGCCCTACCTCTTCCAGCCCCTCCGCGCTGCTCCCCGTGTTCACGCCCGCCATCCTCGCATTGGCCGATGGAACCGTGTTTCGCGGTCGCTCCATCGGAGCGGAAGGCTTGGCTGTAGCCGAAGTGGTGTTCAACACCGCAATCACCGGCTATCAAGAAATTCTCACCGACCCGTCGTATTGCGGTCAATTTGTCACGCTAACTTACCCGCACATTGGCAACGTGGGCGTAAACCGCGAGGACGTTGAATCGGCAAAGATTTGGGCCTCGGGACTCATCATCCGCGACCTCTCAAGCATCGTTTCGAACTTCCGCAGCGAGCAAACGTTGGATGCGTATTTGACGTCGGCGGGCGTGGTTGGCATCTGTGACATCGACACGCGAAAACTCACGCGCCTGCTGCGCGATGGCGGCGCGCAGAACGGCTGCATCATGGCCGGGGAGATTGATGAAGCCACGGCCATCAACGCTGCCAAAACCGCGCCCAGTATGGCCGGTCTTGATTTGGCCAAAGTCGTGAGCTGCACCGAGGCATACGTTTGGTCGCAATCGACGTGGGCGTTGGGCGCGGGTTACGCAGAGCGCACCGAGGAAAAATTCCACGTCGTCGCGTACGACTACGGCGTTAAATTCAACATCCTGCGCATGCTCGCTGAGCGCGGCTGCAAGCTCACCGTCGTGCCCGCACAAACCAGCGCTAAAGACGTGTTCGCCCTCAAGCCCGATGGCGTATTTCTGTCGAACGGCCCCGGGGACCCTGAGCCTTGCGATTACGCCATTGCTGCCATTAAAGAAATCGTCGAATCCGGCATGCCCACGTTCGGCATCTGCCTCGGACACCAACTGCTCACGCTTGCCAGCGGCGGCAAAACGATGAAGATGAAAACCGGTCATCACGGGGCCAATCATCCGGTCAAAGATTTAGACGAGGGCCGCGTGTTGATCACCAGCCAGAACCACGGATTCGCAGGCGATCCCGCCAGCCTGCCCGTGAACGTGCGCGTAACGCACGTGAGCCTGTTTGACGGCACATTGCAAGGCATTGCGCGCACCGACAAACCCGCATTCAGTTTTCAAGGCCACCCAGAAGCGAGTCCGGGGCCGCATGATGTGGCGTATTTGTTCGACCGGTTTATTGGGATGATGAAGGCGACTGCATGAGTCCACTCAAAACTAAGCGCCTGATTCTCGTTCGTCACGGCGAAACCGCGTGGAACGCGGAAGGCCGCATTCAGGGCATGCTGGACGTGCCACTGAACGCTCTCGGTTTGCAACAGGCGGCGCTGGTGGCCGAGGAACTGGCGTGCAGTGTTGATGTCGCCGAAATGGTGTCAAGTGACCTCGTGCGTACGCGTGAAACGGCGACGCCAATTACCAATGCAACGGGTTTCCAGCCGCGCTTTGACGCGCGAATTCGAGAGCGTCATTTCGGCGTCTGGCAGGGTATGACCTACGAAGAGTGGCGCATCAAGGATGCCGAAGGTATCGCGCGCTACAACGCGGGCGAGCCAGACTACGGCCCCGAAGGCGGCGAAACAGCGCGGCAGTTTCTGGATCGCTGCGTCAGCGCCGTCAGCGACCTCGTCATTGGTTCGCGCGAAAAAACGCTGCTGCTGATCACGCATGGCGGCGTGGTGAGCAGCATGGTGCGCCATTCAAACGGCCTCAATCCGCAAAGCGCCCGAACTTGGAGCGTGCCGAACGCATCGATCAGCGAATGGCGGGTGGTTTGGGCTGACGGCGCACCGAATTTTTATTGTGATCGCGTGGGTGACATTGCTCATCTGGAGCACGCGCTCGACGAAGTAGACAAGTAGCAATACGTAAGCGAACATGCCAAAAAGAACAGACATAAAAAGCATCCTCATCATCGGCGCAGGCCCGATCATCATCGGTCAAGCCTGCGAGTTTGATTACTCCGGCGCGCAGGCGTGCAAGGCGTTGCGCGAAGAGGGCTACAAGGTCATCCTCGTCAACTCGAACCCCGCGACGATCATGACCGACCCGGAGATGGCGGACGTGACCTACATCGAGCCGATCACGGCTGCGGTGATTGAGCGCATCATCGAGAAAGAAAAACCCGACGCGTTGCTGCCGACGATGGGCGGACAAACGGCGCTCAACGCCGCGATGGAGCTGTCAAAAAATGGCGCGCTCAAGCGTCACAAAGTTGAGCTGATTGGCGCGAACGAAGAAGCGATTGAGAAGGCCGAAGATCGCTGGAAGTTCAAAGAGGCGATGACCAAAATTGGTCTCGGCTCCGCGCGCTCCGGTATCGCCCATTCGATGGACGAAGCGCATGCCGTGCAAAAAACGTTGGGCTTTCCAACCGTGATTCGCCCCAGCTTCACGATGGGCGGCAGTGGCGGCGGCATCGCCTACAACTTTGATGAATTCGTGACCATTTGCAAAAACGGGCTGGATCTTTCGCCGACCACCGAACTGCTGATCGAAGAGTCGCTGCTCGGCTGGAAAGAGTTTGAAATGGAGGTGGTGCGCGACAAAAAAGATAACTGCATCATCATCTGTTCAATCGAAAACCTCGACCCGATGGGCGTCCACACCGGCGACTCAATCACCGTTGCGCCTGCACAGACGCTGACCGACAAAGAATACCAAATCATGCGCAACGCATCGATTGCGGTGTTGCGAGAAGTGGGCGTTGATACCGGCGGATCGAACGTGCAGTTTTCGATCAATCCTAAGGACGGTCGCATGATCGTGATCGAGATGAATCCGCGCGTGTCACGCTCGTCGGCATTGGCGTCAAAAGCCACGGGATTTCCGATTGCCAAAGTCGCGGCGAAACTCGCCGTCGGTTACACGCTTGACGAGTTGAGGAACGAAATTACCGGCGGTGCCACACCTGCATCGTTCGAGCCAAGCATCGATTACGTGGTCACCAAAATTCCGCGTTTCGCGTTCGAAAAATTCAAGGAGGCCGATCCGCATCTGACCACGCAAATGAAGAGTGTGGGTGAGGTGATGGCGATTGGCCGCACCTTCCAAGAGTCGCTGCAAAAGGCGCTGCGCGGGCTGGAGGTTGGTGTGGATGGTTTCAATCTGAAATCGGTCGATGCCGACAAAATCAGCGAGCAATTGTCCAACCCGACACCGGATCGTCTCTGGTACGTGGCCGACGCGTTTGGCGTTGGCATGACGGTGGAAGAAGTGTTTGAAGACACCGCGATTGATCCGTGGTTTTTGACGCAAATCAAGGAGATCGTCGATCTCGAGCTTGCGATTGAAAAGCGCACGTTGGACAGCATCACCGTCGATGAAATGCGTCATCTCAAGCGCAAGGGTTTCGCGGATCGTCGATTGGCTTATCTGTTGAAGACCGATCAGGACGCCGTGCGCGCGTTGCGTCATGCGCAGGGCGTGCGCCCCGTCTACAAGCGCGTGGACACCTGTGCCGCCGAGTTCGCGACCAAGACTGCGTACATGTACTCGACGTATGAAGACGAATGCGAAGCAGAGCCGTCCACACGCAAAAAAATCATGGTGCTCGGCGGCGGGCCGAACCGTATCGGACAAGGCATTGAGTTTGACTACTGCTGCGTGCATGCCGCGATGGCGCTGCGTGAAGATGGCTACGAGACCATCATGGTCAACTGCAATCCTGAAACGGTTTCGACCGACTACGACACCTCAGATCGCTTGTACTTTGAGCCGGTGACGCTCGAAGACGTGCTCGAAATCGTGCATGTCGAAAAGCCGGTCGGCGTGATCGTGCAATATGGTGGTCAGACGCCACTGAAACTGGCGCGTGAACTTGAGCGCCTCGGCGTACCCATCATTGGCACCACGCCGGACGCAATTGATGTGGCCGAAGACCGCGAGCGCTTCCAGAAACTGCTGGTCGAAATCGGCCTCAAGCAACCGCCGAACCGCACCGCGCGAGACGAAGCTAGTGCACTGCGTCTGGCTGCTGAAATAGGCTATCCGCTGGTCGTGCGCCCAAGCTATGTGCTCGGTGGTCGCGCGATGGAAATCGTGCACGCGCCGGAAGACCTGGAGCGCTACATGCGCGAAGCGGTCAAGGTGAGCAACGACTCGCCGGTGCTGCTGGATCGTTACCTGAATGATGCGATTGAAGTGGACGTCGACGCACTGTGCGATGGCACCGATGTAGTCATCGGCGGCATCATGGAGCACATTGAGCAGGCGGGCGTTCACTCTGGCGATTCGGCATGCTCGTTGCCGCCGTACTCGCTGTCGAACGCGTTGCAGGACGAGCTGCGTCGGCAGACCGTTTTGATGGCTATGGCGCTCAAGGTCGTGGGCCTCATGAACGTGCAGTTCGCCGTGAAGCAGGAAGACGGCGTGGATGTCGTGTACGTGCTCGAAGTGAATCCGCGCGCATCGCGCACCGTGCCGTTCGTTTCCAAAGCTACAGGCCGTTCGCTCGCGAAGATTGCTGCGCGTTGCATGGCCGGCCAATCACTCAAATCGCAAGGCATCACGGGTGAAGCGTTGCCGCCGTATTTCTCAGTGAAAGAGGCGGTGTTCCCTTTCAACAAATTCCCCGGCGTTGACACCATTCTCGGTCCAGAAATGAAGAGCACCGGCGAGGTGATGGGCGTGGGCTACAGCTTTGCCGAAGCGTTCGAGAAATCGCAGCTCGCGGCGGGCGTTCACTTACCAACCTCGGGCAGGGTGTTTCTCTCAGTCAAACACGGCGACAAGCCGAAAGTGGCTGAGGTCGCGCGAATCCTGCATGAAGTGGGTTTCAAGCTCACCGCCACCAAAGGCACCGCAAGCGCCATCACCGCAGCGGGCATACCGGTTGAAACGGTCAAGAAAGTGCAAGAAGGTCGCCCGAATATCGTCGACATGATTAAAGATGGCCAGATTGCGCTGGTGATCAACACGGTCGAAGAAAAGCGCGGCGCGGTGGCAGACAGCTCGTACATTCGCCGCGCCGCGCTCGCCGCCCGCATGCCCATCTACACCACCATGGCCGGTGCCAAAGCCGCCGCGATGGGTATCCAAGACGGCCCCGAGTTAACCCCCTATTCGCTACAGTCGCTTTTGAAAGAAGTTGTAGTACAGTAGAACTGTTAACGCACTTATTTAGCCCGCCGAGAGCGAAACCGGCGGGCTTTGTTTTTTTGTTGGTGACAGGTGAGCAGTGACGAGTGACAAGGACGTCACATCACCGCACCGCGTAGCGAACTGGTCACTTTTCACTCATCACTCGTCACCAAAAGATAATGGCTCTATTTCCCCTCACCAAAATCGGTGCAGAACAGCTCAAAGCAGAACTGCATCGTCTGAAAACCGTTGACCGCATCGAAACCTCGCGCGCCATCGGCGAAGCGCGACTGCAGGGCGATATCAGCGAAAACGCCGAGTACGAGGCCGCCAAAGAAAAACAGTCGTTTATCGAAGGCCGCATTCAGGAAATTGAAGGCAAGCTCGGCAACGCGCAAGTGATTGATCCCGCAACCACCAACGCCGAGGGCAAAGTGGTGTTCGGTGCCACAGTTGAATACGAAGATCTCGACACCGAGAAAAAATCGACGTATCAAATCGTAGGCGAAGACGAAGCCGATTTTAAGATCGGGAAAATCTCCATCGGCTCACCGCTCGCGCGCGCCTTCATTGGCAAGTCGGCAGGCGACGTCGTCGAGGTGCAAGCACCGGGCGGAGCCCGCGAGGTGGAGATTGTTAGCGTTCGATACGTGTAAGCCACTTATCGGGTGACGAGGCCTCGCGCATCGCGAACCGCCACCCTGCCGAAGCGAGTATCCCGAAAAATGGGCGCTGCTGGAACAATATGTTCGCCCGCTTTTCGATAGGTGATCGTTATGCCCACCCGCCTGCCGCCCCACTCCACGCCCCCACTCAGTAACGTCACCTCACGTCGCAACTTCCTGTGTTGCGGCACTTTGCTCTTTGCTGGGCTTTGGGGCTTCGCGACGCCGTCCTCCGCGCGCACTTTTAAGGACGGCCTGCCTAATTCGTGTCAACCACAGCGTCCTTGGACAGCGGCGGAGCAGTATCTCATCGACGCGAGTTTCGCCGGTCTCAATGCGGCGGAGATTCTGGACGTACATGCGCACTCGCTTGGCAATGGTGACAGCGGTAGCGGTTGCCACATCAACGCGTCGCTCTACGCTTTGTGACCGCCGGTTGAGGTGTTGCGACGAAAAAACATTCTCGACGCAGCGTTTGTCGATGAGACTACGAGTGACGTAGATCGGCAATATCTTGCAACGCTCACGCGGCTCATGGCGGACTTTCCAGCGGGCGCAAAAGCTGGCTTGCTGGCCTTTGAGTGCGCCTTTGATGATCGCGGTAAACGCGATCTGGCGGAATCCAAAACGAAGTGCACTGCTTCAGGTGTTTAGGAAAGGCTAGAGGAGTGGAAGCTTCGGCGGTTAGTCTTTCGGTTGTTCGACGACTGAAAGATTTCACTGATGAAGACATACACACACCTCCAGCCCGAGG
>JANNYE010000063.1:0-14783 GCA_031409935.1 Burkholderiales bacterium | reverse complement strand
TTCAACATCGCGCTGGACAAAGAGCAGCAGGGCGAATACGTGATGAGTACGCTCGGTCCGTACGACTACTGGGCCGTCGAATATGCGTACAAAGAGCTGCCCGCCGCCAGCGAACGCGACGATCTTACGAAGATCGCTGGGCGCAGCAACGAGCCGCTTCTTGCGTTCGGCACCGACGAAGAATTGATGGGTGACCTCGACGGCATGGACCCGCTGGTCAACCAGCGTGACGTGGGTGGCGACCCGCTGGAGTTCGCGCAGCGCCGCATCCAGCTCTCGCGTGAACTGTTCGATCGGCTGCAAACGCGAAATCTGGCCAGCGGGACGAGCTTTGACGTGCTCACGCGAAATTTCGCCGGCGGCATGCGCCAACTTTCGGTCGCGTACGATCTGGCGGCAAAGTACGTCGGTGGTGTGGTTTATCTGCGCGATCAGGCAGGCAGCAATCGCGCACCGTTGACACCCGTCGCCGCTGACAAGCAACGCGCCGCATTGAAGCTGATTTCAAGCAGTCTGTTCGCCGCGAACGGTTTCAATCTGAAGCCAGAATTCGTCAGCCGCCTGACCGACAGCACGCTGGATCGTGGCTACACGCCGCCGATTGACCGCTCGCTTGACGTGACGCTGCTGGCCATGCAAACGACAACGCTGGATCGCCTGATGTCGCTGCGCGTGGCCGAGCGCATCCAAAACGCGCGCAGCAAACTCGCCTCGCCAGACAGCGCGCTCACCCTTAACGAGGTGTACGCGACTATCACGCAATCGATTTGGGGCGAAGGCGCCGCATTCAGCGAGGCGACACCTGCGCGCCGCGCGCTACAACGCGAACACGCCCGCCGCCTCGCCGCCGCAATCACCAAACCCGGTGTCGGCAGCGCCGCAGGCGACGCCCGCGCACTGCATCGATTCACCGCAAAAATGCTGCTGGCGAAAGCGCAAGCAGGCAAAACCAACGCCCGTCTGTCAACGCAAACCCGCGCCCATCTCGACGAAATAGCAGACACACTGGACGCGGCGCTAAAGGCGCAAGCGGCACGTGTGCTGGGCTAGAGGACTGGCGTTGCGGCGTAACGGCGGCGCGGCTGTAACGCGCCGTTGTCCGACAGCATATATTTCGTATCTTGCTACTATGTCCCTCCTAGACGCAACCTAAAAAAGGGAACGAAGCCGATGCACACCGAACTTTTGCCACACGCGCTCAATCGCGAATTCCCTGAACTGGCTGACGCCATCGCGGCACTGAAAGCAACCGATCTTCACTTTGTGCATTTGCTCAAACAGCACGATGAGGTGGACGATCAAATCACTAAGGACGAAATGGGTGTTGCGCCGATGGGCGACACGTCGCTTGAAGACCTGAAGAAGCGGCGCTTGCACTTGAAAGACGAGCTGTACGGGATGGCCACCGCTGCGAAAAACGCGGAGTAGGGCGTGTCGTTCGCCGACAAGGTGATCGTCATCACCGGCGCGTCGGATGGTATCGGTGCCGAGCTTGCGCGCCAGTTGTCGCCAGACAAGCCGAAGCTCGTGCTCGCGGCGCGACGACTGGACGCATTGCGGGCAGTCGCCGCGCAATGCGAAGCCCTAGGCGCAACGACTTTTGTGGCGGCGACCGATGTGTCGATTGAAGCCGATTGCCGTTCACTGATTGCGCATGCGGTTGACACGTTTGGCGGCATCGACGCGCTGATCAATAACGCGGGCATCTCGATGCACGCCAATTTTGATGAGATCACCGATACGGGTGTTTATGAAAAGCTGATGCGCGTCAACTTGATGGGCAGCGTCTGGCCGACGCATGCCGCGCTGCCGCATCTGAAATCGAGCAAAGGCTTGGTGGTCGCAGTGTCGAGTTTGGCGGGTTTGATCGGCGTTCCGGGACGCACGACTTACTGTGCGACCAAGTTCGCGCAGACTGGATTTTTTGAGGCGCTGCGGGTTGAACTTGCACCTGACGGCGTTGATGTGTGCGTCGTCTATCCCGGCGTGGTGGCCACCGAAATTCGTCGCAACGGTTGGAATGCGAAAGGGCAAACGGCCGGCGTGTCGGGCTTGAACGAAACGGGCGCGATGAGCGTTGCGGAATGCGCACGGCTCATCGTGTCGGCAATGCGTAGCCGCAAACGAGAAGAGGTGATGAGCGCGAAAGGCAAGCTGGGTCGCTGGATCAAATTGATTGCGCCCGCGAAGCTCGATGCAATGGCGCGGGCGGCGTTGGCGGCGTCCGCCAAGAAGCATTGATGTAGGCGCGGCCCTGGCCGCTGCTAAAAAACGTTAGAGGTAAGCCGCCGAATTGCGCTGCGTCAACGCCACCGCTTCCCGATATTCAGCTTTCAATCGCTCAACGAGCACCGCGGTGGTCGGCACATCATCCATCTGACCGACGCCTTGGCCCGAGCCCCAAATATCTTTCCACGCCTTCACCGCGCCGCCGCCGAAATTCATTGATGTTTTGTCGGCGCTGGGCAGGTTATCCGGATCGAGTCCGGCGCTCTTCACCGAGCCCTTCAGATAGTTGCCGTGAATGCCCGTGAACAGGGATGAATAGATGATGTCCTGCGCGGTGGAGTTCACGATCATGTCCTTATACGCGTCGACCGCACGCGCCTCCTGTGTGGCGATGAAGCGGGTGCCCATGTAGGCAAAATCCGCGCCCATCGCCTGCGCAGCAAGAATGCTGGCGCCGTGCGCAATCGCGCCAGACAGCGCAATCGGGCCGCTATAAAAACGCCGAATTTCGCGCACCAACGCAAACGGCGACAAAGTGCCGGCATGGCCGCCGGCGCCCGCGCACACCACAATCAAGCCGTCCACGCCCGCCTCAAGCGCCTTCTCGGCATGACGCACCGAGATGATGTCGTGCATCACGATGCCACCCCAACCATGCGCCTGTTTCACCACATCCCCCGGCGCGCGCAAGCTGGTGATAATCATCGGTGCTTTGTACTTTTCACACATCTGCATATCGTGATCAAGGCGATCATTGCTGGCATGCACGATCTGGTTGACGGCATACGGCGCGATGCGTCGCGTCGGCTCGGCGGCGCGTGCGGCGGCGAGTTTTTCGGTTAACTCGGCGAGCCATTCGTCAAGCTGCTCTTTGGGTCGCGCGTTTAGCGCTGGGAACGCGCCAATCACGCCGGCCATGCACTGCGCAAGCACCAGTGGCGGATGCGAAATGATGAATAGCGGTGCGCCTATCACGGGCAAACTGAGTTTGTTTTCTAAAAAAGCGGGTAGTGCCATGATGAAAATTTAATAAACTGTGGATTCAAGCAGGAGGCAGGTTGCAATGGATCTAAGTTATTCCCAAGAACAACAAAAATTTGCGCACGATGTGCGTGAGTTTACGCGAGCCAATCTCGACCCAAAGGTGGCGCAGAAAGTGCTCGAAGGCTCGCGCCTGGAGCGCGAAGATTTTCTCGGCTGGCACCGCGCGCTGCACAAAAAAGGCTGGGTCGGCGTCGGCTGGCCCACCGCGTTTGGCGGCACGGGTTGGGACTCGACGCAGCAGCATATTTTTGATGAGGTAACGGCTGACGCGGGCGCGCCGCAGTTGATTCCGTTTGGCTTGCGCATGGTCGCGCCGGTGATCATGAATTTTGGCAACAAGGCGCAACAGGACTTTCACCTGCCGAAGATTTTGTCGGGTGAAAACTGGTGGTGTCAGGGCTATTCGGAGCCCGGTTCCGGCTCGGATTTAGCCTCTCTCAATTGCAAGGCAGAGCGCGTCGGCGATCATTACATCGTCAACGGGCAAAAGACGTGGACGACGCTTGGCCAACATGCCGACTGGATTTTTTGTTTGGTACGCACCTCAAGCGAAGGGCGTCGACAAGAAGGCATCAGCTTTCTGCTGATCGACATGAAAACCCCCGGCATCACCGTGCGCCCCATCATCATGCTCGATCAAGAACATGAGGTCAACGAGGTGTGGTTTGATAACGTCAAAGTGCCCGTCGAAAATCTTGTCGGCGAGGAAAACAAAGGCTGGACGTACGCCAAATTTTTGCTTTCGCACGAGCGCACTGGCATCGCAGGCGTGGGGCGTTGCAAGCGTATCGTCAAACGTTTGCACAACGTCGCGAAACAGGCGAAATCAAACGACAAACCGCTCATCCAAGACGTGCGTTTTCGTGATCGTCTGGCACAGGTGGAGATCGAATTGCGCGCGCTGGAAATCACGCTGCTTCGCGTTCTCGACGCCGAGCGTGAAAAGCGGCAACCAGGCCCCGAAGCATCACTGCTCAAAATCAAAGGTTCAGAGATTCAGCAGGTGTTGACTGAGCTGACGATGATGGCCGCAGGGCCCGCTGCATTGCCGTATGTACGCGAAGGCGAGCATGGAGCCGCCGACGCGCCGTGGCTCTCTGACGAAGCATTCCGCTACGCCAGCGGCCATTACTTTAATTTCCGCAAGACCTCCATCTACGGTGGGTCCAACGAAATTCAACGCAACATCATTACGCAATTGGTATTGGGGCTGTAGCCATGGACTTTTCTCTCACCGAAGAACAAACCGCTCTCAAAGAAACACTGGTCAAGTTCGTTGATCGTGACTACACGTTTGATGATCGCTGGAAGGTGATTCGCTCTACCGAAGGCTGGTCGCGCGCGCATTGGAATCAGCTCGCCGAAATCGGCCTGATGGCGCTACCTGTGGCTGAGGCCGATGGTGGCTTGGGCGGTGGCGGCGTGGACACGATGGTGGTGATGGAGCAGATAGGGCGCGGCCTCGTGCTGGAGCCCTATCTTGGCTGCGCGGTATTGCCCGCCGCATTAATTAGAGCCGCTGGCACCGAGGCACAGCGTGCGGCATTGTCGGAAGGGCTCGCCAGTGGCGAGACGCTGTACGCCTTCGCGCACACCGAACCGGGGCAGCGCTACGAGCGCGCGGCGGTGCGCATGGCTGCGGTGGCCAACGGGGACGGCTACGTGCTTACCGGCAAAAAAATTAGCGTGCTCGGTGGTGATTGCGCAGACAAAATTCTGGTCTCTGCGACCGTGGCGGGCGACGCTGGCGCATCGTTGTTTGCGGTCGATGCTAAGGCCGCAGGCGTCGTGCGCCATGCCTACCCGATGCAGGACGCGCAGCGCGGAGCCGACATTGATTTCAATGCAGTCAAAGTGGGTGCAGACGCGCTTATTGGCACGCGCGGTGGTGCGCAAGCGGCCATCGATTACGCGCTGGACGTGGCCTGCGCCGCGCTCTGCGCCGAATCAGTCGGCGTGATGGACGAGCTGCTCAAACAAACCATCGAATACCTAAAAACACGCAAGCAATTCGGTCGCGCCATCGGCACCAATCAGGCGTTGCAGCATCGCGCGGTAGACATGATGATGCACGTAGAAATGTCACGCTCAATGGCGCTGGAAGCGGCGGCGACCGTGGATAACCCGGACCCGCCGGCAAGGGCGAAGGCGATTTCAGGTGCCAAAACTATCATCGGGCAAGCGTGTCGTTTCGTCGGGCAAAACGCCGTGCAATTGCACGGTGGCATCGGTGTAACCCACGAGCTCGCAGCATCGCATCACTTCAAACGCCTGACCATGATTAACGCCACGTTCGGTGATTCCGACTGGCATCTGGCGCGCTACGGTGACACGTTGCTGGCAGCAGAATAAAGCAGGGTTGATTGCATTAGCTTTTTGTTGAACCCCTTTGTTATTATGGGCTAACGCCCTATTTTTCTAAAAGTCAACATTAGCGTTTTACGGCCGTTTGCCCCCTATTAGCAAACGTTTCATGAAAAAGTTGTTTCAATGCATTGCTACAACAACGCCCTAAAGGGCGCCACCTAAAGTGCCCTCATGATCGGACGTCTCAGCGGCATTCTCGCCGCCAAGCAGCCACCGCAAATCATCGTCGACGTGAGCGGCGTGGGCTATGAGCTTGACGTGCCCATGAGCACCTTTTATGCCTTGCCAGCCACCGGGCAAGCGGTGCTCCTGATGACGCATTACGTGGTGCGGGAAGACGCGCATTTGCTGTTTGGTTTCGCCACTGCTGAGGAGCGAGCCGCCTTCCGTCAGCTCATCAAAATCACCGGCATTGGCCCAAAAGTGGCGCTTGCCATTCTTTCGGGCTTGTCGGTGCCAGAACTCAATCAGGCCATCGCGGCGCAGGACGTGAAGCGCCTGACCCGCGTGCCCGGCATCGGCAACAAGACGGCCGAGCGCCTGCTGCTGGAACTTAAAGGCAAGGCCGTCGCGACTGCCGGTGTGCCCGGTGCCGCGATTGTCACCCCTTCGACCGCTGACGACGTGGTTAATGCGTTGCTGGCGTTGGGCTACAGCGAGAAAGAGGCCAGCATCGCCTGCCGCGATTTGGCGGCTGATTTGTCGCTGAATGATGCGATTCGGGCGGCGCTTAAACTGTTGTCAAAGCCCAAATAGTTTTCCAGAGGCGAGGGCAGAATTACAGCGCGAAGTTGTAATCAATGATTAACGGCGCGTGATCGGAGAACCGCTCTTCGAGATAGATGGATGCGGCCTTCGCCGTTGCCGCAATGCCCGGCGTGGCTATTTGATAATCCAGTCGCCAGCCCACGTTTTTGTTCCAGCTATCGCCGCGATTGCTCCACCAGGTGTACTGCTCAGGGCGCGCATCCAGCGTGCGGAACACATCCACGAAACCAAGCTCATTAAATACATGGGTGAGCCACTCTCGCTCGTGCGGCAAAAAACCCGAGTTCTTCCGGTTCGTTTTGTAGTTTTTTAGATCGATCTCTTGGTGCGCGATATTGAAATCGCCGCAGATCACAATCTCTTTGCCGCGCGCACGCAACACCCTCAAGTGCGCGGGAAACGCAGTTAAAAAGCGATCTTTGCTGGCCTGTCGCTCCGGCCCGGCGGCGCCGGAGGGCAAGTACAGTGAAATGACGACTAGCGCACCAAAATCCGCTTCGAGATAGCGGCCCTCAGTATCAAATTCATCGACGCCAAATCCCTTCAATACGTTCAGTGGCTTCTGTTTTGACCATAGTGCTGTGCCAGCGTACCCTTTGCGCGCTGCCGGAAAAAAATGGCCATGACTTTTCTTTGGGCGCAGCATTTCTTCGGGTATGTCCTCGGCGTTTGCCTTCATTTCTTGCAGGCAGAACACGTCCCATCCGCGCAGTCTCCCCATCCATTCGGCGAGGCCTTTGTTGTGAGCAGAGCGAATGCCGTTGGCATTGAGTGTGACGATGCGCATAGTGTGGAAGCGAGGTAGTTGGGTGGGAGAAGGAAACACACGACAATTGGAGTTCAACTAATTTTCCACGACTGGCGCGGTTTCTGCGCAATCAACGTCTATGAATCCAATGGATAGTTTTCGTCAAGAATTTCTTCGCTTCGCCCTCGACTGCGAAGTGCTGCGTTTTGGGGAGTTCAAAACCAAGTCGGGTCGCTTGTCGCCGTATTTTTTCAATAGTGGTTTGTTCAACACCGGCGCGGCTTTGGCGCGATTGGGACGGTATTACGCAGAGGCTGCCTTGGCATCAAAAGTGCCGTTTAATATGACCTTTGGTCCCGCCTACAAAGGTATACCGCTGGTGTCTGCGTTAGCGATTGGACTTGCCGAAAAAGGGCACAATCTGCCGTATTCGTTCAACCGCAAAGAGGCCAAAGATCATGGCGAGGGCGGCCTAATTGTCGGCGCGCCGCTCACCGGTCGGGTGTTGATTGTTGATGACGTGATCACGGCGGGCACCAGTGTGCGTGAGTCGGTGCAGCTCATCCGCGACCATGGTGCCGAGCCCGCAGGTGTGCTCATCATGCTTGACCGAATGGAGCGCGGCACAGGTGCCCGCTCGGCCGTGCAGGAGGTCACCAACGATCTCGGCCTTCCGGTGGTTGCCATTGCAGCGCTCCCAGACGTGCTGGCGCTGGTGAGCGCAAGCCCTGCGCTGGCCGCCTATCAGCAAAAAATTGAGCAGTACCGAGCGACGTATGGTGTGCTCGTCTAGCAGCCTGTCAGACTTGAAACATCGTAGCGAAAATTCGCCCGCCCGAGGGCATATTTTGACTGTTTTGCAGCGGCAATATCGAGATATTGCCCAAAAAACGGGCGAAGTATGAACCGGGCCGACGGATTTGCAGCCGATGCCTTTCAAGTCCGACAGGCTGCTAGGGCGATCCGCTTGCCGATGCCCGGACGAGAAGCGCAGCTACGCTCATTGCGTTGCCTATCCGTGGCTCTGTGCGCGATATTTGCTGCGTCGGTCTCGCACGCACAGCTCTACAAGTGGGTCGATGAAAACGGCAAAACTCAATACGGCGACAGCATCCCACCGACCAGTACCGACCGGGCGCGCAAGGAATTGCGCTCGGACGGCACGGTGAAGCTTTCCACCGAGCGCGCGGCCACGGCCGAAGAAAAGCGCGCCGCAGCGGTCAAGGCTAGCGAGGACTCGACCCGCAAGGCCGCACAGGACGAGCGCGGACGCAAGGACAAAGCGCTGCTGCTGACCTACAGCAGCCTTGCGGACTATGACCGGGTGCGTGACCGCGCGCTGACAGCGATGAATTTCGACATTCGCGTGCTGGCCGAGCGCGAAACTTTGCTCGGCGGGATCATTGCCGCGAACGGGGGGCCTCCAGCCTCCCTCGCGCTGCCCGCCAGCGCCACGCCCAAGGCGTCAGCGACACCAGCGGCGAAAGCGCCAGCGGTCAAATCGCCAGCGACGATGTTGGCCGAAGCAAAGTCGGAGTTGCCCCGGGTCGTTAACGCGCTGGCTCGCAAAAATCAGGATTTGAAGGACATCACCGCGCTCTATGCGGTCGACCGAATGCGGCTGTCTCGTTTGATTGATGCTGAAAACGCGAAACTCGGCGCGCTCAAATCAACGACGGTAGGTGCTGGCACAGACAAAAAACGTTAGGGCGACTTTTTTTGCACCCGACGATTCGGCAAAGCAGCCATTACCGCACGTCTCGCATCCGCTGAAATTGTGCCCCAGCGGGCGATTTCATCGAGTGTTCGAGCGCATCCGATGCACAGTCCGTCTTCGTCATTGATGATGCAGATTTGTACGCACGGTGTGTCGACCGAGGGAGCAGGTGTTGCAGTTATAGCGCGGACAAGATTCTGATTGCTGCTCATTACTTTATCGTTTCAAGTTCAGGGTTCTGCGAACATTTGCTGATGTTGCCTCAGCAAAACCGTCTACCGAAAGGCCGCGCACCTGAGCTAGCAATTCGCCGATCTTCGGCAAATGCACAGGACTATTGCGCGCGTGCGAACCCATCGTGCCGAGAAAGCTTGGCGGAATATCCGGCGCATCGGTTTCCACCACGACATTATCGATGGGTACATCGCGCAGCAGTGCTCGCACGCGATTAGCTTGCGGAAACGTCGCTGTGCCACCAAAACCGAGACAGAAACCCAGCTTCACGAACTCAGCGGCTTGCTGTGGGCTGCCGTTAAAGGCGTGCGCAAAACCGCCACGTACTTTGACACGACGTAGGTGTTTCAAGATGTGATCCTGACTTCGCCGCACATGCAGCGACACAGGCAAATCGAAGTCGTGCGCGATTTTCAGCTGCTCAGAAAAAAACCATTCTTGCTCCAATTGATTGAAATCGGGGATGAAAAAATCGAGACCGATCTCGCCAATCAGTTCGGGTTTTTCGCGCTCGACCCAGGCACGCAGCGTGGCTATGTCTTCGCGTTTTGACGTCGAGCATGGCCCCGCTGCCCACATCGGGTGAATGCCATATCCGGTGAGGCAGCCGTAGCATTCGCGCGAACGCTTGGCGGCAGCAAAATGATCGACGTGTCCCGGCAGATTGACGATAGCTGCGACGCCGGCTGCACGCGCCTGCTCAACGACCTCATCTCGATCAACATCGAACTCAGGTGAATCGAGGTGACAATGGCTGTCAATCCACACGGAGATCTGCGCCTACGCGGTGCGCGAATTTGCCAACTTCGCCGCTAACGCACGATTCACACGTGAGTGCGGCGCACGACCCAGTGCTTGCGAAATAAATTGCCCTGCCTCGCACACACGGTCGAGATCAACGCCGGTGGTGATGCCCATACCGTGCAACATGTACAGCACGTCTTCGGTCGCCACGTTGCCCGTTGCGCCCTTGGCATAGGGGCAGCCACCGAGTCCGGCGACGGACGTATCGAAGGTGCTGATGCCCAACTCTAGGCAGGCGAGCACATTGGCGCAGGCCTGACCGTATGTGTCGTGAAAATGACCAGAAATCTGATTCAGCGGAAACGCTCTCAAAGCTGCTTCGAACACCGCTGCGGCGCGAGCTGGCGTGCCAACGCCGATGGTGTCGGCGATGCCGATATCGTCGCAACCCAGATCCGCAAATCGCTTCACACAATCGACGACTGACTCAATAGAAACCTCGCCTTGATAGGGGCAACCGAGCGCGCAAGACACGGCGGCACGAACACGCATGCCGTTGGCTTTCGCTGCCTCGGCCACAGGGCGGAACCGCTCAATGCTCTCAGCAATCGAGCAGTTGATGTTCTTCTGCGAAAACGCTTCGGACGCCGCGCCGAAGATCACGACCTCGTCAGCCTTCGCCGCGAGCGCACCCTCAAAGCCCTTCATGTTCGGCGTCAGTACCGAATAAATCACGCCCGGTTTGCGCGTGATGCCCGCCATCACCTCCATCGAGGTGGCCATTTGCGGCACCCACTTCGGCGACACAAACGAACCGGATTCGACATTGTGAAACCCGGCATCACTCAAGCGGTTGATGAGCTCGATCTTGACCGATGCCGATACATCCTGCTTCTCGTTTTGCAGGCCGTCGCGCGCGCCGACCTCTACGATGTTGACGTGTTTTGGATACTTCATGCGCGCCTTAGTAACCCACTTTAGGATCGACGATGCCGGAGACAACCTCGCCGCGCTGCATCGCCGAAATCTTGGCTACGATCTGCGCGCAAGCATCTTTGATCGGCGTAGTGGCAGCGATGTGTGGCGTCACGATCACATTCGGGTGTGACCAGTACGGATGATCGTTCGGCAGCGGCTCCTCAACGAACACGTCGAGCAACGCGCCACCCAGTTGGCCGCTTTCAAGCGCCGCCACCACGTCGGTATCCACCAGATGACCACCGCGCCCCGCGTTCACCAGAAAGGCGCCGCGCGGCAACTGCGCGAGCGCGGCAGCATTGATGATGCCCTTGGTCGATTCTGTTAACGGCAGCATCGAAACCAGCACGTCACAGCCCGACAAAAACGTAACCAACGTGTCAAGACCTGCAAAGGTCAACACGTTCTCAATCTCATGCTTTGATCGCGACCATCCGCGCACCGAATAACCGAACGCGGCAAGCTTTGTGGCCGCCGTGCCACCCATCTCGCCTAAGCCCATTACACCTACCGTCGGACGGTGCACGTTGCCGCGATCCTCATGCTGTTGCCAGTGCAGGTCGCGTTGTTGCGCGTGATAGATGCGCATGTTGCGGTGATGATGAATGACGCCATAAATGGCGTACTCGGCCATCTGCTGCGCCATGCCCGCATCCTCAAGACGAATGATGGGTATGTGCGTGGGCACCCCATCCACGCCACGCATCGCCAGAATCGCGTCGACACCAGCACCGTAGTTAATGACAGCCTTCAAGTTCGGTTGTCGCGCAAACAGTTCCGCAGGTGGCTTCCAGCCAACGACGTAGTCGCAGGGCTCGTCCGACGGCCATGCGAAATAATGCCAGTGCGGCTGATGCTTCTTCAGCTCGGCAATGATGCCCGGAACAATATCGAGGCCGGTGGATTGAACGAGAATTTTCATTTGCAAATTTTTGTAGGGGCGGCTTGCCGCGACCAGTTGGACATACGAACGAGGTCGCGGCACGCCGCTCCTACAGGGGCTGCGCAAGCGCCACCAACTCCGCGCCTTCTTTGACTTGTTCTTTCGCGGCGAAGTAGATCGCTTCAACGACGCCATCCAGCGGCGCGACGATGGTGTGTTCCATCTTCATAGCTTCCATGATGATGAGCGGCTGCCCTTTTTTCACGACGTCACCGATGCTGACGAGAACGCTTACGACCGAGCCGGGCATCGGTGCCGTCAGGTGACCACCGTGGCCCTCGTCGGTGTCGGGCGGCGCGTAGCGATCCACCGCATCGAACTCGAAGCGCGCGCCCGCCAGCAGCACAACGCGGTGCATGCCGGAGCGCAACACGCGAGCGTTGCTCTGCACGGTGCCGAGCGTAAGCGTGACGCGTTCACCGTCAACGGTTGCCGCAGCGCACGGCGCGCTATTTGGCAGTCGCAACAGGAATCCATCGCCCTGCGGTATTACGCTGACGCTGAAGCGCGCGCCGCCCTGCGAGTACTCAAAATCAACACCGTTGTCCGGCTGATTGGGCCAGAACGCATCGCTGAGCGCCCAAGGCGAAGACGGCTCACCGGCGGCTCGCGCCGCGGTGCGACTTTCGCCACGTGCAGCAGACCATTCAACCAGCGCACACGCCGCCAATGCCAGATCGGAAGGCACAGGCAAAGGCGGCAGTAAATCGCTCGCGTGTCGCGCGATGAATCCTGTGTCGATATCCGCTGCAGCAAAAGACGGATGTCGCGCTACGCGCTGCAAAAATTCAACGTTATTGGTGAATCCAACGACCGCATATTCGTCAAGCGCCAGCGCCAACCGCTGTAGCGCCTGCTCGCGGTTTTCGCCGTGCACGATGAGTTTGGCGATCATTGGGTCGTAGTTCGGCGTGATTGCGTCGCCCTCGCGCACACCCGTGTCGATGCGCACGTCTGCGTTCACGGAGGGCGCACGTAACAGGTTGATTGGCCCAAGCGCGGGAAGGAACTGATTACGCGGATTTTCGGCGTAAACGCGTGCTTCAAACGCATGACCGTTGATGCGCAATTCGTCCTGCAATTTCGGCAGCCGTTCGCCGGAGGCGACACGCAATTGCCATTCCACGAGATCAAGCCCGGTGATCATCTCGGTCACCGGATGCTCCACCTGCAAGCGCGTGTTCATCTCCATGAAATAGAAACGACCCGAGGTGGTGAAATCATGTTCAGCGATGAATTCAACCGTGCCCGCGCCCACGTAGCCCACCGCCTTTGCCGCTGCAACAGCGGCCTCGCCCATCCGTCGGCGACGCGCCTCGGTCATGCCCGGTGCGGGTGCTTCTTCAATGACTTTCTGATGACGGCGTTGCAGCGAGCAGTCACGCTCAAACAGGTAGACGCAATGGCCAAGCTCGTCGGCGAACACCTGAATTTCGATATGACGCGGACGTTGCAAGTAGCGCTCTATGAGCACGTTGTCATCACCAAAAGAGTTCTTCGCCTCACGTTTTGCAGAAGCAAGCGACGCGATAAATTCACTTTCAGATTCGGCGACTTTCATCCCCTTGCCGCCACCGCCAGCGCTCGCCTTGATGAGCACTGGGAAGCCAATACGCGTAGCCTCAGCCAGCAACAGCGTCTCGTTTTGATCCGCGCCGTGATAACCCGGCACCAGCGGCACGTTGGCCCGTTCCATCAGTCGCTTTGACTCGGCCTTGAGCCCCATCGCCTCAATCGCGGCAGGCGGCGGCCCGATGAACACGATCCCCGCGTCAGCGCATTGCAGGGCGAATGCTGCGTTCTCGGAAAGGAAACCGTAGCCCGGATGAATCGCCTGCGCCCCCGTCAGTTTCGCAACTTCCAGCACCTTGTCGCCGCGCAAATACGAATCGCGTGGCGCGGAACCGCCTATGTAGTGCGCCTCATCGCAAGCCGCGACGTGCATCGCGTTGCGGTCAGCATCGGAGAACACAGCAACGGTCTGGACTCCCATACGTCGAGCCGTACGCGCAACACGAACGGCGATTTCCCCGCGATTGGCAATCAGTATTTTGGTGAACACGGTCTAGCCTTTCACCCAGTTTGGCCTACGCTTTTCAAGAAAAGCGCTGATGCCTTCCTTCGCTTCGGGCGTCGAGCGAATCTGCGCGATACGCTCGATCGTGTCTTCCATTAACTCGTCATCAATCGATTTTTGTGAAACCGCTTGAATGAGATTTTTGGCTGACTCGATGGCCTTCGGGCCGTTCGCAAGTAGTGCTGTGCAAAGGGTCGAGATTTGTTCATCCATGCCGTCCTCGGACGACGCCAGATCGTGCAGCAGCCCAATGCGAAAAGCCTCAGCACCGGAGAAACGCTCGGCCGAAATGAAGTAGCGATGCGCATAGCGCGCACCGATGGCCTCGATCACGTACGGGCTGATGACCGCCGGGATGATGCCGAGCTTTACTTCCGATAACGAAAAAAATACGTCGGCAACGCCAATCGCGATGTCCGCCGCCGCAACCACGCCAACACCGCCGCCAAAGGCGTTGCCATGCACACGCGCAATCACCGGCTTGGGGCAGGCGTAAATCGCGTTGAGCATCAGCGCCAGTTCACCCGCGTCTTCGCGGTTCTGGTCTTCGTCGTACTCCGATGCGCGCCTCATCCAGTTGAGGTCAGCTCCAGCACAAAAGCTTTTGCCCTCCGCTGCGATGACGATGACGCGCACCGTTTCATCCTCGCCGAGATCTCGGAAGCATTCGATGACCTCGCGAATCATGACCTCGTCAAAGGCATTGTGCACCTCCGGGCGGCTCAGTACGATCATGGCCACGCCGCGAGCGTCGCGTTCGATTCTTAATGTGTTCATTGCATTACATCCGGAAGACGCCGAATTTTGTTTCTTGAATCGTCGCGTTCAAACTGGCGGAAAGACCAAGACCGAGCACACGGCGCGTGTCTGCGGGGTCAATGATGCCGTCGTCCCACAAACGGGCCGTTGCATAGTACGGATGGCCTTCGCGTTC
>JANNYE010000062.1:0-37052 GCA_031409935.1 Burkholderiales bacterium | reverse complement strand
AATCAGTAACCTTTCTTCATCGGGTCTTCGGCGTCGCGCATCTCTTCGACTTTTTTCATCGCCTTGTCGATGTCGTCCTTGACCTTATCAATCGTTTTTTCCTTGGTCGGCAACGGTGTCGGCGGCGGGTTCGCGGGTTGGCATGCCGCAAGGGCAATCGCGCAACACATGGCGAACAGCGCAGCTTTCATGCTAGTCCCGAAAATTATTGAACTGCAAGGGCAGGTCGGTAATGTCTTTTTTGATCAGCGCCATCGCCGCTTGCAGGTTGTCTTTTTTGTCGCCGGTGACGCGCACCGCCGTCCCCTGAATCGAGCCGCTGACTTTGAGCTTGCTGTCTTTCAACAGTTTGACGACTTTCTTGGCGATCTCAGTCTCCAGCCCGTCCTTCAATTTGTCGACGCGCTTCATCTTGTCGCCGCCGATTTTTTCCGGCTTGCCTTTTTCAATCGAGCGCGAATCGACGCTGCGTTTGGCGAACTTGTTCAGCAGCACTTCGTCGACCTGCCCGAGCTTGAAATCATCATCGGCGAAGACCGTCATCGTCTTTTCTTTTTCGTTCAATTCGACGCGTGAATCGGAGCCCTTGAAGTCAAAGCGATTGGTAATCTCTTTATTCGCCTGATCAAGCGCGTTCTTGATTTCGACCCAGTTCAGTTCGGAGACGGTGTCAAACGATGGCATGGTGTGGCAAATAGCGTGAATCGCGAAGGGTCACAGTGTAGCTGGCGTTGACGCGGCGGGCACCTGCTACTTGGGTTGGCCCCTAGTGAAATTTAGTTCGGCTGACAAAACACCGCCCCGTCATCGATCCAGCCTTGCGCTTGCAGCGCCCTCACGGCGTCACGGCCTGCTACCCAGCGATGATTCGGAGCATGGGGCGCGGGGCGAAATAGCCGCGAAATGGTCGCTTTGTCATCGCTGCAAACACCCCGATCAGACAGGGTTGGAAAGACGCGAAATTGTGGGTCTTCGGCAACAAAAGTGCCCGCAAAGGGCGATTGCGAATATTTGGCGCATTCGTCTGCGCGAGCGCTATAAAAGTGGGTGCTCAAGCTCGGAATAAAAAAACGACACATACGCAGCGTCTGCCCGACCGGCGCATCGGGCGGCCAGGTTTTAAAGCTCTGGGCGTCGGCAAACTCGTGGGGTGCCTGCCATGGCAAAACGCCGGATCTGATCCACGCCCACACCTGCTCGATTTCGTCGGTATTGGCCGTGAAAAAATAAGTGTCGCGCTGCGGGTCTCTAAATTCAACCGTACGCGGCAACAGGTAATCTGGCGCAAAACGCAGAATACCCGGCGCCGCGGGCGAACCGTCTTTGCGAGCGAGCGCGGCGCTGGTAAGCAAAAATCCGCCCGCTGGCAACGGCGTGATGCGCATGCCTCCGTTGATCGCGTCAAGCGCCAAACCACCAGCCACACTTTGCATTGTGCTGCCGGTGCTAAGGCGCTTGATCCACGCGGTGTTGCGGTTCGTACGTTGCGGCATGCCCGCCGACTTATCCTCGCCGTTGCCGCCCACCACAAGGTAGGTGCCGTTGACCAGCACCACCCTGAAGAGAGTTTGCGCGGGTCCGAACGAAGGCATCGCGACGTCGTCGACCGTGAACACGGCTGTACCCGTTTTTGTGTTGACGCGGCGCACATAGCCGCGAGCCTTGGCAATAGGGCTCAAGCTCTGGCCGACGAATACGATGTCGTCACCATCCGCAAACGACGCGAATGGAAGCACATCAAAAGAGCGCACCGTGAAGCTCAGATCGGTCTGCGTAAATTGCCACGCGCTGGTCGTCGCGGTAGGCGGTGTAATTCGAGTCAGCGACACCGGATGCAGCACCGGCGAACCTATCGTCTCTTGCAGTAGCCCGCCCTCTGAGACCACATTGATGGTGCCGTCGGCAGAAACCCAGACAATCGAAATCCCGCCCAACTGGATCGTTTGCGCCAACGGAAACGTACCGGTCGATTGCATCATTCCCGCCGTGCCAAAGCTTGCATCCGGCGTGCCATCAGCGAGGAAGCGATGCAGCACCAGCGTGTTGTTCAGCCCGCCCGTCATTTGGTAGTGCATCAACACGCTGCCATCGGCGGCGAGCTGGCAGGCAACGGAATAGACGGTCACCGGGCTTTGTACGCCACTGATGATGTTGCCTACCGTGGTGGGGCCGGGCACGCGCGCTGCGGTCTGCCAGCGCAGGCTTGGCGCAGAGTCGGCGTCAATATTGACCCGTAGCACCTGCAGGTCAAACGAGTCGCGTGTCCGTGCGCACAACACCATGTCGCCGTTGGCCGTTGATTTGAGCGAGACGGACGCGGGTAGAGGCAACGTTGGCAGCGGCAACAGATTGGCCAGCCGCCCCGACGGGTCGATGCGCTGCAGCGCCGGATTGGCGCGGCCCTTGGTGATGACGATCCATGCGCTGCCCTGTGCGTCCAGCGCAAGCGGAGGCGACGTGCCATACTCGACATGCTCGCCCAAATCAACACCCGCTTCAATCAGTGTGGCGCTGCTGCCGTAGCCGGCGTCGGTTGCGCTCGCGAAACTGGGCGGCATCAGGAGGGCAGCTGTACAGCAGGTGAGCAGCGTTGCCACGCGGGCATTTATTCGATTCATTCGGAGGATTCCTGCAAAAAATATGACGTTGTACTTGTTAAGGGTAGCCGCAGTCAAAATGATTTGCTATAGGACGACAGGCCGGAAAAAGCTAACAGCTTTTTGTGCTAACTGTTGATAGAGTTGGGCTAAATCGTTTTTTTTGAGTTACTCGTGTTTATGCAAAATAGCCGTTTAGACCGCGTGTGACGGTCTTTTCAGCGAGAAGTCGTTGGCCTTTGAGAAGCCCCGTTGGCGATTTGCAACCCGTGTGTTCGCTTGCGGCTGCGTAGGGCGAGTTGACCGACGGTGCGCGCGCGAGGCTAGGTCAGCGCGCGGCGCGCACTTCTGAGTTTTGAGCGCCGCTTGAGCAAACGCCGACTCATGAACGCCATCGCGAATTCAAAAAACTACCAGCGGGGTCACACCAACGGCACCGGGGCAATTCGGTTACGATTCGCGCTCCGTTGTTGTTGCGCTGTTAAACCTGCGCCTGTGAACCCATCATGGTTCGTTTTCTTGTGCTTTTTGTCGTGATTCAGGCCGTGCTTTTCGGTGCGCAGTTGACGCCGTGGGGGCAAGATTATTTCGTGACGCCTTGGACTGACGGCCTTGCGCACTTTTGCGCGCAACTGGTCGCGCTTGTTGACAGCGGTGCCGTGGCTACCGGTAAAGTTTTGCGTAGCTCGGCCAGCGGCTTTGCGGTGAGTATCGAGGCCGGTTGCAATGGCGTGGAGGCCTCGCTGGTGCTGATTGCCGCCATCCTCGCCTTTCCTTCCACGTGGAAGCAGAAAGCGTGGGGGTTGGCCTTTGGTTTTGTCGCCGTGCAGGGGTTAAATGTGGTGCGCATCATCAGCCTGTTCTATCTCGGCCAATGGAGCATGACCGCGTTTGAGTGGGCGCATCTGTACATTTGGCAAGCGCTGATCATGCTCGACGTGTTGATCGTGTGGCTTATCTGGGTGCGGCGAATCAATCGCGCGCCGGCGGGTGGCTCGCCACCGTCGTCCGGTGACGCGGGCACGGGCGCAGCAGCCCCACTCGCGGCCTGATCGCGCGGGGTCGTTCATGCCCACCACTATCGGCCGGTTCTTCCTGCGCATTCTGCTTTGGGTGCCGCCGATTTTCGCCGCGTGGTACGTGTTGGTGCCGCTGCTGCACTGGCCGATTCGCTGGTTTTTGTCGGGCATGGCGCTCGTTGGGTTGCCGGAGTTTGTCACCTCGGTGACGCAATCGTTGCATAGCTTTGAGTTCTTGACCTCGCTTTCGCCGGGCACGGTGGCGGGTCAGGCCTTTAGTGCCGGTGCGCGCGTCAGTGCCGAGGTCGATGCGCGGTTGTACAGCTATGGCACAGCGTTGATGGCAGCACTGACCTTGGCGGCGTGGCACCCACAACGCTGGCGCAATCTTTGGTATGGCTGGCTGTTGCTGTTGCCGCTGCAAATGCTGGCGGTGTTTGCGGCGGGCATGAAGCAGATTTTGCTCAGCTCCGGCCCCGCCGTGCGGGATCAGGCTGCGTGGGCGGCTTGGCAGCTGGAGACGGTGGCTTATCTATATCAATTTTCAACGCTAATCATGCCACCGGTGACGGCACTGGTGGTGTGGTTTGTGTTGCACCGACGGTTTGTCGAAAAGTTTGTCGGGGCGGATGTGATTGGGATGTTGCGGGCGAGCGAGAAGAAGCCAAAGCGCGCGGTGCAGCCTTAGCCGGTGCCTAGGCCGAAACGGCCTTGAGCGGCGCTGTCGATTTTGTGGGAGCGGTTCCGCCGCGATTGGCTGCGCGCCTGACCCAACGTGGGTCGGGGTGGAACCCCTCCTACGGGTCGCGCGTATCGGTTTGCGATTGCTGAGCTTTAGGCGAGGCTTTTCTTCCCACATCGCCCTCAACCACCAAATCGGGAATGTGATTGAACGCTATGGCCATACGCGCCGCTTTTTGCGCATGAAATGCGCCGCCCCAAAACAGCGTGTTGTTGCCGAATTTGAGATTGAGCTGATCAACCACACGGTCGAGTTTTTCTGTGTTCGGCTGCGTATCGAATAGCGACAACGACTGCCCTTCTCGCGGCGTGAGCCCCGACAATGCCATGCCCACCGCCATCGGCGTGTTGTTTCTCACGCTGCGATCGGTGAGCATCGATTGGTAGAGTGCCTGCACGGTGTCGAGCAACGTGGTGGTGCGGTCGGTTGCGTCAACGCGTTGATGGCGCTTTTGTTTTTCACCGCCACGCAGTTTGAGATACAGCGACACATCGGTGGTCACAAATTCCATATCGCGAAGCCGCATCGCGGCTTTTTGCGTCAGGCGAGAAAGCACCGCCTGCGCATGCGTATGCGAGCGATGATCGGGGCCGATAACGTGCGAGTGACTGATCGAAGAGGTCTTCGTTTCACGCGCTGCGACATCCTCACCACGCAGTTTTTGCCAGAATCGCTCGCCTTCAACCCCGCCCCAAACAGCGCGTAGTTTCGCCGCGTCGGCTACCAGCAATTCGGGCGTCGTGGTGATGCCACTGTCGATCAATCGCTGCAACATTTTTTTGCCAATGCCGACAAAATGATTGAGCTTGAGCGGCATCAAGGCATGCGGCAAATCGGCCAACTCAATGACCACTAGACCATCCGGTTTCACCATGTCGCTCGCGGTTTTGGCGAGGAAAGAGTTAGGTGCAATGCCGATGGAGGACGTGATGCATTCGCCTAATTGTTTGCGCAGCCGATACTTGATTTCGAGTGCCAATTTTTCGGCCGCCGGACGCGCTTGATCGCGCCCTGAGAGGGTGATGCACATCTCATCAATCGAGTTCACCGACGCAATCGGCGCAACGCTCTCGACCACCGCCTTCGCCCGATGGTGAAACTCGACATACACCGCAGGGCGCGACTCTACGAACACGATTTCAGGGCACAGTCGGCGTGCGTCGGCCACGTTGGTGAGCGTTTTCACGCCGTAACGTTTAGCCTCAATGCTCGCGGCGATGGCGCAGGTGGTGTCGGCGATCATCGGCACCACCGCCACCGGACGACCGCGCAGCTCGGGTCGCAACTGTTGTTCTACCGAAGCAAAATAGCTGTTGAAATCGACGTAAAGGGCGCGGAGCATAGCTGCGATTTTACTGTATAAAAGCGCAGTTTTTGTCGCTGCTCGTTTACTCGTCGCCCCTGCGGAGGCAGGGGCCCAGCGTCTTTCGAGCGACCCAAAAGTGCCACGAAACACCCAAAGTCACTGGGTTCCTGCCTACGCAGGAACGACGAAGCACGTAAATTTCTTCAATAAATAAGCTCGGATAAATTGACCATCGAATCAATCAGCTTTGTGAGAAATGCGTTGTTTTATAAGGGCAAGGCAGCATTTTTAGATAAAGTCGACTAGATGCATAAAAAACCTTTTGCCCAATTAAAATAAGCGTTTCGCAGCAAAGCTGTATGACAAAATGACTATGAAAGCGCTGCAAATTTTTGCCGGTAAGCGAGCGCTCGCTCATGTTGAAGCCAATGGCTTGTCGCCCGCCGACGTACGCGCCATTCCCGCCGCTGCGGGTGGCCCGAAAGGCCTAACGCTGCTGCCGTTGGATCGCTTTCTGTTCGGCGAGTGGTTGCCGCAATCCGGGCAAACCGTGGATTTGATTGGCGCATCCATCGGCGCTTGGCGAATGGCGGCTGCCATGTTGAATGATCCTGCCGACGCGTTGGCCGTGCTGGAGCACGCCTACATTCACCAGCACTTCGACGTGTTGCCTGGACGCAAAGCGCCAACCAAAGAGCACGTCAGCGAGCGCTTCGCCGAGGGCATTCACGCGATGTTCGGCAAACGTGAAAGCGAGGTGCTCAATCACCCGCGGTTTCATTTGCATGTGCTCACCTCGCGTGGGCGGCACATTTTGCGACGTGACACACGGGTGCGCGCACCGCTCGGTTACGCGGGTGCTTTTTTCACCAATGTCGTGTCGCGAAAGGCGATGAGCGCATGGATCGAGCGCGCGGTGTTTTCCTCGCACCCGTGCGAGCTGCCGTTTGCCACCAACGACTACCGCACCCGGCGCTACCCATTGTCGTCCACCAACTTCGCCTCGGTGGTGGAGGCGTCGTGTTCCATCCCGTTCGTGCTCAACGCCGTTCACGACATCGCGGGCGCCGCGCCCGGTGCCTATTGGGACGGCGGCATCACCGACTATCACCTGCATCTGGACTATCGTGCGGCCTGCGAAAGCGAGGCGGGCGCTGCATCGGGCGTCGTGCTTTACCCGCACTTTCAACGCGCGGTGGTACCCGGGTGGCTGGACAAATCGCTCAAATGGCGGCACCACTCCACGCATTTTCTTGATGACGTGATTGTGCTGGCACCCCATCCCGATTGGGTCGCCACGCTACCCAACAAAAAGCTGCCCGACCGCTCCGATTTCACCCGCTATGGGACGAACCTTAAGGCCCGCGTCGCGGTGTGGCAGACCGCAGTTGCCGAGAGCGCGCGGCTGCGAGATGAGTTTGCAGAGTGGCTTGCCAGAGGCTGCGATAGCGCCCGGGTTCGCGCGCTTTAGGGGCGCCGGAAAAACCAAACCTAGGACACTTCTCGTATGGGTTACGCACGCGCCGTTTTGACGCGCGTTCGTTATCAACCCAAAATGTGGAGTACACCCATGAGTACAACAGTCCGGCAGTTTCAAAGTCGCGCAAGGTGGGGCCGTCCCCTGCTGGGCGCAACCGCCCTCGCACTGGCGCTCGCCAGTGGTTTGACGGCAAATATCGCGTCGGCCTCCAGCCACCGCGAAGCCCCGTTTATCACCCAGCTGCCCAAGGTCGACGGCACCGATTTCTATATGTTTCGCAGCACCGAGCCCGGCCGCTCGGCGTTTGTGACGGTTGTCGCCAATTACACGCCGCTACAGGATGCGTACGGCGGGCCAAACTATTTCCAGATGGACCCGAACGCGCTGTATTCGATTCATATTGATAGCAACGGCGACGCCAAACCGGATTGGACGTTTCAGTTCGCCTTTCAAAACACACTGGCGGACAACAAGATTTCCGTGGGCGGAAAAATGGTCTCCATTCCGTTGGTCAACAACGGTTCACGTGGCGTGGACAGCCGCTTTGATCCGGGCTTGAATGTGCGCGAAACGTTCAACATCGCGGCGTTTCGTGCGCCGAATACGTGGAAATCGGTCACCAATATGGCCAACGGCGCTGCGTTCTTTGACAAGCCGGTCGACAACATTGGCAACAAAACCATTCCAGACTATCCCGGCTACGCTGCCAAGCATGTGTACTCGGTGAACATCCCCGAATGTTCCACGCCGGGCCGCGTGTTCGTTGGGCAACGCAAAGACCCATTCGTGGTCAACCTCGGCGAAACGTTTGACCTAATTAACATCAAACTGCCAGCCACCGAGTTCGCCGCCAACGCCGAAAAGGCCGCGTCTGACTCGTTGGCTGATAAAAACGTCACCAGCATCATCATGGAGCTGCCGATTGCCTGCTTAACCTCCGGCACCGACCCGGTGATTGGTGCCTGGACTACCGCTGCTATCCGTGAAAACCGCACGTTGATGTCGCCGGTGAGCGGGCTCAATGCCAATGCTGTCTACGGCGGCAACTATGTGCAGGTGTCACGTCTTGGCATGCCATTGGTCAACGAGGTCGTCATTGGCCTCAAAGACAAAGACAAATTCAATGGCAGCCAACCAGCTGACGACGGCCAGTTTGCCGACTACGTCACCAACCCAACCTTACCGACGCTGGTTGAAGCCTTGTTCGGCGCGGCCGGTGTGAAGGCGCCCACCAACTTCCCGCGCCTTGATCTGGTGACCGCTTTTCTCACCGGCGTGCCCGGGTTGAACAAGCCGGTGAATGGCGTTGCCTCAGAAATGCTGCGCCTGAACACCTCGATCATGCCGGTGGCCAAAGGCTCGCAAAATCGCATGGGTGTGATCGGTGGCGATACCGCTGGCTACCCGAACGGTCGTCGCTTGGGTGACGACGTGGTGGATATCTCGCTGCGCGTAGTCATGGGCAAACTGTGTACGTTAAGCCTCGGATGTGCACCGGCAGACGCAGCTTCCGGTGGCCTCGGCTTCACGGACGGCGCGTTTGTGGACGACAGCTTCTTTGATGTGGCCTTCCCGTACGTCAAAAATCCGATTCCCGGTTCACCAAGCGTCGGTGCCAAGCGCGCAGCCGCTCGGTAAAGCCTCGTAGCTCGTTCGAGCAGAAGGCGTCAAACCGGGATATCGGTTTGACGCCTTTTTTGTTTGTGCCGCAGCGACCGAGTGGAGTGACTTCGGTGTTGCGCGGTATCGGAGCCACGCTGAGTTGCGGCGGGTTTCTCGCTATTTCGCGCGCTGACGAGTAAGATTTGTCTCGATACGCCGCAAGCTAGCGCAGCGCCAACACAATCACAATCGTCTTCGGGTGCACGCACATTGAACCGAGATTCGCCATTAGCGATCGAGAATTGAAACGCGAACCACAACAATTGAGGGGGCGCTTTGATTCGACGCAATCTGCGTCAAAAAATTTCTAATGAACAATGTCGGTTGAACGCGACCCGCGTTGCGTTCGCTACTGTGGGTCGTGGGTCGCGTCAGAGCCGCTCCTACAAATGTTTGCATATAGATAGCAACTCTAAGTTGAAACCTATACTGCATAAGGGCAAAAAGCCGATTCGTGCATGATGTCGGCTTTATGCATAAAACGATGGTTAGCCCTTATAAAACATGCGTCTCGCGATAAAGTTGATAAAAAATAGGCGTTGAAATTGTGCCGCACCTTCGACACAAAAGCGCAGCGTCCTATCCATCCCTCGCTATTGTTTGCCTTGACCTGTAGTATGGATCCGGCCTGTCGCAAACCATCACCACAGCGTCGCCGTCACCAGACCGAGGGAACCCATTTTGAACCCCACACGCCTACGCCAAGCCGCGCGAGCCATCACCGCGCTCGCCGTGATCGCCAGCACCGCCGTTGGCGTGATTCACGCGGCCTGTTGGGACACCAGCACTCCGCCCAAACCCTTCTCGCTATACAGCTTCAGCGGCCCCGCAGGCACCGTGGTCGACACCGCGACCAACCTCATGTGGAAGTCTTGCGTCGAGGGGCAAAACCTCTCCTCGTTCTGCGCTGGCGCGGGGAGCCTGATGAACTGGGCCGCTGGCCAAAGCATCGCTGCGGCGAGCACGCATGGTGGCTACAACGACTGGCGCATGCCCAGCCTGATTGAGTTGCAATCCCTGCTGGCCACCGGTTGCCCTAGCCCCCAGATCAACACATCGGTGTTTGCGAACACGCCTGCGAACAGCTACACCTGGACCGGACAGACGTCTGCCACCGACTCAGCGTTGGCCTTTTTCATGTTCTTCGCGAACGGCAGCGCCGGTCCCGTCAATAAGGTCAGTGGCAGCGGCGTGGTGCGGCTGGTGCGTGGCGTGCAGTACTTAAACCCGCTGCTGACAAACTCACAAACGCTTGCCTTTGGCGCGGCTCCAACCTTGACACTGGGCAGCAGCCCCACGGTCAACGCCGCGAGCAATGGCGGGGGTGCGAATTCCGGTAACGCCATCGCCTACAGCGGCAGCCCAGCCATCGTCTGCGCGGTGAATGCCAGCACCGGCCAAATTTCGCTCACCGGCACAGCAACAATCGGCGACGCCTGCATCGTCGCCGCCAACCAACTGGGCAGTATTGCCCACAACCAAAGCTTCGCGCCGGCGGCGCAGGTAACGCTTAGCGTCCCCGTGAGCAAATCGCAGCAGACGGTTGCTTTTGACGCGGTGCCGGTGATGCACGTTGGCGACCAAAACCTGCTGTCGGCCACGTCGAACCAAGGCATCACGCCCGTTGAATTCGGCACCGACACGCCTAGCGTGTGCAGCTTGAGCGGCGCGGGTGCCTCGACGGTGCTCACCGGCGTCACCTCAGGCACCTGCAACATCGCCGCTTACGCGCCAAGCAACGCAAGGTATCTCCAGGCGAAGGTCACTCAGAGCTTCGGCATAGGGCTGGCCCGGCAGATACTCAGCTTCGGTGCTGCGCCCCTTGTGAACGTGGGCGGCACCGGGCTGGTCACCGCCACATCGAACCTCGGCCTTCCGCCCGTTTTGTCCAGCACCACGTTGCCGGTGTGCACAATCATCGGCAACACCGTCAGCGGCGTCGCCAATGGCCTGTGTACGATTCATGCAACGCAAGGCGGTAACGCCAACACCGCATCCGCTGTCGCGGATTTGAGCTTCAGCGTGAGCCCGACCACCGTAGTTTGCAATCTGCACATGGACGGCACGAACCCGATGCTCGCCACCAAAGAAGGCTTGATCCTCACCCGCGCCATGCTCGGACTAAAGGGCAGCGCGGTTACCGCAGGCACCGGAATCACCACGCCGTGGGACACGATTCGCGTTGACCTCAACGCGAAGTGCGGCACGGCTTTTCTGCCGTAGGGGGACGCGACTATCGCGATTTTGCGATCAGCCGCTCAGCCTCATTCATGCAGCGACGGGCGGCTGAAACCAGCGACGGCACAAACGCATGCCCGCTGCGCAAGGCGCTCGCCAACACGGCCAAATCCTCGATGTATCCGTGCACCATCTGATTGCGCAATTTGCGCGATTCAAGCCACGAGTCCGTCGAATCAATCAGCCCGAATTTTTCTGCCCGATCAAGGTTCTCCGCAACTAGGCCGAGCGGCTCAGCCAACGCGACGAGCAGCGCCGGAATCAGCTTGTCGCCCACTGTATCTTGCAAGCGACCGAAGCGACTGACAAACGCATCGAGTCGCTCGGCGAGGATGGAGTCAGCAGCAATTTTTTGCGCCACTTCGACGGTGAATAAATCGGCAAACAGCCGTCGATCCGTGTCCAGCAAATGAGCGCATTCTCGGCTCGTGACACGCGCCAAAAACTCAAGCCTGGCAAGCTGTGCGGCGGCGAGTTTCACAGCCGAATCCCTTCGGCAAGCGCCACGGTGTGAATCGGCAGATGCATCAGATTGGGCGCTTTGATCAGCACGTCAACGCGCCGTCCGTCCATGCTGCGCGAGACGCGCGAGGCAAGGCTTGCAGCCAGTTGCGCGGGCTCGGCGACCGCTGCGTCAAGCTCCAGCAACAAATCGACGTCACCTCCCCGCGCGTCATCGCGCAGACGCGAGCCGAAAAGCCACATACGAGCGTGCTCCCCGGCCAGTTGGGTGGCGAGTTGCCGTATGGTCAAGACGTGGTGGGGTGCGAGTCGCATCTTGGGATTCTACGACCCGCAGCGCGTCTCGAAACTGCTTCGGATGCCGACCTGCATTCATCGCCTGCTTCATTGTGGGAGCGGTTCCACCGCGATGGCTGGGTGCGGTAGATTTTTTGCGGTGAAACCGCTCCCACAAGAGCGGAAAAAGCAGCAACTCCACGCTGAAACCGTTGCCGAATAGGGGCATTACGCCTATTTATGCATGAAGTCGACTTTATAAATAAACGAGCGTTTACCCCGTGATAAATAGGCTTCTCACGATAAAGCTGATAAACAACGGGTGCTGAAATTGCGCGGTGCCGTCGCATCACAATCTCAGAGTATCCCTAGCTATCGTTTGATTTGGTCTGTAGCATCGGTTTCGGCCTGCCGCAAACCATAACCACAGCGCCGCCACCACCGCGTCATGGGAACCCATTTTGAACACCACTCACCTACGTCAAGCTACCCGCGCCATTTTTGCGCTCGCCGTGATCGCTAGCATCGCTACTGGCGTGACTCACGCTGCCTGTTGGGACATCGGCACCGCGCCCAAGCCCGACTCGCAATACGTGGTGAACGTATCGGCAGGCACCGTGGTCGACACCGTGACCGGCCTCATGTGGAAGCGGTGCGCTGAAGGCCGAAGTGGCTCCGATTGCCTCTCTGCCACCGGCAGCGCGCTTACCTCAAACTGGGACACGGCTAACGCCACGGCCAGCGGCAGCACCTTGGCGGGCTACAACGATTGGCGTCTGCCCACCCTCCTTGAGCTGCAATCGTTGTTGCCCAGCGACTGCTCTGACCCTCTTCCCGCCATCAACTTGAACGTGTTTCGCAACACCGTCGCAAACAATTTCTGGTCGGCGACGACTAACTCTTATTCGCTCACCACCGCGCGGTTGCTGCACTTCGGTAGCGGCATGCTGGATTCCGCCCAACGGATCCTCCCTTACTATGTTCGCCTCGTTCGCAGCGGACAATCCTTTGCCGTTTTGATCCCCGACTCGCAAACGCTCTCGTTTTTCAACCCACCGCCGTCGCTACCGCAGAGCCTTCCACCGACCATTCCGTTCGGCGGCAGCGCAGTGGTTAGAGCACAACAACTCAATGATCCCAACTCGGGTAACCCCATCGTCTATGCCAGCCTCACGAGTGCAGTTTGTAGTGTCAACGCCAGCAGCGGCGTGGTGAGCGTTCCGTTCAATGCGCAAGTCGGCGACATCTGCACGATCAGCGCCAATCAATTTGGTCGTGCCGCCAACGGTACGAACTACGCAAAGGCCGTTGAGATTACGGGCAACATTGTGGTCAGTAAGGCAGCACGGACGCTTGATTTTGCGTTGGCTCCCGCAGTCAGCGTGGGTGGCACTGGTGTGGTTTCGGCCACGACAAGCCCAATGCCTGCAATCATCACGTTCACAACCGCCACGCCCGGCGTATGCGCCGTGAGCGGTACGAATGGCAGCACCGTCACTGGCGTCACGGTCGGCACCTGCACCATCACCGCTTCTGTCCCCACCAACACGAACTACCTCGTCGCTGCTGCAACGCAGAGCTTCGGCATCGGGCTGGGTACCCAAACGCTCATCTTCGGAACCGCGCCCAGCATCACAGCGGGCGGCACAGGCAGCGTCAGCGCCACCTCCGACAAGGCGCTCACGCTCGTCACGTTGACCAGCGCCACATCACCCGTCTGCACGATCAGCAGCGGCACGGTGAGCGGCTTGATCGCGGGCACCTGCACCATTCAAGCGGCACAACTTGGCAGCAGCGCCTACGGGCCATCCAATGCGGCGCTGAGCTTTCCGATCAACGCTGCGGCGCAAACAATCAGCTTTGCAGCTGCACCGACGATTAACGTGGCCGACACGGGCACCGTCACTGCAATATCAAACCAAGCGTTATCAACCGTCACGCTGACCAGCGCCACGTCACCGGTGTGCACCATCAGCAGCGGCACGGTGCTAGGTGTGGCCGCAGGCACATGCACGATTGAAGCCGCAGCGCCCAGCGGTGCGAGCTACCTCGCTGCGACTGCAAGCCAGAGCTTCGGCGTTGGCATCGGCGCGCCGACCTTGACGTTTGGCGCGGTGCCTCTGGTCACCGTTGGCGGCACCGGCCCCGTGAGCGTCACCTCCGACAAGAGCGCGACGCCGGTGAGCCTGACCAGCACCACGCCCACCTGCACGTTGGCAAGCGGCGTCGTCACTGGCGTCAGCGTCGGCGTTTGCACGCTGCAAGCCACGCAACCCGCCGCCAGCAGCTACAGCGCGGGGAGCGCGTCGCTGAGCTTCAGCATCGGCGCGGCCCCCCTCATCTGCAACCTGCACATGGACGGCACCAACCCCATGCTCGCCACCGTGGAAGGCTTGATTCTCACTCGCGCCATGCTCGGACTAAAGGGCAGCGCGGTTACCGCAGGCACCGGCATCACCACCCCGTGGGACACGATTCGCGTTGATCTTAATGCGAGGTGTGGCACGGCGTTTCTGCCGTAGAGACAACCCACGAACCTGTTTTTGTGGGAGCGGTTCCACCGCGATACTGGGTCACGTTGCGCCTTTCGCGGTGGAACCGCTCCCACAGAAGCACCTACGCACACGAAGGGTCATGGTCGACATTCGGGCGTGCAGCGGGCGACCGGCGGAGGGCGCAAACTGCGCGATATTTTTTGCGCGAACCCTCAGTCACCGCGCGCGCTTTTCGCCATCTCCTTGTCGCGCAACACCTTGCGCTGAACCTTGCCGGTGGTGGTCATCGGCAGCTCGGTGACGAACTCGAATTCTTTCGGATATTCGTAGGGTGCCAAGCGACCGCGCACGTGTTGTGCCAGACTAATTTCCAACGCTTCGTTGGCCTCGAAACCCGCCGCCAGCACGATGAAGGCTTTGACGATGCTGCCGCGCTCGCTATCCGGTTTGCCGATAACGGCGGCCATCAGCACGGCGTCGTGTTGAATCAGACAGCTCTCGATTTCGGCGGGGCCGATGCGATAGCCCGCGCTTTTGATCACGTCATCACTGCGGCCTTCATACCAAAGATAGCCGTCCACATCCATGCGCGCCATGTCGCCAGTTCGGCACCATTCACCGGAGTATTTAGCGCGGGTGCCGACGTCGTTGCCCAGATACCCAAGAAAAAAAACTGGATCAAGGTCGCCATGAATGTCCCGACGGTTCACCGCCACGTCCCCGGTTTCACCCGGCGCAACTACGCGCCCCAGCGGGTCGACCACGGCCACTTGATGGCCCGGATAGCCACGGCCCATGCTTCCCGCCCGAGCGGGCCACAGTGCCGCGCAGTTGCCCACGATGTAGTTCAGCTCAGTCTGACCAAACATTTCGTTCAAGGTGACGCCCAGCGCCTGCTCCGTCCATTTGAATACGGTCTCGCCAACGCTCTCGCCCGCGCTCATGATTGAGCGCAGTTTGAGCGCGTAATGATCGCGCGGAAACGGCACGCTTTTCATCATCAATTTAAGCGCGGTGGGGAACAAAAACGTGCAGGTGACGCCGTGCCGCTCCATCAGCGAAAAGGCGCGCTCGGGGTCGAAACGCCCGCGATAGCCGACGATGGTGTGGCCGAAATAAAGTGTGGGCAACAGCGCGTCCCACAGCCCGCCCGTCCACGCCCAATCGGCGGGCGACCAGAACACGTCGCCCGGTTGCGGGAACTGGTTGTGCGAATAAATAAACCCAGACAAATTGCCAAACAACGCGCGATGCGGAATGACCGCGCCCTTCGGCGGGCCGGTGGTGCCGCTGGTGTAGATGATAAGCGCTGGGTCATCGGCTGCCGTCGCTGCAACGGGGTATGCATCCGTGCCGCGCGCCAGCAGGTCGCTCCAGTCCAGCGCGGCGGCGTCTCGTGCGCCAGCACAGGCCACGACGTGGCTGAGGCTTGGCACCTGCGCGCGAATCGAGATCACGTTGGCCAGCGAGGCAGGATCACAAATGACCAGCTTGCAGCCAGCGTTGTTGAGGCGAAAGGCCAACGCGTCAGGCCCAAATAGCACCGTGAGCGGCACGGCAACCGCGCCCAACTGCATGACTGCCAGCAGCGATACCGCCGTTTCAATGCGCTGCGGCAGGCACACGGCGATCGGTTCACCGGCCCTGATGCCGAGCCCTGCAAGGGCTGCGGCAAGCCGATTGACCTGATGCGAAAGCTCAAGGTAGCTGATCTGGTCGAAGGCACCGGACTCGTCCTCCCAGCGGATCGCCACGTCGCTCGCACGGGCGGAATCGGCAGCCCAACGATGCACGCAGGCCTGCGCAACGTTGAATTGCGGCGGCACTTGCCAACGCCATTGACTGTGATGCTGCGCGTAGTGGTCGATTGAATTCATCGGCGCATTATCCGAGAATGTTTATCTGGACAAAAAATTTATTGCGTCGTTCCTGCGAAGGCAGGAACCCAGCGACTTCAGCTGCGACACATTGATCTTGATACGACCGAAAGACGCTAGGCCCCTGCCTCCGCAGGGGCGACGTAAGAAGATGTTTCAATGGAAGAGCCTTGGATTATGCAAAAGCGCCGCAAATCGACGGGCGCTCGTAAAATGAGCGGGTGAAAAATGTTGCTTCAATGGACTGCAAACCCGCTCTGGCCGCGCCGTGGCGCATTGCGCTGTGGGCGCTGGTGATTACGCTGTTGAGCGCAACATTTATGGCCTACGGCCAGGTGGAGCTTTTGGTTCAGTGGGTATCGGCGCGGTTGTGCTGACCGCTGGTTCGCCAACGCCTGCTGCTGTCAGCGGCTATGTGCTGCATGCGGTGCCGGCCAACGGTGGTGGCGTGGATCGCTACGTGCGCGACATTTGTGCCCATCGCGCGCATGACTGCATTCTGCATATTGTGCGCGAGCAGTGCGTGTTTGAGGCGGTGGCGGCTGAGCAGCTGATTCCAATTGATTACGCCGATATGGCGCATGCGATTGCCACGGGCGCGCTGGGTCGGCCCGCTTTGATACACGCGCATTCGACGCTGGCCCCGGTGCGAGATCGGGTCAGGCAGTTGTGTCAGGCGCTCGCGATTGACTATGTGGTGACGCTGCATGACATCGACTTTGCCGCTGCCGCTGTGGATGTGGGCGATGGTGAGCGCGAGGCGCGTCTAGCGTTTGTCAGCGAGGCTGCGGCGCGTGTCGCGCCGAGTCAATTCATTGTCAATGTTTTGCTCGGCGCGCTCGGGGCCTCCGTGTCGGGGCATCTGATCGAAAATGGCGTAGATGCGAGCGGCCTTGCCAACACCGCGTTAGTAGCAACCGAAAGCGATACAGAAAAGCAATTTCAAATCGCGGTGATCGGCGCGCTGGGGCCGCACAAGGGCTTGAGTTTTTTGCGGGATGTTGTTGCGGCGCTGCCAGCTGAGCTGCGCGTGGTGATTGTTGGCTATGCCGACGGTCAGGTGACACCGGGCTGGTTGCAGCAGGATCGACTGTGGGTGCATGGTGCATTTGAGCCGCAGCAGCTTGCCACTATTGTGCAGCGCTACGGCGTGGGGCTTGCTTTTTTCCCCAATCAGCAGCCGGAGAGTTACTGTTACGCCTTGAGTGATGGCTGGTGTGCGGGGTTGCCAGCGCTAGGCCCTGCGTCCGGGGCGATTGGCGACAGAATTGCAGGCACCGGGGCTGGCTGGACGTTTGATCCCGGTAGCACGCCGGAGGCGGTCGCCAGAGCCATCGTGGGCTGGCTGGCCAGTGTAGGGGAAAAAAAATTGGCAGTGCGGCGGGCTGTCGAGCAGTTGCTTGCGCCTGCGGTTATGGTCGAACGGTTAGGTCACGTTTATGAAAAAAATATGAAAACAACTCACGAACCGCCACAGCTGTCAGCGCTGAACGCCGTCGCTGCGACGCAATTGAACGGACGTTTTTTTCGCGGCGAATTGCAGCGTCTTAGCGGTGATCTGGCGTTCTCGCAAACGCAGATTGCACAGGTCAACGCATCAATGCATTCTCTTACCCACGAATTTGACGGGCGCGGCGCGTGGATTGCCACGCTGGAAAAAAACCTCGCGGATACGCAAGCAGAACTGCGTAGGGTTGAAGCCGCGCGGCAAGCGGAGCATGTGGCAGCAGAGCTCGCACGCGACGATGAACGGGCGCGCAGCAACGCCGCACGCGATCAGGAGCGCGCAGCGGCCGAGGCGGCCCTGCATCGCGTGCTGGCGGATGCGGACGCGGCCCGCGCCAAAGATCGCGCCGAGATAGAAGCCGCGCGCGTTCAGGATCGATCTGAAATTGAGGCTGCCCGTGCGACGGATCGCGCAGACATCGAAGCTGCGCGCGAGAAAGAGCGGCTCGATTCCGAGGCGGCGCGCGCCCAAGATCGTACCGACTTTGCCGCAGCCCTGGCGCTCGCTCGCTCGGAGATGGACGCTGTGCGTGCTGACGAGCGCGCCAACGCCGAGGCGCTGCGAGCGCTGGCTAACGCCGCGCACGCCAGTGAGTTGGCACGCGAGCGCGCTTTGCTTGAGGCGCAACATCAACAGCAACGTCTGTACGACCGCGAACAGGTACTGGCCGAGCGTATGCGTGACCATGCGCTCTCCGAGGCGGCCCAAGTGAGCGCGCATGCGGCCTACGAGCAGTACGCCGCCAAACTACAAAAAGATGTCAACGACACGCTTGCCATCGCCCACCGCTACGAGCAAAAAATTGCCAACTACGAACATGCCCTATCGTCCCTGCCAACAATAGTGCAGCGCTGGATGCGCACACGCGGCCAACGGCTGGCCGGTGCGAAGGACGCGCAATGATTGATGCATTGATAGTTGCCTATCGCCCCGACGCAGCCCAATTGAAGCGATTGCTGGAGGCGGTGTTGCTGGCGCAGAGTCAGGGCGTTCTGATCGCGGCACGTGTGTGGCATAACGACGGCAACGCGCCGACATCGGGCGAACTCAGCGACATTTATCGCGACCTGGCACAGCGTGGATTGACCATCCACGTCGGTGGTGGCGAGGGCAATCTTGGCTACGGCTCAGCCATCAATCGCATGGTTCAGGACACGCAGGCCGATTTTGTGCTGGCGCTTAATCAGGATGCGATCCCTGAGGTCGGCGCACTGGCAATCTTGTGGCAAACCGTGCAGCACGACGGCCCCAATGTGGCGGCGTGGGAGATGCGCCAGATTCCGTTTGAACATCCCAAGGTTTACAGCGCGGTCGGTCTGGACACCGAATGGGTGAGTGGTGCGGCGGTGTTGCTGCGCACCGCAGCGATGCGCGAAGTAGGCGGCTTCGAGCAGAGAATTTTCATGTACGGTGAAGATGTTGATTTGTCGTGGCGGCTGCGCAGCAAAGGCTATCGTCTGCGCTACGTTGCGCGCGCTGCGGTGGTGCATCACACCTACCAGTACGCCGAGGAGGTGAAGCCGTTGCAGGCGCTGCAAGGCATCTACGTCAACTTGTGTTTGCGCGCCCGGTATGCCGGCCACAAACAAATCTTTCAAGGCCTGTCGATGGCGCTTGGCGAGATGATGATGCCGCAAAGTTTTCCAGGCCGACGCATGGGCATTGCTCACGCGGTTTTGAAGTTCTGCAAAAACTATCGTTACTTTTGGAAGAGCCACGTCACGGCGGTAGGCTTTGAGCCTCGATTCGCGGGCTGGGGTTACGAGGCGCGCCGCGAGGGTGCATTTCACAAGTTTTTGCCGCGCGCGGAGCAACCCGCCGAGTTGCCGCTGATCTCGGTGCTGATACGCACCCACAAGCGTCCGGGCTTTTTGCGCGAAGCGTTGATCTCAGTGGCCCATCAAACCCATCGCCCCATTGAAGTGGTGGTGGTGGAGGATGGCTCAGACGACGGCCTTGCGGTGTGTGAAGAGTTTAAAGACCGCTTGACGGTGCGCTACTTTCGGATTTCGCCCGGGCGCGGACGTTCGGTGGCGGGCAACCGGGCGTTGGCTGAAGCACGCGGCGAATGGATGTGCTTTCTCGACGATGACGATGCGTTTTTCGCGGATCATCTGGAGGTACTGCTGCAAACTACCCGAGACTCCGGTTTGAAGGGCGCATATTCGCTCGCATGGCGAACCACCACGCAGGTGATCGATGCCACCGTGCCAGCGTATCTTGAAACCCGCGTAGAAAACATGCCTGACGAGGCGTTCTCGCGGGTCACGCTGTGGCACCACAATTTCATGCCGATTCAGTCGGTGTTGTTTCACCACAGCCTGTATCAACGCTATGGCGGATTCGCTGAGGATATGGATCAGCTCGAAGATTGGAATCTGTGGACTCGCTACACCATGCAAGACGATTTTGTGCAGGTGCGGAAAACCACTTCCAAGTACCGCGTGCCGGCCGAGGTGAGCCACACCGCTGAGCGACAAGGCAAGCTGGACGATGCCTACAAAGACGCCGTGGCTCGCCAGAGCGAGATGAAATTCAGTGCTGATCCGGTGCTAGTGCGACAACTTGCACTCGACTACGTGCGCAGCAATTCGCTGATCAACGTCAGCCGCGATCAGGTGCGCGCGCACATCGCAAGTTCACCCATGCTGGCGCGATTGATGGCGATGCGAACCGTGTTTCGGCGACGCTTGGGCCGCTCTTAATCCAGAGGCCAGAGACCAGTCGCACGCTATGGATAGAAGATCAAATAACTTTGACGTGCTGCGACTGCTAGCCGCGTGGTTCGTGCTCTTCAGTCACAGCTACCCTATTAGCGGACTAAAAACCGGCGATCCGTTCAGCCGCACCGTGGGTATTGATACCTTTGGTGGTGTGGGCGTCGCCATCTTTTTTGTGCTCAGCGGTTATCTGGTGACCCTGTCGTGGCAACGATCTTCCAGTGTTGGATCGTTTCTATGGAAGCGGGCGCGGCGTATTTATCCGGGGCTCATCGTGTGCGTGTTGCTCTGTACGATGCTGATGGGCCCGCTGCTGACGCCACTTGATTTGGCCACCTACTTCACGCATTCGCAGACCACCGATTACCTGCGTACTGCAAGCGCCTTGGGCATTCACTACGCCCTACCCGCCGTGTTTCTGAATAACCCGCTGCCGAATGCGGTCAACGGATCTTTGTGGTCGCTGCCTTACGAGATTCGTTGTTACTGCGCGTTGGTAGTTATTGGATTGTTGCCCTTCGCCTTGCGCTGGAAAGTGTTGCTCGTCGCCGCCGTGCTGGCAGGCATGATGCTGCTGCGCGACGCCACGCCGCCCGCCAGCCCGTTCGACCATCGTTTCGGGCTCGACTATTACATGGTCAGGCTCGGGTTGTTTTTTGCGGTGGGCGCGTGTTATGCCTGCTGGTCTGATCACATTAAGCCCGTCTGGTGGGCAGGTCTGATTGCAGCGTATCTGACATGGTGGCTGCCCGAATCCGCGCTACGCAATCTGCTCTGGGTGCTGTCGTTTTCAACGCTTGCATTGGGGGTGGCGCTAGATTTGCCGTGGTTACCCAAATTGCCGGAAAAAATGGGTGACTGGTCTTACGGTTTGTATCTTTATGCTTTTCCGTTGCAGCAAGTGCTCGCGCTATTCGCTGTGCAACAAACCTTTGGCTTCATTGGCTACGTCGCTCTAAGCACCCTCTGCGGCCTGACTGCGGCAGGACTGTCTTGGTATTTGATTGAACGACCTGCGCTGTCGCTTGAGTGGCCGTTCAGGCGAGGCTATCGCTTGGCACAGCGGTAACCTATTCGCGAGAAAAAACCGAGCGTACCGCCGCCTGCGCAGCCTCCGGCGAGAAGTGCGTCTGCACGTTAATGCGCCCCGCTGCTGAGAGTTGCGCCCACAGCGCTGCGTCCGTATGCAGTCGCGCAATCGCGTGCGCGAAGTCGGCTGCGCTATCGGCCACCAACACGTCAAGTCCGTCCTGCAATTGCATCGCCTCCACCGCAGAAGACGTTGCAACCACGGGAATGCCGTGGTTCATGGCCTCGTTGATTTTGCCTTTAACGCCTGACCCATAGCGCAGCGGTGCAATAGATACGCGAGCCGCGCGCAGCAGCAGTGCCGTGTCGGGGACGAAGCCTTTGATCAGCAGGCTGTCGCGTTGAAGTGTTGTGATCTCTGCGGGCATATGACTGCCAACCACGGTGGTGACTACGTTCGGCAGTAGCTCTCGAAGCAACGGCAAAACGTGTGTGACGTACCACTTGATAGCGTCAACGTTGGGCGGATGGCGAAAGCCACCGATAAAGAGAATGCCCTGACGAAGGTCGAAATCCTGAACGTTTGTCGTCGCCAAACCAGCTTGCGATTCGGTGGCAGGCGGATTGATATTGGAAATTACTTCAACGTGAACGTGCGGCAGTAGTTTTGCGAGCAGCGCTTTTTCGACAGCGGAGACCACCACGGTGATGTCGCACTTTTCCATCACCGCAATCTCTTTGCTGCGCGTGGATGCTGCAGAGCGATGCATTGCGGCCTCACCAGTTAGCGTGGCTTCGCGCTCTTCACGCAGATAGTGCAGATCTACGGTGTCAAACACGATGCGCGCGTGGGGAGCTAGTGTGCGCACCGTGTTCACGTATTGGATGGCGATGTAATAGCGGCAAAACACGATGGTGTCGAGGGTTGCGCCGCGTTGACGCAACACATTTTTTACACTGCCCGCGAATCGTCCATGCAGCACCTCGACGCCCATTGTGGTGAGGGCCGCAGCGTATTTGGCATCGCCATCCAAATTGTCTGCAACGAAGCTAACGTGATGCCCGTCGTTGAGCAACATGCGGATGAGATTGAGCATTCGCACCGAGCCTGAGTCTTGATCGGGCGTGATCATGCAGGCCTCGACAATCAGGATGTTGCTGCGCTTGCTGCGATGAATCTCGCGCTCAGGCTGCGCCGCGTTGTCGCCGTGCGCGAGTAGCGTTTGCTGCCAGCGGGCGTAAAACTTTTTAGCGTTCTCCGCTTGATAGGCTTTGATGCCCGACGATTCATCGCGGCCGTGGCTGACACCTTCGAAATGAAAGATTTCCGCAGCGGGTTGGTAGACCACGCGCAGTCCCTTGTCGCGAATGCGAAAGGCGAGGTCGGTATCTTCGTAGTAGGCGGGCGCGTAGTGTGGATCAAAGCCACCGAGATCGCTGAACAGTTCGCGCTTGATCGCCAGCGCAGCGCCAGAGCAGTAGTCGGCGTCGCGCAGGTAGTTGACACGAGGGTCTTCGCGATCAAAGCCTCGGCCCCAATTCCACGCGCTCGCGTCGCGCCAGACGATGCCGCCAGCCTCTTGCACAGAGCCGTCGACACTCAATAATTTTGCGCCAACTAGGCCGATGTTTTGATGCGCATCGAAGGTGGCGAGCAGGGCGTCCAGCGCACCTTCGCGGAGCACGATGTCGTTGTTGAGAATGATCAACCACGCGCCTGTGGCCGCCTTGGCAGCGGCGTTGACGTTACCGATGAAACCTAGATTGCGTTCGTTGCGGATGATGCGAATACCGTTGACGGCGGCCAAAGCCTCGGCGGCGGGCGCGGGCGAGCAGTCGTCCATCACGATCACTTCAAATGCGCGACGCGTTGGGTGCGCATGAATGCTTTTCAGGCAGGCAAAGGTCGTTTCATGCTGACCGTACACCGGGATCAGTATCGATACGATGGGGCGATCGGCTGTCGTGTTGAGTGTCAGTGCGCTGACCGGTGCCAGCGTTGTGTCAGGCAGCACCACTGTAGCGGCTGTTACCACGGGTTGAACTTCGAGCAGCATGCGATCCCGCAGGCTTCGCCAGCCACCACGTCGGTAGCGCTCCATCGCACGTCCTGACAACGCCGGTATGCGCGGAATCAGCTTAACAGTTGCAGCACCAATGTGTCGCATGCGGCGCGCGGCGCTGGCCATTTTTCGCAGTGGACGTGTGATGCGCAGAGACCAACTGCTAAGCAACACATCGTTTTCCACTTTCAGTTTGGAGAGGTGCACTTTCTGCTGTTGCACAGAAGCTTCAAGGTGCGCGATATGAGCGCGTGCAGCACTCGCCTGCTGCTCAGCAAGTTCAGCAGCGGTTTGCTGGCGGAGATTTTGTTCGACATTGGCGGCGAACTCGTGGCGCAGCGCGTGCAACGCCCGAGTCACACTATCGCGTTCGTCAGCGAGTGATTGATATTGCATCCGACCAACCACCTGCGTCTCCCCCGCTGGGAGTGACGTCAGCGCTCGCTCGACGCCCTGCATCGACTCCCGGTGCCCAGCGTAGATCCCCATTCGCAGTGCGTCCAAAAGCGTCAGTGCATCGGCGCGGCGTGGATCAGTATCGGGGGGCGGAACCGAGTGCGCTTGCAAATGAAATTGCAATTGCAGCAGGGGGGCCTCGGTAGCCGCCTCACCGGCGGGCGGTAGCACAGCCAAATAGCGCCCAATGTATGCCGTCGCGTGCGCTGACCGCTGTTGACGTAGCGATCGCGCCACGGCTGCGTCGTCGTCGACCATGCCTCGCCACTCTGATGAGCGCGCCGACGCAGCCAGAAGCGCATCGTGCCACTCGGCAGGAGAGGATGTGGGTGAAAGCAGCGTTGCATTTGCGTTGCCGTGCAGGCGGTTCGGCAGCGCGCCGATATCGGATGCAACGATTGGGATGCCGCTATCGAGGGCGGCGGTTAACGTGTACGAAAATGTTTCTGGCACTTGGGAGGGCAGCCAGATCACGTCAGGCCGCTCGACAGCGATCAGTGTGGGCAGGTCGGCAGGCGCGTACGAGCCGGTGGCTTGAAAGGGTAGCGCGGGCGGCAGTGGCTCAGCGGCGTGGCCGATCAGGCGCAGCAACAGCGGGGAGGATTTAGCCTGCGCAAGTGCTGCCACGTCGATCGCCACCCCGAGCCCTTTGGCTCGGCTCAGGCCGCCAAGCAGGGCGACTTTTACCACCCGAGGCGGCGGCAGTGCTGCTTCAGGCGGCGCAGCGGTTGTGATCGCCACCGTTGGAAAATATTGCCCGATGGTTCGAGCGACGCTGTAGCTAGGTGCAAACACCCGATCTGCACGCCGCAGCATCACCGCGAAATCGGAGCGCCATCGCTCAATCGACTTTTGCCATGCGTGCGGGCGCTTGGCGATGCATCGGTTGCACCCCACATCGTCGGGCTCACCGCAATATTGACCCTCCGAATCAACCAGATGGTTTTGCGGGCATATGCTGACATAGTCGTGAAGCGTGAAATCCAATGGCACGCCCAAGGCCTCATCGATATTCAGGATGGTGGGTGGCAGGCCTTGAATGTGGTGCAAATGAACACGCGCAAAATCGAGCATCTGCAAAGCGTTGACCAATGCTTGCCAAGGATCACTCGCGGCCCGAAAGCGCACGCTCTCCGGAAGCTCCAGCTCTACACAATGATCGCCTACGGGGCGCATCACCATCACCCGGGCACGACCCGTCAACATCGATGCCAGCAGTGTCACATGCTCTTCTATTCCACCGCCCCATGCATGCGTCACCAACAGCACGCGCGGCAACCCTGCCGCAGCGAAAGAGCGCAATGCAGCGGGAACGCGCTCAGCAGGGTCGGTGGCCGCCAGGTTGGGCCAATTCGACGCACTCTGCTGATGGGTTGTATTCACCGCACCAATATCTAGTCGGGGGTCGCTGCTGGCGGCACTGCATCGCTTGCGGATGACTGTTCAAGCAGCGTCAGCGCCGATCTCAAGCGCGTCACCTCAGCGGACAACAGCGCATTGTCGCGATAGGTGCGCGACCATTCGGAGTACACCGAAAGCTCGCGATCAGTCACCAAACTCAATTGCGGTTGAACGGTCGCTATGCGAGCGGCGTCACGCGCGCAAAACACCAAAAAATACACTTCTGCTGGAAAGCCCGATTCGCCATCAGCGGTCAGGGCGACGGCACTGTTGGCCACGACATCCACCGGCCAGACCATTGAGTGAAACGCGGCACGTTGGGCAAACCAGCGTTGCGCTGAAAAATGTGGATCAAGCAGTGCCTTAAGCTCTAAGCGATCAAGCTCCTTGACGTGAAATTCATTTTTGTAACCCGTACGATCACTGTACTCAGGGCGGTTCGGCGAGGAGATGATGAACAGGCCACCCGGAGCGAGCAGCCGATCAACTTCGCGCAAAAACGCCTCGTGCTCGTTGATGTGTTCAATCGTCTCGAACGACACGATCACGTCGAAGCTGGCATCAGGTTCCGGGATTTGTACGCAGCTCGCGGTAACGTATGAAAGATTGCCTGTCGGGTATCGCGTCGCCGCGTGCGCCACCGCATCCGCAGACACATCGACTCCGACGACGTTTGCTGCGTGACGCGACAATAAATGTGAACCATAGCCCTCGCCACTGGCCACATCCAGCACTCGCAGGCCTTTCACATACTGTTGCGCAATCAGGTAGCGATGCCAGTGCTCGTAGACCATTTCACCCGCACATTCAGGTAGAAATCGCTCGCCAGTAAAAGTTAGGCTCATGAAGGATCAAACGTTTGATAATTTTTTGAAAATAGGTCTGCCAAACGTCGACGATCTTGCTTGGTGGGGCGACCGCGCAGCAGGGGTTGCCCCGCCTGATTATCCGCTGCCGCACGTGCGGCGACCCGATCATCTCGGGCAGCGATACTCGCCTCAGTCTCATGGAACAGCAGTGCGGCGTCGGTGGCTGAGCCGCGTCGGTCAGAAATCGCCGTGACCGTAATTTCTTGAACGTTGTCGCCGCGTTGAATTGAGAAGCCGTCGCCCACCTTCACCACGAGTGCAGGCTTTAAGCGGTCGCCAGTGATCGAGCCTACGGTTGCGCGCCGCACGTGACCGGCATCAATCGCATCGGTCGCCAGTGATCGGGTTTTGTAGAAGCGGGCCGCCCACAACCATTTGTCAATGCGGACTGCGACAGCCTCAGCCATAGACGAGGGCGCTTCTAGAAATTCGTTTTTCGGGATGAAGTGCTAGGCGTGGGGCGCGGAGCAACTGGAATGTACGCCCTGCTACATGAGGATTGCGAGCAGCCCACAACGACGCAATTCGCCTGTACAACGGATTTATAGGAGTGCCCATTATTGAATCGTCCTCGAACCAGACAGATACGAAGCCTCAACGCCTCGAAACAATTCCGAAAATTGAATGGCGCTCACCTCATAGTCTTTGCCACAAAACTCGCAACGGGTTTCGATTTTGCCGTTGTCGGTGATAAGTGGTTTGAGTTCGTCTTCACCGACTAGCTTTAATGCATTCAAGACGCGCTCGATGCTGCACGAACAGGCGAAGCTCACCGGCTGCGATGGATGCACTTTCACATCGTGTCCAACAAACGAAAATTGCAACCATTCGCTGTACGGAAAGGGCATGAAATGCTCGGTAAAGATTGCGTCGACTTGCTCCGTCACCGCATTCCATGCAGGCGTTGCTTCGTCCTCCGAGTGATCCGGTAATCGCTCAAGAAGCATCGCCTCCATCACGTCGCCGTCCTCCCGCAACCACATGCGCGTTTGCGTCTGTTGCGAGTTGCTCAAATAGTCTTCAAGCAACGCGGCAATGCTGCCATCAGTCGTCTCGGCGGCACCCTGCAACGCCACAATGCCCTGATACATCTGGCCGTTGGTCGGTGAAATAGTCAGCACGAATCGACCCTTGCCATCGGGGGCGACGAGCGTTGCAATGCCCGCCACCTCGGGCAGCACGACGCCGTCACGCACGCTGGCATAAACGCGAAACGTCAGCGCGTCGGTCGCCTCGACGCACAGAAGGGGAACGTCACCGGTGCCCTGCGCTTGCAGGATGACCTGTGCGCTTTGTTTTAAGTTGCTCGCCAGCAGCACTGCGGCTCCGGCGAGCTGCTTCAACAAGCTCACGACCGCGGGCGGATAGTCATGATGCTTCAGCGCACTCGCGAGACTCTCGTCCAGCCGCGCAACCACGCCGCGTGCGGGTGCGGTGTCCAGCCAGAAGCGCGTGAGTTGATCGTACCCAGCAGAGATTTTGTCCATACTTCTGGCCGACAGTGCTTAGCCTACGCGCGGCGTCATCGCAACGGTGATGACTTGCATCGGCAATGCGGAATTTTTGTCAAACGTTGCGCCACTGTCGACGCCCACACGGGCAATGGCCTCAGCGCTGTCAAGCGTGTCGTACAGCGCGTTCATCGCGCCCAGCGCATATTCGCGGCCTGATCCGGCTGCCCAAAAGCGCTTGAACTCGAACACTTCGCGCATCGAATAGATGCCGTAAATCCCTGACGGATTCGCGATCAACGCGGTGATGTGGGTGCTTTCGTACGCGTCTTCGTCTTCTTCCTTCGGATTCAAGTAATGCTGATCCTTCAGAATCGCATGCAACTTGCGAAATGTTTCAAAGATCTCTGACTTGCTGTTGAAGTTCAAATCCTTGGCCGTTGACAGCAGGTTTTCATAAACTAGTTGATGTGCGGCGCTGCCGCAGAGAGCGATTACGGTTTCGCCGTGGCGAACCATCTTGTCGGAGGAGGCATCGAACGCATCGGACAAACGGGTGTCACCAAAGGTGGTGAGCGAATCAGCGGCAATGGCGGCCATATTGCCTTTGCGCACCACAACGAGGGTGGTCATATTTACTGCCTTATTTTTCTTGGTTAACTTTCGATTATAGATTTTGCGGTGAAGGGCTTGGTTTCAAGGGGCACGCAGCCGGTAGGAGCGGCCTTGCCCGCGATCCTCAGTGGCACACGCGAATCGCGGCCAAGGCCGCTCCTACATAGCTGGACTGTGTCGTTGAAGAAGCTGCGGATTCCAATTCGCAATTGCCGCTTTCCAAAACGAATCAACCGATTCCACCCGTCCAACTTCGGCTTGCTTGAGAAACGCCCACGCTGCGCGCAGCGTTGCAACGGGTGCATCAACACTGATCGCTTGCGCGCGCGTTTGCTTTGATAGCTTCTCGCCGTCTGCGTTACGAGCTAGCGGCACATGCAGATATGTTTGCGTCGCAACGCCAAGTATTCGCTGCAAGTAAATTTGCCTCGGTGTGTTCATCCATAAATCTTCGCCGCGCACTATGTCGGTCACGCTTTGAATCGCGTCATCTACCACTACCGCAAGTTGGTATGCATAACAACCATCCGCGCGTCGCAGCACGAAATCTCCCACATCCGTCGCCACGTTTTGTGCAGTCAAGCCCACCGCACGATCTATGAATTTCACATTCGACTTGCCATCATCCTGAACGCGCAGTCGTAGTGCATGTGGGCCAGTGACTCTCTCAGAATCACGACACGTGCCTAGATAAATCGTCTCACCTTCGGAGTTGCGCGGTGCACTTTGCAGCATTTTTCGGGAGCAGGCGCAGGCGAAGACGTGTCCAGCATCAGTGAGGCGTGCAATTGCGGTCGCATAAATTTCACCGCGTTCGCTTTGTCGAACGACCTCGCCATCGGCGACAAAACCGTAGGCCGTGAGCTGACGCAAAATTTCAGTTTCAGCGGCGCGCGAGCAACGCGTGGTGTCCACGTCTTCAATGCGCAAGAGCCATCGGCCATTAGCGGCGCGAGCGTCGGCGTAGCTGGCGACTGCTGCGACCAACGAGCCGAAATGCAGCGGGCCTGTGGGCGAGGGCGCGAATCTCCCAACGTACATCAGCTACATCACTAAGGCAGTTTGACCGGCGTCCATTTCCAGCGACTTTCCTGCAAGCCGAGCACCGTATTCGGATACTCAAATCTCCCCAGCGAACCGTTGTACCGCGCCAGCGCACGCACCACATCGCCCTTTTCGATATCAAGGTAATGCCGCAAGATCACGCATCCATAGCGTATGTTGGTGCGCAGATGAAATAGGTTGTGCTCCTTCGTGCCGATGAGTTTCACCCAGAACGGCATCACCTGCGTGTAGCCCCGTGCGGATGCAGAGGAGATCGCGTATTTACGAAATGCGCTTTCGTGATTAATCAGCGCGAGCATTAGCTGCGTATCTAGACCCGCACGGCTCGCCTCGTATTGCACAGTGATGAGAAATTCGGTGCGTTGTTCCGGGTCGGGCATGCGTTTGGCGAGCCGTGTCGACATTTCGGCGAGCCAAGGCTGCATCTCTCGCGGATCGCCGATCAGCTTTGGCGCGCTGCGATCCGCAATGGCAGAAGCGAGCGCGGTTTGCACGCTCGCGCTAAGCTTTTCTTCAGCTTGGGCACCGGCTTGGGCGGGAGACGTGAGCAGCGAAAGCAACGTCAAAATCACGACGAGTACGAAGGGCCAAGTGTTTTGGCTCCCTCTCCCGCAGGCGCTGGCGCAAGAGGGCGCAAGCTTTCGCCGGGGTTGGGGTGAGGGTGGAAGTTGCACGCAAGCGACGTTGAAAAATGCTTCTACCGCCGCCGCACCATAACCCCTGCCCCTCTCCCGCTTGCGGGAGAGGGGTTCCAAACCACACGTGCAACGAATGATCCGTTGCATCAAGCCGCAAGCACCGAGCGCACATGCGCCACAACATCAGTGACAGGCACTTTGGTCGCCGCCGCATCTCGACGCCCCTGATACTCAACCGCACCTTCTTTGAGTCCGCAGTCCCCGATGGTGATGCGATGTGGAATGCCGATCAGTTCGAGGTCAGCGAACATCACGCCAGGACGCTCGCCGCGATCATCGAGCAACACATCAATGCCCAGCGCCGTCAGGTCGTCATGCAGCGTGTCTGCCGCAGCTTTCACCTCGGCGCTGCGGTCGTAGCCCACTGCCGCAATGGCAATGCTGAACGGTGCCATCGCCAGCGGCCAGATAATGCCTTTGGCGTCATGATTTTGCTCAATGGCAGCGGCGACCACGCGAGTCACGCCGATGCCGTAACAGCCCATTTCCATGACCTGCTGCTTTTGATCCTTATCCAGGTATGTCGCGCCGAGCTTGGCTGAATAGGCTTGGCCCAACGCGAATACGTGTCCCACCTCAATACCGCGTCGCAGCTTGAGCGTGCCTTTGCCGTCGGGCGATGCATCGCCTTCCACAACGCTGCGAATATCAGCGATGACATCAGGCTCCGCGCAATCGCGGCCCCAATTGGCACCCGTCACGTGATAGCCCGATTCGTTCGCGCCGCAGACAAAATCCGCCGCCGCGGCCGCCGTGCGGTCTGCCACCACGATCACCGTGCCAGGGTGCGCTTTTCCGTGCCGTGGCACAGGGCCGCAGTAGCCTGGCTCAACGCCTAAATACTCCTCAATTTCTTCCGCTGTTGCGGGCCGATAGTTAGCGAGTGCGGGCACCTTGCCAAGCTTGACTTCGTTGACCATATGGTCGGCACGCAGCAGGCAAAGCACGAAGCCCGCATCACTCATGTACATCATCGCTTTGAGTTGCTTTTCAAGCGGAACCTTCAGAAACGCGCTCACATCTTCACAAGTCTTTTGCCCCGGTGTCGCGATCAGTTCCAGCGCCGCGCTGGCCGCTGCGCGCGGCTCAGCAGGCGTCACACCTTCCGCCAATTCCACGTTAGCCGCGTAGTCCGAATCCGGGCAATACGCGATCAAATCCTCACCGCTCTCAGCCAGCACCTGAAACTCGTGCGACGCAAATCCACCGATGTTGCCCGTGTCGGCATTCACCGCACGGAACTCAAGCCCGAGGCGCGTAAAAATCTTGCTATACGCGTCGTACATGCCTTGATAACTTTTCATCAGCGAGGCTTTGTTGACGTCGAACGTGTACGCATCTTTCATGATGAATTCACGCGAGCGCATCACGCCGAAACGGGGCCGCCGCTCGTCGCGAAATTTGGTTTGAATGTGATAGAAATTTACTGGCAATTGCCGCCACGATTTAATGTCCTGACGCGCGATGTCGGTGATCACCTCTTCGCTGGTCGGCTGCACGATGTAGTCGCGGTCATGGCGATCTTTAACGCGCATCATCTCCGGCCCCATCTTGTCCCAACGGCCCGATTCCTGCCACAACTCGGCCGGTTGAATCACCGGCATCAGCAGCTCGACTGCGCCCGCCGCGTTCATCTCGTCACGCACAATTTGCTCAACCTTGCGCAGCACCCGTACACCCAGCGGCATCCAGGTGTAAATGCCTGCGCCGAGTTTTTTGATCATGCCGGCACGCATCATCAATTGATGGGAAATAACTTCCGCCTCGGAGGGCGCTTCTTTAATGGTGGCGAGGAAAAATTGGGTAAGTTTCATGGGCGATGTCGTGTTGCCAGAGTGCGCGTGGGCTTGCGGGTGGGCGAATGAGCCACCCGTTTGCGAAGAGCGCACATTTTCGCCTATTCTCACGACATGACAAATTTTGAACCTGTCCGCGTAACCCTTCCACCTACTGGCGTGGCACCCATTCCGCTGGTGCTTGATTCACCGCACAGCGGGCAGCATTACCCCGCTGATTTCGGCTTTTCGTGCGGTAAAGCGCAGTTGCGTATGGCCGAAGACACCGACATTGACGACCTCTACGACTTCACGTCCGCGCTGGGGGCGACATTGGTGTGCGCAGAGTTTCCGCGCAGCTACCTCGATCCGAATCGGCGCGTTGAAGACATGGACACATCCCTCATTGAAGGCCACTGGCCGCACCCGGTGGATCAGTCATCAAAAACGCGGTCTGGTATCGGCTTGATCTGGCGCTCGCTGGGTGACATGTCGTCGATTTATTCGCGGAAACTGTCGGTGGCGGAAGTCACGGAGCGAATCGCGCGGTGTCATGCGCCGTATTGGGCCGCGGTCACCAATGCGATCGAGTCCGCGCACGCGGCCCGTGGACGGGTACTGCATATCAACTGCCACTCCATGCCGGCTGAAGCGGGGCCAAGTTCGTGGGTTAAATTGGGTACGCAATTCGCCGATGTCGTGCTCGGAGATCGCGACGGCAGCACTTGCTCGCCTGCCTTTACGGCGCTGCTGCTCGAAGCGTTTCGGCATGAAGGTTTGAGCGTCGCTATCAACGACCCGTACAAGGGTGTGGAACTGGTCAAGCGCTTCGGTCGTCCGGCAGAAAATCGGCACAGCATTCAGGTGGAACTCAATCGCAAGCTTTACATGATTGAAGCAACACGCGAGCGAACGGCTAACTACGCGGTGTTGAAGGCCGCCCTCACACGGGTAATGGGCAAGGTTGCCACCTTTGCTAATTTCGGCCTCCCTTAGGCTTTCGCGCCCGCATCCACTGGCTCACCAACATAGGTGCCGCCACTGCTAACCCCAGCAGCAGCATATTCACTCCGGGCGCAATCATGATCAGCGCAGCGACAAACGTAGTCGCGCGTTCCCAGCCTTTCATTTCGACTAAAAAATAGCGCGACAACGCCGCTGCCAACAGCAAGATGCTGATGATGCAAGCCGTGAATACCACCGCAAACGCGCTCCACGTAAAGCCCTTGGTGACCAGCAACAACGCGGGTGAAAAAACGAATACGAACGGCACCAGCGCCTTACCCAGCCCCAAGCGAAAGGCCGTATTTCCGGTCTTGAACGGATCAGAGTTCGCCATGCCCGCCGCCGCGTACGCCGCCAGCGCCACCGGCGGCGTAATGTCGGCCAGCACACCGTAATAAAACACGAAGAAGTGCGCCACGATGGGCTCTACGCCCATCTGCACCAACGCCGGTGCGGCGACGGTGACCATGATGAGATAGTTGGCGGTGGTCGGGATGCCGCAGCCCATCAGGATGCACACAAACCCGGTCATGAAGAGGGCACAGAGCAACATCAAGGCCTGCTTGCCAATCAGCCACGCGGGCAGCACACCGCTCAGAAAATCGGCCATTGAACCCGCCCAGTTGTTGACGATGTAGCTCACCTTGAAACCCACGCCGGTCATCGTGACGACACCGATGACAAGACCGACGGTGCCCGCCGCCGCGCCCACGGCGAGCGCGTATTTGGCGCCGGTGGAGAATGCATCGATCAACTCAGCGCGAGTAAATCGTGCGGGCAAGTTGCGCCACTTGATCAGCGCAACAAACGCCAGCGCCGCGATGCCAAATAGCAGCACGCCGTAGCTCTCCAATTGCCCCGAAATGATGATCGCCAACACCGCGTGCAATGCCAGCATGATGCCGAGACCGAGTGCCGAATTGCCTTTCTCGCTGGTCGTCATGCCGACGATGATGCAGCTGGTAATGCCTGCAAATGCAGACACGTACGGGGTGAAGCCGCTCATCAACGTACCCACCAGCAACACCAGCGGAATCAGCGTTGGCCAGCGTTTGCGAAAGCTCTCTTTCACGCTCGGCAATTCGTCTGCATTGAGCCCGCGCAGGCCGGTGCGTTTGGCTTCGAAATGTACCTGCCAGAACACGCCGAAAAAATGCATGAATGCGGGCACGATCGCGGCCAGCACGATGGTCGAATACGGCAGCCCCAGAAACTCGATCATCAGGAATGCGGCGGCCCCCATGATCGGGGGTGTGATCTGCCCGCCGGTGGATGCGGCGGCCTCAACGCCACCCGCAAAATGGCGCGGGTATCCCACCTTAATCATCGCCGGAATGGTGAGCGAGCCGACAGTCACGGCGTTGGCCACCGACGAGCCCGACAACATGCCGAACATGGCCGAGCCGAACACGCTGACCTTCGCTGGCCCACCCGCGTATTTGCCCGCAACGGCTGAGGCTACGTCAAGAAACAATTGACCCAGGCCAACGCGCGTGGCGAGCACGCCGAACAGTACAAAGTGAAACACGTAGGTCGCCACCACGCCAACCGCAATGCCGTACACGCCTTGGCTGGTCAAATATTGATGATTGACCACCTGCGACCAGCTCGCGCCGGCGTGCTTCAGCAGCCCCGGAAACGATTGCCCGAACATCGCATACAGCATGAACGACATGGCGATGATTGGCAGCGGCCAACCCATCGCGCGACGGGTTGCCTCAAGCAGCAGCACGATCAGAGTCGTGCCCATCACCACGTCGATGGTGTCGGGGTTGCCGATGCGAAAGGTCAGGTCATCGAACACGTAAGGGATGTACAGCGCAGACGCAACCGCGAGCAGCGCGAACAACCAGTCGTACAGCGGCAAACCGAGCGGATGATGCCAGCTTGGCACGCGTTGCACGCCCTCTTTTTTGTTGAAGGCGAACACCAAAAAAATCAGCCCGAGCACAAACGCCAGATGCACGCCGCGATGTGTCGCCTCGCGCAGTAAACCGAAGCCCGCTGTGTAATAGTGAAACGCGGAGAGCGTGATGAGCAGTGCGGTGACCGTGGTCAATGCAATGTTCGCCATTGGGCGGAAGCGCATTTCGCTGTCGTACTTCGCTTCGAGCTCGGCGGTAGCTTTGTCGTCGATGATGTGTGTGCTCATGGTGTCCCCGATTTGTATTTTTTTTGGCCGGTGCCGCTAGTTCCCTCCCCCAGCGGGGGAGGGTTAGGGTGGGGGCAGGCGAGAAACGCCGGATGCACTTCGTTCCAACCTTCCCCCACCCCCCGCCCTCCCCCGCTGGGGGAGGGGGCAAAACCGCCACTGCCGCTTGAATGGCGCGCTAGCCGCTCTAACAAAAAAAGGCCGGATGAAACCGGCCTTTCTCGTTTTCTGCATCAATTACTTCAACAACCCCACTTCTTTGTAAAACTTCTCAGCCCCCGCATGAATCGGGATGCCCGCACCTACGATTGCGCCCGAGCGAACGATGGATTTGCCCTTAGCGTGCCCAGCGTCGAGCGCTTTGCGGGTGTTGTCGTTCCACAGTGCTTTGGTAATGTTGTACACGAGCGTTGCGTCTTGTTTGGCGCTGGTGACCCATTGCGCGCCGACCGCCAGCGTTTTCACGGCACCGACGCCTTTGTAAGTCTCCGCCGGGATGGTGTCGACGGCGTAAAAGCCGAACTGTTTTGCTAACTTGTCAGCTTCGGGGCCAGCAATCGACAGGATGTCGATGCCGCCAGTGGACGCCAATTCTGCAATCGCGCCTGCCGGATAACCGCCGACGAAAAAGAACGCGTCGAGCGAGTTGTCCTTGAGCTTTTCACCGGCTGCGTTGGGCTTCAAAAATTCCGGTTTGATGTCTTTTTCGGTGATGCCGTATGCCGCGAGAATCGCTCGGGCATTCACGATGGTGCCCGAGCCTGGCTCGTCGAGCGAAACGCGCTTGCCCTTGAGGTCGGCGAAGGTTTTGATGTTCGCGCCTTTGCGCACCACCAGATGAAAGCTTTCCGGGTACAAATTGGCGATCAAGCGCAGGTCGGTGACCTTGGGTTTGCCTTCGTACGTGCCGGTGCCTGTGTAAGCCCAATACGCTACGTCCGCTTGTGAAAAACCGGACTCCGCGCCGCCGCTCTGAATAGCGCTGACGTTGGCGACCGAGCCGTTGGATGCGACGGATGTGGCCACCAGATTCGGCACCGTCGGTTGCGAAATTGCGTTGGCGATCAGGCCGCCAATCGGGTAATAAGTGCCAGCGGTGCCGCCAGTGTTAATGCGGAAAAAGCTCTGCGCAGAGGCGGGCACGGCAAGTGCCAGTCCAACGGTTGCCAACAGGGCGGTGAGAAGCGAGCGTTTCATGATTCAGGAATCCTTCGTCGAAGGTGCGCTACCGGCGCACGTTGGCTCTGATTCTAGTGATCTATGCCGCCCACGCTATGCGGGTTTTGCAGCATAAGTGCCCATAAGAAAGCGACCTTGCCGAACCCGACAACTATCCCAGATCAAGTTCTTTGCAGGCAAATCCGATGGCAAACGCATCGGCTCCGACGTTAAGCCCGCCGGTCATGCTCATGGTGGACAGGATCAGCTCCACCTCGTGCCATTTACAGGCATCGCGCAGGTCGCGAAAGGCGGTGGTGGTGCGGATGTCTTCCAGATTGCCGGCATAGCTCACGCACACCACGGGTGCCGTCAGTCCGCGCCGAACATGATTCCTGGCGAGCGTCATCACGCGCTCCAGCGCCTCGAAATGACCCCGCACTTTAAGCACGGGCTCCGTGACGCCGCCGTGCGCGTGGACGATGGGCTTGATGTCAAGCGCACGCGCGACGTTGTACGACAGCCACGACAGCGAATCATCGCCTTTTTCGCGGGCACGTTTGTAGAGATAAAACAAGTCTTTCGGCACCATGAAGGCATGTACCTGATGCCGCAATTGCTCAAGGTGCGCCGCCACGTCCGGTGTGCTCATTCCCGCGTTGAGCTTCCGGTTGGCCTCAAAAGCCATCACGCCCTGCCCTGTGAAACCCGTCTCGGAATCAATCACCCATGTCTTGAACGGTACGCGGTTGCCCATGCCCCGCCGCACGCGGTTATGCGCGGCGGTGAGCGCGTGCATGGCGGACAGGGAGTTCATGTAAATTTTGCTGCGTCCGGCGGCGATGGTGACCTGCAACACGTAGTCAATGTTGTCGGCTAAATTGGATTGAATGAATTCGCGTGTTTCGACCGGCGACAGCGGCGTCGTGGTCGC
>JANNYE010000061.1:0-26554 GCA_031409935.1 Burkholderiales bacterium | reverse complement strand
CTGGCGATCAGGCCAACGCTTAAGTAGTCGCTAATGCGGCTGCCCTCAGGCAGACAGGCCTTTATGCGTGACATCAACGTCGCTCCTGCTACTGAAAGCAGAAGAATACGCTCATTAGAATGTTAAGTGAAGAGTATTGTGCCTAAGGGAGCAAAGTTTGACCCTGTAATCCACGGTCACTGGAGCTGTCAGGCGGGCGAACTGCCGCTGGTCACTCTTTTTGTGAAAGTTTAAGGAAAAGCGTATTCAGTCCCATACGCCCACGACGCACTGAAGGATTTGACGGCTCGATGAGGGCTTCAAACCACAGATCATCCTTATCCTGAGCGAACGGATATCAATGTATGCATCGTTTCCCGAAGACGGACGGCCCGGAGAGGCGGCAACGGAAACGTAGGAGCGGCACCAGCCGCGAATGGCTGACTTTGACACTCTATCGCGGCTTGCGCCGCGCCTACGATAGGCGAGCAACATTTTTGATCGAAAAAGTGCTTGATTGGCTCGATAAGTGCGTCGTGTCGCGTCGCGTCACGTCACGTCAAAAATTAGCCGCTACATTTGTGCGAATGCATCGTGAAACGCACGGCTCGCCGCGAGCTCGGGTGGGTGCGTTTTGATGTTCACAAACATGCGCCCTTGTTGGACGTGTCGCGTGGCGTGAACATGGCGCCAGCTAACGAGCGTAGATCGATCATGTTGCGCAAGAAGGGGTTGCTGGAAGCGGCGCAGCCTGCGTTGGGTGCGTCGTATTGGCCACTCCAACCGGAGTCAGTTGATCAAGCCTTCGCCTCAATCAATTCAATCTTGTAACCATCCGGGTCCTGCACGAACGCGATAACTGTCGAGCCGCCTTTGACCGGGCCCGCCTCGCGCGTGACCGCCGCACCCGCACGCTTTACGGCCTCGCAGGTCGCAGCAGCATCGTCCACCGCAATGGCGATGTGGCCAAACGCGCTGCCTAGGTCATAGCTCGGCACGCCGTAGTTGTAGGTCAATTCGATGGTTGCGCCGGCTTGCTCGTCGCCGTAGCCGACAAACGCCAACGAATATTTCTGCTCGGGTCGATCCGTCGTACGCAATAGCTGCATGCCCATCACGCCGGTGTAGAAATCAATGGAGCGCTGCAAGTCGCCAACGCGCAGCATGGTGTGAAGGATTCGCATAAGGTCGCTTTCGTTTCGGTGAACAAAGAGAGAAGGGTAGGTACGTTGTGCAAACTCGTGTATCGAAATTTATGATTTGCGGCACTAGGATCGAAGCATGCAGCGGGTTGAGGCGTTAACGGCTTTTATCCGAAGCCCTTACTTGATATGGGCTATAGGCATTAAATTAGAGAAGTCGACTTTAAATCGTTTATAACTATACGCCCTTATTCCGTGGGGGTTTTTATTAAAAGATGTCACGCCAAATGCTCCGCTAAAACCGTCACTGCGTGCTTGGCAATCCGCTGCGCGCCGTCGTGAATTTGGTGCCGACAACTGGTGCCGTCGGCGACGATGATCGCGTCGGGCGCGTTGCGAATGGCGGGCAGCAGCGACAGTTCGGCCATTTGCATGGACACGTCGAAATGCTTGGCGTCGTAGCCAAACGCGCCCGCCATGCCACAGCAGGAGCTTTCGATTAAGGTAGGTTTGGCATCGGGGATGAGACCAAGTATCGCGAGCGTTGGCGTGATTTCGGCGAATGCTTTTTGGTGGCAATGGCCGTGGACTAGGATGGGTGCTGCAGCGGGTTTTAGTTTTGCGCGTAAGCCGTCGAGCTTGCCTGCTTTTTCTTCGCGTTCCAGAAACGTTTCAATCATCATGGCATGATCGGCGACGGTCTGCGCTTCCTCGCCCAAACGCATCGCGAGTATTTCGTCCTTGAGCGTGAACAGGCAGCTAGGCTCAAGGCCGACGATGCTGATGCCTGCCTGCGCAAACGGCACCAATGCCGAGAGCAAATATTCGGCTTGTCGGCGCGCTTCATCGACCATGCCGACGGCGAGGAAGGTGCGACCACAGCAGAGGTTGCGGTCGTCGCGATCGCCTTGCACGGCCCAGCGTGGAATGTGAACGGCGTAACCGGCAGCGCCTAAAACTGCAACTGCCGCGTCGGCGTTTTCGCGCTCGAATGCGCCGTTGAAGGTGTCGACGAACAGGACCACGCACGGAGCGCCGCGTGCTTGCGCGTCGAGCAATGCGGCAGCGCTGACGAGCGTCGGGCCAGCCGGCTTCGCTTTCAAGCGCGACCACACCGTATCGCTGCGCCATTCTGGTAACGAGCGCTTGGCAGAGATGCCAAACAACCGTTCGCCCAAGCGCGCGAGCCACGGCTTTCGATTGCGCAGGTTGAAAACGTTCGGCCACTTCGCAGCAAATCCCGCGGTGACGGGCAGTCGCGCGATCATGTTGTCCTTGATCGAAAAACCGTGCTTCAGTTTGTACTGATACAGATGCTCGATCTTCATCTTCGCCATGTCGACACCGGTCGGGCAATCGCGTTTGCAGCCTTTGCAACTGACGCAAAGTTCGAGCGCTTCATGTACTTCTTTCGATGCGATTCCGTCTGTGCCGAGTTGGCCGGAAACAGCCATGCGCAACGTGTTGGCGCGACCACGCGTGCTGGCAGATTCGTCGCGTGTGACGCGATAGCTTGGGCACATCGTGCCTGCGTCAAATTTGCGGCAGTGACCGTTGTTGTTGCACATTTCGACTGCTTTGGCGAAGCCCTCGGACGCGTCGCCACCGGTGCCCGGTGCAGTCGTCGCCTCAGTGACCGGATCGTTCTGCACGTTCCACGCGCTCCAATCGAGCGCGGTTTTGATTGGGATGGTTTTGTACGTTGAGGGAAAGCGGAAGAGGGACGTGTCGTCCATCTTCGGCGGATCAACCATCTTGCCTGGATTGAACAAATTGTCCGGGTCGAACGCGCGCTTGATCTGGCGAAACGCGCCGGTGATGGCGGGGCCGAATTGCCATTCAATCCATTCGCCGCGACAGAGGCCGTCGCCGTGTTCGCCGCTGTAAGCGCCCTTGAACTTGCGAACGAGTGCGCTCGCCTCCGCCGCGATAGCGCGCATTTTCGTAGCGTCGCCACGTCGCATGTCAAGGATCGGACGCACATGCAGCGTGCCCACGCTCGCATGCGCATACCAAGTGCCGCGCGTGCCGTGCTTGGCGAAAACTTCGGTGAGATTGGCGGTGTATTCGGCAAGGCTTTCCAGCGGCACGGCGCAGTCTTCGATGAAGCTCACCGGCTTGCCATCGCCCTTCAAACTCATCATGATGTTGAGCCCGGCTTTGCGCACTTCCCACAGATTTTTTTGCGGCGCATCGTCCGTCATTGAAACGACCGCATCGGGCAATCCAAGCGTGCCGATCAGTTCGATGAGTTGTTGCAGTTTGTGTTTCAGCGCGGCCTTGTCGTCACCCGAAAATTCAACGAGCAAAATCGCATCGGGCGAACCGACGAGGGCCGTGCTAATGGTCGGCGCGAATGCGGGATTGGTCAGCGACAACTCGATCATCGTGCGATCAACCAGCTCGACCGCCGTTGGCCCAAGCTTGACGATGTATTGCGCAGCGTCCATCGCTTGATGAAAGGTCGGGAAGTTGACGACGCCGAGCACTTTGCTTTTTGGCAACGGCAACAGGGCGAGCGTCAGCGATTTGGTGAACGCGAGTGTGCCCTCTGAGCCAATCAGCAGATGCGAAAGATTGACGCTGCCATCGGTCGTGTACGGGCGCTCGTTCTGGTTGCAGAAGATGTCGAGGTTGTAGCCACCGACGCGGCGCAGCACTTTGGGCCACACGCGCTCGATTTCTGCGCGATGTTCGGTGGCGAGCGCTTGCCCAAGTTCGCCGATTTGCCTCGCGCGGCCACTCGCCGAATCGAGCGCGCCAAACGTCGCCACGCTGCCGTCCGCCAGCCACGCATCAGCGCCGAGCACGTTATGCACCATGTTGCCGTAAGCAATGGATCGCGAGCCGCAGGAATTGTTGCCCGCCATGCCACCAAGCGTGGCCTGAGCGCTGGTGGACACATCGACCGGGAACCACAGCCCATGCGGTTTCAGGAACGCATTCAGGTGATCGAGGACCATGCCCGGCTCGACGGTTACCGTGCGTTTTGCGGCATCGAAATCGATGACGTTGCGAAAGTATTTGCTGTCGTCGATCACCAGCGCCACACCGGTAGTTTGTCCGCATTGGCTGGTGCCACCGCCGCGTGCGAGTACGGGCACTTTCGCGTCGCGCGCGATGTCGATGGCGTTCTTGACGTCGTCAGCCGTTTTCGGGACGAACACGCCGACTGGGATTTGCTGATAAATGGAGGCGTCGGTGGCGTAGCGGGCGCGATCAGCCTCGGTGAAAAGAATCTCGCCTTGGGTGTGTTTGCGTAGGCTGGTGGCGAGATCGGTCATGTTTAGTTCGTTGAAGTTTGGCTGCCTCTCACCGAGGAAGAGGGGCAGTCTGATCGAAATTGACGCGCATCAAGCGTATAGCGACTGCCGCCGTATTATCCTTCGCACCCTGTTCGAAGGAGGAACACCCATGCTCAAACTGAATTTTCATCCTGCTGGCCGTCATCAATTGTCCATTCCAGGGCCGTCGCCGGTGCCTGATCGCATTTCGCGGGCGTTTTCGATGCCGACCATTGATCATCGTGGACCAGAGTTTGGGCCGCTCGGACTGACGGTGCTGGCGGGCATGAAGAAGATTTTTCAGACGCAGCATCCGGTGATCATTTATCCGTCATCGGGCACCGGCGCGTGGGAGGCCGCGCTGGTTAACACGTTGTCCATCGGCGACCAGGTGCTGATGTACGAAACGGGGCAGTTTGCCGCGTTGTGGAAGAAGATTGCCGACAGTCTGGGACTGAAGACCGAGTTCATCGGACTGCCCGGTGTTGAGGGCTGGCGCAAAGGCGTGCAGAGCGATTTGATCGAAGTGCGGTTGCGAGCAGACACGTCGCACGCGATCAAGGCGGTGTGCGTGGTGCACAACGAAACCTCAACCGGCGTAACGAGTGATATCAAAGCCGTGCGCGATGCGATGGATCGCGTCGGCCACCCGGCGCTGCTGCTGGTCGACACCGTGTCCGGCCTCGGCAGCGCGGAGTACAAACACGACGCGTGGGGCGCGGACGTGAGCATCGCGGGTTCGCAAAAAGGGCTGATGATGCCGCCCGGAATTTCATTCAACGCGCTGTCGCCGAAGGCCATCGCTGCGAGCAAAAAGGCGACCATGCCGCGTGCCTTTTGGGCGTGGGATGAAATGCTGGAAATGAACAAGACCGGCTATTTTCCGTACACGCCGAACACCAATTTGCTTTACGGATTGCATGAGGCGCTGGAGATGATGCTGGGCGAAGGGCTCGACAATGTGTTCGCGCGCCACCAGCGTTTGGCGAAGGCGTGTCGCGCGGCCGTGACCGGTTGGGGGCTGGAAATTCAATGCACGGACGCGGCTGTTTATTCGCCGGTGCTGACGGGCGTGGTGATGCCGGAGGGCATTGATGCGGACGTGGTGCGCAAAGTGATTTACGAAAAATTCGACACGTCGCTTGGCATGGGGCTCGGCAAGGTCAAGGGCAAATTGTTTCGCATTGGGCACTTGGGCGAATGCAACGATGGCTCGCTAATGGGCACGCTGTGCGCGGTTGAGATGGGCTTGTCGCTGGCGGGTGTGGCGTTGAAGGGCAGTGGTGTCGTTGCGGCGATGGAGGTGCTCAAAGCGCCGCTGGAGTCGGCGCAACCGTCGGTGTTGAAGATTGCCGCTTAGATGTTCGTTCGCAATGCTTTTGTAGGAGCGGCCTTGGCCGCGATCCCCGTCCCGCCTACCTGTGATCGCGGCCAAGGCCGCTCCTACAGTTGTCTCTTTTAACCCCAGGAATTCCATGTCAACTAATCAAAATCGCCGCAGCCTCGTTAAGGCGCTAGCCACCGCGCCGCTCCTCGGTAGTAGCGCCCTATTCGCGCAAACCGCTTGGCCCAGCGGCACCGTAAAAATCATCGTCGGCTTCCCGCCCGGTGGCGGCACCGACGCGTTGGCGCGCGTGCTCGCACCCAAGCTCACGATCATGTGGGGCCAACAAGTCATCATCGAAAACCGCGCAGGTGTTGCCGGTGTCTTGGCGGCCGACGTCGTTGCCAAGTCAACGGATGGCTTGACGCTGCTCATGGGGCACATCAATTCGCACGGTATCGGCCCCGCGTTGAACCCAAAAATGCCGTACAACGCCGACACCGATTTTTCGCCGTTGACGCTGGTTGGCGTTACGCCGAATGTGCTGATCTGCCATCCGAATGCGCCCGCGAAAACGGTGAAGGACATCGTCGCGCTGGCCAAGGCAAAACCGGGCACGCTGTCGTTCGGCTCGGCCGGCAGTGGCAGCGCGCAACACTTGGCGCTGGAGCTGTTCAAGGTAGCCGCAGGCATCGACGTGCTGCACGTGCCGTACAAAGGCAGCGCGCCGCTGTTAACTGACCTGATGGGCGGGCAGATTAATTATTCGTTCGACACGATGGCCGCAGTCACGCCTCACGTCAAAGGCGGCAAGGTGTACGCCGTCGCGCAGACGCGCACCAAGCGGTCAAGCTCCTATCCGGAGCTGCCCACGGTGTCTGAAAGCGGCTACCCCGGCTTTGAAGCGACGACCTGGTACGGGCTTATCGGACCGGCCAAAATGCGCGCCGATGCCATCGCCCGAATCAGCCGCGACATGAATGCGGCGATGGCTATGCCCGACGTCAAGGAGCGCCTCGCCGGCGTCGGCGCGGAAGACGGCGGCGGCACGCCGCAGCAGTTTGCTGACTTCATGCGCGCAGAGCGAGTGAAATGGGCGCGGGTGGTGAAAGAGGCGAACGTGAAGGTGGATGCGTAGCCACGTTAATTGGGCACTCCGTGCCCACCATTGTGCTGACGCCACGTTTTGGTGGCCGCAGGCTGCCCACTTTACTTCAAAATCGTCCTCAGCTTTTTGGTGAAACGACCATTTATTAAAGGCATAGCGCTCATAAATGCCATTTCTCGACTTTACCAGTTTTATGCCCTGTTGCCCATATCAACTGGGGCTTTCTAAAAAAAGCTGATCGCCTCCGCGCAGCTTTGATCGGCCACGATTCCGCGCGTCATCGCCAGCGAATTTGCGTGACTGATGGTGCCGTGCTGCAACGTGCTGCTGGCCTCGCCAATTCGTGCGCTACTGTGGCTCACGGTGCAGGCAGCAACCCCCACCAATTGCAAAATTTCGAGGCCGCGAATGCCCGCCTCGTCACGCCCGACACCGGCATCATTGAACACTACGAGCCCCGGCGGATGCGCGAGTGCAAGGCGCGCGGCACTGCTGCCGCCATGCGATCCGGTGATCACAATCTGGCCGCGCATTTCGCGCGTCACGGTACTGATGCTGTCGATCAAAAAACGCTTCATTTCGACAGCGCTTTTTCGTAGAAGAGCAGCGTTGACAAGCGCTCAAAACCGAGCCGCTCGAGAATCGGTTGGCTCTGGGGGCTGGCTTCAACGGCCAGGTAAACGGCACCGCGTTGTTGTGCGCATTTGGCGCGTGCGGCGAGCATCGCTGAATACGCGTAACGGTTGCGCCATGCGGCCTTGGTGGCACCTCCACAGAGCAGCGCAAACGGGGCTTGCGGCGCGTGGAACAGATAGCCCGAGGTGATGGGTTCGCCTGATGGTGAAAAGCCCGCAAAAAAGGCCACGCCCGGATCGCGATCTGTGGCCAACTGTCGGTAATCATTCACGTACCGCGAGTTCGGTGCATCAGGCCACACTGAATCCCAAATTTCCTGATACGCATCAAGATCATTGGCCTCAAGAAGCTGCCGCACTTTGACCTGATCCGTGGTATCGCCGAGTGCTGCCAGCACACGCGCCACCGGCGCGGCCATCAGCGCGCACGGGTCGTGATCGTTAAAGCCGTGCGCTAGTAGCCGCTCGCCGAGATTTGCTGGCGCATCGTGTCCGTAAACCTTCCACATCAGCGCCTTCACGGCGCCCGTTGCTGCCGTGATTTCCTCAGTTATGCAGCGGTCGGTGTCGGCTGCCAAAAACTGATGCCACATGACATAGCGCAAGCTGCCAGATGCAGTGCTGTAGCGTGAGGATTGCGCGGTCAACTCGCGCGAACAACCCGCAACAAGCGCGTTGCGGCGCATGGATTGGTCGTAGAGGGTGAGGAGAGCAGACGGTATCATGGGTTCGGCGGTCGCACTGAAGCTGGTGGGCGCGCTACGTAGGGTGGGCACCCGGTGCCCACCAAGCCGTGAAAAAACAATTTAGTCTGCAAAGCCACGGTGGGCAGAGGCTGCCCACCCTACGCAATTCCGCGCTGCATCGGTGGCGGACAAAAACTACATCACCGAATAAACCGGCCCGCCGCCACCCTCGGGCACCACCCAGTGAATGTTTTGCAACGGATCCTTGATGTCGCAGGTTTTGCAATGCACGCAGTTTTGGGCGTTGATCTGTAGTTTTTTTGCGCCTGCATCGTCGTCCACATACTCGTACACACCCGCTGGACAATAACGACTCTCGGGCCCGGCATAGCGCGCCAGATTGTGCTTCACCGGAATCGACGCATCGCGCAGTTGCAGATGCACCGGCTGATCTTCTTCGTGGTTGGTGTTTGAAAGGAACACCGACGACAGTTTGTCGAACGTGATCACTCCATCCGGCTTCGGATAATTGATCTGTGGCATCTGATCAGCAGGCTTCAAATACTCGTTGTCCGCTTTGCCGTGACGCAGCGTCCAGCCGACCAGTTTGCCCAAGCCCAGATCGTTCATCCACATGTGAACGCCGCCGTGCAGCGTGCCCAGCGCCATGCCCCATTTGAGGCCTGGTTTAACGTTCCTCACTTTGTACAGATCGCTGAACACCCAGCTCTTTTTCCAGCCGTCGTTGTAAGCGTGCAGCTCGTCGTGTTGACGCTCCGCTTTCACTGCATCGAACGCCGCTTCGGCCGCGAGCATGCCAGTTTTCATGGCGTTGTGCGAACCCTTGATGCGCGGCAAATTCACGAAACCTGCGCTGCATCCGATTAGCGCGCCGCCAGCAAACGAGAGCTTCGGCACACTCTGCAAACCGCCCTCATTGATCGCTCGTGCGCCGTACACCAGACGCTTGCCGCCTTCGAACAACGGCTTGATATGCGGATGCAATTTGAAGCGCTGAAACTCGTCAAACGGCGACAGCCAAGGGTTCTCGTAACTCAAGTGAATCACGAAGCCCACAGCAACCAGCGTGTCCTTGTTTTCATTGGTCAGGTGATACAAAAACGAGCCGCCGCCGGTACTTGAATCAAGCGGCCAGCCTTGCGAGTGCATCACCAGTCCAGGCTTGTGTTTTGATGGCTCAACCTGCCACAGCTCTTTGATCCCGATGCCGTATTTTTGCGGATCAATGCCATCGCGCAGGTTGAATTTTTTCATCAACTCTTGCGACAGCGAACCGCGTACGCCCTCGGCAAACAGCGTGTACTTTGCATGCAGCTCCATGCCCGGCTGAAACTCGCTTTTTTTCTCGCCGTCCTTGCCAACGCCCATGTCGCCAGTGGCCACGCCGATCACGGCACCCGCATCATTGAACAGCACTTCCGCCGCCGCAAAACCAGGATAAATTTCAACGCCCAGCGCCTCAGCCTGCTCGCCCATCCATTTGCACACGCGACCGAGGCTCACGATGTAATTGCCCTCGTTGCTCATCAGTTTGGGCAACGTCCAGTGTGGAATTTTGGTCGCACCCGTTTCGGTGAGCGTCCAGAACTGATCGTCGGTAACCGGCGTGTGAATCGGCGCGCCTTGTTCTTTCCAGTCCGGGAGCAATTCGTTCAACGCGAGCGGATCGATTACAGCGCCCGACAAAATATGCGCGCCAACTTCGCCACCTTTTTCGAGAATGCAGACGGACACTTCGCGGTTGTTTTCTGCCGCGAGTTGCTTTAGACGAATCGCGGCGGACAAGCCCGCTGGCCCTGCGCCCACGATCACTACGTCGTATTCCATCGCGTCACGGTCGGCTCTGATACTGCTCATGTGGGTTCGATCCTTTGATGCAACATTTTGCGCATCTTGTATTTGTAAAACTGGGTGTCGATGCAATCAAAGCCGTCGCGCTCATACAGCGCAAGGGCCGGGTTATCGCGAAACACATTGAGCGTGAGCTCATGGAAGCCGCGTGCTCGCGCGAGCTTTTCGACGAGGTAGAGTGCGGCTGAGCCCGCGCCCTTGTTCTGCTGGGCTGGCTCAATCTGGATGTCGCCCACGTGCAGCGCACTCGTCGCGTCTGGCTCGCCGCGTACGCTCAAGAAGCCGATGTCAAATGGAGTCAGCGCAATGTTTTTTGTCACCAGAAAAAATTCCGATTGCGGCGCGTTGGCTCGCCACCGGGCATCGTCAAAACTTTCGCCACGGCGCAACAAGTACGGATTCATATTTTTATGCGCAAGACGTAGGCAATAGTCAAGCTTTGCGTCGGACGCGGCCATCGGCGCGAGCGAATACGCGCCGCAATACAAAGGCGGGTCGCTCCACTGGCGGGAAAAATTGCTCATAACGGTATCGCAACTCATCGGGCGATTATAGTTAGGCATTGCACGGTAAAACGCATTTTCAAAGGGCACATCGTCGATGGATCACTCCAAACAGCTCGTTCCCACACGCGCCGTCGCGGCCTCTACAGACATTGTGATGCACGAAGTAGACATGCCTGTGCGCTGGGGCGATATGGATGCATATCAGCATGTGAACAGCACGGTGTACTTTCGCTACATGGAGCAATGTCGACTGGAGTGGTTCGCCAAGCTGGGCTTTGTGACGGTGGGCGTGGACATTGTGCCGATATTGGTGGAAGCCAATTGCCGCTTCATACGGGCCGTGACGCATCCTTCCACGGTGCGCGTGACCATTCGTGTCACCGACGTGGGCCCGAAAATTGTTGAGACCACGCACGACCTGTTTGTGGGCGACGAACTGTATGCGACGGGCGTGTGCAAATTGCTTTGGATGAGCCGCAGCGCGAACAAAGGCGTTGCGCTGCCGGATAAAGTGCGCGCACGGCTGTTGCCGACGCCGTGAGCGCTGTGGACGAGCCACTCTGGTCGCCGTCACCGGAACGAATCGCGTCAGCGCGAATCACTGCGTTTACTGAGCTATTGCGCGAAAAATATTCGCAGCGCTTTCCAGACTATTGGAGCCTGTGGCGCTGGTCGATTGCCAACAAAGAAGTGTTTTGGCGCGAGCTGTGGGATTTTTGCGGCATCGTCGGTGCAAAGGGCGAACGCACCCTGGTTGACGGGCACTTGATGCCCGGCGCGCAGTGGTTTCCGGACGCGCAACTCAACTTTGCCGAGAACTTGCTTAAGAAGCGCGGCGCGGATGACGCCCTGGTGTTCTGGAATGAGCACGGGGATCGACGGCGCTTGAGCTTTGACCAATTGCACGACTCGGTCGCCCGCGTGCAGCATGCGCTGCGCCAGCGTGGTGTTGTTGTCGGAGATCGGGTCGCCAGCATTTTGCCGAATATTCCCGAAGCGGCGATTGCGATGCTTGGGACGACGAGTCTCGGCGCGGTCTGGTCGTCGTCATCGCCAGATTTTGGCGTGCAAGGTGTGTTGGATCGCTTCACGCAGATCGCACCGAAAGTCCTGTTCGCGGTGAACGGCTATTTTTACAATGGAAAAGTGGTCGATACGCGCGACAAAGTGATGGAGATCGCGGCGCGGTTGCCGAGCGTTAAATGCGTAGTTTGGGTCGAATATGTTGCCGGTCTGCCTGTAGGAGCGGCTTGCCGCGACCTGACTGCGGGGTCGCGGCAAGCCGCTCCTACAGAGGACGGGGCGCGACACGAGAGGTGGGACGTTTTCACGACGGCAAAAGCAGCAACGCTCACGTTCCCCCGCTTCCCATTCAATCACCCCCTCGTCATCGTCTACTCCAGCGGCACCACTGGGCTCCCCAAATGCATGGTGCACGGTGTCGGTGGCACGCTGTTGCAACACGCTAAAGAGCACGTTCTTCATTCTGATGTTCACGACGGAGATCGCATTTTCTACTTTTCCACCACCGGCTGGGTGATGTGGAACTGGTTGATCTCTGGGTTGGCCGCGGGTGCAGCGTGCTTGCTCTACGACGGTTCACCATTTGCTGATCGTGGTCGCATCTTGTGGGACTTCGCCGAAACGGAGTGCTGCACATTGTTTGGAACTAGCGCCAAGTACATCGACGCGCTTAAAAAGGCAAACGTCGTCCCGAATCGTACCCATCAATTGGCCGCACTTCGCACGGTGCTGTCGACCGGCTCGCCGCTGCTGCCCGAGAGCTTCGACTACATCTATCAGTGCGTGAAATCGGACGTGCATCTGGCGTCGATTTCCGGCGGAACCGACATCATGGCCTGCTTCGCACTGGGCAACCCGACGCTGCCGGTTTATCGCGGCGAACTCCAATGTCTTGGTCTGGGCATGGCCACCGATGTGTTCGATGACTACTCGCAATCGCTGCGCGGCGCGATGGGCGAATTGGTCTGCACGCAGACGTTTCCGTCGCTACCGCTGTACTTCATGAATGACGATGGCGGTTCGCGCTATCGCGCTTCGTATTTTGAACGCTTCCCGGGTTTGTGGTGTCACGGTGACTGGTGCCAGATTACCGAAAACGACGGTATGGTGATCGTCGGTCGCTCTGACGCTACGCTCAATCCGGGTGGCGTGCGCATTGGCACTGCCGAGATTTATCGGCAGGTTGAGACGCTCGACGAGGTGATCGAATCCATAGTCATCGGACAAAATTTTCAGGGCGATGCGCGCGTAGTTTTGTTTGTAAAACTTGCCGACGGCATCACCCTAGATGCTGCGCTGATCGACAAGATAAAACAATGCATCCGCGACAACACGACGCCGCGCCACGTGCCCGCGAAGGTGGTTGCGGTAGCCGACATTCCGCGCACCAAGAGCAACAAGATCGTCGAACTTGCGGTGCGCGACGTGGTGCATGATCGCAGCGTGAAAAACATGGAATCGCTGGCCAATCCCGAGGCGCTGGAGTTCTATCGCAACCGGATTGAACTAGCCGACTGATGTCGCGCCCATGCAGCGCTGCATGGGCGCTTCAGCGCAGCCCATGCCGCTGATTTGACGTTGACTTCTCGTTAGCGAGCGCCGCGTAGCAGTACCAGTACAGCACCGCTCCCCCCGCCGTTGGGGCGCGGCTCGCAGTACGCCAGCACTTCGTCCTTTTGTTGTAACCAGCGTCGCACTTTATTGCGAAGAATCGGGATTTTTTGGTGGCTGGATAAGCCCTTTCCGTGAATGATTCGAACGCACCGCCAGCCGGTGACGCGTGCTTTACGCATGAACTCCATAAGCGCTTCGTGCGCTTCGTCTTGGCTGTGTCCGTGAAGGTCGATTTCGGCGTCTATCGTCCAGTGACCTCGCCGTAGTTTGCGCAACAAATCGGGGCTGACAGCACCGCGCAGAAAACTTTGTTCATCTTCGATGTCAGCACCGATGTCCCAGCTCATCGGGCTCGGATACATCGCTAATTGACTCGCCTCTAGTGCGGCCAACTCATCGGCCTGGTGATGATTCGCGTGTGGATTTGGTTTGGGGCGACGGGTGTCAGCGCGGTGGCTTTTTTCGAATGGTGTGGCGTCTTTGACGGCTTCACGGAAGAGTGCGATCTCGGTTGCGTCGGGCGCTTTGTATTCGCTCCACGGCTTGAAAAAATCAACGAAGCGCAGTGACGCGTCGGACGTAGATTGGTGTGTTTGGTGTTGGCTCGCCGCAGCGTGTGCTTGCGAGCGACGCGCTTTTCGGGCGAGTTGTCTGTCGGTCGCCAAGAGAAACGCGAGGTCAGTTAGATCATTGCTTTTTGCCACGATCACCGCTCAAATTTTGTAGGGTCGGCAGCCTCTACCCACCACGCTTTGTGTTGCCCAATGAGTTGTTGCGCCACGGATTGGTGGGCACGGGGTGCCCGCCCTACAACAAAGTTCGCCCTTACCGATGAAACGTCCCGTAGGAGCGGCGAGAGCCGCGATCCTTGGTCGAGTTGGACGCTATCGCGGCTTTCGCCGCTCTTACGACTACGCACGTTCAGTTCATCGAGTCCTGAGCTTGTTCGGTCTACCCGTGCAACGCTTCAAGATACGCTTGCGAATCCAGTGCTGCCATGCAGCCCGTGCCCGCACTGGTCACGGCTTGGCGATAGACGTGGTCGGCCACGTCGCCGGCGGCAAACACACCGGCAATATTGGTCGAGGTAGCACCGCCTTCGGTGCCGGTTTTGACCTTTATAAAGCCGCCTGCCATGTCGAGCTGGCCTTCAAAAATTCCGCTGTTCGGCGTGTGCCCAATGGCGACGAAAAGGCCAGGCGCGTTGACTTCTTGCGTGCTGCCGTCTTTCATGCTTTTGAGGCGAACGGCGTTCACGCCGGAGTTGTCGCCCAGCACTTCGTCAACGTAGTGATCCCAGATCACGCGCATGTTGCCGCCCTCTTTGGTTTTTGCCATCAGCCGGTCAATCAGGATCGCCTCGGCTTTGAACTTGTTACGACGGTGAACGATGGTGACGGTCTTCGCGATGTTGGACAAATACAACGCTTCCTCGACCGCCGTGTTGCCGCCGCCGACGACGACTACGTCTTGACCTTTGTAGAAGAAACCGTCGCAGGTGGCGCAGGCGGATACGCCTTTGCCGTGGAATTTTTCCTCGCTCGGCAAGCCTAGATATTTGGCGGATGCGCCAGTCGCGATGATCAGTGCGTCACAGGTGTATTCGCCGCTGTCGCCGACTAAACGCTTTGGCGTTTCGTTCAAGAACGTGGTGTGAATGTGATCGAAGATGATCTCGGTTCCGAAGCGCTCCGCATGCTTTTGAAATCGCTCCATCAATTCAGGCCCTTGCACCCCATCAGCATCGGCGGGCCAGTTGTCGACTTCGGTGGTGATGGTGAGCTGCCCACCTTGCTGCAGGCCAGTAATCAGCACCGGCCGCAGATTGGCACGTGCAGCGTATACGGCAGCGGTGTAACCGGCGGGGCCAGAGCCAAGAATGAGGAGGGGGCAGTGACGGGAGTTTGACATGCGTTACAACTAAATTGCAGGGGAGGAATGAGGCGTCGGGTTCGGCCTTCGCCGGGGGGTGACCATTCGGGGGTGGCTCGCGAATGGTCAGCCGCCGGTCAACGTGACCATGCGTATCAAATGCGCAAGCGATGCCGCTTCCATTTTTTCCATCACGCGCGCGCGATGAGCCTCGACGGTTTTGATACTGATTTCCAGATCGTAGGCGATAGTTTTGTTCATCTTGCCGGTGACCACGGCATCAAGCACTTGCCGTTCGCGATCCGATAATGACGCGAGCCTCGCGGCAATACCAGCAATCTGGCTTTGCTGCGCTTGCGCCTCAGTAGCGAACGACAATGCCTCTTCGATGCGTTTGAGCAAATCGCTCTCGGCAAACGGCTTTTCGATGAAGTCGAATGCGCCGCGTTTGATGGTTGCCACGGCGATTGGCACATCGGCATGAGCCGTTACAAATATTAGCGGCAGCTTGATGCCGCGCTCGACCAGTGCCTCCTGCGTTTGTGGGCCGGACAGCCCTGGCATGCGAACATCCAACACCGCGCAACGTGGTGGCCCGCCAACGCCCGGCTTCACTTCCTTCAAAAAGCTTTCAGCATCGGCAAACAACCGTGCCTGATAGCCGTTGGTTTGCAACAACCACGCGACTGAATCGCGAAACGCTTCGTCGTCGTCGACGATATAAACAATACCTGGATGAATACTCATAATGATGAAAGGCCCTCGTCGAACGGAAGCGTGAAGCGAAAAATGGTACCAACGGGCGTATTTTGCTCGAAGGTGAGGTTGCCCTCGTGATATTCAATCAGCGAGCGGCAGATATTGAGCCCCATGCCCATGCCGTCTGCCTTGGTGGTGAAGAACGGCGAGAACAGTTGCCCCGCCACCTCCGGCGGTATACCGACGCCAAGGTCGGCCACTTCCACCAGCGCGTGACTGGCGTCAAGTCGGGAGGTCCGTATTTCCGCAATGCGATACATAGGCGGCAAGTGCTGCATGGCTTCGCGCGCGTTGCGCAGAAAATTGACCAGTACCTGTTCAATCATGATGTGATCCGCAAAAACGGGCGGTAGGTCGGTCTGTAGCTGCAGGTCGCAGCGCAGGGCGCGCTCCTCATCGTCGCTTGCCACTAACGTGACCACGGTTGCGACCAACCCGTTAATGTCGAGCGCTCGCCGCTGCGGCTCGCGGGTACGCACGAATTCACGCACCCGGCTGATGATCGCGCCCGCCCGCACCACCTGAGCGTCAGCTTTTTCCATCGCCCCAATGACTGCCGTGTCCACGTTGCCGTTGCCCTTTAGCCGGCGGATGCAACCACTCACGTAATTGGCAATCGCGGCAAGCGGCTGATTGATCTCGTGCGCAAGGGTGGAGGCGATTTCTCCCACCGTCATCAGGCGCGAGGTACGCATCAATTTTTCTTGTTGAGCCTGACGAATGCGCTCCGCGTGCACACGGTCAGTGACGTCGCCTAAGGTTGTCAATCGCGCGAGGCGACCGTCCACCCAGCGCACCGCTCGGGTGCGGGTGAGAAACCAGCGGTGCGTGGCACGATGCTCAAGCTCATCCTTGAATACCTCGCCCGGCTCCCACTGAGTGGTCAGCAGATTGCTGGCGGGGTATTTATCGCTAGGGCTCTGAACGAATCCGCCTTCAAACTGGCTGGCGTTTTTGCCAATCTCAAGGTTGGCAAAGGTTTCGTGCAGATGCGAGTTGCAGAATAACAATTCGTTGGTGTGCAGGTCGCTCACGTAGACGGAGACGTCGAGCGAATCGAGCACTGTTTCAAAGCGCTCTTTGGTGTCGCGCAAATTGCTAATGGATTGCGCGACCATATGATCGCGTTCAACCTCGGCAAGCTTTCGCATGCGCTGCTGCTTGCGCAGGCCAATGGAGGTCCACACCATCAGCCCTGTTAAGGCCAGCACCGCCGTCGACAGCGTCAAATTGGGCAATACGGTCGAGGGTTTTGCGCCGACCAGCGTAATTTGCAGATCACGCCACGGCAGCGCTAGGGGCACCGTGTGTTTGACTACGCCTGATTCAAGGTGCATCGCTTCGGCATTGGTCATGCCCTGTCCGTTAGTGTCGGTGATGACCACACGATATTTGCGGGACGCCCATTCCGGAGCGCTCTTTTCCAGCAGTAAATCAAATGATATGACCGCGTTTACCGTACCCAAAAATGTTTCGTTGGCAAACACGGGGGCGGCATATTCGATGAAGAAACGTCCCGATTGGTTGCGATACGGTTGTGAGTAGGTGCTGCGATTGGTTTTCTCGGTGAATCCCATCACCCGTGACTGATCGGCAAAGGGGCCGCGGCTCTGTTTGACCACCTCAAGCGACTTTGCACCCGGCGCATGTCGGGTTACTTCATAGTCCGAGTTGATACGCAAAATGTCGGTGACGTAGCTTGATTCCACCGCGCGCTTGCTGGCAATGCGATCAAAATCTGCCGATGAGATACGTTCTCCGCCAAGATCTAGCGCGAGCCGGTCAAAAAACTGTTGATCAGCTTCGAGTTTTCTGGAAATGGACTGCTCCACCACACCCGCATCGCGAATAATTTCGCTTTGCCCAAGCTCGGCCTCGTGACGCGCCACAAAGTAGATCAACAGCATCATCCCAGCGGCAAACGCAAGCAGTATCCACTCGTGAACGTACCAGTCCCGCTCACGTTTTGGCGCAGCCAAACCTGTGGAAGCGTCTATTGCGGGCGCTGCAGAATCACCAGATGGAGTGCTACTGGACAATGGCATAGCCCAATTGTATGTTTGGGTGTACGCTTCTGTGGTGGATCGGATGATGAGCTGAGCGCATCGAGAGCACCGGCACCAAACTTTAGAGGATACCCATGTTGGTCAGTGAAATTCTTCGCATCAAGGGCAGTACGCTTTTTAGCGCAACGCCCGATATGAGCGTGGCCGACGCCGTGCATTCCATGGCAGACCATGACATCGGGTCGCTGGTGGTGATGGAAAAAGGCAAGCTTGCCGGCATCCTCACCTTTCGCGAACTGATTAAAGTGCTCGACGAACGAGGCAGCGAACTCAAAGCACTCACCGTCGGTGAAATCATGGAACGCGATCCACTAACCTCTGAGCCCGGCATGGACGTACAAATGCTGCGTAAAAACATGCTGGATCGGCACGCTCGCTACATTCCGGTGATGGATGCGGGCACGCTGCTCGGCGTGCTGTCGTTTCATGACGTGGCCAAGGCGGTGTACGAGGAGCAAAGCTTCGAAAATAGAATGCTCAAAAGCTATATAAAAAATTGGCCTGACGAAGAAGAAACCACTGCGCAGACCAGTTAGCGCTTTGTCGTTTGTCGCTTGTAGTCATGGCGTATACATGGACGTATCGAACCCGACGATGCCTGTAAATTTTTTTCGCTACGCCCTCGTGTTGCTCGTCCTGCTTGGATTGGTGGGCTTTGGCGGCACCGACACCAAAACGGGTCGCAAACTCAGCACTAGCAACGCGGCTATCGAGCAGTCGCTGGGCACAACGCTGCTGCGGCCTGTTTTTCAATGCGGGTCGGGCGGCGATAACGTCACCGATGACAGCGTGGCCGGCAGCGTCACTGTGTTCGAAAGCGGGCCGGTGCGTCCGATTGCATTGTCAGCCGACGGCAAACGACTATTTGTGACCAACCGTCCCGCGCATTGCCTAGAAATTTATGCGGTTGACGGTGACATCCTGCGACTCGTAAGCGCCGTAGCTGTGGGTTTAGAGCCGGTAGCGGTGGCCGAGCGCAACGCAAACGAGGTGTGGGTGGTCAACCACCTGTCGGATTCGGTGAGCGTGGTTCGACTTGACGGTACCCCACGCGTGCTGCGCACGCTTCAGGTGGGCGACGAGCCGCGTGACATCGTGTTTGCCGGTGCCAATCGTGATCGAGCGTTTGTTACAGCCGCACTTCGCGGACAAAATCGCCCAGATATAACCACCAGCAACTTGACCACAGCGGGGCAGGGTCGCGCGGATGTGTGGGTGTTTGATGCAGCCAATCTGGATGAAAGCCTGACCGGAAATCCGCTGACCATCCTCACGCTGTTCGCAGACACGCCGCGTGCGCTGGCGGTCAGCCCGGACGGCATGACTGTCTACGCCGCGCCGCTGTTTTCGGGCAATGGCACCACGACTTTGCATCGCGATGCCGTGTTTGGCCGCAAGCCTGTGCCGTCAGCGAGTAGCGACGGCGTCACCGCACCCGCCACCGGGCTCATCGTGAAATACGACGGCGCTGCGTGGCGCGATGAAGCAAAGACGGATTGGTCATCATCGGTCAAGTTTTCGCTGCCTGACTATGACTTGTTTGCGATCGACGCCGATGCGCCGGTCCCCAGTCTAAAAGCGCGTGTCAGCGGCGTTGGCACTACGCTCTTCAATCTTGCTGTGCATCCACAGAACGGCAAAGTTTTTGTGAGTAACACCGAGGCCAAGAACGAAATCCGCTTTGAAGGCACCGGCGCGTCGAGCACGACGGTGCGCGGACGCTTGGCCGAAAGTCGCATCAGCGTAGTTGATGTTGCCCGGCAATCCGTCGATGCGGTGCACCTGAATTCGCATGTGAACTTTGCGCTGCCCACGGCGCAAAATTCGGGTCTGGCAATCAGCGCTGCCGACAAAGCAAGGAGCCTTGCGCAGCCCACAGCAATGGTGTTCAGCCCCGGTGGCGACACGCTGTATGTGGCAGCCCTCGGCTCGAACAAAGTTGCAGCCCTGCCAACCTCATCACTCGCCACCGGCCAGTTCTCGCCGAACAGCGCGCTGCACCTTAACGTGCCGGACGGCCCTGCGGGACTGGCGTTAAACGCGGCTGGCACGCGCCTTTTCGTGTACTCGCATGTGGCGCACAGCGTCAGCGTGGTCGACACCAAAAACTTGTCGGTGCTCAAAACAACGCCGCTTTTCACCCCCGACAGCCAGCGCGTGAAGAGCGGGCGACGCATTCTTTACGACGCAAATTTCACTTCAAGCAACGGCACCAGTTCGTGCGCGTCATGCCACACCTTTGCAGATCTGGATCAGCTTGCTTGGGACTTGGGTAACCCCGACGACCCGCAGAAGACCAACACCAACGCCTACGTCAGCAACAGCCCGAAAACGACGACCAGATTTCACCCGATGAAGGGCCCGATGACCACTCAAACGCTGCGCGGCATGGCGAAAAATGGCCCCACGCATTGGCGAGGCGATCGCATCGGGGGCACGCGAGCAACCGTTCGGGGTGCCGTTGAATCGAAGGAAGAGGCCTCGTTCAAAGAGTTCAATCCGGCGTTTGTTGACTTGCTAGGTCGCCTGACGCCGCTGAGTGACGCCGATATGCAAGCGTTCACCGATTTTGCGCTCGCCCTGAAAATGCCGCCCAATCCGGTGCGTGCACTTGACAATTCATTGAGCGCAGCCGAGCAGGCGGGCAGCAACACCTACTTCAACGTCAACAACATTACCGGCCTCGGTAGCTGCAACCATTGCCATAGTCTCAACCCGTCGGCAGGGCAGTTTGGCACCGGCGGGTTGATGTCGTTTGAAGGCTTTCGTATTACTGAAAATTTCAAAGTACCGCACCTTAGAAACATGTATCAGAAGGTCGGCATGTTTGGGTTCAGTGGCGGAGCAGGTGCCGCGACTGGCCCGCAGATACGCGGTTTTGGTTTTTCAAACGACGGCGGTATCGACACGCTGATCAATTTTTTCAGCGACCCGGTGTTCAATTTTCCCGCGCCCGTTGCCACGACTCGCGATCAGGTGATTGCGTTTGTGCTGGCGATGGACACCGATTTGTTGCCGATCGTGGGCCAGCAAGTCACGTGGCGACCGGGTGCGCCTGACGCCGTTGAGGCCCGACTGACAGTGCTCAAGGCACAAGCGCAAGTAACCGCACCGCGCGCCGCCTGTGCTCTGGCGGTACGAGGCAACATTGATGGCAACTCTCACACCGGCCTCATGCAGGCAAACGGCTCGTGGCTAATGCGCAGCGGCGCGCTGCTTGCCGACACTGCTTTGCGCGCGCTGGCCACGGCCAGCCAGCCACTCACCTTCACCTGCCTGCCGCCAGCTGATGGCAAGCGAGTCGCGCTCAACGGCGGCGCAGCCCCAGACAATGCCGTCGTCGAGTACTACCTCCCGGTGGCCGATCAATATTTCATCACCGCCAGCGCCAGCGACAAAGCGCTGTTGGACAGTGGAATCGCGGCGGGCTGGGCGCGCACAGGAATCTGGTTTAACCAAGGCGGTGCCACACCTGTGTGCCGTTTCTATGGCAGCGTGTCACCCGGCCCGAACTCGCACTTCTATACCGCCGTGCAGTCCGAATGCGATCTGCTCAAGTCGTTGCAAGCGACTACACCCGCCACGCAACCTCGGTTGAATTTTGAGAGTCTCGACTTTCTGACGACGCCCGCCGTCAATGGCGTTTGCGCAGCGGGGATGGTGCCGGTTTATCGCGCCTATAACGACGGTATCTCGCGAGGCAAAGAAGGTAATCATCGTTTTGCCACCGACCCCAATGCGATTGCGCAGGTCGTGGCGCGTGGCTGGGTGAACGAGGGCGTGGTGATGTGCATGGCATCGTGACGCACTCTAATTCCATTTCTAAATCAATACGATACGTCGTTGCTCCTTCTGGCCGTGCCACCGCACTGTCTGCGTCGTCGCGCCTAGTCTCTTATTGATTTAGAAACGTAATAAGCGATGGGCGGCATCGGTATGCAAAGTGCCATCGGCTGTTGCCAAACCGGAGGCGACGTCATCGATGACGAATGCTTTGGTGGCGCGGCAATCGATGCGCCAACGGTAAAAAAAAGAACCTGAGCCTAAGCTGCAAGTCCTTGATTTCACGCTGAATATTGGTGGGCGATACTGGGTTCGAACCAGTGACCCCTGCCGTGTGAAGGCAGTGCTCTACCGCTGAGCTAACCGCCCCTTGCCTTCAATTCTAACAAGGGTATGGCTGTTTAGGAAACGTGATGCCGCGCGACGTTTTGATCATTTAAATGGTGAGATGAAGCCTACAGCTTTCTACGATAACGTCCATTTATAGGGGCGCTCGCAGCATAAAAGTCATTTCTCGATATTTTGCTTTTACTGCGCTAAGCCCTTTAAAAACAAAGGTTCCAGTAAAAAGCTGTTAACCCTTGCGACACACTATCAGGTAGTTCACCGTGGTGTCGTCTTTCCACTTGGCAACGTGGGTGAAGGGGTTGTAGTCCATGCCGCGCATTTCGAGCAACTGCAACCCGGCGCCGCGGGTGAAATTGATAAGTTCGGAGGGCTTGAGGAATTTGCCGTATTCGTGGGTGCCTTTGGGCAGCAGGCCGAGGATGTATTCAGCGCCTAACACCGTCAACGCGTAGGCTTTTGGCGTGCGCGAAATAGTGCTGAAGTACAGCGTGGCACCGGGCTTGCCGAGCTTGGCACAGGCGGCCACCACTGAGGCAGGATCGGGCACGTGTTCGAGCATTTCTAGGCAGGTGACTACGTCGAACTGCTCGGCGTGTTCGGCGGCCATTGCTTCGGCTGTGGCCTCAAAGTAATCGACGACGACGTTGGCTTCCAGCGCGTGTAGTTTTGCGACCGAGAGTGCTTTACTGGCCATGTCGATGCCGGTTACTTGCGCGCCCATGCGGGCGAGCCCCTCGGACACCAGCCCGCCACCGCAGCCGATGTCGATCGCGCGTTTGCCTTTCACGCCGCCGCTGGTTTTATCCACCAGCGCGAGACGCAGCGGATTGATGTCGTGCAGCGGACGAAACTTGCCGGTCGGATCCCACCATTGGCTCGCCAGTTCTGAGAACTTGTTGAGTTCTGCTGGATCAATGTTGGCGTTGTTTGTTTGGCTAGCGGCTTTTTTTGTGGATGTAGGCATTGGGGGGTACTTCAGGCACGAAGCGCGCTGACGCGCTCGGCAAACTGCAAAATCTGAGATGGCAATTCTGCCACTGCCCGCGATATCGGCTGGCTTGGTATTCGGTTATTCACCAGCGCGCGGCCGGCGACCCAGACGTGCGTGACATCGGCGCGGGAGGCGGCGTAAACAAAATGCGAGACAGGGTCGAAAATGGGCTGCAAACCGGGGGAGTCGAGCGAGACGGCGATCAGGTCGACCGCTTTGCCGACGGTTAGCGAACCGGTGGTTTGGTTGATGCCCGCCGCACGCGCGCCGCCGAGCGTGGCCATGGTGAAGGCCTGTGCGGCGTTGACGGACGCGGCGTCGTTTGCCTGCACTTTGCCAATCAGCGCGGCGAGGCGCATTTCTTCAAACATGTCGAGCCGATTGTTGCTGGCCGCGCCGTCGGTGCCGAGGCCGACGTTGACGCCCGCCTTGAGCAGCGCGGCAATCGGGGCGAGGCCACTGGCAAGCTTCAAATTGGACGAAGGGCAATGCACCACTGATGCGCCGTGCTGCGCGAGCGTGGCGATGTCGGTCGCGTCGAGATGCACGCCGTGCGCCGCGAAAAAATCCGGACTCAGCACGCCGAGTCGCGCGAGCCTTGCGGTGGGCCGCTCATTGGATTGCGTCAGAGCGTCGCTGACCTCCTGCGCGGTTTCTTGCAAGTGCGTGTGAACGGGGATGCCCAGCTCGTTGGCGTAGGCGAGCACCTTTTGAAACGTCGTATCAGCGGCGGTGTACGGTGCATGTGGCGCGAGCGCGAACGACAGCAGCGGCTCGCCCACGAATTCGTCGCGCACTTGTAGGCCGGTGGTGATGTAGGCGTCCACATCGGCAGCGTAGCGCGTTGGAGAGTCGATCACAGGCAGCGCGAGCACGGCTCGCTGCCCGAGGCTCAAAAACGACTGCGCGGCGGCTTTGGAATAGAAGTACATGTCGACGCAGGTGGTGGTGCCGCCGAGCAGCATTTCTACGGCGGCGAGTTGGGTGCCGACGCGTACGAAGCGCTCGTCGACCAACGCGCACTCCATCGGCCAAATGCGCTCTGTGAGCCAGCGTTGCAACGGCAAATCGTCCGCTGCACCGCGAAACAGCGCCATCGCTGCGTGGCAATGGGCGTTTACCAACCCCGGCGCGAGGATGTGGTTCGGTAAGTCGATGCGAGTTGCGAATTCGCCTTGGTGGGCAAGCGCTTCGGCGCGGTCTACTGCGGTGATGTGCCCCGCCTCGTCGGCGATGATGCCCGCGTGTTCAATCGTAATCACGCCCTCGTCGGTCGGGGTGATTAGGTAGCGGGCAGTGATGAATGTGGACGACATGGCGGTACTTTGCTCACGATTACGGTTTTTGTAGGCGGAAGAAACAAAAAACCCCGCCGGAGCGGGGTTTTTTAGCGAACGCTATCCTTTATCTACGGATAACGATTTCGCCTTTGACTTCAACTTCAACGCGACGGTGCGGCTGCAGGCAAGCGATCAGCGCCTTGCGGTTCTTCTGCTCACACACTACACCCGGAACGGGCTGGGTTTTGCCCATGCCGAGGGTTTCGATCTTGTCTTTGGCAACGCCCTTAGCGGCGAGGTATGCGGCAACGGCCGCAGCGCGACGCTCGGAGAGCTTCTGGTTGTATTGCTGCGAACCAAGGCGATCCGTGTGGCCCGTAACCAGAACGAGTTCCAGTTTTTGCACTTCTCTGATGCGCGAAACGATTTCGCGATCCAGAACGGCTTGACCTTCTGGTTTCAGGATGGCTTTGTCGAAGTCAAACAACGCTTTAGAAGCGAGCGTGATCTTCTGAACAGTCGGCGCAGGTGGTGCTACCGGCGCAGCGGGCGCAACAGGAGCGGCAGGCGCAGGCGTTGGCACAGCGGCTGCGGGTGGACGAACGGGAGCCGCAGGAGACGCAGGAGCCGCAGGCGCTGGAGCCGCTGCAACCGCTTTTTTCACCAAGTCTGGATCGCATTCAGCGATGGCCATTGCTGGCGTCCAGAAGCCGGTGCGCCAGCAAAGATTGCACGACGCGTTATTGGTGCCGTAGCGACCGCTGCGAACCACATTGTTAGTAGGCCCGCCGGTGGCGGAAAGCAGGTAGGCGCTGTTGGCCGGTGTGGCCTGAGCGAACACTACGCTCGCGGAAAGCGCCACTACTGCAACCGAGACAGCGCTAGCGATTAAACGAAGTTTCATTAATTTTTTACCCCTTGAAGGCTTGAGTCGATGTCACGGCGGCTTCACGCAAATCAGTGCACAGCCATACAGCCGTCAGTTCGCGAAGCCCCCTCCTGACGCAATATACCACTGCCCTTTTAGGGGTTGCAACGCGCATTTGTGAACTATCGCACTTGTCCTACATTCCCGCGCAGAGGTGTGTCAGTTACGCAACTCATAGGCGACTTCGCGGGGTCATTGGCGAAGATTCAATAGCCGCTTAAAATAGCGGGTTGGCCTTTTCAGCCATAACAGACCGGCAATTTAGACAGGTTACGCCCCCGATATGGATCAATTCGCTAAAGAAACCCTCCCGATCAGCTTAGAACAGGAGATGCGCTCGTCGTACCTTGATTACGCCATGAGCGTGATCGTAGGTCGTGCGCTGCCCGACGTGCGGGATGGCCTGAAACCGGTGCATCGGCGCGTACTGTACGGCATGCATGAAACCAACAACGTTCACAACCGCCCGTATGTGAAGTGCGCGCGCGTGGTGGGCGAGGTGATGGGTAAATTTCATCCGCATGGCGACGCTTCTATCTACGACACGCTGGTTCGTATGGCGCAGGATTTTTCGATGCGCTATCAGTTGGTCGATGGACAGGGTAACTTTGGCTCGGTGGACGGCGACAACGCTGCGGCCATGCGCTACACCGAGTGCCGGTTGCAGAAGATCACAGCGGAAATGCTCGGCGATCTAGAGAAAGAAACGGTCGATTTCCAGCCGAATTACGACGGTAAAGAGATGGAGCCGACGGTTCTGCCGGCCAAGTTTCCGAATCTTCTGGTCAATGGCAGCTCCGGCATCGCTGTGGGCATGGCGACCAACATTCCGCCACACAATTTATCGGACATTCTTGACGCGACGATGTTGCTACTCAACAACGGCGAGGCAACGATCGATGAGCTGATCGAAATCGTCCGTGCGCCAGATTTTCCCACCGGTGGCTTCATTTACGGCCTCGAAGGTGTCTACAACGGTTATCGCACCGGCCGTGGCCGCGTGGTGATGCGCGCGCGAACGCACTTTGAGCCGATTGGCAAGACTGATCGTCAGGCGATCATCGTCGATGAGATTCCGTATCAGGTCAACAAGTCCACGCTGCTGCAAAAAATTGGCGAGCTGGTTCGCGACAAGCGGCTCGAAGGCATTTCTGACTTGCGAGACGAATCCGACAAGTCGGGCATGCGCGTAGTCATTGAGCTTAAGCGCGGTGAAATCCCCGACATCGTGCTCAACAATCTGTACAAAAACACGCAGCTGCAAGACAGCTTCGGCATGAACATGATTGCGCTGGTGGACAAGCGTCCGCGTCTGCTCAATCTGAAAGATTTCCTCGAACAATTTCTGCTGCAT
>JANNYE010000060.1:0-79702 GCA_031409935.1 Burkholderiales bacterium | reverse complement strand
CTCGTCGAAGGGGGATCGTTCGCGTGACGCGGCAGCGTCACTCGGGCTTGACGCGGCGCGTGGCTATGCCGACATGGCAGGCATGATCACTGCCGAGGCGCAGCGTGACGATGGCATTGATGCGGTTGCCATCATGTCGCCGAACGATACGCACTATTCGTACGCTGCCGCCGCGCTGGACGCGGGGCTGGATGTGATTGGCGACAAGCCGGTCAGCACGACCGCGGCCGAAGCGCGCGACCTTGCGGCGCGGACGCGGGCAAAGGAACGCGTGTTCTGCGTGACGCATGGTTATTCGGCCTATCCAATGACGCGCTACGCGAAGCAACTGATCGCTGAAAACGCCATCGGCCCGGTGCGCTTTGTGCAGGTGGAGTACATCCAAAGCGGCCTCGCCAAGCCCATCGAACAGGGCGTCATGACCGACAGCCAGCGCTGGAAGTTTGACGCGGATCGCAGCGGGCTGGCGCTGGTGTTTTCGGCGATTGGTTGTCACGCGCAGCACCTCGCCTGCAACGTGACGGGATGGCCGATTGAGGCGGTGAGCGCGGACGTCGGCGCGTTGATGCCAAGCCGCACGGTCGTTGACACCGTGCTCGCGAACTTGCGTTTCGAGGGCGGCGTGCGCGGGCAATACACGATCACGCAGGCCGCTGCGGGTGGTGAAAACGACATCCGCCTGCGCGTTTACGGTGAACGCGGCCTGCTCGACTGGTCGCATCGTGAATCGGCTTATCTTCACCTGAATATTGAAGGCGAAATCGCGCGCACTATCGGTCGAGGCGACGTCAATCTGCCGCCAGAAATCGCACGCCTGAGCCGCACGCCGCGCGGTCATCCCGAGGGCTTGCTGGAAGCGTTTGCTAACGTCTATCGTGAAGCCGCAGAAGCGATTCATGCGCGCAACAGCGGCGCGCCGCTCGCCGCCGTGAACTTCCCCACGATTGACGATGGCGTACACAGCATGGCGTTCATCGAAGCCTGTGTTGCGTCGCATGCGGCCAATGGCGTGTGGACGAAGCTCACGAACTAGCGATAAACGCTATCATTGATAGCAATTCATCGCCGGAGCATCGTTATGAGCCAGCTAGTCGTACGCAATATCGAGCCCGAAATCGTCGAAGCCCTGCGCCAACGGGCGGCTGCGGCCAACATCAGCGCAGAAGAGCAACATCGACGACTGCTGCGTGAGGCGCTGGGCACCACTCGCAAGCTCACGTTTATGGAGGTGCTGATGACGATGCCAAACTTGGGGCGGGACGAGGACTTTGCGCGGGACTACGACCAAACGATGCGGCCCGATCCGTTCGCGGATCTGTGACCCGTGTTTTTGCTTGATACGAACGTCATCAGCGAAATTCGCAAAGGCACTCGGGGAAATCGCGGCGTGCAGCAGTTCTCGGAGCAGATCAACATCAACAAATATCCGGTCTATTTGGCGGCGCCGACGGTTGGGGAGCTGCGCCGAGGTATCGAGTCTCTTAGCCATCGCGGCGATGCACCACAGGCGGACATGCTCTCGCGCTGGCTTCATCACGCACTCACCGAATACGCCACCGGCGTGATTGCGTTTGACGAGCCCTGCGCACAGGTCTGGGGGCGATTAATGGCGCCGCACGTCAGCAATGCTGTTGACAAACAAATCGCCGCAACCGCAATCGTGCACCAGCTGACATTGGTTACACGAAATACGCGAGATTTTCAAAACACTGGGGCGCGATTGCTGAACCCGTTTACCGAAGAAAACTAGTGCAAAAAGAACAACTCATCAGCTGGCTCACAACCGGCATCAAATCTGCCGGACTGGGCGACAGCGCAACGCCCGCGCTTGAGCGTCCGAAACAAGCCGATCACGGCGATTACGCGACCAATATCGCTTTGCAACTGGCGAAGCCGCTCGGCAAAAATCCGCGTGAAGTGGCCACTGTGTTGAAGGCAGCGCTCGAGGCAGCGCCGCATCCGTTGGTGCAGGAAATCACCATCGCTGGCCCCGGTTTCATCAATATTCGATTGAAACCTGCTGCGAAATTTTCGGTGGTGGCCGATGTGCTGAAGCTGGGCGAAAAGTTTGGCCTCGGTGACGCGCGTCGTGGCGAAAAAGTGCTGGTCGAATTTGTCTCGGCCAACCCGACTGGCCCGCTGCACACGGGGCACGCGCGTCAAGCCGCACTCGGCGACACGCTGTGCAATCTGCTCGAAACGCAGGGTTGCTCGGTGTATCGCGAGTTTTATTACAACGATGCAGGCAACCAGATCGAGAACTTGACTCGCTCGGTGCAACTGCGAGCGCGTGGCGTCGAGCCGGACAGCGCGGGTTGGCCCGAGGATGGCTATCGTGGTGAATACATCGTCGAAATCGGCAAATCGTTTGTGGCACAGGGCGGCGACATCAACAACGCAGACGCGGTGCGCGGGTTTGCCGTCGACATGTTGCGCGCCGAACAAGACAGAGATTTAACTGCGTTCGGTGTCAAGAAATTCGACTGCTATTACTTGGAAAGTTCGCTGTATTCCGATGGTCGTGTGGACAAAACCGTGACCGCGTTGCAGGCCTCTGGCCACACCTTTGAGGCCGACGGTGCGCTATGGTTGAAAACCACCGATTTCGGCGATGACAAAGACCGCGTAATGCGCAAGGCGGCAGGTGGTTACACCTACTTCGTGCCCGACGTGGCCTATCACGTGAGCAAATGGGAGCGCGGCTTCGCGCAGGTGGTGAACATTCAGGGTACCGATCATCACGGCACGACGGCCCGCGTTCGTGCAGGTTTGCAGGCACTGAATGTGGGCATTCCGAAAGGCTACCCAGACTACTTGCTGCATTCGATGGTGCGCGTGATGAAGGGCGGTGAGGAAGTTAAAATTTCGAAGCGCGCGGGCAGCTACGTCACACTCAGTGAGCTCATCGAATGGGTGGGCAAAGACGCGGTGCGCTTCTTCCTGGTGTCGCGCAAAGCCGATAGCGAATTCACCTTTGACATTGACCTGGCCCTTTCGCGCGGCGAAGAAAATCCGGTGTTTTACGTGCAGTACGCCCATGCGCGGGTATGTACTGTGCTGGGTGATGGCGGCGTGGCGATGGATGCGCTGCAAGCAGCGGATTTATCAGCATTGACGCACGAAAAAGCCGAGGTGCTGGCGGTGAAAATCTCTGATTTTCCGACTTTGCTCGCCACCACGGCACGCGAACTTTCGCCGCATTTGCTACCGTATTACCTGCGCGAAGTGGCCGCTGCCTTCCATACGTATTACAACGCCGAGCGTTTTTTGGTGGACAATCCACGCGACCGCGCCGCGCGCCTCGCGCTTGCCGCGGCGACCGCGCAAGTGTTAAAAAATGGCCTGCAATTGCTAGGCGTATCGGCACCTGAGAGAATGTAGCCCGTGGAAACTTCGCAACTCAAAACAGGCACTTTTTTCTTTGGCGGATTGATCGGCTTTGTCACCGGATTGGTCGTCGCTGGCGTGCTCGCTATCTGGATTTTCCAGTCCACGCCATTTCGCTCGGAAGCCTCGCCACACACCAAGCTCGAGCCGATTAAGCCCAAAATTGAAGCAAAGCCTACCGGTATCACCGGTGCGCTGGCCAAAGACGAGGCCAAACCCGAATCCGAACGCATTGTGCCGCCGGGAAGCAAGCCTGATGCGGCTCCGGTTCCCGCTTCAGCCCCCGCACCCGCCACCCTCAGCCCAGCGCCGAAAGCGGTAGCTAAGGTCGACCCTGCAAAAGCGGCGTCATCCGAGCCGTCACCCAGCGCTGAGCCGCGCAGTCGCCTGTGGTTGCAGGTGGGTGCTTATGTCAATCGGCAGGATGCAGAAAATCAGCGCGCGAGATTTGCGGTGCTGGGCTACGAGGCACAAATCCAAACCGCCGATGTTCCTGAAAAGGGCACCGTCCATCGGGTCCGCGTCGGCCCCTACCGCGACCCGGAAGAAGCCGGCAAAGCACGCGGCGACCTTGCACGGCAAGGCATTGAGGTAACCGTCGTTAAGCCCCAATAGCAATACGCGAGCTGTGGTCATCGAACTTAAGGCTAAACGCGTTAGTCATAGCAGCAATTCAAACAAACACACGGAGACAGACATGGCAGGTTGGGCGAAATCCCTCAAGTGGCTCACGGGGCTCACAGTGGGTGCGAGCTTCATGGCGGCATCCATTGCGGTAAGCGCGCAAGAGCAAATGGCCGAGGGCAAGGAATTTCTTCGATTAAAAGCGCCGCAAACGGTTGAGTCTGGTGCCAAGATTGAGGTCATTGAGTTCTATAGCTACGGCTGCAACCATTGCCGCGATTTGGAGGAGTTTCTCGGGCCCTGGATTAAGAAGGTGCCGGCTGACGTTTCGTTCAAGCGCATCCCCGTAGCGTTTCAACCGGCCTGGGCTAATCTTGGAAAAATTTATTACACATTGGAAGCGTTGGGCCGAGAGGATTTAACGCCCAAAGTATTTCTTGCGATACACGGCACAGGCACCAAGCTTCACGAGGAGAAAGTATTTTTCGACTGGGCCAATAACAACGGTCTCGATGCCGCAAAAGTGCAAGAGATGTGGGGCTCATTCGCCGTCAACAGCAAGATGAATCGCGCTAAGACGCTGGCCGCCAACTACTCAGTTGACAGCGTGCCCATGTTGTTTATCGACGGAAAGTTCAAGATTCAGCCGCACTTGCTGAAGGGCTCGCATAAGGACGTTCCGGCAGCGCTCGACTTTCTGATTGCCAAGTCTCGTACCGAGCGCAAAAAGTAGTAGTAAGTGGGAGCGGCACAAGCCGCGACCCGCTGCGGTCTGCTATCGCGGCTATGGCGGCTATCGCCGCCTCTACCAAACCACTGCGCAAGCACAAGGCCGCTTCGATGCAAATCGAGCGGCCTTTTGTTTTTTCGCCTTAGCCCCACGTTAGCCGCATGACTCGAATCACCGACGCGCTGGGCGTCCAACACCCCCCCTTGCCCGACCCTGCCAACGCGCGCATCGCCTGCCTGGTGCCCTCAATCACCGAAACGCTATTTGCACTCGGCCTGGGTCCGCGGGTGGTTGCCCGCACCGGCTTTTGCATCCACCCAGAGCCAGCCGTGCGCGCAGTGCCGAAAGTGGGTGGCACCAAAGATGTGAACGTCAGCAAACTGCTTGAACTCGAGCCCACGCACGTCATCGTGAATATTGACGAAAACCGCAAGGCAACCGTAGATCAACTGCGCAAAATGATCCCGCATGTGATCGTCACGCATCCGCTGCTGCCTGAGGACAATCTGCTGCTGTTCCGCCTGCTCGGCCACGCTTTTGCAGCGGATGAAGGCGCGCTGAAGCTCTCTCGCGAGCTCGCTGACGCGTTCGCGTTCGCTCGATCTGTCGGCGCTGACGCAGTGCCTGAAACCGTGCTCTATGCCATCTGGAAGAACCCGTGGATGACGGTGTCTCGCGACACCTACGTCAGCGCCATGCTCAGCACGGTCGGGTGGCGGACATTGCCTGTGCAAGCGGACAAACGCTACCCGGAGGTGCCGCAGGAGGATGCGGCGTGGAAATCGGCGGATCGAATATTGTTGTCGTCAGAACCGTACTCGTTTGGCGACGAGCATGCAGATGAGCTGCGTGAAGCGCAAGGGCTCACTCAGCCAATTGAACTGATCGATGGCGAAATGGTGAGCTGGTACGGCGTGCGGGCCATTGCTGGGCTGCGCTATCTTGCAGAATTGCGAATGAAGCGGGCACAGCTTTCGCCATAAAGCCTTATTAATAAGGGGCTAAACGTTTAAAAAGTTAAAAGTCGATAATCGAACTTTTTCTGCCTCAGCCCCTATTAAACAAAGGGCCAAGCAATAAAGCCATTGGTAGGCCTTTGCTATTTTCTGTTGCACGCGACCCGCCACGCGCATACGCTTCGCCCTCGCTCAATCATCGTCAGGATCACGCCATGACCGCCGTCCCCGCCACCCCCGCTGGCTACCACGCCATCACGCCATACCTCACGATCAAGGGCACAGCCGCCGCGCTTGAGTTCTACAAAAAGGCATTCGGCGCGGTCGAGTTGATGCGGCTTGAAATGGGCCCAAACGTCATCGGTCACGCTGAAATCAAGATCGAGCATTCGCGATATTGGCGATGTGCAGGTTGGCTTGGCTGTAACAGCCAACGCTGCGGTGACCGACATTAGCACGCCCGAAGCGCTGCGCGCGACGCTGCTTGCCGCAAAGAGCATCACGTACGCCGACCCCGCGCGCGGCGCGACGGCGGGTGCGCATTTTGCGACCGTGCTCGCAGCACTTGGTATCCGTGACGAAGTGGCCAAACTCGCCACCGTGCTGCCCTTTGGCGTGGAGGTCATCGAAGCGGTCGCCGCTGCCAAGCATGAACTCGGTGTCAGCCAGTCCAGCGAAATCGTTCAGCACAACGGCGTGCGCTACGTCGGCGCGTTGCCACCGCCGTATCGGCTGGGGACGCGTTATCAGGTTGCGGCGCTAAAGGCTCGGGCGGTGGCAGTGAGTCTCATTGAATTTCTACAGACAAACGCAGCGCGTGATGCAATGCGCGCAAGCGGATTTGCTGTGTCGGAATAGTTGCTCGGAGCGAAACCATGTCTTTGATGCCGTCATCCTCGCCGCAGGCGGGGATCCAGAAACGCTGCTTACGAGGCGGGTTCAGCTTTTTTGCGATGCCACCTTTCTGGATTCGCGGCTGCGCCGAGAATGACGCCACTTTTTAGTGAGTTCATCAAACGCGACGGGCTTTGACGTTTACTAACAACAGAGCAATCCACGATAAATCTTGAACTCCAAAACCTCCACGTCCTCATCACCGGCGGCAGCAAAGGCAATGGCTTCGCCTGCGCGCGCGGCTTCGTTGCGGAGGGCGCACGCGTGACGCTCGTTTCACGCACGATGGAAACGTTTCTCGCGGCGCAAGTGTCGCTCACGGCAATGCTGATGAATGCAGGTATGGCAGCCGACACGACTTTGCACATCAACGTGATCGCCGCAGACCTGCGCGACGCTGTCGATGCCGAGCGCGTGGTCGATGTCGTCGAACGTAATTTCGGCCCGGTCGATGTGCTCGTCAACAGCGCTGGTGCGCCAAGCGCACGCCCGCCGCCGAGCTCACTGCGGCCTCGTGGCACGACGCGATGCAGGCCAAATTTTTCACCTACATCCACGTCATCAATCTACTCATCAAGAAGATGGGCGAACGCGGTCGCGGTGCGGTGGTCAACGTCATCGGCTCCGGCGGCAAGGTCGCCGCCGTCACGCACCTCGCAGGCGGCTCTGCCAACGCCGCGCTCATGCTAGCGAGCGCGGGATTAGCTGCCGCGCACTCAGGCAAAGGCGTACGCGTGAACGCCGTCAACTCCGGCCTCACGCTAACCAAGCGCCTGCAAGAAGGCATGCAAGCCGAAGCGAGGCACCTTGGCATCAGCATCGAAGAAGCCCTGACCCGCGCCAAAGCCACCCGCCAGCTGGGCCGCATCGCAGAGCTCAGCAAAATCGCAGACGCAGTGGTCTACATCGCGCCAAAATGCGCGAGTTACGTTACGGGGCATTGGTGGCGATGGATGGGGCGGTTACGCCGATGGTGGTTTAGATTGAAACAGTGAGTGGCGTCGCGAAATATCCCGCGACCCACGTAGGATGCGTTTTCAACCGAGATTATTCATTAAGCCACCTGCAATCACAGCAAAGGCAATCATGATCGATTTATATTACTGGACAACACCGAACGGCCACAAAATCACAATGTTTTTGGAGGAGACGAAGATGAAGTACCGCGTCATCCCCGTAAACATTGGCAAGGGCGAACAATTCGACCCCGCATTTCTGAAAATCGCGCCCAACAATCGTATCCCAGCGATGGTGGATCACAAGCCGATGCAAGCGATGCCTGACGGCGAGCCGCTTGCGCTTTTCGAGAGCGGCGCGATGCTGCTCTACCTCGCTGACAAGTCAAAAAAGTTTCTGAATCGTAAGTCGCCTTACTGGCGAAAGGAAGCAGTGCAATGGTTGTTTTGGCAGATGGGAGGCTTGGGGCCGATGGCGGGGCAAAACCATCATTTCGGTACCTTCGCTCCAGAAAAATTGCCGTACGCTATCAATCGTTACATCAACGAGACTGCGCGGCTCTACGGTGTGATGGACAAGCGATTGGCTGACCGTGAGTTCCTAGCGGGCGACTATTCCATTGCCGACATGGCCTGCTATCCATGGGTGGTGCCTCATGAGCGGCAACAAATGAATCTCGATGACTTTCCGAACCTGAAGCGCTGGTTTGAAGCCATCAAGGCGCGGCCTGCAACTGTCCGTGCCTACCAAATCGCCAAGGCTATGAACACCACGCCAACGGCGCAGGCTGGCGACGAGGCAAAGCGGAATTTGTTTGGCCTCGGCAAAAAGTAGCCGACGCATTTATGTCGGTGAGCCTCGACAAAAAAGCTGCTGTTGAGGGCTGGTATGTCGAGCGGGCATGCATCTAAACTCGCGAGATGAAGATAGTCCGCCTTATTTACGCAAGCCGTCTAATCGCGCCAATGAACAAGGCCGATGTTCAGCAAATATTGGCCACCAGCCAGCGGCATAACGGGGAAAAGGGCATCACCGGCTACCTGTGCGTGTCGCCGACCCATGCTCTGCAATGTTTAGAAGGCGCGCGTGATGCAGTCAATAGTCTGTACAACCACATTGCCGCTGACCAGCGCCATATTGAGGTGACACTACTTCGTTATGTCGAGCCGTGGCGGCGACTGTTCCCTATATGGGCGATGGGCTTCACACCTGATCTGTCGATGGCGGCACCCGGCCTGTCGCGCTGGCATGATGAGGCAGGGTTTAATCCTTACCTTGTCGAAGCAGACCTGATCGAGAATGTCATTGAGGATTTGTGCGAACAGACCGAACGTGTGGAGTTGCGAGCCTAGCAGCCTGTCGGACTTGAAACATCGTAGCGAAAATTCACCCGCCCGAGGGCAGATTTTGACTGTTTTGCAGCGGCAATATCGAGATATTGCCCAAAAAACGAGCGAAATATGCACCGGGCCGGTGAATTTGCAGCCGATGCCTTTCAAGTCCGACAGGCTGCTAGAACGTAGCAATGTCGAGCCGCAGGCTGGTCGGCGCTTGCTCGCTTCACAGGACTAATTCCATTTCTAAATCAATACGATACGTCGTTGCTCCGCCTTGCCGTGCTAACGCACTGTCTGCGTCGTCGCGCCTAGTCTCCTATTGATTTAGAAACGGAATAAGGCAGCACGCGCTCAACTACCAATATTTCATCGCATCTTTGAAAAGCCCCGCGAGCGACGCTTTAGTCACTTCGCGCGGCGCATTCTTGATGACTCGTTGCTGCGGGAAGGCTCGTTCAGCAAGGCTGTCAGCGTCGGCATCGGTGTAACCCACAGCGTTCAGTCCATTCGGAAAATTCACGGCGCGCATCATTTCTATCAATTTGCTGGCGACCACTTCGCCAGCGTCTCGCGCGCTTGCGTCTTTTATGTTGGCACCGAGAAACTGTGCCGCTTCGAGATGGCGTTCTGGCGCGGCTACACCCGTGAATCGATACACGCTCGGCGCGTTGAGCATCACGCTCATGCCATGCGGCACCATCGGCGCATCCTGCGGATAACCGAGCGGCGGTTTGAAGTCGCGAACGAGGCCGCTCACCGCGTAACTCATGCCGTGCGGCAGGTGACAGCCCGCGTTAGAAAATGTCATGCCTGCAATCAGGGCCGAATACATGATCGCGCCCCTTGCCTGTTGATCCGACGGATCGTTTACCGCCTTCACGAGATTCTGCCCAATGATACGCAGCGCTTCACGCGCGCCCATGTCGCTCCACAAATTCGCGCCCTGATTCATCGGACGTTTCGCGCCGTCGTTGCCATCGTACATTTTAGTTTTCGCGCTGTGTGGACGCGCGGTATAACTCTCCAGCGCGTGCGACAGCGCGTCGAAGCCGTTGGCAGCGATTACAGCCGGCGACAATGTGTGCGTCACGTCCGGGTCGACCAAAGCGCGCGACGGCAGCATATGTCGCGACAGGATGCCCGTCTTGCATTGCTGCTCAACCAGATTGCAGATGGCGATGCCGGTCACCTCAGAGCCCGTGCCGCAGGTCGTCGGGCACGCGATGTGCGGCTTGAGCGGACCAGGAACGGGCTTGCCGAGTCCGATGGGCGCGTTCACGTATGCAAGCAATTCATCTGGATACGTCGCGTAAAGATTTGCGGCCTTCGTGGTGTCCATCACCGAGCCGCCTCCGACAGAAACGAAGCCGTCGAAGTTACCCTCGTGCGCAAATTTTGCAGCGGACATGAACGAGTGCCCAGTGGGCTCAACCGCGCATTCCCAGTAAATCTCAACCGTGCAACCTGCGGCTTCGAGTGACCGTTTCACGGTGGCAACGTAGGGCAAATCGCGAACCGTCTTGTCGGTGAACAGTCCGACGCGTTTCATGCCCAACGCCCGCGCATGCGAGCCCGCCTCGCGCAGGCAGCCGGGGCCGAACGTGAAATGATTGACCTCCACGGTGAAGGCGCTATCGCCCTCGTGACCAGTCAATCCTTCGAGTCCGTAGTAGCGGCAACAGGTGTACATGATGTGACTTTATGGGCGGCTGTTGCCGCAATACATTGAGTTGTGTTTGTAGGAGCGGCGAAAGTCGCGATCACGTGCCAAACATGCCCGATATTTCGCGAGATTGTTTCATCAGCTTGCGCTGCGCTTTCAACCAGCGCTTCAGTTCGCTGTCGTTGTTGCTAACGCGATTAATGTCGTATTCCATTTGCGAAACTTCCGCTTGCAAATCAGCGCGTTGATCTTTGAGACTTGGCGCAAGGTTCAATCCATCAAACGATGAAAATGGCGACAAGCCGAACTCTTGAGCCAAATGCGCTTGCGCCTGCGAAAGTTCGTACTCCAGCTTTTGCACCGGCTCCTTCAGCAAGTGCGTAAGAGCAGCCATTTTCTCTTTTGTCATGCCAGCAATCGATTCACTATCGAGCTGCTCGACGGTGAGTTGCAGCTTAAGCAAGCTCATCAAATCGCGTTTCTCATACGCGGAATTGGCTTGACTCATCAGCGCGTTTTTCTGCTCGCGCGCAAGCGGATCATGCGCGCGATCTGGATGCAGTTTGCTCGCGAGTTGACGATAGAGCGTTCGTAACACGGTCTCGGGATCATCAACGGTTTGACCGCCCTTCAGCGAGCACGTTGCTTGATCGCGGTTAGTTTTGCGTGCGTCGCGCTTTTTTTGCCGCGCCTCGTCAAATTCGCGCATCCGCTCCGCGCCGGCGCGAAAAATCTCTTCTGCCGCGGCGGAAGGATCCAGTTTGGGCGCGTCGCCGTTCAATACATCGTCAAACATCGCCTGCACCTCTGCGGCGTCTTCTTGGTTTACTTCATCCAGACTTTGGTCGCGATGAGCATCAAAAATTGCCTGCATCGCCACATCACCCGATTGCGCAAAGCCAATGGCCAAACTGCAAATGAGTTCACGCGCCAACTGTCGATCTTTTTCAGTGAATCCCTTTTGTGTCTTTTGCTGCAACCGCTGATCAAGAAACACAATCATCTCGCGCATCAGCTCGCTACAGCGCGATTCAAGCGGCGATATCGCCTGCATGAAGGCGGGCCGATGCGCGTCACCCAACGCACGCGCTGCCTCGATGTTATGGGTCAGCGTCTCAACGAGCGCCGCAAATTTGTTAAAGCGCGTTTGTTCGGGCGACAGCTTGCCGCCAACAATCTTGAGCGACACCACGGAGGTTTCGGTCGCATCGGTCGTATCCTCAGCGAAAAAATCGGGTTGTTTAGGCAGCTTAGACATGCGTGACGACTAGGAAAATGATTAAACGCTAAACGTCTTCGAACACCGCTTCGCGCGATGCGCGGAAGTTGAGTGTCGGCAATATCAATCCAAGCTCACCATCGGCGACAGCAAGCAACCAATCGCCACTGGGCTGACGACGATAGATGTCGATGGTCTTCGACGCTGGATCAATCAGCACGTACTCCATCAACGATAGCATCAGGCGGTATTGATTGAATTTCTCGCTGCGGTCATAGTTCGCGGTGGTAGGTGACAGCACTTCCACGATGATTTTCGGCTGCGTAAGCGTGAGCTCTGCGGTGAGCGCTTCGGCCTCACAACTGACGACGACATCGGGGTAGAACGAGTTACCGGTTGCCACCACTTGCACTTGCATGTCGGCGATATAGGCGCGACACGGCGTGTCGCGGAGATGTGATTTGAGCAGCGCATAAACGTTGCCGCCCACGGCGTTGTGGTCGCGTCGCGCGCCGCCCATGGCGTAAACCTCGAACACCTCGCCATCGTAGAACTCGTATTTCTTTTCCTGACGATGTTCCCACTCAGTAAATTCGGCGAGTGTCATGCGTTGAACGGGTTGCGGCGATCCCATGATTTACCTACGCTTTTGTGGGGCAGGACGTCAATCGTATCGCACCACGCCTCTGCACTACCCGCGCATAGCATCCCCTTTAATCATGTCAGCCGCTTTCTCAGCCATCATGACCACCGGCGAATTGGTATTGCCGGAAATCAGCGTGGGCATGATAGAGCAATCGATCACGCGCAAACCGGTGAGTCCACGCACGCGCAACCGCGCGTCCACCACGCCCATCGGATCGTTGTCAGGTGCCATTTTGCAGGTGCCGCTAGGGTGAAAAATGGTTGCGCCGTAGTTGCGGGCGAATTGCAGCACTTCGTCGCCGCTGTGGACACTGCTGCCTGGGCGATACTCTTCGCCGATGAGTCCTGACAAGGCTTGGGTGCTAGCCAATTTGCGCGCGAACCGGATCGATTCAACGGCACAGCGGCGATCAGTTTCGTGCGACAAATAATTTGAAAACATTGCGGGCGCGGCCAACGGATCAGCGGATTTCAGCCGCACCTGCCCGCGTGATTCCGGACGCAATTGGCAGACAGAAAACGTGCAGCCGCTCCACGGATGGGTTGATCCGCCCGCCATCTCGGCGGACAACGCCGCGAAGTGAAATTGAATGTCCGGCGTCTTTGATTCAGGCAATACGCGAGTGAACAGTCCACCATGATTGATGCCGATGGCCAGCGGCCCGGCACGACGGGTGATCCAGTCCCAACCCATCATGAATTTGCGCCAGGAGCTTTGCATATCATCGTTGATAGTGATCGGCTTCTTAACTTTGAACAGCAGGCGGAACTGCAAGTGATCTTGCAAATTTTCGCCAACACCCGGCAGGTGGTGTTTCACCACAATGCCATGTTCGCGCAGGTGCTCGCTCGGGCCGACGCCCGACAGCATCAGTAGTTGTGGGCTTTGCAGCGCGCCTGCTGTGAGCAGTACTTCCTTGTTCGCGCGCAACGTAATGCGGTTGTCGTTCTGCAGGTATTCCACACCGACCGCGCGCGTGCCTTCGAACAACACACGCGTGACTTGCGCGTTTACTTCCGTACGCAAATTTTTTCGCTTCTGCGCAGGCCGCAAATAGGCCACCGCTGTCGAGCAGCGCCAGCCATTTTTGGTGAAGAGTTGGTAGTAACCAACGCCCTCCTGATTGCCGCTATTGAAGTCAACGACACGCGGCACGCCCAGCTCAACGCCACCCGCAATGATCGCATCCATCACGGGGTGTGGATCGGGAATTGACGTACCCCACAGCGGGCCGCCTTGCCCGTGCGTACCGTTGGCGACCAGCCGCGCGTCGCTGTTGTGCTCGCTCTTGATGAAGTACGGCAGCACCTCGTTCCAGCTCCAGCCGTTGTTGCCTGCCTCACTCCAGCGGTCATAGTCAGCGGCTTGGCCACGGATATAAATCAAGCCATTGATCGACGACGATCCACCAAGCCCGCGGCCACGCGGCCAGTAGACCTTGCGCCCGTTCATGTTCGGATCAGGCTCGGTGTAATAACCGTAGTTGTAGACGGGATGGAACATCGTTTTGGCATAGCCAATCGGGATGTGAATCCAAAGGTAATTGTCGGTTGGTCCTGCCTCAAGCAGGCACACAGAATTACGCCCGTCCTCGGACAAACGATTGGCGAGCACGCAGCCTGCGGTGCCCGCGCCGACGATGATGTAGTCGGGACTCATGGCGATTTCACTCGAAGATTCAGGCACATGTAGAGCACGTCGGGTTCAGGGTTAACGGTGTAAGGCTCGGTTTCGACAAAGCCAAGCGAACGGTACAGCGCAATGGCCGCAGGCATGCGCGCTCGCAGCGTATCAAGTTTCATTTCTGCAAAACCGGCAGCACGCGCAAAGTCAATGGCGGTGCGTGTAAGCCTGCCACCCAAGCCCAATCCTTGAGCTTCGGGCTCGACCCACAATCGCTTCATTTCGCAAACCGCGTCGTAAAGCGGGCGCACTGCAATGACGCCAACCGGATTGGTTGACGTGTCTATGCTCGCTAGCCAAAGCGCGCCTTGTGGGGCTACATATTTGCCGGGCAGTTCAGCGAGCTCAGCCTCAAAGTTTTGAAAACACAAATCAATGCCGGTCCAATGCGCATATCGCCGCATCAAGTTGCGTGCAGCGGCAATGTCCTGATCCTTGGTGGCAAACGCAATCGAGGTCACGTCCGGGCTTCCGGGCAGGCTCCTGTTGTCACGGCAGTGCCCGCAACTTGCGCCTTCAGCTCTTCAAGTTTGGACAGAGTGGCTTGCGTAGGCTCACGCAACACCAGTGAGTTCATCAACACGATCTGCTCTCGTTGGCGGTAGGTGGCAGTCTTCACGCCTTTGGCTCTGATCTCGGCCAGCCGCGCGTCCGCGCTTTGTTTGCTTCGAAACACGCCGAGCGATATGGCGAAATTCCACGGGCCAGTTTCAAGCACGATCGCCGTGTCAGTGACATTGAGTTTCTTTAGATCAGCCATGGAGCGATCGGCTGCTGCGCGATTGACTTTGGGAGCGATGTAGACCCAGTGCTCGGCCGGGACCTCCACCCGCCTTGTGGACAGGGTGCGCCCTAGCACTAGGGGCTCCAGCAATTTGGTCGCCTTAAGTCGATCACTCTCAGACAACGGGCCCCATTCGGCGCAGGCGAGCGTCAGCTGCGCTATTTTGGCTGGCCCCAGTTTTGCGACCTGCTGTGCTGTCAAGGACTTCACCTGCTCAGTGTTGAACGGCCTGTAACGCTCAGCAGTTGCCTGCGACGCACTATTCATCTGGGCAAAATAAATGTAGGCAAATACCCCCGCATTCGCCAGCAGCAAAAAAATCAGAATTTTTTTCATCAAATGTGCGTGGACAAATCAGCTGCTGATTGTGCCAGTAAATACACCCCTTCAAGTACTAGCGAATCAATGACGGCGTTACCTGCGGGCAGATGCGCCAACAGTCGATAGGCGCTGCCGCCGGTCAAGATGATTCTCGGCATCTGCGTGACACCACGTTCGCGCAGACGTTGCGCCAGTCGCGCTTGCCCGTGCTCGATAGCGCCGACCATCGCATCAATGGCACCGGTGGCGAGCGCGTCACGGGTGTTGGTGGGTTGCGCCATCCATTCGCCCGCGTCGACCGACAAAGCGGCGGTGTTGCCCGCCAAGCCACCAAGCATCGCGTGGTAGCCCGCAACGATAGCTCCGCCCAAAAATATTCCACGTTCATCAAGCTGATCCACCGTCAACGCGGTACCTGCACAGGCCACGATGCACGGAGCGAGTCCACGTTTCCACGCAGCGACCGTAGCCGCCCATCGATCTGTGCCGAGCCGCGTCGGGTCGTCATAGCTGTTGACCACGCCCGAGGCCATTGCCGTGGACGACACCCAAGTGAGTGGAACGTTCAGCGCGGCACATTGGCGCTCGATCCGATCTTTGGATGCGGCGTTGGCAACGTGGCTGCCGATAACACGCTCGGGCGGATTTCGATCCATACCTGCGCGCTCCACAAAATGCTCAAGCTCGGCGAGGAAGATAGCACCGCGCGACACGATTGCACCGTGTTCAAACTCAGCCCATTTGAGCCGTGTATTTCCAATATCAAGCACGAGCAACACGAACCGACACCTCCCCTGAGACCAAAGTCTGCGAGCCGCGCTCGCTTTCTATCACTAACGCGCCGCGCTCGGTGACCGACCGAATGTTTCCCGAGACAACCTCGCCATCCGGGAGCCTTGCTGTGACCCGCTTTTCGGAGTAGGCGCAGCGCTGCCACCAGCGATCTTGAAAGTTTGCGAAACCGCCTCGAGCGAATTCCGTCAGCCCCAGTTCAAGCGCGACCAACACTCGATTGAGCACTTCATCCCGATGATTTTTTGTGTTCGTCCATGCATCGAGCCCTATGGGCGGCAACGCATCGGCGTGCAGCGCAAGGTGGGGTGTCACAAGGTTGATCCCGATTCCAATCACCGCCGTTCGCGTGTTGTTGGAACTCGGCACGGTTTCAATCAGGATGCCACTCAATTTGTGCGTCTCGTCAATCAATAGGTCGTTGGGCCACTTAAGGCTCAGGCGGCTGGCGGCTGTCTCGTCAAGCACCTTCGTCAAGGCGTTAGCTACCATCACACCCACCGCCAAACTTAAGCCATCTAGCGGTGAGTGACGCGCAAATCGCCACGCGACGCTGCACAGTAGCGCGTCTCCGGGCTCAGCGTGCCAGGCCCGTCCGCGCAGACCTCGTCCCGCCGTTTGTTCGTCCGCGATCAGCGCGACGCGGTGGCAGTCGAGCTTGGCCGACCAGTGCAGCAATTGCGTATTGGTGGAGTCGATTCGCTCGACTCGATGAAGGGTGAAATCAGCCATCGCGAACCCCATTCTTACAGAGCGCCCTCTCGTTCCGCTTGCAGCAACCTTACAGCGAGCCTTTTTGCGATGAGTGATTCCCCCTACTTGCTCAAGTCTTATATAAGACCTAAACTGCGTGCATTCCCGACTTAGGGCTCGGAAGCAAATAACTTGGTCATTTGGCCGCTGGATTGGGATGCAATGCGAGGCGCGAATCACGCCGTGTGGCGGGCCACACATGTGATTCCCAACGACGCAGTGCGCCCAAGCCCAGCCGGGTAAATGGCTAAGTTTTTTATTTACGAGCCCTTAGCGGTCGGTTTTGTTAATTGTGCAGTGCATGACTGATAAATTGCCGTCACTTTGCTCAGTTGCAGCGAGATACCGAGGAGGAAACCCGCACCATGTCCGCCCTATTCGCAGCCCCAGCTGCCGACACATTTCCGCGCCTGCTTTTGAAGCATGCCATCGAGCGCCCCGATGCGCCCGCGCTGCGCGAAAAATATCTCGGCATCTGGCAAACGTGGTCGTGGGCCGAGACTGCGACGGAGGTGCGCGCGATGGCCTCCGGGTTGGCCGCACTCGGCTTCAAACGCGGTGATAATCTGGCGATCATTGGTGACAACCGGCCGCGGCTGTACATGGCGTTTGCAGCGGCGCAATCGCTGGGCGGTGTGGCAGTGCCGATGTATCAGGATGCGGTCGCAGTTGAAATGATGCATGTGCTAACCGATGCTGACATTCGTTTTGCCATCGTGGAGGATCAGGAGCAGGTCGACAAGCTGCTCGAAGCGCGCGACTCACGCCCACAGATCGAACACATCATTTTTGAGGATCCGCGCGGGCTGCGCAGCTACAACGCGCCGGGACTAATGAGTCTTGAGACGTTGCGCGCTACGGGCGATGCGTTTGACAAAGCAAATTCACAAGGCTATGAGCAGCAGGTGGCACTGGGCAACGCGACAGACGTGTCGGTGATGCTCTACACGTCAGGCACCACGGGCAAACCAAAGGGTGTGTGCCAAAGCCACGAGGCGTTCATCACCGCAGCACAAGGCGGTGTGCAGTTCGACAAGCTGGTCGCGACTGACAACGTACTTTCTTACCTGCCGATGGCTTGGGTGGGCGATCATTTGTTCAGCTACGCACAGTTTCTCGTTGCAGGGTTCACAGTGAATTGCCCAGAATCCGCCGAGACCGTCATGACCGATCTGCGAGAAATCGGACCGACTTACTACTTCGCGCCGCCGCGCGTGTTTGAGAGCCTGCTCACCAGTCTCACCATTCGCATGGAGGATGCGAGCAGCATCAAACAGCGCTTGTACAACGCGTTCATGAAGGTCGCGCTGCGTTGCGGCTCAGACATCCTCAATGGTCAGGCAGTGAGCACCAAGGATCGCCTGCTGTATTCGCTAGGCAATGTGTTCGTGTACGGGCCGCTGAAGAACACATTGGGCATGAGCCGCATTCGTGTGGCGTACACCGCGGGCGCCGCAATTGGCCCAGATCTCTTCCGTTTTTATCGCTCCATCGGCATCAATTTGAAGCAACTTTATGGCTCCACCGAGACTTGCGCCTATGTGTGCTTGCAGCCCGATGGCGAGATCAAATTCGATAGCGTCGGTAAGGCTGCACCGGGCGTAGAAGTGAAGATCGCCGACAACGGCGAAGTGCTGGTGCGCGGCGCGATGGTGCTCAAGGAATATTACAAACGGCCCGATGCGACAGCGGAATCCATCGACGCAAGTGGCTATTTCCATACTGGCGATGCGGGTGTGTTCGACAGCGACGGGCATCTGAAAATCATTGATCGCGCGAAGGACGTAGGGCATCTGTCGAGCGGTGAAATGTTTGCGCCAAACTATATCGAAAATAAGCTCAAATTCTTCTCGCACATCAAAGAAGCTGTATGTTTCGGTCATGATCGCGATCACGTGGTCGCCTTCATCAACATTGATTTGACAGCGGTCGGCAACTGGGCCGAGCGACGCAATATCGTGTACTCAGGCTATATCGATTTGGCGAGCAAAGATGAAGTCGTGGCTCTGATCAAAGACTGCGTTGAGAAAGTCAATGCAGAGCTTGCGACCGAGGGCGAATTGGCGAGTTCGCAGATTGAGCGCTTCTTGATCTTGCACAAGGAACTTGATCCTGATGACGATGAATTAACGCGGACACGCAAAGTGCGGCGCGGTTTCATCGCTGAAAAATATGAACCGTTGCTCGGAGCGCTGTATTCCACAAAGACCGTGCAGCACATCGAAACGCAAGTGAAGTTTGAAGACGGTCGTACTGGCAGCATCGCGGCTGACGTCAAGATTTCTGACGCGAAGCGTCTGCCCGCTGTTGACAAGGCTGCAGCATGAGGGGCGCGCGAAAAATCGGTGACGTAATTCTCAAGGTTGAAAATATCTCTCTGCGTTTCGGCGGGGTTAAGGCGCTAACGGATATTTCATTCGATGTCCGTGAACACGAAATTCGCGCCATCATTGGCCCGAACGGTGCGGGCAAAAGTTCGATGCTGAACGTCATCAACGGCGTGTACACGCCACAACAAGGAAGTATCACCTTTCACGGCGAACAACGCCGCGACATGAACACGCATCAAGCGGCTGAAAACGGCATTGCTCGCACGTTCCAAAACATCGCCCTTTTCACCGGCATGACTGTGCTCGATAACATCATGACCGGGCGGAACCTGAAGATCAAATCGACCTTTATCGAACAAGCGCTATGGTTCGGTCGGGCGCGCCGAGAGGAAATCGAAAACCGCAAGAAGGTCGAAGAGATCATCGATTTTTTGCAATTGCAGTCGGTACGCAAAACACCCGTAGCGCGCCTGCCTTACGGCATAAAGAAGCGGGTGGAACTAGCCCGCGCGCTTGCCGCTGAGCCCACAATGTTGCTGCTCGACGAGCCAATGGCGGGCATGAACGTTGAAGAAAAGCAGGACATGTGTCGCTTCGTGCTCGACACCAACGATCAGTTCGGCACCACCATCGTGCTGATCGAACACGACATGGGGGTGGTGATGGACATTTCAGATCGCGTGGTGGTGCTCGATTACGGCAAAAAAATTGGTGACGGCACGCCAACCGAGGTTCGCAATAACCCCGACGTGATCAAAGCTTATTTGGGGGCGCACTAGCGATGCAATTCTTTTTTGAAGTTCTCATCGGTGGCCTGCTCTCCGGCGTGATGTACGCGCTGGTGGCGCTCGGTTTTGTGCTGATCTACAAAGCCTCGGGCGTGTTCAATTTTGCGCAGGGGGCAATGGTTTTTTTTGCCGCGCTGACCGCAGTGGGTTTGCAAGAGCTTGGCATGCCGCTGTGGGTGGCGATCATTCTCACCATAGGCGTGATGGCGGTGCTCGGGCTCGCCATCGAGAAGATTGTGCTGCGCCCGCTGGTCAACCAGCACGACATCACGCTGTTTATGGCCACCATTGGGTTGACTTTTTTCCTTGAAGGTTTGGCGCAGCTCGTGTGGGGCTCCACGGTGCGCAAACTTGATCTAGGCATCCCCGACGTGCCCATCGAAATATTGATGGACAAGACCGGCATGTTGGTGTCGCAGTTTGACGTGATCGCGGCGGGCATCTGCGCGGTGCTCGTCGCAGCACTTGCCATTTTGTTCAACAAAACCAAGATTGGTCGTGCGCTGCGCGCGGTGGCCGACGATCATCAAGCGGCCCTGTCTGTAGGCATACCTTTGCAACACGTGTGGGGTGTGGTGTGGGCAGTGGCGGGCTTGGTGGCGCTGGTGGCGGGCTTGCTGTGGGGCTCGCGAAATGGCGTGCAATTTGCGCTCACCTTTGTAGCGCTGAAGGCGCTGCCTGTGCTCATTATTGGCGGGTTCACCTCGGTGCCCGGCGCAATCGTGGGCGGGCTGATCATTGGTGCGTCAGAGAAGCTGGCCGAGGTCTACCTTGGGCCGTTTGTGGGCGGCGGGATTGAAGGCTGGTTCCCGTACATTTTGGCGCTGCTATTTTTGCTGGTGCGGCCTGAAGGCTTGTATGGCGAAAAAATTATTCGAAGGATTTGACGCCATGCCCACTGCTCACCTGTCCCTGCTCACCGCACACTCAAAATGATTTACCGTGAAGCCGGTCAGTACAAGACCACGTACCCCAGTGACACGCAGATTTTCCCGATTGCGCAGGATCGGTATACGGTCATTGCCATTGTGGCCTTTGCGTTTTTTGTGGTGCCGTTTATCGCCTCGCCGTACTTTTTCTCAGCGATCCTTATCCCGTTTTTAATATTTTCTTTAGCCGCACTGGGCTTAAATATTTTGACCGGATACGCAGGGCAAATTTCGCTGGGCACGGCGGCGTTTATGGCGGTGGGTGCGTTTGCGAGTTACAACTTTATGTTGCGTGTTCCCGGCATGCCCATCTTGCTGGCGTTCATTTTGGGCGGCATATGCGCAGCGCTGGTTGGCATTGTGTTCGGTCTGCCGAGCTTGCGTATCCGTGGCTTCTATCTCGCGGCGTCGACTCTAGCCACGCAGTTTTTTGTGGTGTGGTGCTTGACCAAGGTGCCGTGGTTTACCAATAACTCGTCGTCGGGCGTGATTACCGCGCAGCAAATCGAGATTCTTAGCTATAAGTTTGATTCGCCCGAAGAAAAATACCTACTGGTGCTGGCCATCGTTAGCGTGATGGCGTTGCTCGCCAAAAACATGGTGCGCTCAACGGTCGGTCGCTCGTGGATGGCCGTGCGCGATATGGATGTGGCCGCTGAGGTGATCGGCTTTCGAATCATTCGCACCAAGCTCACCGCGTTTGCCGTGAGCTCGTTTTACTGCGGCGTAGCAGGCGCACTGTTCGCGTTTTGCTATCTGGGCACGGTCGAGCCTGAGGCGTACAACCTTGACCTGTCGTTTCGCATTCTGTTTATGGTGATCATCGGTGGGCTAGGGTCAATCCTAGGTTCGTTTCTGGGTGCAGCGTTTATCGTGCTGCTTCCGACGGTGTTGTCGGTCATGGTGCATTACACCGGACTGCCCAATTCCGTCACCTCAAACCTTGAATTGATGGTGTTCGGCGCATTGATTATTTTCTTTTTGATTGTGGAGCCGCATGGTTTGGCGCGACTCTGGCAAATTGGCAAAGAGAAACTACGGTTGTGGCCATTCCCGCATTGAGCTACCGATTTTTTGAAATCCAAATGGAGGATGTATGAAACTTAAATTACTGAAGGCGTTAACCGTGTCGGCCGTCGCCGTCACCAGCGCCCTTACGGGCACATTGGCCGCTGCACAAGAGCAGTTCATTCCGGTGCTGTCGTATCGCGTGGGGCTTTACGCCGCAGGCGGTTCGGGGTTCTTTGGCGGTGTTATCGATTACTTCAATCTGGTGAATGCCAACGGCGGCATCAACGGCGTGAAAATTTCGTGGGAAGAATGCGAGACGGAATACAACGCATCGCGTGGCGTTGAATGCTATGAGCGACTGAAGAAAAAGGGCAGCGGCGCATCGTTGGTGGAGCCACTGGGCACCGGCATCGCGTACGGAATTCTGGATCGTGTGGCGACCGACAAAATCCCCATGACCACGCTGGGCTACGGGCGCTCTGATGCGGCCAATGGTCAGGTGTTCCCCTACGTGTTCCCACTCATTACGAGCTACTGGAATCAGTCGGCGGGCATGATCAAGTATCTGGGCGACAAGGCCGGTGGCCTGGATAAGCTCAAGGGCAAAAAGATCGTGCACCTGTATCACGATTCGGCCTATGGCAAAGAGCCGTTCCCCGTGCTTGAGGCGTATGAAAAAACGCTGGGTTATCAACTGATAAAAATCCCGGTGCCGCATCCCGGTACTGAGCAAAACTCGCAGTGGTTGCAAATTCGCCAAGCCAACCCGGATTACGTTATTTTGTGGGGTTGGGGTGTGATGAATGCCGTGGCCCTCAAAACTGCCGCACGTGTCGGGTTTCCGCGCGAAAAAATGCTCGGCGTGTGGTGGGCAGGCTCGGAGGAAGACACCATCCCGGCTGGCGACGCGGCCAAGGGTTACACCACGATGACGTTCAACACGCCGGGCAACTATCCCGTGATCGACGAAATTCGCAAGAAAGTCTACGGCGCGGGCAAAGGTAATTTGTCGGACAAAGACCGCATTGGCTCGGTGTATCACATGCGTGGCATCACGGCTGCGATGTTGTGGCTTGAAGGCATTCGCAATGCGCAAGCCAAATACGGCAAAGGCAAAGTGATGACTGGCGAGCAAATCCGTTGGGGCCTTGAAAACCTCAACGTGGACGAGGCGCGTCAAAAGCAACTCGGTGCCGCCAACATGTTCCCCACCATCAAGACCAGCTGCCAGGATCACGAAGGTTCGGGCGCTGTGAAGGTGCAGATTTGGGACGGCAACGCGTGGAAAGCCGTCACCCCGAACTGGATCACCGGCGACCGTGCGATGATTCAGAAAATGGTGGCCGAATCGTCCGCCAAGTACGCAGCTGAAAAGAAAATTACGCCTGCCTGCGTGGCGGGCTAGCGTCCGGCTCTTGCCCCTCCCACAAGCGGGAGAGGCAGAATTAGGTTCCCTCTCCCGCTTGCGGGAGAGGGTTAGGGTGAGGGGGCTCGTGAAGCTGCGAACCACCTCACCCTAACCGAGAAACCCCATGTCAGCCTACCTATCCATCAACAACATCGAAGTCATCTACGACCACGTCATCCTTGTGTTGAAGGGTGTGTCGCTTGATGTACCCAAGGGCAAGATTGTGGCGCTGCTTGGGGCTAACGGCGCGGGCAAAAGCACCACGCTGAAGGCCGTGTCTAACCTGCTGCGCACCGAACGCGGTGCGGTTACCAAAGGAAGCATCGAGTTCGACGGCAAGCGCACTGACACGCTCTCCACCAACGATCTGGTGCGCATGGGTGTGTGTCAGGTGATGGAGGGTCGGCACTGCTTCGCGCATTTAACCGTTGAAGAAAATTTGCTAACCGGTGCCTATACGAGGAAGCTCTCGCGCAGCGAAATCAAGGACGAGCTGGAGCGGGTGTATCACTACTTTCCGCGCCTGAAAACGCGCCGCACCTCACAGTCGGGCTACACCTCGGGCGGTGAGCAGCAGATGACGGCGGTGGGCCGCGCGCTAATGGCCAAGCCGTCGATGATCCTGCTCGATGAACCCAGCATGGGACTCGCGCCACAAATCGTGGCCGAGATTTTTGAGATCGTCAAAGACCTCAACATCAAAGAAGGCGTGAGCTTTTTGCTGGCTGAGCAAAACACTAACGTCGCGCTGAAATACGCCGACTATGGCTACATCTTGGAAAGCGGCCGGGTGGTGATGGACGGCGAAGCGGCAAGCCTTGCCAGCAACGAAGACGTCAAAGAGTTTTATCTGGGCATTTCGTCGGGCGAACGCAAATCGTTTCGTGATGTGAAGAGCTATCGGCGGCGCAAGCGCTGGTTAGCGTGATCGCGCGGTCTTTGACGCCATCAACTTTTCGGTAAGCCCCTTATTTTTATTGGGCTAATCGCCGTTTTGTGCTGAAGTCGATAAATGGCAAAATTTCGCGCTAGCCCCAGTAAAAAGCGCATCTCAGCCATAAGTTGTTGAAATTAAAACTCCGTTGATATCGCCCACCCAACTACGACGCGATTGACACACCCAACCGTCGGGATTTGGCACAATCTCCCATTGTTTTGTTCAGGCGCGATGCATGTTTCCTTACGACCGATTCGTCAAGTTTGAAGAACTGACCGCGCTCTTGCGCCAAGCCGTCGATGCGCACCCAACATTTGCGCGCATGGCATCCATTGGGCAGAGCTTTGAGGGGCGCTCAATCTGGGCGCTGACACTTACCAACTATGCCACCGGCGAGCCGCTAACCAAGCCCGCGTATTACGTTGACGCCAACATTCACGCCACCGAACTCTCCGGCTCCGTTGCCGCGCTGAAGCTCGTCGACACAATACTCTCGAATTACGGCAAACGCGACGACATTACCCGGCTGCTTGATACCCGCACGCTGTACGTTATCCCGCGCGTGAATCCGGACGGCGCGGAGTGGGCGATGGCTGACAAGCCAAAGTACATCCGTTCGTCGACCCGTCCGTATCCTTACAACGAGGACGCGATTGAGGGCCTCGAAGCCGAGGATATCGACGGCGATGGCCGCATTCTCATGATGCGCATCCCTGACGTGAACGGCCCGTGGAAAAAGCACGCCACCGAGCAGCGCCTGATGGTGCGGCGCGATCCGATTGAAGTCGGCGGTGAATATTTCCGCATCGTGAGCGAGGGTCGCATCAAAGGCTACGACGGTTTCAGCCTGCCTGTGGCGCGTCCGAAAACGGGCCTCGATCTAAATCGCAATTTCCCCGAGGAATGGCGTCCCGAAGGCGTGCAACTCGGTGCCGGGGACTTCCCGACCAGCGAGCCGGAAGTTCGCGCCTGTGTGGAGTTCATCAACACCCACCGCAACATTTGCGGTGGCCTGTTCTTCCACACCTGGAGCGGCGTGCTGCTGCGCCCGTTCGGCACCAAGCCTGACGAGGATATGCCGCCCGAGGATTTGTGGGTGTTCCAGACGCAAGGCAAGAAGGGCGAAGCGCTCACCGGCTACCCCGCGATCAGCGTTTTTCATGAATTTAAATATCACCCGAAAGAAGTCATCACCGGCACGCAGGATTGGCTGTACACCGAGCTGGGCTCGTACTGCTGGGTGGTGGAGATTTGGTGCCCAATGAGGGAGGCTGGGATCACCGGCTACAAGTACATCGACTGGTTCCGCGATCATCCCGTTGAAGACGATTTGAAGCTGCTCAAATGGACCGATGAGACGCACTGGGGCAAGGGTTACGTCGACTGGTATTCGTACGACCACCCCGAGTTGGGCAAAGTCGAACTGGGTGGCTGGAATCGTATTTACACCTTCAGCAATCCACCACCGCACTTGATGGAAAAGGAAGTCGAGAAGTTTCCCGACTGGATCATTTTTCAGGCGCTGATGTCGCCGAAACTGGAGCTGCACTCCACCAAGGTCACGGGGCTCGGCAACGATTTGTGGCGCATTGATTTCGGCGTTCACAACACCGGACATTTGCCAACGGACGTGAGCAAACTGACGCGCAACAAGAAACACGTTCGCGGCGTGGTAGCAGAGATCACGTTGCCGGAAGGTGCGACGCTGGTCGAGGGCAAGCAGCGGATCGAAGGTACGCAGCTCGAAGGGCGCAACAACAATCACACTCTGGTGAGCTTTTTCCCCGGCGCGAACGCCACGCAGGATCGGCAGCGGTTTACGTGGATCGTGCGCGCGCAGGCAGGCGCTAGCATTGCGCTCACCGCCAAGCATGATCGCGCGGGTAGTGTTGCCCAACAAATCACTTTGAACCAGAGAGCGAGACACCATGTCAGCAGGCGGATTTCACGTCCACGGCCCACACGATCACGAGCTGGAGCATGCTGGCGCGCATGGCGACACACACGCTGGCGGCATCGCCGTCATCACCGCAATCATCGCCACCGTGGGTGCCATCTTCGCGTATCAAGGCGGTGCCACGCAAGCCAACGCGGGTCTGTACAAAAACAACGCCGCGATCAAGAAAACTGAAGCGTCAAACCAGTGGAATTACTATCAGGCTAAGAGCAGCAAGCAAAACCTGTCAGAGCTTGCCATTGAACTCGCCCCTGAAACCAAGAAGGCTTTCTACACCGACGAAATCAAGCGCTACAAGGCAGAGAAGGCTGACATCAAAAAAGACGCCGAAAAGCTAGAAGCTGCGTCTGCCGACTGGGACAAAAAGAGCGACGCCGAGATGCATCAACATCACCGCTGGGCACAAGCCACCACCGCATTGCAAATCGCCATCGCCTTAGCCGCAATAGCCCTGCTCACCAAAAAACGCTGGGTTGAGTACGGCATGTACGGCGTGGCCGCTTTGGGGGCGGTCATTGGTGGGTTGGCGGTGATGCATATTTGAATCAATTCATGTGCGGAGTGGACGTAAAGTTTTTACGCACACTGGTCGGAGAACTCCTTGACGGCTTCGCCGATTAACCAAGTCGCAACAGAATTGCGCGGGCTCATTTCGGCCCGCCAATTTTCGGCGGTGCCCGCTTTTTGGAATGGGCGCGGGCGGTCTCTTCACGGCGATCAGGCCTCGTGCCGGCTCGCTGCTGCGGCACTCGCAGAGCTGGATCGACTTGAACAGGCCGTTGCTTTGCTATCGCCCTGGCTGCAACAAGGCATGGGGGATGCCGCAAGTTACGCGTTGGTAGGCCGCTTGTTGCTCGATTTGGGGCGCATGCCTGAGGCGCTTGCGCATCTCAGCCACGCCGTTCATGCTCAGCCGACCCACGTGCAATGGTGGCGGCTGCTCGCCGAGACCGCTCTTGCAGAACGACATCCAGGCGTCGCGCTTGCTCACATCACCCCGCATAGACTGCGTTTTAACGACGACCATCAGCTTGCATTTTTGCTGATTCGGCTCTTTGAGCAAGCTGGTCGTGTTGACGAAGCGCTTCTGGAGTTTGAGCGTGCTTTAGCTAAGTGGCCCGGGCACCCGCAGATCGGAAGCGCCTTCGCGCAATTTGTCACCTTTGAGTTCCCCCTGGTTGCCGTGCAGTTGCTTGATCGTGTTCGTTGGGCTCCGGTAGATGACGCGCTAACCCCGGCGCGGGTGGTGGCAGCCCTTGCGATGCCCGCCTTTCATGCCACCGATGAAGAGCAGGCACGGTGGCAGCGACGAATTATCAGCGAGCTCCGCTCGCTGACACGACTTGCGGTCAACAGCCCGTTGCGCGGTGATGAGCGTGCACAATGTCTCTCGACAACCATGTTTTTCGCGCCATACACCGAGCTCGATGTCACCGAGCTTATGTTCGCGTGGGGCGATTTTGTTGAGGCCATTGCGGCCCCGCTGCGCGCTGACTTAAACGTGCCCGATGCGTTTCTGGCCACAGCGCGTGAGAGGCCTGTTCGCACGGTTGGTTTCGTCACCAATCGAGGCCCAAAAAGCAGTGCAGGACGCATGTTTCAATCCTGGATTGACGCTGCGGTCAGCATGGGTTTCGAAGTTCATGTGTTCGCGCTTGGCGCAGGTGATTTCGACACTGATGCCCCCCAAGCGACGCGCCTGCATTTTTGGCGGTACCCTGAGGAACACCCGAAACACTGGCGTGCAGTTGCTCAGAGCATTCTGGCAACCGAATGCGACGTTTTGATTTATCCCGAGCCGCAGGGCTCGTCGCTACAGACGTTGCTTGCTGGCATCAAGCTCGCGCCCCTTCAAGCAGCGGGTTTCGGCAATCCTGTCACCACAGGATTGCGGACGATGGACTTTTTCCTCACACCCGATGAGGCGGAGCCTCCGGACGGCGAACACTTCTATCGTGAGCGTTTGGTTAGATTGAGCGCGACTTGGTCTGCGCTACAACCTGCACCAGTTGGCAGCAACTGGACGCGGGCGGCCTTCGGTGGTGGCGCTGACGAGCGTTGGTATGTGGTCACTCAACCGATGATGAAATGGTCGCCTAGATTCCGTGCGGCGGTTATCGATATTCTCCGGCGCGATCCGCTAGGTCGTCTCGTGTTCGTACAGTGGGCGCTAGCTTTTTCGCCACGCGCGTTTGAACTCATGCTGCGCGAAGAATTTTCCCGTGCAGGGCTGAACTACGCGGAGCGGGTTCATGTGGTCGGTTTTCTAAATACCCCCGACTACAGTTCATTGCTTTCGGTCGCAGATGTAATGCTCGATACCTTTGGATTTGCGGGCGGTGTGTCCACCGCGGATGCCATTGCGCTCGGGCAATCCGTTGTGACGCTGCGCGGCAAATTTCTACGTGGCCGTCAGTCTGCTTCGTTGCTGGAGTGTTCAGGCGCAGCGATGGACGTTGTTGAGAGCTATGACGGCTTTGTTTCTCGCTGTGTTGATCGCGCCACGTCGAACGGGGCCACCTTGCGTGATCCAAAGAATCGTCAGCCCAAAAAAAGTGCTTTCGAGTTAGAGGCGGGTAAATCTACCAGCGTGCCATTTGGTGAATGGTTGGCGTCATTGTGACGCACAAAAATGCCGTTTAACCGCAACAGCTCGTGGAATTGCTCATTTGCTCGCCCAATTTTTCCCTTTGCGGGCGGTAGTTCAAGCTTGTTAATCGAGTCGGTTACAAATCGGCTACTGATCCTGCAAATTACTTTACGGCGGCGCTCGTAGAACCAGGCGCAGGTACCGCACTGGCCGGTAATTGAGCTTGTTTTCTTGCCTCCGCTTCGCGCCAAAGTTGCAGCGCCTTCATATCAGGCGTGATCAGCGCGGCGTTAAATGCATCTTCGTTAATTACCAGCGGTGCTTCACCCAACAACTCCTTACGACGTTTCTCCCTAGCGATTTGACCGGCCTCACTCTCGGCACGCTTTATGGCAGCGTCCTTCATGGTTGTATCGTAGGGGCGCTTTTCTGGTTGGTTGATTTTTAACAACTTAACCAACATTAACCCCTTCGGATGGGGGAGCAAACGCGAAACCTCTTCGGGTTTCAGTCGTCCAAATAATTCGCGAGAAACAACATCGGAAGTGCCAGCAGCAGGCACTTTCTCGATCTTTCCTCCGACGCTGCTGGTCAGTTCATCGTCCGAGTACTGAATGGCAAGGCCTCCAAAGTCCGCCTTAGCATCTGTCAGCGCCTTCCTAACCTCGGAGATGCGTGTGGATATCTCGTCTATCGGTCGTTTTGTGACATCGAAAATTATTACTTGCACATCCGCCGAGAGCGCTGTTTTTATGGCCGATGCGTCGGAGGATTCATAAATCTCTTTCGCTCTGGCTTCGATGTCGCCAGATTTCTTAACAGCCGATTCGCGGCCCTGACGTTCGGCTGTTGCCAGCGCGGTTGTCAAAGCAGCGCGATCTTGTGCTATTCGCCGCGCTCGTCCGTGTTCCGAGCCATCGTCGGCCCTACCTTCGGCTAACCGAATCGCAGCAATGCGTCCGTTAGCGACATCTTCCACGTTTTGACGAAACGCCTGTGGATTTTGCCGCAACGAATCAAATTCAGCATTAGTTAACAGAGGGTTGTTCGCACGAACATCCTCTATTGACACGCTAACGCTTCCTTTCGTGGCGAGCGGTTGTGGCGCAACGTCCGCCGATGCCACCGCTCCGACCATGCAAACTGCTGCCAATAAAGCTGAAAGGTGTCTTTTTACATTCCGCTCAGCTTCATGTGGCCTCGAGTTTTGCTCACCGTCTGTACTGCTGTTTCTCCTCAACATTGGCAACGCGCTATTGGTTCCAGTTTCGATATTGACCGTCCAAAGAACAGATTTGTCCTGACGGGCAATTGTCGTTGCGAATATTGATGTAGTAGGTTCGTCCCGGTTGGACATAGGCAATTCCTGTACCTGCACGGGTTCGCTCTGTAGTAAATTGGATACTAAAGTCATAATTTTCGCTGGCAACAATCACTGCATTCGACGACGTGAAATCGTTCGGACAGGTTGAAACAGCCACCGTGCGATATGAGAACGCAGTCACCGGTGAGTTAGTTCCGCCGTAGCCGGGTAGATACGACTTGCCGACTGAACTATCGTTCGCACCGACGACGTAACTAACGATGTAGGTCGCTCCAGCGCCGCCCATAGTGATGCCATTAAGCGCTACGTAATTACTGCCGTAATTGATGTTCGAACTCGGTGTACCGAATGTGCTGCATGAGGTTTGACTTTGCGTCGCAACGCTCACCGTTGCAGCCGGATTGGCACTTCCGTTGGCGCTGGTCAGAACAACAGAATAGGCAAGCGTTGCACCTGAGGTGGTTGCGGTCGCAGGAACCGAGTAGCTAGAACCGGTTGATGGCGAGGCCGCATCGTTGCCGTTTAGACGCCACTGATAAGAGGTGATCGTTCCTTGGGAGCATTGAGCACTCAGCACTGGGCTTGAGCCGATACTCACCGCACCAGTTGGGCCGGTAATCGAACATCCCGCTAATGCGGGTGGCGTGATGACCGAAGCAGCTGAAACTGAGGTGGTGTAGTTGGTGCACAGTTGAGCATTAGTCGCAGAACACACATCAACACCGTAGAGTTGGCTGGAGCCTGCAGCGAGGCCTAGCGTGTGCGTGGCGCCCGCATTTGCAGGATTTGTTGCCGGCACCGCCGGTGCGGCCCATGCGTAGGTGACGCCGCTGGTCGGGCAACCGTTCAGTGTCAGGGCGATGGCGGTGCTGGTGTTTGCGGAAACCGTAGACGGACTAGCCACCAATCCTCCCGAACACGTTGGCGCGCCATTCGAAGCCGCCCCAGCAAGGACGAATGTTGACTGCCCGTTACCTGATTGCAGGTTGACCGATGCCGGTATTGAAAAAACCGTGGTAGCTGAGCAGGTGACCGTGGTTCCTGACTGCGTGCAGGTCGTGCTTGACGCCCCATTTGCTTGCGCACTTACGCTTACTGGCATCGTCGACATGACGGCACCAGCCACCAGCGCAACCAAAGTGCGGACGGCCATCTGTTGGCGCCTCGCTCGGAGCATCTCGCTAGTATTAATCTGTAGTTTGTTAACCAGAGTAGCAATTAACATCGGAATTCCTTAGTCGAGTTTGAGGTTACTGTTCGTTGCCGAACATAATAGTTTCGAATGTGTACCGTCACGGCATTTGCGATCACGACAACTAGTTCGTTGATGCATTGATCCGTAATCTACTTTGCATAAGGTGTGATGGGTAATGGGTAGCCCCGTTCGCGTTGCAGATCCCTGTGCAGCGCAATATTTTTGGGGCTAGATTCGTACTGTTTCCCCGGTTTCGACGTTGCAAGTATCTATAGCCGCGTGCTGGATGCAGCTATTCAAATGGTAATGCTCAATCCACATGCAAACCATATGACAATGACCATTTGCGCACCGTGAGATTGTATCCGCTCTGGTAATTCTTTTGCCATAACGCGTCAGATTTACCGCACCGTTCGTCGGCGCAAATCGCCATTCGTCAAGCGTTAATCGCACCATGATTTTCATGCGATTTTTCTAGTCATTTGCGCGAATAAAAAAAGCGGGCCGAAGCCCGCTTTTCTTTACTTCATACTGAAGACTACTATTGAGTAATCGAACGGCGGAAGTTCAGGTTGTAACCTGCGTTGTAATTACCGTTAGCAGCGCTTGCACGGTAATCAGACACTGCGAAGCCGATCGTTGGCAAGCCAGCGAACGTTACAGGACCGACTACTGGGGCACTAATAACGCCACCAACAACAGTTGTCGTCTGGCTGGTAGCAGTCGCACCCAACATAGCAGCAGCGCGGAACGTCAGAGAAGCCCAACCGCCTTCTTTACCCGGACGCTGGTAACCGATGTAGCCGCGAGCGTTAGTTGAACCCAACGAGCGTGATGGCCCGGTGTTGAGCGTTCCGTCTGCTGCTGGACCGGCCAACCCACCAAAGCTGATCACGTTTGCTTCGTAGCAAATACGTGGCGTTGGCGTGGTGCTTGGCGAGAAATCGTCGTCCGTAGAGCTTGAGCCCTCTTCACGGTCATACGAGTTCAACGTTACGTCATCACATGCAGTGCCGTTGCCGAAGAAACCAAGGATGTCTTGATCAGCACCGGTCCAGGCGCGCTGGAATGGGAGTCTTGCAACAGGATTAACGTATGCGCGCTTGGTTGGCATCGTTACCACCCAATCGGTACTCAACACAGGCGCGCCTGCAGCGTCGTTGGAGTAAGCGTACTCACCCAAAACTGCGCTATGCATGATCGACGCGCTGACCGCATCAATAGAGCGGGCAAATACCGCAGCAGTGATGCGCGACGTGCCAGACGCAGGCGAATCAACTACAACAGCCGTAAGGTTCGAACCGCTTCCCAACGACGGCAACAGGTTATTCGAAGTTGTTGGGCCAAGGTTGTAGCCGAAGCCTTCGATGGCAGTTGCGTTGTAACCGTTGGCCATGCTGTTGCCAACAATGGTGCCGTTACCGAACAAACCACCGGATGGCAAACCATACTCACCACCGCGCAGATTAACTTCAGCGTTAGTGATTACAGCGAACGTTGCGCCAGATGGGAATGTGCCAACGCAGTCAGGCTTACCTGTTGACTTATGCACTACGGCACTGTAGGTTGCCGAAGTAGACACCACAGTCGCCATTTCGATCATCTCAACGTAGCCTTCACGGGTACGATCTAAGCCGCGCAACTCTGGGCGATCACTAAGGAATGCAACGTTACGGAAAGGAACTACGGCACCGGTATTTACGGCTGGGTTGGTACAGCTAGTATCGCCAGAAAGCAGACCTGCGCCAGCTGGGGTTGCGACTACAGCGCCAGTCCATACGTCGTTAGGCGACAGCCACAAGTTAAAGTCCAATACCTCAGAGCTGTTTTTGCCTTCGATAAAACGGATTTTGACTACTTTTGCCGCAGTTGTGGTGTTGACCACAGAAATCAGCGTGCTGTTACCGTTACGAACGGTGTAGTACGGGTAGAGAAGAACCTCGCCCAGACCTTCATGATTGACATTGACTGCGCCAGCACCGGCGGCTAGCAACATCGTAGCGCCGCCGACGGCTGCGTAGATGGCTTTTTGTTTAAACGATTTCATTATGTTTTCGACTCCTGTGTGTGAGCACTTTGATTTTAGAACGAACAGCAATACTTATAAGTATTTGAAAAAGAGTTTAGCTCTGATTTATTTTCTGAGCAAGTGGAAAGTTGCGCCATTCCATGCCCATCGCTCGATCGATGGGATTAATTGTTGCGTAAAACCAACACGCGGAAGCCGCACCGAACCGTCAACGAAAACCATAATTGTACACACTTCGCCTGAGCATTTGGTATCTTGAACGCGCGCTGACTTAGGCATGAACTGCGACCAATGCTTCGATAAGTCAGCGGCACTGTAGCCTTCCTTTGATGCCGGGCTGAAGTAATTGAACGCCACTTCGTACTGATTCGCGGCAATGGCATTCCAGCGTGCAGCGGCCAGCGCTGCTACGCGGGCAGTAGCGTCCGACGGCAAGGTGGCAGCGGGGGGCTCGGACACCTCTGTCGGCGCGTCCGAAACGGGCCACGGGTCGGATGCGACGGTCATAGGCGAAGGCGATACTGGTCTTATTGGCGTCTCCGTTGCATCTTTGACCGAGACTGACGTCTTGATTTCGGGGCTTTTCGGCGCGGCAGGCTGAGCCGAAACTGACGACATCAACATGGCGGCGACCGCGAATGCCGTGAGAGACAACAATGATCGGCATACTTTGGCGAGTGGATCGGCCGACGGAGCAGGCCATGCTCGCGTAGGTTCAATGAATTGTTGAGTGAGAATTTGCATTTAAAGTGTCCGAATATTGCTGAATATTTGATTGGGCGCGGATTTAGGAGCTGAGTGAGTTGTACGACCGCAAAAAGGGTTGGGCGTTCCTCACGACTGCACTCCGGTTTACGGCAAGGATCGCGTCCAATAACCTCTCTTGCGGCAGCCCGCCACGCTCACCATTAGACGTAGCGCAATCGCGTCTACCCAGCCGATCATGAGTTCATCCGAGATTATTCTTTTGATTTTTCTTCGTCGCCCCTGCGAAGGCAGGGGCCAAGCGTCTTTTGACGCATTCCAAAATGGCCACGAAACACCCAAAGTCACTAGGTTCCTGCCTTCGCAGGAACGACGAAGAGTGTGAATTTTTCTAATGAACAATCTCGGTTCATGTCACTCGTGTCGAAAAATCGACTTTGAGTATTAACGCGAAACTTCTTCAGTCGGCTTACTGGAATCTTTACTAATCCGCAGGCTGGTGGACACGTCGCGAAGGGCGTCGGCTTCGAGGCGTTGCCGGGCTTTTACTTCGCCGCTTGCGGGCAGTGCGGTCGTCGCCGCCGCCGGGATCAGCGTTTCGATATTTTGCAATTTGCGCCGCAGCTCGTCGACCACCTCACGGGTTTCCTCAACGGAGCCCATAATTCTTGGCGTGATCAAGAGCACCAGCTCGGTACGGTCTGACTGCCATGTTTGGCTGCCAAATAAGCCACCGACACCGGGAATGGCGGACAGCACAGGGAGGCCGCTAGAGGCATTACGGCTACTGTCTTGAAACAAACCGCCCATGAGCATGGTGTCACCCGACACCACCATCACATTGGTGCTGGCAGCGCGACGCGTGATCGGCGGGTTTGGATTGCCTTCGGTCGCGACGCCAGCATCGCTATTTTCCTGGGAAATTTCAAGAAATACATTTTCGCCGCTAACGCGCGGCGTGACGTTGATGCTAATGCCCGTGGTGATGTACTGAAACGAATCGGTACTGGTGGTGGTGGTGCCAGTGCCGATGTTGCTGCTGGACTGCGTTCTGACAGAAATCTGCTTGCCCGCGTTGAACGTTGCTTTTTGGTTTTCGATGGTGATAAGCGTGGGTTGCGCAAGCGTGCGGATTTTATTGCGCGTATCACCTAGATTGAGAATCGCTTTGAGCGCGTCACTTCGCTTCCATGTATACGTGAATGCCCCACCGACGATTTGACCCAAACCGTCGGCTGAGGTCAGGCGATTTTGTGAGCCTTCCACTTTGCCCTGAAAATAACTCTGCAAGCCAAATTGCAGGTCACCGGTCAGCGAAACCTCGGCAATTTGCACTTCGATGGCCACCTGCTTGGGCGGCGTGTCGAGCTTGCGCAGCGCCGCTTCAATCGTCGCGTATTCAGCGGGCGTCGCCACAATCAGCAGGGCATTGCGGTCTTTGTCGGCAACAATCACTGCCGTGCGTGCGAGAGCCGTGCCCTGCGCTCCGCCGCCCCCACCAACGGCACCAGCGGCATTGTTAAATGGGGTGGCGACTACGGGTGTAGAGGCCACATTACCCGGCAATGAAAGCGCCTGACCCGCCACCGGGGTGATCAGGGTATTTGGTCGCTGGCCTGGTGCAACAGTTGCGGCTGCGACGGCACCCGTAGCGCGGGTGCCGCTCATGACTTGTTGCAGTAATGGCTGCAATTTTTCGGCTTGGGTGTAGCGCAGCACGTGCACGAACAACCGTGTTCCGCCACCGGCATCTTGGCCGCTGTCGAGGCGCTCAAGCATTTGCCGCGCTTGCAGAATGATTTCCGGCCGCGGCGAGATCAGCAACAGCGAATTCATGCGGTCAATCGCTGTAATTCGCAAAAGCCCAGTGAACGGGTTGAGGTTAGCCGGAAATACCCGCTCCCATTCCGCCAGCACGGTTTTCGCTTCCGCGCTTTGCAGCGGGTAAAGCAATATGGACATACCCGCCAGAATGTCGACGTCGAACATGTCGGCGATTTCAAGTAGATGGCGCACCTCGGTTTCTGAGCCCGTCAAAAACACCAGATTGCGCAGTTCATCCACACGCACCGCTGCTTCGCCACCGCGCGCGAACGGCGCGATCAGGCGCTGCATCTCTTTCGCGCCGATATAGCGCACAGGGCGAACCGTAACGCTGGCTCCCTGCCCAGTCATCAGCCCTAGGCGTGGCGTGGTGATGCCTGCAACGGCGTCAGCCGCAGGTACGACGCGCCAAAGCTGTCCATCACGAACCAAAGAAGCGCCGACCGTGCGCAACATGATCTCCAGCGTCGCCACCAAATCATTGCGCGCAATGCCTTTTGGCGTACGCAGCGTGACAGTGCCCGTCACCCGCGGGTCAACCATGAAGTTTTCGTTGAGCAAGTCCCCAAGCACGTTCTTAACAATTTCGCGAACGTCGCCGTTCTCAAAATTCAACGTGATGGGAGCCGCGCCCTTTTCGTCGGTGGGTGACGTAGATCCGCCCACCGTGCGTGGAAGGCGTATCAGCGGATCTTGACCAAGCTGCTGAAAGACAGCGGGGCCGACAGCCGATCTAGGCCGGGAATCGCCAGCGGCTGCATCGGATGACGCACGGCGGTTGTCCATATCAGCGCTCATCGGCGCACTGGCAGCGGAGCGTGGCGTTAGCGAAACCGCTGCCATCCGCGACGCGGCGCCATCAGCCTGCGATTGACCGGGCGATTGCGCACACGCTGCCAGCAGCGTGAGCGCCAGCAGCGCCGCGCTGTAAGCGCGAAAATTTTGAGATGTCATGGCAAAGTCTGCTGTTAGTTTCAAATTATCGTCGCGTGAGCACGATCTCGTGATGCGATCTTGGTTCGCTGCCGGTTGCGCATCGTTCGATGTGACGCTACCCATGCCTATTGGCCACTGCGGGCACGCCGCCTCGCATCAAGTATCTCTTGGACCGTAACGCGACCGGGGATTGGGCTGTTTTCACCGGCGCCGGGGAATTTCAGTTGCGGTGCCTCGCCTGCTGCTGCCTGCGCCACGTTTGCGGGCGGCACGGCTACCGCTACGGCAGGTCGAGTCGGAACTTGTTGTGCGACACCCGCATTAGGAAACGGATCAGTTCCAGAAGGAACGGTGGGGACGGCAGCCGCCCGAGCGCCCGACAACTGCGCGGGTGCCGACGCCGGCTGTGGCGCGACTGGTGGCGGCTGCGGCGGAGGCTGAGGCGGTGCTGGCACTCGACCCGACGCGGTGAATTTGGCCAGCTCGAGGATATCGGTTTCGCCTTGAAATGCCAGAGTGACCTGACTGGGCTCGACTTTGGTCACTTTCATCTCTTGCAGCGGATCGCCTTCGCGTACGCTACTGACACGATTGGTGGCGACTTCACGAACCTGCGCGATCTTCACCGTGCCCAGATCGGTGATACCTAGCAGTTGATACAGCCCACGCCGAACCTGCGGTTTGGGCGGCTCAGGAGCGGCTTGCACCAGTTGAGTGGGGGCAGGTCTGCGGCTTGGGTTCAACAACGGGCGCTCTGAAATTTGAGCGTAAGCGTTGGCCTCTGACGACAGTCGAAAATCTGGCAGCACAGACGCGGCATCATGCTTGGCACCCACCGAGTGCGGTTTCACCAAAGAACCCGTCAGCGCGTCGCCCCAATCGGTCTGAATGCCCAGCGCCACTACTAGCCCTGCGACCAAGGCGAGTAACAGCGCGCGCAGATTGAAAATGGCGCTCATCCCTCCACCGCCGTTCCTGCTGCCGGGGCGGGCACAACGGTCGTGGCCGCCTTAGTCAAGCTTTTCGGGCCGTAGGCTTGCACTTCAAGCTGCACAGAAACCTCGGGCTCTTGGTTAGGCGGCGGCTTGTAGCCTCTGGGTACCGTGGCACGCAGGGTGATGTTTTCTATAAACAAATAGGGAATCGCGGTTTCGAGCGCGAACAATGTTTTCTGCAAGGCCTGCGGTGTTGCATTAAAGCCTACGTTTAGCGAATACGCGCGGTAACCGCCCTCGTCTTTCACCGTCACCGGCTGAATTGACGTCAGACGTGCGGTATTGCTTTCAAGCAGGGGGCGAACCATGTCGGTGAGTTCAGCGCCGCCCAAATTAGGTGCAGAATTCTTCAGAAAAAAACGCGCGCTTTCAAGCGACTTGAGCATATCGAGCGCCTTTTGATGCTCGATGCGCTGTGACGATAGTCGGTTATAGCGATCAATACGCTCTTCAACCTCAGCTCGCTCCGCGCCGTAGCGTTTGTACAAGACGTACGACGGAACCGCCAACGCTGCCACGGCCAGCCCTATCGCAACTAACAGCAGCAGCGCGGCGAGCAATCGGCCACGAATACCGGTTGGCAGGTTCATGACCGCTTCTCTGGGGTCGGAGCCGTCACAGTACCGGCACCTGCATTGGGCGCTTTTTTGCTGGCATCAGGCGGCGCGCTTGGGGCAGCGCCCTGCGGCGCAGGTTGCGTTACCGGTGCTTTCGCAGCGGACGCAGCAGCGGCAGGATTGCGAGGCGCGGCAACGGGCGCACCCGCAGGTGCGGCGGGCGACACAGGCACCGTGATCACGCCCGACGCATCTGACAGTAACAACGGTTTGGGCAGCTGGGCTGGAATGATTTCGCCAGCAATGTGAAACCGCTCTGCATTGGGCGCTACGCGCGTCATTGCCGTCTTCAACGCTGGGTCTTTAATCATCGGCGATTCCTGAACCAATTGCAGGATTTTGCCGCCGCTGCCCGTCTCGCCTTGCAGCACAATTTCTTTGCCTTTTTGATTCGGCACGCTGCGAATTTCAACCGATTGCGCCCACGTGTCATCAGGCATGCGCTTGCTCAAATCATCAAGCAGTTGCACCACGAGTGGTGCGCCATGCTTTTTGGCTAACGGCAGGTTGTATTCGCCAATTTGTTTCTCTAGTTGTCGCTGCACAATGCTTGCGGCTTCGGCGTTGGCCTTGGCCTTGGCCTCGATGGGCTGCAATTCAATCACGTAGCGGCGTATCTGCCACAACGGAAATGCAACCAGCGCCACAATGAGCCCAACGCTTACGAACACCAAAGCGGGATTGATCCAACTGTGTCGCTGATTCGACTCGTCGGCTGTTAGTTGGGTTGACTTCAACAAGTCCAGCGTGGTGTCAACGTCGGTCGGCGCTAACAATAGCCGGGTGATTTCGATATTTCTGCGTTTGGCATCGTCAAGCAGCGGTTGCACTCTGGAGCGTGGCGCGGCTGTCAGCTCAACAGTACACATTCCCGCTACAGCGTCACGCCGGCTTACCCGAAAGTCGTAGAAAAGTTCAGACGGCTTCAGCGGCGTGAGCCGATCAAGCTCATAGCCCAATACCTGCTGCAATCGATCCTGCACCGATAGCGGCATTTCCAGCTCACGCCTGAAACCGCCGTTTTCGCCAATTACCAACGCTGCCGAACCGCCGCGCTTGGCAAGCGTTGACAAAGAAAACATCTTGGGCTGCGCCAATGTGGCCGAGGCAGGCCAATATTTATCCTCTGCGGGTGACCACATAGCGGGGCGACGTGACTGCGCTACCTTGCGACGGATGGCAAGCGGAATCCACTCTTTAAGGTGCTGCTTCCACCAGAATAAAAATTGGCTGATGCCTTGCGAAGCGCCCGATGGCGACGATGTTAAATCAGCCATTGCCGGTTCCCGTCGCGACAGCGGCAGGCGGGAGAAGTGCGTCGGCTGGAAGCCCCCGTTGCCACAGAAAGAATTGTGGGCGCCCGCGTTGCGCGCCGCCGGGGCGCAGGCTCGCCTCACGCGAGGCCTTGATGCCCGCTGCGTTCACCACATCGGCGCGAATGCGCACAGCCGGTTGGCCAGCAGTAAAGTAGGGGCTGGAGAACGGCAGCGGCGGTGGCGGCACGTTGTCGCGCAACGCTTGATCGCGCTGCTCGACCCACGTTTGTGCAAGCCCGAGATCCAGGTTGGGCACGAGGCTTAGCACTGCCATCGACGCGGTTTGCGGGTCGATACCGGGGGAGCGCCCCAAAATAGTCAAGACCGGAGCCACAGCGTTGTAGAGTTTCGGACTCATGCCCATCACGTTTTGAAGTTCCTCAATTGCGACGAAAAAATCATTCGTCGGCAGCACTTTTTTTCCGGCTGTCTTGTAATCGTCCGCTTCTGCCCCGTTTGGCCGCTTAAGATTATCGGCGTCAGTCCAATCTTTTGTAGCAGCGACAATCGCGTCTGCTTCTTCGTCGGTTGCTCCGGACGCCGTAAACACATTTTTGAGCAAAGCTTCCGGCGCAAAGTTCAAATCGATTTTAGCAGTCTCATTTTTTGCGCTGACGGCTATTTGCAGGCCATTTTCGGTCCAGACGTGAACCCGACCATCTGCTTTCCACTGCAACAGCGCCGCCTGCGCGTCTGCCACCCGTGGTCGAGCCAGCTCAAAAACCATGCGATTGACGGCACCATCGGCGGCCGCCTGCGTCATCGCAGCGCCTAGGGTGTTGCTCGTGACTTGGGTGCTCACGCGCTGACTTTCGCTAAACGGGAGCGCGATCAGGGTGAGAAAAATGACCAGCCCCAACACCATAATCAGCGCAATGCCACGCTGGGCATAGGGGCGAGCGGCAGACGTGGCGTGCCTGATCATCGTACTGCCGTGCTTTGGATAACACAGCGCTGCCGCTGAAAATCAAAATTGCAACCCAACGCCTGCGACAGCTTGAGCGGAATGATCAGCTCAGGCCAGCGGCGATCACCAGCTTCGGTCACCTTCACCGCGATGAGCGTTGGCATGCGCGCGTTTTCGTCCCATGTGTCGACCCAAGTACCGCCGTCGGGATTGGTCAACGGGTCGTCACCGGGGTCGAAATACGAGATATTCAGGCTGTCAATGTTGTCGGCCAGCACGATGGCGTCTGCTTTCGATAGGTCGGGCACCGCCTTTTCGTCCGGCTCAATCGGGACACGCCTGAGCACCAATTGCCCGCCTTTGAGTGGGTTCGTAGACTTGGCAATAGCCAACTGCCACCAAAGCACGCCGCCTTCGGCGATTTGCGACGTGACGGGCGCTAGATAAGTCAAGGTGCCGCGCTGCCCGTCGAACTTTAGCGGCTGATTGACCTCGCGCCGCCAGCGCAGCGGCAACGCGCTACCGATGTGCTCGCGCAAGAAGGTTTGAGTACGGGTGTACTGTTCGGTGCGCTCTGAAACCTCGGTGGCCGCCGTGGTGCTGCGTTCTGCGCCGCGCACTGTGCCCATGAGAATCGCCGCCAGCAGGCCAAGCAAGGTGATTGCCGCGAGAAGCTCGATAAGCGTGAAGCCACGCGCTTTAGGGGACGCCGTCATGGTGTGTACTTCGGCACGGCCAGCAGCGTGACCAGCTGCACCGTGCGCACGGGCTGGCCAGCAATGTCACCGGGCGATGCCGCCGTTACGCGCGCTGTGACGCGCTTGAGTTCTAGCGGCGGACGAACCGGATTGTCGCCATCCTCGGTGGGTTCGGATTCAATCGTCACCGTCCACACCAAGCGCCCATCGCTTGAACTGCCCGATTCGCTACCGTCGGATATCGCCCGCTCTACGCCAACGCCTGCGAGCTTTGATTGCGCTAACGTCATGGCCCGCATGTAGTCGCTGGAGGTGCCCGCTGCGCGCACTCCCGTGGCGAACACTTGCGACAACGCGGCGAGGCACACCGCGGCGATGACCACGGCGACGATGACTTCGAGCAGCGTGAAGCCGCGTTGATTAGATTGCCGCGTCATTACGATTCGTCAATGGCCACGCGACCGTTGAGCCAGCCGATGTCGATGCGGTATTCGCGCTCTTTGACCTTCAAAGTGACGCGGCCACCCGTTGAGCCACCGTCGGAATAAAAACGCACGTAGGCGCGCTTCGCATCGACCGTTTCTGCGGCGGTGGTCGTTAGTTCAAGCTGAATCGTCTCTGGCCACTTGGCGCGCTTTTTGCCACCGGGCAGTTGGTAGGTGCGATTTTCCATGTCGAATTCGACACCAATATCGGTGCGGTTAGCGATGGCCTCAGAGCGCGCAAAGCGCAGCGTTTGCGCCACGGATCGGGCGACGGCACGTTGCTCAGCTGAGGTGACGCCTGCGGAAAACAGCGGAGGCGAGAGCGCGAGCACCAAACCAATGATAACGATCACGATCATCAGTTCTAGGAGCGTGAAGCCGTGGGCGTGCTGCCAAGTTGTAGGAGCGGCTCTGCCGCGACCCATAGGGGTGCTGGACGCAGGTCGCGGCAGAGCCGCTCCTACAAGGCAAGCCACGGGCAGCCTACGTTTCACGATCAACCTGTTTTTGAACGGTAACCGCCGACTAGCCCTTGACGATATCCGCGTTCGCGCCTTCACCGCCCTCTTTGCCGTCCGCGCCCAACGATTTCAACTCAAATGGGGTGTTGCTTGGGCCTGGCGTGGTGTACTTGTAGTCGTTGCTCCACGGGTCTTTGATGTTGTCTTTGCGCAGATACGGGCCGTTCCAGTTTGGCAGTCCACCCGAGTTTTTGATCAGCCCTTCAAGGCCCTCCTGCGACGACGGGTAGCGACCGATTTCAAGTTTGAACAGGTCAAGCGCTTGCACCATCTGGCTCATTTCGGCTTTGGCGACGCCCGCTTTTGCGCCTTCGGTCTGACCGAGGAATCGGCTGCCAATCGTGGCCGCCAGTACGCCGATGATCACAATGACCGCGAGCAGTTCCATCAATGTGAAACCGCTTTGCGCTTGTTTTTTTGTTTTGTAATTTGTCATATTCACTTTCAGTTTTCCAATTCGCGCTTTGGCTTGGTCAGGTCAAACGACTCGCTACCCGGATTTTTACGGCCAAAACTTTAATAACTTTGTCACAAAATCGCTATTTTATAAGGGCCAGCGCCTGATTACGTCACTTATCGACTACAAGCAAAATATGCGCGCTACCCATATAAAATGGGCGTTTCAACCAAAAGCTGTAACGAATGTCAGCGCTACAGATCCACAGCAGGGCTCACTACGACCGCCCACTACACGTTAAATTCCGTCAATCCCAAGAGCGCGCTCATCAAGGCGAAGATGATGCCGCCGACGACCACCGCTAGGGTCAGGATCAAAATCGGCTCCATCAGGCCGAGCGCGCGTTTCAGCGCGGTGTTGACCTCAACGTCGTAGACCTGCGCCACTTTGAGCAACATCGCGTCCAGCCGACCGGTTTCTTCGCCGACGGCGACCATGTGAACGGCCAGTTTGGGATACAAACCGGTCTCCATCAGCGGTCGCGCAAAACCCTGTCCGGCCTTCAAACGAACCAGCACGCCTTCCAGAGAGTTGGCGAGCGCGCGGTTATCTACGGTATCTTTGACGATAGTGAGCGCTGGCAATAGGCTTACACCGTTACCGAGCAAGGTGCCCAAAGTGCGCGCCAAACGAGCCACTTCGATCTTGCTGAATAAATCGCCGAGCACCGGCAATTTGAGCTTGCGCCGATGCCACGCAAGCAACCCTTGTGGCGAACGCAAGCGGCCACGAATGAGAATGTAAATCGCTGCGGCGCCGATCAACAACATCCAGCCGTCATTTTTCATCCAGTGCGACAGCGCGAGCAGATTTTCGGTCGCCGGCGGCAGCGCCTTGCCAAACTGGCGGAAAGTTGCCTCAAATTTAGGCACCACAAAAAAGATCATGGTGAACACGGCGATCACCGCCACGCCAATCAGCACCATCGGATACATCAGCGCCGATTGGACGCTGGAGCGCAGCTCGGCGCTGCGCTCCTGAAACTCGGAAATGCGCTCTAGCACCGGGCCCAACGTGCCGCTGGCCTCGCCTGCACGCACCATATTCACGAACAGGCGGTCGAAGTGTTTGGGGTGCTCTACGAGCGCTTGCGACAGCGATTTGCCGCCACGAACACGGTCGCGCAAATCCTGCAAAAGCGCCGCCATCGGGCCAGTGTCAGCGAGGCTCACCAACAGCTCGAACGCGCGATCCAGCGGCAAGCCCGCCGAAATCAAGTTAGCCAAATCGCGGGTGAAAGCGATCACCTGTTCGCGAGTGACCTTGCGTGGCGCGAGCAGTTTGGCGAGGAAACTTTTGTTTTGCGTATGCGATGAAAAGGCGGCAGCGGACGCGGTTTGAATGCGGATCAGAATCAAGCCCTGCTCGCGCACCCGCTCCACCGCCTCGGCCTCGGTGGCGGCCTCCACTTGCGCGGAGACGGGTTCGCCCGATTGGCGGACGGCGTCGAATGCGAAGAGTGCCATGTCAGGCCTTGACCCGCGATATCAGCGCTGTAGGAGCGGCTCTGCCGCGACCCATGCAACGTGTACCGCCTTTCGCGGCTTGCGCCGCTCCTACAGGCGCAGCGAACGCGCGCACCGCACTAACCTTCACGCGTAGCCCGCAGCACTTCTTCGATGGCGGTGCTGCCTGCGATCACTTTGCGCAGTCCATCGTCGTACATCGGCAGCATGCCCTCGGCCAGCGCTGCGCGGCGCAAGTCGCCTGCGTTGGCTTTTTGCATGATGAGACGACGAATCGGTTCGGTCAGCGGCATCATCTCGGCGATACACATGCGGCCGGTAAAGCCGGTGTTGCTACATTTTTTGCAGCCGATGGCCTTGTACACCGTGGGTTGCGGCTCGGCGCTGACGCGCGAAAAGCCCATCTCCTTGGCCACCGCCGCGTCCATTTGATGCGGCTCGCGGCAATGCACGCACAACGTGCGAACCAAGCGTTGCGCGAGCACGCCGACCAGCGTGCTGGTGAGCAAGTAGTCGTCAACACCCATGTCCATTAGCCGATTGATGGTGGCCGGTGCGTCGTTGGTGTGCAGCGTGGAGAGCACCAAGTGGCCGGTGAGCGCGGCTTGCACGGCGATCTCTGCCGTCTCCAGATCGCGAATCTCGCCGATCATGATGATGTCGGGGTCTTGGCGCACGATGGAGCGCAGCGCGCTGGCGAAGGTCAACTCGATCTGCGGCTTGACCTGAATCTGGTTGATCCCGGCCATCTGATATTCAACCGGGTCTTCGACGGTGAGAATCTTCACGTCCGGCTGATTCAGCTCATCGAGCGCGGTGTACAGCGTCGTTGTCTTGCCGCTACCGGTCGGCCCGGTGACCAGCAAAATGCCGTTCGGCTGAGCGAGCGCTTCCTTGAATTTGGCGAGGATGTCGGGTGCAAAACCGAGCTTCTCGAAGTTCAACTGCACGCCGCCCTTGTCGAGAATACGCATCACCACGCTCTCGCCGTGCATGGTCGGCACGGTGGACACGCGCAGGTCAATGTCCTTGCCCTGAATACGCAAACGGATACGTCCGTCCTGCGGCAGGCGACGCTCGGCGATATCGAGATTGGCCATGATTTTGATACGCGAAATCACGGCAGCGGCTTGGCGCTTGGGCGGGGATTCGATCTCGTGCAGCACGCCGTCGATGCGGTAGCGCACGATCAAGCGGCTCTCGAACGGCTCAATGTGAATGTCCGAGGCGCGGGTTTCGAGCGCGTTGGTGATGATGAGGCTCACGAGGCGAATCACCGGCGCCTCCGACGCCAAATCCTTCAATTGCTGAATGTCGTCGCCAAGCGCATCAGCATCGATGCGCGATTCGAGATCGCCGTCCGTCAACGAACCGACGGAGGTGCGACCACCGCCATAGAGCCGCTCGATGGCGGTGTCGATGTCCGTGCCGACGGCCACCACGCGATGAATCTTGCGATTGGTGACGAGCTCAAATGAATGATGAACGAAGTCATTGAACGGATCGGCCACCGCAAGCGTCAGTGTGTCTTCATCTTCCTCGATCGGTAGGGCGCGCGAATCGCGCAGAAAACGAGCCGAAATGCGCTCCTCAAGAATCGGCATTTCCGGGAAGGCGGAGGTTTCAACGTACGGCAAATCGGCCTGCGCAGCCAACGCTTGAGCAATGTCGCGAGCGGAGACGACGCCCAGCGTGGTGAGCAGACTGCCGAGCTTGTCAGGACGTGTAGACGCGGTTTGAAGGCGCAGCACGCGCTCGAGCTCGTCCTCGCTAATCTTGTTGCGGGAAAGCAGGATTGCTCCGAGTTTCAACCGTTTACCGGTCGCCGCTTGTTTAATAGTGCGCGCATCCAATTCAGCGATTTCCACCCACGTCACCTTGCGTCGTTATTGTTTTGCCCAATGTTGGATTCTAATGAGCGCGATAGGTTCACCGGCATCAAGCACGCTGCGTCGCCTACAATCTCGCCGTTTATTTGCCATCACCCCCAATGCGAGTTTTATGAAAAAGTACATGTGCCTGATCTGCGGCTGGATCTATGACGAAGAGACGGGTTGGCCGGAAGATGGCATCAAGGCAGGCACCTTATGGAATGATGTGCCGATGAACTGGACGTGCCCCGAGTGCGGCGCGCGTAAGGACGACTTTGAAATGGTCGAGTTTTAACGTCGACCGTTACAGAAAATAGTGATCCGCCAGCAGCGCACCGAACAACAGCGACAAGTAAGTGAGCGAATAGCGAAACACGGCGCGTGACTTTTGATCGGTGTAGTTTTTGCGAAGTTGTGACACCAGTTGCACGAAGCGTAATCCCAGCAGCAGCGCGACGACCGCGTACAACCAGCTATTCATGCGAATGGCAAATGGCAAAAGCGATACTGCGAGCATCAGCCACGTGTAGAGCAGCATGTGCAGCAACGTGAAATCGCGGCCATGCGTCACTGGAAGCATCGGCAAGCCCGACTTTTCGTAATCTTCTTGTCGATAGAGCGCGAGCGCCCAGAAGTGCGGCGGCGTCCAAGCGAAGATGATGAGAAACAGCAGCAATGGGGCAGCTGAAACATCATTGGCCACCGCGGCCCATCCAAGCACCGGCGGCATCGCACCGGCAGCGCCACCGATCACGATGTTCTGCGGCGTATTCGGCTTCAAGTACAACGTGTAGATGAACGAATAGCCGAAGAACGTGGCCAGTGTGAGCGCCCAAGTGAGCACGTTCGTCGTGGCGATGAGCACGGCACTGCCCAACGCGCCGAGAATCAATGCGAACACAACAATCTGCGTGGTCGACAATGTACCCTGCGCCGACGGACGCTTGTCGGTGCGCTTCATCTTGGCGTCAACGGCTGCTTCGAGCAGACAATTCATCGCAAAACTCGCGCCCGCAATCAGCCAGATGCCGAGATTGCCGCCGATCAAAACGGTCATCGACGGCAACGATTTGTCGACCAGCAACATGCCGATAAACGCAGTGAACACGGCCAGAAGCGTGACGCGCGGCTTGGTGACGATCCAGTAGTCTCGCCAACGCTCTCCGGTACGGTTCCAGTTACTCACAAGTGCCGCCTACCCAATCCGCGACGCGCGCAGCAGGCGGGCCAAGTCTTGATTCAACTTTTTGATGTCAGGATTTTTCGGCCACAAGATGACCTGATTGCCCAGCGGATCAACCAGCAGAATGCCCTTATCCAGCGCAGCCCGCCACGCCTCAGGCAGCGTTGCCGGAGCAGCAATCAACAGCAAGTCAGGGTTGTCCGCGATCACCGGCTGCTCCAGCTCGCGTGCTGTGACGACCACGCGCAGCAGCCGTTCGCGCTCGCGACCGAGCATGGTACGAGCTTGCCGCGTGGCGTAGAGTGCATCGCGACACTCAGTCGCGCAAGCGTCAGGCGCGAGCAGCACCAGCCGCCATTTGCCGCCCCACTTTTCAGCATCGGCGGCGGACAAGGCGAGCGGCGCGAGCGGGCGCGTCTCCAGCAATTCGCCGTAGCTTTTGCCTGCATTCGGCTGGATGAAGTAATACGCCACCCATGCCGACACAAATGGTGCTGCGCACACCAGCGCCACCAGCGCGATCATTTTGTTTGGGGATTTCAAACTTGGGTCGCCTTACTCTTTACGAAAACTAAGCACAAGAAACAGCACTACCGCCAGCGCCGCAAAACCGAACCACTGTAGCTGATAGCCACGATTCTTTTCAAAATTCGCGCCAGGTAGCGGACGCACGATGCCGCTGAAGCCGGGGCCTTCGGTCTGCTCAATCAGAAACGGCGCAAAGCGGAGGTTCAACTTTTTGTCTAATTCAGCGATGTTGACGTAGTTCAGGCGTTGCCCACCGTCATTGTCGAAGGTGCCGGGGTTTCGTGACGGCGGAACATTGATGCGCCCCAGTAGGGTGACGCGCCCCGTCGGCGTGTCGAGCTTCGGCAGCGTGCTGCGATCGCCCGTCGACTTGACCCAGCCCCGATCAATCAGCAGCGCCTGCGCCGCGCCATGGGCCGTTTCCGCGCGAAAGCCCTGCAACAAGCCGTAGCCCGCTTTGCCATCGACGATTCGGTTGTCAACAAAGAACAGCTCATCGGCGACAAAGCTGCCAGTCAGCGTGACGCTCCGATAGCGTAATTCGGTTTTGAAATCAGTCGCAAAATCTAGGTCGGACGAGAACAGCGGGGTGGCAGTTAGCGCTTTATCCAGTTGCGACTGTTGATCAATTTTGTACTGCGCACGATCACCCTGCCACAGCCCCAAGCGAACGGTTAGCGCGGCAAAAACCAGCATCAACACGAACGCCCAAAGCTTCGGGCGAAACGCGCGACGCTGAGCTTGAACGGAGACTTGCGAATCGGGCACGGCGCTTCTAACTAAAATGGGCTGATGAAGTGGTTTGTAATTTTCTGTCTGCTGGCCATTGTCGTTGCGATGGCATCCGCATTGTTTTCGCTGTTCCGTGGCAGCGAGGGTGGCTCGTCGCGAATGCTGCGCGCGCTCACCATTCGCGTGGCCATTTCGGTGGGACTTTTCGTGTTCTTGATGGCAAGTTACTACTTCGGTTGGATCGGGTCGCGCGGGATTGGCAGCTAGCAGCCTGTCATCCTGAGTGAAACGAAGGATCACGTCACATACCACGATGGCGCTAATTTACTGAGGTCGCTGAAACGAAAAGGCGGCTCGTGAGCCGCCTTTTTTCTGTCGGCTACATCCGCCGTCTACAGCATGTAGACGATCACGAACAATCCCAGCCACACCACGTCAACAAAGTGCCAGTACCATGCGGCGGCTTCAAATGCGAAGTGATGCTTATCGTCAAAGTGACCGCGCATTGAGCGGACTAAGATGACCGTCAGCATGATCGCGCCAATGGTGACGTGAAAGCCATGAAAGCCGGTCAACATGAAAAACGTTGAGCCGAAGATTCCGCTGGTGAGCTTGAGGTTCAGTTCGCTGTATGCGTGCACATATTCATAGACCTGCAACGACAAAAACACTGCGCCAAGCACGATGGTTGCGGCGAGCCAAAAAATAAGTCTGCTGCGCTGATTTGCCAACATCGCATGGTGAGCGATGGTCAGCGTAATACCTGAGGTGAGCAGCAACGCGGTATTGATTGCGGGAATGCCCCACGCGCCCATGGGCGAGAAAGCGTCTTTGATGTACGGGCCGGTGGTGGGCCACGTCGCGGCGAATTCGGGCCAGAGATTTTTTGAGTCGATAGAGCCGAGATCGGGCACTGAGAGCACGCGCGCGTAAAACAGCGCACCGAAGAATGCAGCGAAAAACATCACCTCCGAAAAGATGAACCAGCTCATACTCCAGCGGAAGGAGAGGTCGACATTTTTGCCATACAAGCGACCTTCGCTTTCCTTAATCACCACGCCAAACCAACCGAACAGCATGTAGAACAGGATCAGAAATCCCACACCAAGTAGATAGACGCCTGCGCCAATGTTGTTCATGCTGAAAACGGCACCGAATGCCAGCGTTAACAGCGCAATGCTTCCGACAATCGGCCAGTGCGAGGGCTGTGGCACAAAATATTTGCCAACAGCGGTGGTAGTGGAAGGTGCGCTCATAAGCAGGACTCGCTAAATGTGTCGAATGATTGAGATATGCAAACTAACCAGGCAAAGGCTTAAACATTGCCTGTGCCTCTAACTTGCCTACAGGAGTTTTAGTGGCGGGCGGAACGGCGGCACCGGGTATTTCAAAAAAAGTGTATGACAGAGTAATTGTGTTGATGTCTTTCGGCAACGCTGGATCGACCACAAATACAACCGGCATGCGCCGTGTTTCCCGAGCAACAAACGTTTGCTTGGCGAAACAAAAACACTCAAGCTTTTTAAAATGCTCTGCCGCCTGTGACGGGCCGTAGCTCGGGATTGCCTGCCCAATCATGTCGCGGGCGGTGGTGTTGTGAACCTCATACATGACCGTCGTGAGCTCACCGGGATGCACAGTCACCGTCGAGAGCTCTGGCTTGAAACTCCACGGCAAATTGCGCGTGTTCGCATCAAACTCTATTTTGACGGTTCGCGATAAATCCACTTGCGAATTCTTCAGCTGTTCCGGCTTCATGAAATCGTTGACGCCAGTCACCTCACAGATTTTTTTGTAGATCGGCACCAGCGCGAAGCCAAATACGAACATCACCGCCACAAAAACGATGAGTTTCTTCAACATTTCGCGATTTAGAAGGGCGAACATGAGTCTAGGATGCCTCTAACCGAGCTTTGTGTACCAGATCGAAAGCGCCAGCGCCAGCGCTACACCGCCCAACACCCAGCCCGTGCGAAGGTTACGACGACGCAGCGCGGCAGCCGCCGCGCCTCGATCAGTTTGCGCCGCCATTTACTTAAACGCGGGAGGAGTTTCAAACGTGTGATACGGAGCGGGCGACGGCACTGTCCACTCCAAACCCTCCGCGCCGTCCCATGGTTTTGCTGCTGCACGAATGCCGCTCTTACCCTTAATCATGCGAATGACCACAACGATGAAGAAAATTTGCGCTAAGCCAAAGGCAAACGAACCAATTGAGGAGACCATGTTCCACTCAGCAAATTGCATGTTGTAGTCAGGAATGCGGCGCGGCATACCGGCAAGACCGAGGAAGTGCTGCGGAAAAAAGGTGACGTTAAACGCGATCAATGACCACCAGAAGTGGATCTTGCCGAGCTTTTCTTCGTACATCCAGCCCGTCCATTTAGGCCCCCAGTAATACACAGCAGCAAACGCGGAAAACAGCGCGCCGGCAACCATCACGTAGTGGAAGTGTGCAACCACGTAGTACGTGTCATGCAACTGAATGTCCACTGGCGTCAACGACAGTACCAACCCGGTAAAGCCACCCAGCGTAAACAGGAACAGGAAGCCCAAACAGAACAACATCGGCGTTTCCAGCGTAATAGAACCGCGCCACATCGTGGCCAACCAGTTGAAAATTTTCGCCGCGGTAGGAACGGCGATCAGCATGGTTGCGAACATGAAATATAGCTGACCGGCCATTGGCAAGCCTGTCGTGTACATGTGGTGTGCCCAGACGATAAACGACAGGATGGCGATAGACGCTGTGGCGTAAACCATCGATGCATAACCAAACAACGGTTTGCGTGAGAAAGTCGGGATGATTTGTGACACCACACCAAACGCCGGCAGCGCGATGATGTACACCTCGGGGTGACCAAAGAACCAGAAAATATGCTGGAACATGACCGGATCACCACCACCGGCCGCGTTGAAGAATGTGGTGCCGAAGTGACGATCTGTTAAGAGCATAGTCACAGCCCCTGCGAGCACGGGCATGGTGGCAATCAGCAGGAACGCGGTGATGAGCCATGTCCAAGCAAACATCGGCATCTTCATCATGGTCATGCCGGGGGTGCGCAGATTCAAAATCGTCGTGATGATATTAATCGAGCCCATGATGGATGAGGCGCCCATGATGTGAATGGCAAAGATCATCATGTCCATGCCCATACCGGCTTGGATGGAGAGCGGCGGGTACAAAGTCCAACCGCCCGCAGCAGCGCCTCCGGGTACGGCTAACGAGCCGATCAGCAGAATCGCGGCTGGCGGCAACAACCAAAACGACCAGTTATTCATCCGGGCAAAAGCCATGTCCGGCGCACCAAGTTGTAGTGGCAGCATCCAGTTGGCGAAGCCCACGAACGCCGGCATGATTGCACCAAAAATCATCACGATGCCATGCAACGTGGTCATTTGGTTGAAACGCTCCGGTTCAAGAATTTGCAAGCCGGGCTGGAAAAGCTCAGCGCGAATCAGCATCGCCATGATGCCACCCGAAATGAACATCGCGAAACTAAACCACATGTACATCGAACCGATGTCCTTGTGGTTGGTCGTCGTCACATAGCGCATGATCCCCGTGGGCATGTGATGATGATCATCGTGCCCCGCATGATCGTGCCCGGTGCTGGTGCCGTGTGGAACGCTTGCCATGATTTACTGCTCCTGAACTATTTCACTGCTAACTAATGCTGTACAAACGCGGCCGGTTGAACCGATGCGGATCAAGCGCCGATGTTGATTTCTACGCGACGCGCTTCTTTGTTGTCCCCACCACCCGTGATTTCAGCAGGTGGCCTCATGTTGATCTGGTCGCGCTTTACGCCAGCGGCTTCAAGCGCGGCGCGCACAGCGATGGCTCGCTCTTTCGCCAACTCAAGATTGGCGACGCTGTCACCTGTTTTGTCGGTGTAGCCCGTAATGTCAACTTTTGCGCCGCTTTTGCCCTTCAAAAAGGCAAGCGCTGCATCAATCGTTTCCTTGGCGTCGGCGGGCAGGTCTTTCTTGCCGGTAACGAAATACAGCTTGGCTGGAAGAGCAACAGCCGCAGGTGAAGCTGCGCCAGTCGCAGCCACCGCCGCTGGCGCGGCAGCAGCATCGGCCACTGTGCCCGCTGGCAACACGCCACCATTGCGCGCTTTGGCAAAGTCGATAGGCTGCGCATATTCAGCGGCCTTATTCGACCAACTGCTTCGCGTGTATGCCATGACGCCAGCCAAATCCTTGTCACTTAGGTGTTTAAACGATGCCATCGCGGTGCCGGCTTTACCGTTGAGCAGCAGCGAGATCTGATCGAGCTTGGGGCCGTTGACGAGCTTCGATCCGTCGAGCGCTGCGAATTGCCCCGGCACACCCTTCCCCGTGGGCTGATGGCAGCCTTGGCAGCCGCCACCGCCCTCATATACCGTCTTACCATGAGCGATTAGTTCGTCACGCGTGTAAGTTTTAGTGTCTACCGCAACTGCCGCGCCGGTCGTTTTACCAACCCCGTACTTGTCCTTCTGTGCAGTCAGCCAAATATCGTAATCCGCCTGTGTCTTCACTTCAACCACGATCGGCATGAAGCCGTGTTCTTTGCCGCACAGTTCGGCACAGTTCCCCCGATAAATGCCGGGACGATCCGCGCGGAACCAAGCATCGCGTATGAAGCCAGGAATCGCGTCTTGTTTGACACCGAGCGCAGGCACCCACCAAGCATGGAGCACATCATTTGCCGTGATCAGCACGCGCACTTTTTTGCCAACAGGAACCACGAGCGGGTAGTCGACTTCCAGCAAATAGTTTTCTCCGCGTGTCTCGCTGCCTTTGATTTGTGCCAGCGGCGTGGCGAGCGTGGACACGTAACCAAATCCATCATGGATGTAGTCATAGCCCCACTTCCACTGGTAGCCCGTGACCTTGATCGTCATTTCCGGCGCCGACGAGTCGCGCATATCAAGCACGGCCTTGGTTGCGGGGAACGCCATGACTAGCAGAATGAAAAACGGAATGATCGTCCACAGCGCCTCCACGGTTGCGCTCTCGTGGAATTGAGATGCTTTGCGACCGCTGCTTTTGCGATGCGCGTAGAGCGAATAAAACATCACTCCGAACACGCCAAAGAAAATGACGACGCAAACCACGGTGATCAGCGTGTGCAAATCAAACATTTGCTGCGCGATCGCAGAGTTTGGTGCCTGCAAATTCATCTTCCAGTCGGCTGAGGCCGACGGAGGCAACATCGCAGCGACCGCCGAGACAGCAGATACGCCGATCGCTTTCAAAGGCAGTACCGCTGACCGCATAAATTGACTAGCCATAGTGTTCAATTCAATTTTGTTTCGCACAACCTACACCCTAATTTATTCTCAATGCGCCCGCCGCTCACTGCTGCGTAAACTGGCGTGTTGCCAGCGCCGCACGCAGATCGCGTAATGCCTGATGTTGTTCTGACACAGGCAAAAACTCTAACAACTCCACACAGCGCCCCGACTGCCGGAACCGCACCCCTTGCAAGCCGCCCGCTCGGTCGCGCTTAAGCTCTGTTGACAACCAACCGCGATTGAATTCGAAGCGCTGTGAGTGCTGCCCGCGATAACGCTCTATTTTTACCTGCGTCTGCGTGACCTCGACGCAATCGCGATCATCAACGGCACGTTCAAGCCACCAAAAAGCAACCGCTACACACATGATTTCAAGGCCGGCAAACGGGAGGATCATCCACACGCCCGCGAACCACCAAAGAAATAACGCAAAGGCTAGAGAGAGCACCGCCACCGTGCCGAGCACCGTCATACGAGCTTGACGTGATGTCGAGAACTTCCGTCGCCATACGAGTGTGACTGCGAGGTTGACCGAATCCATACTGCAATTACGATCTAAGCTGAGCTTTGATTGTTTTGGAAAACCCTCGAAGTTTAGCAAACTTACCTGTTTTGGCTAAACCGCTTGCAACGAAAGACTGGCAAGCGCACAGGAGGCGATGCGGCTAAATTGTGAATCGGCACGACTGGTTAGGATGACGGGCACCCGTGCCCCTTGAACAATCCCAGCACATTCGCCGCCGCCTACATAGACAAAACTTTTGTACAGCATATTGCCCGAGTTCAGGTCGGGCACCACGAGCAGATCAGCCGCTCCAGCAACAGCAGAAACAATGCCCTTGGCCGCAGCCGCGGTCGCCGAAATGGCGTTGTCGAAGCCGAAAGGACCCTCGACCGTTGCGGGGCCGAATCGCCCGCTGGGCGCTAGCGCAACTAGCGCCTGAGCGTCGACGGTCGCCGGAATTCGCACGTCAACCGTTTCTACTGCCGCCAAAATCGCAACTTTGGGAGCCTGAATGCCCAGTTGAACAAGCAAACGTACCGCATTGGCAATGGAGTCGGCTTTGGTGCGCACATCCGGCGCAATGTTGATCACAGCATCGGTGAGCCCGATTAGCTTGGGGAAACGCGGCAAATCGAAGACAAAAGTATGGGTGATGCGCGTTTCTGCCCGCAAACCAGAGTCACGAGAGACGACCGCGCCCATCAATTCGTCGGTATGCAGGCTGCCTTTCATCAAGGCTGACACGCGGCTCTGCGCCGCGTCCATCGCTGACCTGCGTGCTGCGTCAACTGCTGATTCCCCGGTGTCCTCGATACGGCCCGGCAAAGACAAGTTCAGTTGCTCGGCGAGCGCACGAATGCGCACATCAGATCCATAAAAAACCGGCTCAATTAGCCCCAACGCCGCAGCCTCGAAGGCGGCTCGCAGTGACAATGCGTCATGCGGGTAAACAACCGCTGTGACTAGCGGAGGCAGCGACTTCGCTCGTTGGATCAACCCCGAGAGCTTCGGATGCGTAAGACCGTAGTCGTGCTCTACCTCACTACCAGTCAAGTGTTTGGCCGATTTGTTCGGCGGCCTCTTTGAGCGTGGGCAGAAACTCCATCGCCTGCGTCACGGTCATCCTCGAGACCGGCCCATGCACAGCCACCGCAGCCACCACGCGATCCTGATCGTTGAGCACCGGCACTGCGAGGCAACAAATGCCGGCCAGATATTCCTCGTTGTCGACGGCATACCCGCCACGCCGAACTTTAGTGAATTCCAGCTCCAATTGACGAAGCGTTGTAAGCGTGTTTTTGGTGTGCGCAATTAACGGCGCGCTGGTCAAAAGACGGTCGCGCATGCGCTTGGCTGAGTGCGCGAGGAACAGCTTGCCGCTGGCACTGGCATACAGCGGCACTTTGGAGCCCGCATGTAGATTAATGCGTAGCGGCCACGACGATTCAACACGGTCGAGATACATGACGTGATGGCCATTGGGGATGGTCAAGTTGCAGGTCTCGCCAACTTTTTCTACCAGCTCTTCAAGGATCGCACGACGCGCCGAGCGATGCGGCGAATGCAGCAACACGTTGGCGGCTAGATTAGTAAGACGTTCGCCGGGCACGTAACGTTTGGCGTCGGGTTCGCGCAACAAAATGCCCGCCTCTTCCAGCGTGGTCAGGATGCGAAACACCGTCGGTTTTGGCAGGCCCACCGCCTGCATGATCTCGGTCAAACTCACCGAGCGCTCGCTGTTGGCCACAAACTCCATCACTGTCAGCGAGCGCAGCGCTGCCGATCCGGCCTCGCGGCCCTCTTTGTGTTCGTCCTCGTGCTCGCCTGACATCTTATGTTCCTAAGTTAAACGCAGCCGCATTATGCACAATTCGCCACAACTTGCAGAAAATGAAACACGGGGATTCGTTTTTTTTGATTTAAGAGTGCCCCGAGTTCGCATTCCCAGCACACTTGACGCCAGTTTCAACAGTTAAGAGGTTCGCATGGCAACCAAGCCGTCAAAAAAAACAACCGAGATCCCGAAGATTGAAAAGACCGCAGCTAAACACAGCGCCAAAGTTGATCGCCGCGTCACCAAAGGCAAAGTCAAGATGACGCCGTCGGAGGCGTTCGTTGAAACGCTGGTGTCGCAGGGCGTGACCGACATCTTCGGCATCGTCGGCTCCGCCTACATGGACGCGCTGGATCTGTTCGATACGGCGGGCATTCGCTTCATCTCGGTGGCCCACGAACAGGGAGCCGGACACATGGCGGACGGTTATTCGCGGGTTTCGGGTCGTCACGGTGTGTGCATCGGGCAAAACGGCCCCGGTGTGACTAATTTTGTGACTCCAACGGCGGCTGCCTTTTGGGCGCATTCACCGGTCGTGGTGATCACGCCCGAAACTGGCTCCATGACCCTCGGTCTGGGCGGTTTTCAGGAAACAGATCAGTTGCCGATCTTCTCCAAGATCACCAAATTTCAAGCGCATGTGAACAACAAGGCACGCATGGCGGAAATGACGGCGCGTGCCTTTGACCGCGCGCACATCGAGCTCGGGCCAACCCAGCTCAACATTCCGCGCGACTTTTTCTACGGTGAAGGCGAATACGAAATTCCAGTGCCGATCATCATCGAGCGTGGCGCGGGCGGTGAAGGTGCGCTGGACGAGGCTGTCGAGCTGCTGTCAAAAGCAAAATTCCCGGTCATTTTGTCTGGCGGTGGCGTGATCATGGGCAACGGCATTGACGCAGCGATCAAGCTAGCGGAACTGCTTGATGCGCCCGTGTGCAACAGCTATTTGCATAACGACAGCTTCCCGGCCAACCATCGTCTGTGGTGCGGCCCGCTCGGTTATCAGGGTTCAAAGGCAGCGATGAAACTGATCGCCAAAGCCGACGTGGTCGTGGCACTGGGCACGCGCCTCGGCCCGTTCGGTACGCTGCCGCAGCACGGCATTGACTACTGGCCAAAAAACGCGAAGATCATTCAGATCGATGCAGACGCAAAGATGCTCGGGCTGGTCAAGAAAATATCCGTAGGTATTTGCGGCGATGCACGTGCGGCGGCGCTGGCGCTGGTTGCGCGCCTCAAAGGCAAATCGCTGGCTTGCCACGCCAACCGCGATGCGCGTCTTGCGACCGTTGCCAAAGAACGCAAAGCTTGGGAGAAAGAACTCGACGGCTGGACGCACGAGATGGATGCGTATTCCATTGAAGTCGCCAAAGCATCGAAGTACATGCATCCGCGTCAAGTGCTGCGCGAACTCGAGAAAGCTTTGCCCGCCCGTGCGATGGTGTCAACCGACATCGGCAATATTTGTTCGGTGTCAAACAGCTATCTGCGCTTCAACGAACCACGCTCCATGTTTGCTGCGATGAGTTTTGGCAACTGCGGCTATGCGTTCCCGACCATCATCGGAGCCAAGCTCGCCGCAATGGATCGACCAGCGATTGCCTATGTCGGCGACGGCGCGTGGGGTATCAGCTTCAACGAAGTGCAAACCTGTGTGCGTGAAAACATTCCGGTCACGGCCATTGTGTTCAATAACGGTCAATGGGGTGCCGAGAAAAAGAATCACGTTGATTTCTACAATCGTCGCTACCTCGGCGTGGCGCTCGACAATCAGCCGCACTGGGCAAATGTCGCAATCGCCATGGGCGCTGAGGGCTTGCGCATCGATCAGCTGGCGGACGTCGGCCCTGCGCTGGTTGAGGCCTGCGAAGCGCAAAAGCGCGGCAGAACCACGATCTTGGAAATCATGGTCACCAAAGAGCTGGGCGACCCGTTCCGCCGTGACGCACTGGCGCTGCCGACCCGGTTCCTCAGTAAGTACAAACATACGGAAATCAAGCGCTAGATTTTTAGCTACTATGGACTATTGCGGCGGGTGTTCGACCGCGTGTCAACCGGCGGGTGTGAATCAAAAAACTACGCATAAGGAGGAATTTATGCAGGCGGTGTTTCGGTTACTTAAAGCAGCTTTCGCAATCGTCATGGCGAGCCTCGTTGTGGTCTCCGCCAGCTACGCGCAGACGTGGCCAACAAAGCCAGTGCGCCTGATCAATCCGTTCCCTGCAGGTGGTGGCACCGACACCTTCGCGCGTCCGCTGTCAGCTCAACTTAGCAAGCAGCTTGGACAGCAATTCATCGTCGAGAACATTGGCGGCGCAGGTGGAACGGTCGGTGCTGCGCAGGCCGCTCGCGCAGCGGGCGATGGCTACACATTTTTGATCGGTGCGGTACACCACACGATTGCCCCTTCAATTTATCCGAAACTGACCTATGACATCGAGAAGGACTTCGTGCCTGTCACGTTGCTCGCCATAGTGCCCAATGTGATCATTGTGCAGCCCGACAAGCTGCAAGCAAAGACGGTCAAAGAGCTGGTGGATTACGCCAAGGCCAATCCTGGCAAGCTCAATTTCGGCTCCCCAGGATCGGGCACATCGCAGCACCTCGCAGGCGAACTGTTCAAGGTGAACAATCAAATAAACATGGTGCACGTGCCGTATAAAGGAATGGGCCCCGCCATGCAGGACTTTCTGGCTGGACAGCTTGATCTCGTCATGGACGGGATGGGCGCATCTGCTGCGCAGATTAAGGCCGGGAAGGCTCGGGCAATTGGCCTCATGGCTGCACAACGCTCGCAGCACTTCCCGGATATACCAACGTTGGCCGAGCAGGGTTACGCCAACTCGGAAGTGGCCACTTGGTACGCGCTTTGGGCGCTCAAAGGAACGCCACCAGAGATCATCGACAGAATGTACCGAGAAACCGTCAAGGCGTTGGAGGAACCCAACATCAAGCTCGGCTGGGCGAACGCAGCTGCCGAGGCCGGCGGTATGGCTCCTGCGGAATTCGGGAAATTCGTGCGCAGTGAAATTGAGCGCTGGGCCAAGGTGACCAAGGCATCAGGTGCGAAGCTGGACAATTAATGCGCGGCTGGCTTTCGCATGACTGAGGTTGCAACTATTGCGGCACTTGTCGAGCGCGCTCGCGCCGCGCAGGCGGTTGCAGAAACCTACGATCAAGCGCAAGCTGATCGCGTTTGTGCCGCAGCCGCGTGGGCGATCATGGAGCCGTCGCGCAATCGTGCGCTCGCTGAGCTTGCTGTGCGTGACACCGGCCTTGGCAATGTGGCCGACAAGATACAAAAAAATCATCGCAAAACGCTCGGCCTGATGCGCGATTTGCATGGAGCGAAATCTGTTGGTGTGATCGCTGAAAACAAGGCGACAGGCATCACCGAGATTGCGCGTGCAGCAGGTGTGGTCGGCGCGATCACGCCATCGACTAATCCCGGTGCCACACCCGCGAACATGATCATCAACGCGATGAAGGGCCGCAACGCGATCATCTTGGCACCCTCGCCAAAGGGCGCATCAACTTGCGAATTGTTGTTGCAGTATGTGTACGCAGAATTTGATCGCATCAACGCGCCGCATGATCTGGTGCAGGTGTTGCCTTCCCCCGTGAGCAAGGCACTGACTTACGAGTTGCTGCAACAGGTTGATCTGATCGTAGCGACTGGCTCGCAGGCGAATATTCGCGCGGCTTATTCCAGTGGAAAACCTGCCTTCGGTGTTGGCGCGGGCAACGTTGCGGTGATCGTCGACGCGAGTGCGGATTTGGCGGCGGCAGCCGAACGCATTGTGCGCTCGAAAATGTTTGATAACGCAACCAGTTGCTCCAGCGAAAACAGCGTCGTCATCGTTGACACCGTCTATGACGCCATGATCGCGGCGCTTGAAGTGCAAGGCTGCATGTTGTTGAGCGGTGATGAAAAAGCGCAGCTGCAAAACGTCATGTTTCCGTCGGGCAAATTGTCGTCTGCAGTCACGGCGAGAACCTCGCCAGAGATCGCTGCGATTGCGGGACTGAATCCGGCAGCGGCTGCGCGCGTTTTGATGGTGACTGAAACCGGCATTGGCAAAGGCTTTCCTTTCTCGGGCGAAAAATTGTCTCCTGTTATGACGATTTATCGCGCCGCAGATTTCGACGCGGCGTCACGCGTTGTGAGCGAAATTTACGCGTACCAAGGCGCAGGGCATTCGGTCGGCATTCACGCTTCGCCTGAACGTGCGGATGAACTCGCATTGCAACTCGGACTGACGCTTCCCGTCGCGCGCGTGATCGTGAATCAGGCGCACTGTATTGCAACCGGCGGCAGCTTCGATAACGGCCTGCCTTTCTCTCTCTCGATGGGTTGCGGCACTTGGGGCGGCAATAGTTTCAGCGACAATTTGACCTATCTAAATTTCCTGAATATCACACGAATCGCCCGACCGATTGCACAACAGATGCCTGATGAATCCGTGTTGTTCGCCGACTATTTTTCTCACGTTAATCGATGACCGTCCCAGCCACGTTACGTGACGTTCTGCTCGCGCGCGAGCGAGCGCAGCCTGATGCGCCGCTGCTGATTTCACCTGAAACTGGCGAAATTCTTAGTTACGCAAGATTCGCCCAAGAAGCGCGCCAGCTTGCAGCGCGCTACGCTGCGTACGGTATCGATCCCGGTGATCACGTCGGATTTTTGCTGCACAACGGCTATCAGACAACCACCATTTTCCTCGGTACGATGGCTGCGGGCTTCGTTGTAGCGCCGCTGAATCTGCTCGCGTACGGCGCGCAACTCGCCTACGTGCTCGACCACAGCGACGTCAAACTGGTGTTCACGTCATCGCATTACGAAGCGCAGTTGCGCACCGCGCTTGCGATGATGGCGAGCGAACGGTCAGCCAAAATTCGCGTCGAAGTGATCGATTCAGATGCGCCAAACGCACACGCCAGTTATGGCGAAATTGAACTCGATCAAGCATCATGCGCGCAATCGCCTGCGCTGCTGATGTACACCTCGGGCACGACCGGCCAACCCAAAGGCGCGCTGTTGACGCATGCCAATTTGCTGTACGCGGGACGCTCCGTGTGCGACTGGCACGGATTGACCAGCACCGACCGGGTACTGTCATCGTTGCCGCTGTATCACATCAATGGGCAGTGCATTGCGACGGTCGCGCCGTTTGTGAGCGGTGGCAGCATCGTCGCCCCTCATAAATTTTCAGCGAGCGCATGGTGGGGTTGGGTTGCCCGCTATGAACCCACATGGCTCAATTTGGTGCCGACGATCATCGCGTATTTGTTGAACGCGGCGGATGCCGACACCAAGCTTTGGCCCGCGATTAGCTTTGCGCGCTCAGCCTCCGCACCACTGCCGCCCGACCAGCATCGTGCGTTTGAATCTAGGTTCGGCATTGGCGTGATCGAGGCCATGGGCATGACTGAATGTGCGTCCGTGGTGTTTTGTAATCCGCAGCAATTGGGCGCGCGCAAATATGGCACGCCAGGGTTGCCGTGCGGCGTCGAAGTGCGTGTCGTATCGACTGAGACGCGCGCAGTGCAGGCCGACGGCGTCACCGGCGAGCTGCAACTGCGCGGTGACAATATGATGCAAGGGTATTACCACGCGCCCGAAAAGACGACCGACGCCATGACGGCTGATGGTTGGCTGCGAACTGGCGATCTCGGTCATCGTGACACGGATGGTTTCTACTTCGTGACGGGCCGCATCAAAGAGCTGATCATCAAGGGTGGCGAGAACATTGCGCCGCGTGAGATTGATGAGGCGCTGCTTGCGCACCCTGCCGTACTGGAAGCGGCCGCCGTTGGTATTCCCGATGCAAATTACGGGCAGGAAATTCTCGCTGCCGTCGTGCTCAAATCTGGTGCGCAATGCGATGAAGTTGCGCTGCGTGAACACTGCATTCGTGTGCTCGGGCGCTACAAAACGCCGAAGACTTTTCGCTTTGTTGATGAGCTTCCGAAAGGGCCGTCAGGCAAGGTGCAACGACTGAAACTTTTAGACTGATGTGCATCGCTGCATTCGCTTGGAACCCCGATAGCGAAACGCCACTGATACTGGCCGCCAATCGCGATGAGTTTTTTGCGCGTCCGACTGAGCCGATGCATTGGTGGCCGGATTCGCCCGTACTCGCGGGTCGGGATCTCAAGGCGAACGGCGCGTGGCTTGGCATCACACGCCACGGACGATTCGCGATGTTGACCAACATTCGCAATCCCGGTTTGCGGCGAGACGCTGCGCCGTCGCGCGGCGACATCGTCAAAAATTTCCTCGAATCATCGGCCTCATCGGCGTCCTATGTGACAACACTGGCGGCCAATGCGGCGCGCTATGAAGGCTTCAATTTTCTGTGCGGACACGTCGGTGACGATTCACGGGAGTTATGGTTTCTGAACTCGGCGCAAGGCGCTGCAAAGCGCCTAAGCCAAGGCGTGTACGGGCTTTCAAACGCGACGCTCGACACGGCGTGGCCGAAGCTCACGCGCATCAAACAAGGCTTGCGCCATGCGCTAGCAGAGCCTGACTCGCAGGCCCAAGACGAACGGCTGCTGCGCCTGTTGCGCAACAGCACAGCAACGCCCGCACAGCAATTGCCCAATACCGGCGTACCGATCGAATGGGAACGTGCATTAGGCTCGATCTTCATCAACCGCGACGGTTACGGCACTCGTGCGTCGACGCTGTTGCGAGTGAACGGCAATCATGCGACCGTCACTGAGGTCAACTATGCGCCGGATGCAGGCATTGGCCAAAGCGGCCACTTTTCATATGAAATTTCGGCGACTGGGCGCGTCGCGATGTGACCCGTGGCGGTGACCGTGCGCCACACTCTGCGCTGATTCAGCTTTTTTCTGTAATAACCATTGAGTAGGGTCTGAAGCGAATATATTGACAATGTCGACTTTTTAATTTTTAAGCAACGACCCCTTATAAAACAAGGGCGATACGACAAAGCTGTTACTTCAAGTGTCGAACCGCGACGTCGCTTCGGTCAAGTAAAACCACTCGTGATTGGCCTCGGCCAGCGCGTTTGGAAACAGGATGCGGCCATCCTTTGGCGCGGTCAGCACTTCGCCGTTCGCCCGCGTGCCGATCACCTCACCCGCCTTGAGCGCATCGAAGCTTTGCCAAGCCCGCGAAAACGTGTCGGAATTGTCTAATTTGTCGACGACCTGCGCGATGTGCAGCCCTTCCGTCGCTACGGCGCGCGGCGGCATCGCGTCCCCAATGAGCCCGTAGTACGCGAGCGTGTTGCGGATGGCACGATAGGCGACCTCGCGCCCATGAGGATCGTCGTGCTGTCCACATTCGAGCGTGAGCGCAATGCCGCCGACACTGCGCATGTATTCGGTGGTGCCGACGCCGTACTTGGCGTCTAGGTCGTGGCGTTTGCCGACGTTTGGATTCAACTGCATCGCTCGATTGCGCCGTGTTTCGACCCCCACCGCGTAGGTAGATAACCAACCGTCCACCGCGCGATTGACGCCCAGCCGCAGCGCCCAATCACGCTCGGTATCGCCGTGAATGGTGGGCTCAAGCGCGTCGGCATTGCTTGAAGGCCCGACCATCACAAACGCTTGCCCTTGCGCCTGAAACGAATGCAGATCGAGCAGCACGTCATGCTTCGCCATCAGTGGGCACAACCAGTTCGCAATGTGATCTTCGAACTCAGTCGGCGTGTCTGTAGGCGCGAGATTGCGATTGAGATTGCGGTCACCGACGCGACGCTTGAGCGCGTACGCCATCGGGTTGGTGATGGGCACGAAAGTCACGGTGCCGTTGAGGATTTCCAGCGCGCCGCTTTCGATTTCAGCGACGACGCGGCGAATGCCATACATGCCCGCGAGCTCGTTGCCGTGAACCGCGCCGAGAATCAGGATGCGTTTTCCGGGAAGAACTGCAGTGAAGGAGATGGACTGGAACGGCAGCATCAAAGCACTCTACAAAAAACAGCCTTCAAATACCGGCTCTCCGTCACATGCGCCATCCACGGATGATCGGGGCCAGCACCGCGCACTTCAAGAATTTGCACCTCACGACCTGCATAGAACGCCGCGCGGCGCAGCATGTCGAGAAACTGCTCCTCGCTCACTACGCCCGTGCATGAGCAGGTGAGAAACAATCCACCCGGCTTGACCACGCTCAGCGCTAGCTTGTTCATGTCGAGATACTTTTTCAGCGCATCGATTACTTCATCGCGAGCTCGGGTCATCTTCGCGGGGTCGAGCACAACCGCGTCCCAGCGTTTGCCCGCCTCCTGCGCTTCACGCAGCCACGGGAAAATATCGGCCTGCGCAACCTTCGCCTTGATGTTGTTCAAACGCAAATTGCGTGTCGCAAAATCGACGGCCTCTTCATCGAGATCAACGCCCGTAATATCGGTCACACCGTTCAAGCCGGAGTACACCGCGAAGCCACCGGAGTTGCAGCACAGATCAAGCATGCTGGTGCTCTTGGTCGCGGCAATCAGTTCGCCCCACCGCTGACGATTGTCGCGTTGGTCGCAGAAAAACCCAGTCTTGTGTTTGCCGCCAATCTGCACAAAAAACTTGGCATCAAATTCGCTGATCGTCACCGGCTTGCCACCGTGCGGAGGCTTACCGGGCGGGCAATCGAAACCTTCCTGTTTCTGCGCGTTGTCGTCGCCGAACGCAAAGATTTGCGATTCGGGAAACTGCGATAGCAATGCGTTGTAGATCCAATGCTGCATGCGAAACATGCCCGCTGCGTAAAAGCATACGACCAGCACATCACCAAAGCGATCCACGATGAGACCAGACAAACCGTCGCCTTCGGCATGAATCACGCGATAGCTGTCGGTCACTTCATCAAGACCATAGACCTCATGGCGCAATTTCACAGCCGTAGCAACACGCTCAGCGATGAAGTGCGTATCGACAATTTCATCCTGCTTTTCAGTCAACAGACGAATCGCCATCGGCGCCTGCATGTTGAGCATGCCGCGCCCAATGAATTCGCCGTCGACGCTCACTACCTCCACCAAGTCGCCCGACACGATACGCTCTTGCGGGCGCTCCACCATCTTCTGAAAAATTAGCGGGTGATGAAACGTGCGCTCGCTTTTTAAGCGGACGACGGGCAGGGATTCATTGCGTTGTTTACGGGCCATAGACCCGATTTTAACGTTCGCCCTCGCGGGCCACGGCTAGAGTCGCAGCGAACCGCCGAACAGACCCACCAGACCGATGATGATGAGATAAATCGCTACGATGAAGTTGAGCAGCTTGGGCATGATGAGAATCAGAATGCCAGCGATTAGTGAGATGAGCGGCGTAAGTACGGCGTGCATGTTCAAGTGATCTCCACGGTGGTTGATAAATATGCAAACAGTATCTGAGCGCCGCTGTGGCCAGCTTGTAGGAGCGCGACTCGTTAGCGAGTCAGACGTTTGCGTAGAGAATCACATATCAACGTATTACGCAGAGCACTCACACCGTGGACTCCACCAATGGCTTTCAGCCCAGACCGAATCGCGCGGCGCTGCGCCTGAACGCCAAAAAATTGCTGCTGACTAAATGGACGGCCACCAAACCGCAGAACAAGGAAAAGCATTTCATCGTCACCAAGTTGATCGAGCCCGATGTGCCCCACGCTCCCGACGCACAAATTGAAATGATCGAGATAGAAGCAACGTATAGCAAACGAAGTTTTGCGTTGCCGTGGCGTGACTTGCTGGACGAAACGAAGTGGCGCCAAGGCTGGAAGTAGGTCCAAACTACCTGTCAGCCAGTCTCCAGTGGCCATTCTCCGAAGTGCATGCCGTTGACAGCTCATGTTCCATCGGCTTCACCGCGACCGCGGATAGGAAATTCAATCGCATGAGGGCAAGTATGGCACGGGTTTTGCGCTGCCAAAGACCTTTGAGCTGTGCAGTTTGAGGCGTCGCTGCCGCTCAATTCGAGGCCCGCAGCCAAAAATTCCGCTTTGTATCTACCGCGCACGGAGCCTACCCCGAGTCGGATCAGAATCGCCGCTTCTCTTTGTCACCCATTGACGCGCGGGTTCACCTCGTGGTCCGGTGCCGGTTGTACGGTCAGATTCAATCCGGCTCGATTTGGATGCCTCAGCTACCTGCGCGTCACGCTCATCCCACAGCGGCGGGCCACGCTCCGGGGCGATTTGAGGCAGCCCGGACAGCGCCCTGATGTGATTGAGGATGTGTCGGATGTCAGCGCTGTGGGTGATGTAGGCAATGCTGCGCATCTGGCCACAAGAGATTGGGCACAGTGGCGGAAAAACCTCATAGATACGAGCAATCAACACCGCCCGCAGGTTGTGCGCTGGGCGTTTGGGTTGTACCGCGCCGGGCGTGGGTGCGACAGCACTGCCCTGCGCTGCCAATGCGGGCGAGCCCTCGCCCGCGGTGACTGGCTCGGCCGGTGCATTGGCCGGTTGCGCCGGTGCTGCCAAAGCCAGTGCCGTCACCGCAGCTTTGAGTGGCGAGTTCGGTGCCAGCACCTCAAAGTCTCGGTGGCGGTGCGCACGTGGTGGCGGCACTAGGGCCGCAATGCGATGGATCAGCTCCAGTGGCGTGAGGTGCAGTTCATCCGCCTCTTGCAGACAGCGGCATCGACCGCGAAGCCGCTGTGCTGGTAGCCCAGCCTGTGTTTGGCGTGACAACTGCGCTCAAGCCAAGTTTCATAGTCCTCGGCAATCGTTGGTACAGCAGCGTGCCCTTTGCGTGGCGGGGGGTGGCGGAGGTTGTAGAGCTTGGGTTGGGCAGCTGCTGCTTGGGCCACAGCAAGCGCGCGGTGGCCCGCTTACGAATGGGAGGCCAACTGGATCAGATGCGGGCGAAGGAGACAATTATCGGATACAGCTTTTTTGCAAATCGCCCGTTAAATGTGGGCGTAGACTATTTTTTCGTCATAAGTCGATATAGCGCCATTTATCAACCTGTCCCATGCTAAACGGCAATTCCACGAAAAAGCTGTTGAGTTTTTGACGTCTAGAACCACGTCAAGGAAACGAACAAATATAATAGGTTATATTAATTTTTCCAGTTCCGAAAGGTGCCGAACATGAACCTAAGCATTCACCTTCCCGATCCGCTCATCAGCAAACTCGACGCCTACGCGGCAGCGCTCGCAAAAAGCCGCAGCAGTGTCGTGCGCGAGGCAGTCAGTGAGTACCTGCGCCACCGCGCCGTGACCGAGTGGCCCGGCGAACTCGCGCAATGGATGAGCCCAACAGAATCCAGTGAAACCGGCGACCAATCCGCGACAGGAGACTGGCCCGACATCGACGCCATCCGGGCGGAAGCTAACGCCAATATGGCGCAGCGCACGGTTCAGATTTAGTTGTGCTGTATTTACTCGACACCAACATCGTTTCCGCTTGGGCGCGACGAAACAACCCCATGTTGATGGCAAAAATGCTCGCCCAAGCGCCCGCTGACCTCGCCGTCAGCGTGCTTGTTGAACATGAATTGCGCTATGGATTCGCCCGCAATCCAGCAGTCAAAAACTGGCCGCTGATCGAGCAATTGCTAGCGCTGATTCCATCGCTCCCACTAACCCGCCCCATCGCCAACCGAGCGGCAGAGCTACGCAGCGACCTAGCGGCAGCAGGCACGCCGATTGGTCCGTACGACCTGCTGATCGCAGCCACCGCGCTGGAACACAACGCGACGCTGGTGACGAATAACGTACGCGAGTTTGTTCGGGTGCCGGGGCTCAGCGTCGAAGATTGGCTAAGCTAGTCTCACTCTGACCCAACGAAACACCGAAACCGCGAGCGACCGATGACGCACGACGTTGAACGTACACATCTCGGGAAAAGCTCGCTAGCGAAGCGAGAGGAAGCGGACGAACATGAAGTCGCACGAGATCGTCTGCGCGGTGCGTACCTAAAGTTCCGTGATCGCGTTTTACATCTCGTCTCCACTATCAAATCCGAGCTACCCGGCCTCACGGTTCATGACACTACTCATCTCGATGCGCTCTGGCGAGTTGCAAGCGAAATCGCTGGGCCAACGTATGAACTGAACCCGGCAGAGGCCTTCGTCCTCGGCGGCGCGATTTTGATGCACGATTCAGCGCATGCAATAGCCGCTTTCCCCGGCGGCAAAGCCGAAATCAAGCAAAAACAACATTGGCGCGACCTGATCGCTCAACGCTACAACCGACAAGACCCTGCTGTTGGATCAGACGACGAACGGGCCGCGCTGTTTCAGGTGTTGCGACACCTGCATGCGACGCAAGCGGCCAAGCTTCCCTTCGTGAAATGGACGGTTCCCGGTAACGACACTCCGAACTTCCTGATCGAAGACACCGAATTGCGCAATTACTACGGCGAACTTATCGGCAAAATCGCCGAAAGCCACCACTGGCCCGCTCACCGAGTCGCCACGGAATTCAGTCACCAAAACCATACATCGCCGTCCTATTTGCCGTCCGAATGGACGGTAGACGCGATGAAAGTAGCCTTCCTGTTGCGAGCGGCCGACGCCGCTCACATCGATGACGCCCGAGCACCGTGGTTCCTATCCGTCCTGCAAAAACCGGAAGGTATCTCAGCACAGCACTGGCGTTTTCAATCAAAGCTCGGACAAGCGAAATGCAACCAACACGGTGAATTACAAATTTCATCGGCCAGCAGTTTCGACGCGGATGAACGCGAAGCATGGTGGCTCGCATACGACACCGTGCGAATGATCGACCGCGAGCTTCGCGATGCGCACGGACTAATGCGCGATCATGGGCGAGAAGTTTTTCGAGCGATTTCCGTGCTGGGCGCTAGTTCTGCGGAATCACAGCTTGGCGCGATTGGGCGCGTCGCCTGATTCACCTCGGGGCAAGCAACCAAATAACCCCAGCAGGGATGGTCAGATTGAATCAACTGCTGCCTGATGAAGACTTCCCGGTCTACGAGTTTCGGGGTGTCAACATGTCTTGTGCAAGCGTGATCGACGCACTTGGATCGGTGAAAAGACTGACACTTCATGCTGGCGAAGTATTGTTCGACGACGATATCGACGATATGACACGACCACGCTTCAACCCAGATTTCCCATTAGCAAGTATCAGGGCACGCGAATTGGGTAGTGAAATGAACGGTTAGATCGAACTGTTGGGACTGATCCCAGAGCCCTGTGATCCACTCGCGCTTCTGCATCGCGGTGGCGAGTTTGAGTAGTGGGCGGCGCGCCTCGTGGGTGATGAACGCAGGTTGGGCGAAGCGCTGGTGGCGCAGCGTCGAGAGCGTGCGCTGAATCGGCGTGTTGGTGCCGTCTTTGCCTGTCGTGCGTATCGTTTGTTTGAGCAACGCTTGTTTGAACAAGCTCATCAGATTGAACGCCATCATCACGGTGTGGAGGGCCGCCTCGGTGGCCCTGAAGTCGCGCAGATTGAGGCTACCCGCTGCAAAGTCGTATTTCAACTCCTTGATCCGGTTCTCGCAGTCCGCTCGCCCGCTAGGTGCGTGAGAAACGCATCCTCACAGAACCCGGAGTCCGCGCGCAGCAACCCGATCATCCTGCCCGCCAGATGCGCTCGGGTGGCGTGCAGAAAGCGGATCACGTTGTTGGCACTGCCGCTGTGGCCCGGTCGCAGCCATACGTTGGCGATCATGCGCACGTCAGAAACAAAGGCCATCAGCGGATGGTGCGATCTGCGCCCCGGTTTACTGGGGTTGTAGCCACGTGCGCCACCCTCTTGCTGTTGACCAAATCGGGTGATCACGGTTGAGTCCAGATCAAGCGTCACCCGCCCAATATGCCGTTGTTCAAACAACCAACGGTAGAGCGAGCCAAACACGCGATCATTGAGCGCTTGGCTGCATTTGCCATACAAGCGGGTGATGGCTTTGAAGTTCGCCATGCGATCAATGCCAAAGATCGAACCGAGCACCCGATCAAAGCGGGTCATCTCGGCATGCTCAAACCGATTGCCGCCACACCACACCGAGAGCATCGTCTGCATGATGAACTGCGCGGGGCCTTAGCCGCGCTTGCCCCGATTGCTGCCCGGCTGCGGCAGGCCCGCCGATGAGAGCGCCCGATCAAAGCCAATGTGATCGAGCATGCATTTGATGAGCGCCATACCGCCCCACGGCGTAATCAGTTTGTCGCTAAATTGAAGCTCAAAGTCTCGCATCAAACACCCCCGAATTTCAGTGCCAACCCTGCACTCAAACTCTACCGCGAATCCAATCCCAAATCCACCCCTGAAGCTCAATTAAATCAGACACTTGCGCTAATGGCAGACGTTAGAAAATTTGGCTAATGGGAAATCTGGGTTAATTGAAACTACGAGTGGGAGCGTTCACGTTTGTTAGCAGGCCGCACGAGCGCGCAGACTGCGGTGCGCTCAAAGCGCTGACGAAAACCGTGTGACAGGCGCGCGTCAGCCCGGGTATCGGACAGCGCCGCGGTTGACCGTAGTTGTCATCCTACGAAGGGGCGTCAGGGGCGGTTGGCAGGCTGTCTGCTGTCAACATTCAATAGTCGAACGACACCCGGGTGCTCAATGGCAATCGTAAATGCGGAAAATTCAGCGCACGAAATCGTTATATGCCGCCGCTGCTATGCAGACGCAGGCAACAACTGTTAACCGCAGCCGGAGCGGCAGATACCATGCCGGGATTCTGGCGACGCCTGCGAGACGCACGTCCTGCACGTAGTTCAAAATAAATCCCACGAGGAGCAGCCCCGCAGCCACCATGGCGCCGAGCGTCGCGCTCACGAAACTCTCGCGCACCGGCGCCACCATGAGTAGCGCCGCTGGCCATGCCAGCAATGCGGGGACAACGCTCCACACAAAGCATTCGCTGCGTTTGCTCGCGCTAAGGCCGGGCAGCGTCATGGCAAATCCCCAGTGCAACGCGCCGACAAAGCTCAGGATCACGGTGCCGTACAGAATCAGCGCGACCTGGCAACGTGCGCCGTATTCAGCGCTTAAGAAAGATGTTGCAGCCAGCGCAATAAACGGCAGCAATCCGCCATAACCCAGCCACACAACACTGCTCGGGGTTACTTCGGCGGGCAGCAGGCTTTCGTGCTTCATGAATCGAGTGTACGCAAACGTGAACTCATCCAGCCCGCATCAGCGACCACAGTCGTCCTGCGGTGAGCGGCATTTGCAAGTGCGGCGTTTTTTCACCGTGTCCATTACGCGCTAACGTATCAGCCACCGCATTCACCGCCGCTGGCGTCGCGCCGATGATGTCGGCGTGTAGCAAGGCGTAATCCATCATGCTGCCGGTAACCCGTTGTCCGCTCTCGCGATCATATTGACGGTGTTCGCACAGCGCTTGGCCGAGGCCCTGCACCACACCGCCGTCAAGCTGGCCGCGCTCGAATTAGCGCTGCAACGCGAGACCGAACGCGCCCGTCGTTCCCCCGAATTGTGTCCATGAAGCGGTTGGCTTCTACCCTTTGACAGGGTGAGGACTCTGCACGCCGCACCAGCGTTGCGGTTCATGGAAGGGCACCGAACACGACGCGACTGGTCATATTTGCGTGGCTGGTAAATGGTAGCGCCATGCCTACCGTCAAATTCTCCGATGTGCTGGATGGTTTCGAGTTTGCGAGCTATACCGGTTCGGTGGAAAACATTGCCTACATCAGCCTCAATACCGGCAGCGTATACCTGACGTCGAGCGAACCGGAATTCGACGCCGAAAGCGAAATCGAGTTGCCAGCGGACATCCATACGTCGGATCGCTACGTCGCGATCCCGAGCACGAACGATCTTGATCTCGGACGCGACCTCGCCTTGTCATTCGTCAGGCAACATTTGGCGGGCGACTACGAAGTCGTGTTCGACCATTTCAGAAAGCGCGGTGCGTACGCGCGTTTCAAGAAACTGCTAGACGACCGCAACGCAATGGCGCATTGGCACGAGTATCAAAGCGTTGAGACCGAAGTCGCGCTCCGTGCATGGTGCAAAGACAATGATATTGATCTCGCCGATTGACCGGTAGCGGTCTGATGATGCGGTCGTTGCCGTGGCAGCAGACGGCAGACGGGCCGACCGCCAAAGAAGGCACTTGACAAGCCCGCCAGCGGCCAAGATACTTCGCTGTGGGCTAGGAGATTTCCGATCTCTTGTACCGAGCCTCTCGGCACTATTCTTGAATCCAATACGGGAGAAAACCATGACACTGGTGAATGAAACCGGACAAGCCGTGTATTACTGGATCAGCACCCCGAACTCGGGTGACTGCGGCAAGATCGATGTCGACGGCATCGCCGATTGGCCGGGTTACGACAATCAAGCCAATGTCGTGGTGAATTTTCTTCCATTGCAAAACGGTACGAACTTTTCAGTCACAGTGCCAAGTACGGGCACCGGCATGCAGGTCGAGATGGCGCTGGTGGCGCTCTGACCTTTAGCCACGCGCCGCACATTGACCGCTCCATCCACCGTTCAACTCATCGCCCATAGGGGAAGCAGCACATGCAGCTCTACAACAACACACCCAACCAGCTTTTCTACTCAATCGACGACGCTAGCTCTGCCGATTGCGGCACCATCGATGCGGGGCAGACGGCAGCGCTTCCGTATTACGACAACCAGCAAAACGTCAGCGTGTCGTTTCAGGTGAACGGCGGTGGAGCCAACGCGCTCCCGTACTCGGTCACCATCCCTTCGTCAGGCACCGGCATGGCGGTGACGCTGGGCCTCTACACCGAGTAGACGTCAGCCGGTCGCCGCTGGCTGGCTTATGGCGATCTGCCATTGATGACTGCATCGAAGCACTGCCGCCATCGGCTCGCGATCAACGACCAGTTGAGCTCGGGTCGGGTCGCGTTGCGGTAGCCTTTTTCTGCCAGCGCCGCGCGGTAGTCTGCGTCTTCATACACCCGCTGCAGGGCAGCCGCGACATCCTCCGGCGACACGATATGGCCGACGGTCAGGTTGCCCGGATAGGTCAGCGTGGTGCTCGGCTCGACAAACTCGGCGGCACCCGTCCACAGGTCTGCAAGTGAGGTGTGGCGCGGCACAATCTGCGCCGTCCGCGTCGCCGCATGCTCAAAGCTGACCATGCCCCAGCCTTCGCCGGTGGTGGTGGTGATGCCAACGTCACAGGCGTTGTAGAGCAGGTTCATGCGCTCGTCGCTGAACGTGGGCCGCGAATTGTCGGCCTGGGTCATGATCAGCCGGTCATAAATTCCATAGCGCCTGGCCAGAATCAGCACATTCCAGCCGCTGTCCTCGGTCGCCATGTGCAGATACAACTTGACCGATGCCGGTTTGTCGCGCGCGAACAGGGCAAAGCCCTGCATGGTGATATCGATCCGCTTGCGCGGCATGTTGCGATTGGCGTTGAGCACGATGAAGGCGTCCAGCAGCCCGGCGTCAACCATCCCAAGCGCATGTCGCGCTACGCGTCTGCGCGTCGACATGGATGCATCATCTGGGTGGTGGGCGAGCGGAAAGAAGCGGTCGCAATCCACACCGTGCGGGATCACTTCCAACGCAGGAAATTGGAACGCCGGATTTTGCTCACGAATGCTGTGCAGTGACTTTTCAATTTCGCTTCGTCCGTACTCGGTGTACATGACGTAGCGCGTTACGCCGTGCAACTGCTGCACCATCTCCGGAGCAATCGGCCCCGCTTCCACCGGCGAATACGCCACGATCTTTGGGCACGGCACGAGCTTCTTCAGCAGCGCCAGATACTGAACTTGAAACGAGATGTCATAGAGCACAAAGACGAGCGACGGCTGAATCCGCGCAACTAGCGACGCAAGCTGATCGTATCCGTAGACGCTCTTCCCTGTTGCAGCGGGATACAACTTCCACGGCCAGTCATGTGCGCCGCCGTCGTAGCGCGTGGCCAATTGATGCAACTCGTACTCGGTATGCAACGGCTCGAAGATGCTGCGAATCACTCTGGCAAAACCAGTGGGCGCGACGGCCTCACCGATGATGAGGATGCGGGGTTGAGTAGGGGTTGAGTTCAAAGCCGACATTCTCAATGGCAGTGCGGGGGTCTATTAACTGAAAGCGCACTCATCACCTCATCCCCCACGCATCAACTCCCACACTCGCACCGCCGTGAGCGGCATTTGTAGCAATGGTGATTTTGCCGTGAGGCCGTTCCGCGCGAATGCATCAGCCACCGCGTTTACCGCCGCAGGCGTCGCGCCAATGGTGCCCAGCTCGCCTACGCCCTTGACGCCCAAAGGATTGTTAAGACAAGGTGTGGACTGATTCAGCTCGTGCGTCATCAGCCCCACGATGTCTGTGTGCGGCAGCGCATAGTCCATCATGCTGCCGGTAACCAGTTGACCGCTCTCGCGGTCGTATTGCAGGTGCTCGCACAGGGCCTGGCCGAGGCCCTGCACTACGCCACCGTCAAGCTGACCGCGCACAATCATCGGGTTGATGACGCGACCAACATCGTTCACCGACGAATACGCGACCACTTCAACATGGCCCGTATCGGGATCAATTTCCACCTCGCAGATATGGCAGCCGTTGGGCCACGACGGTCCCGCGACCGTGCTCGTTGATTCAACAAATATCCGTCGCTCCGTTTGTTTTGTAGCCAACGCGTATAAGTCAATCGACAGATCGGTACCGGTGACGGTGAACTTTGCATCGGCGTAGCTTAAGTCCCCCGCCGCTACCTCCAACTCATCGGCAGCCAAAAGCTTCGCTGCATCAATCGTGCGCTCCGAGCCGATGCGCACCGCCGAGCCACCCGTGAAAATGGAGCGCGAGCCCGCGCTGCCAAAGCCGTCGCCACGATCAGTGTCACCGAGCACGATGCGCACTTTGTCCATCGGCACACCAAAGCTGTCAACCACCAGTTGCGCCAACGTCGTGGCAATCCCTTGCCCCATCGCCTGCACGGCGGAGAACACTTCGATGATGCCTTCGGGCTTCACGGTGACCGTGACGCGCTCTTCGAAGACGTTGCCGCCAGTCCACTCAAGAAACGTCGCGATGCCGAGTCCGCGCCACTTGCCACGTTGCTTCGACGCGGCCTCGCGGGCGTCGAAGCCGGCCCAATCCGCGAGCGCCAAACCCTGATTCATCACCTGCTCAAACTCGCCGCTGTCGTACACCTGCGCCATCGGGTTGGTGTACGGCATCTGGCTCGCGGCAATGAAATTGCGTCGGCGCAGTTCAATGCGATCTATGCCGATCTTTCGCGCCGCCTCGTCCAACAAACGCTCGATGATGAAAATCGCCTCGGGCCGCCCCGCGCCGCGATACGCACCAATCGGCGCGGTGTTGGTGAGCACGCCTTTGAAATGAAAGTCGATGGTCGGGATGTCGTAAACACTGGTCTGCACCCAAGGGCCAATCATCAACGCAATCGCCACGGCGACACCCGTGGCATACGCGCCGATGTTGGCCTGACTCACCACACGAAGTGCCAGAATTTTGCCGTGCTCGTCGAGCGCCAGTTCCGCCACGGACGCCACATCGCGACCGTGACCGGCTGACAGAAACTCTTCGCCACGATCACCGATCCACTTCACAGGCTGCTTCAACGCGCGGCAACAAAATGCCACCGCCACGTCCTCCGGATACGCTCCGGTTTTCATGCCAAAACCACCGCCCACGTCGCCCACCACCACGCGCACCTGTTCCTTGGGCAGGTTGAGCGCACCACACACGGTATCGCGCAAACCGGACGGCATCTGGCTGCTCATGCGAATCGTCAGCCGCCCGCTCGCCTCATCAAAAGTGTGCAGCACGCTGCGCGGCTCCAGAGCAAAGGCCGACACGCGTTGATTCATCAGATTAAGTTTGACGACGTGTTTCGCAGCCGCAAACGCCTCAGCCGTGGTCTGCGCATTTCCGTGCCGCATCTCAGCCGCGATGTTGTCGCCCAACTCTTGGCACATGAGCGGCGCACCGATTGCCGTTGCATCGTCAAGGTGAACCGCCACCGGGAGCGCGTCATAGCTCACATCAATGGCCTCAGCCGCAAGCCGCGCCTGCTCCAGCGTAAGTGCTACGACCGCTGCCACGGGCTCACCCACAAAACGCACCCGACCCACGGCCAGCGCATGCCGTGGTGCGGATCGCGCAGGCGTCCCGTCCGCCCGCGTAAAGCCCGCAACACCGGGCACAGGCTTGACGCCCGCTGCAACCAAATCAGCGCCCGTCACGATTAGCAATACCCCCGGCATCGCGTGCGCAGCCTGCGCATCAATCGACGTGATGTCCGCATGCGCATACGGTGAGCGCAGAAAAAACAGATGCGTAAGTCCGTCAGCCGTCACGTCATCCGTAAATTGCCCCAAGCCCTTGAGCAGCAGATCGTCTTCCACACGGCGAACGTCCTTGCCGCTACCGAAGGCAGCGAAGCGTGTTGGGCTCGTTTCAGTGTGACTGGAGGAAAGGGCGGATGTTGGCGTGTTCAAAGGATGTTGCCTCGCGGTGAAAAGGGGGCGCTCAGTGTTTGCAGCGCACAGCGACTGACGCTCTCACGCATTATCGTTCGAGCACTGAAATGCTGTCTCAGTAAGCTTCACAACCCCACGTCCACTTTTGACATACGCTTGCCACATTGATCTGGCCGACGCAGCATGCAATTTAGATTTATTCGACCCCTCGCCATTGCCGTGTTGGCCCTGTTCGTGCTCAACACCGCATTGAGCATGACCAATTGGTGGCCCACACCGTATGTCAAGCTCGATGCCCGCATCGCGCCGGAATTTGTCTATGTGTGGTGCGCCGTTCTGCTCTGGGTGTTTTTGGCTCAGCGCGGCTTCATACGTCCGATCAGCCCGTTCGCCGTCACGCTGCTCGCGCTGTGCTACTTCACCCTCACGCTCGGTCGCTACATCGACACCACCGCGCCAGCGTTGTTTGGTCGCGCGGTCAATTTGTATTGGGACGGATGGCAAGTGCCTCGGTTGTTGTGGGTGATGTCAAAGAATCAGCCATTGTGGCTAACGCTTGGAGCCATTGTCGCGTTGATCGTATTGGTGTTCGCCGTGTACGCGGCGATCCGATGGGCGCTGAGAATTACGGTGACGCTCATCGCTCCGTTCGCACTCAAACGGCCATGGGCGCTGGCGCTCAGCGCATTCATGCTGGTCGTTTCAATTGCAAACTTGTCGGGCGTTCAAGCGACCTGGCCCTACATTTCGCGGCCTGTGATTCCTACCTATTGGCAGCAGGCAAAAATACTCTACGCGGCACTGCAAGACGGTGGGACGGTAGTGCCCGAATCGCCGCCCTTCACCTCAGACCTTGGGCGTCTCATCGGTGCCGATTTCAAGCTATTTTTTTTGGAATCCTACGGTGCAGTGGCCTACGACAACGCAGACGCGGCCAAAGCGCTTGCGCCGGTGCGTGACGCCTTCGCTGCCCAACTTAAAGCGTCCGGGCGGCAGGTCGCCTCAGCCTTTGTCACCTCCACGACCTTTGGCGGTGGCACCGACCTCGCGCACATGGCGCTGGCCACCGGCATCGACACACGCGATCCGATTCGCCATGACGTGTTGCTGACCACCGAGCGGCCCACGCTAATGCGCCACTTCAAAGCGCGCGGCTTCGAAACCTTTGGTTTCTATCCTGGGCTGGATTGGGATTGGCCGGAGAGCGCGTTTTTTGGCTTCGATCATTTGGTCGATGGCCGTGCGCTCAGCTACACCGGCCCCAAGCTCGGCTACTGGAAAATCCCTGATCAATTTGCGTTGGCGCGATTTCGCGAGCTGCATCCGATCACCGCGAGCAGCCCGCCGCGCATGCTGTTCTTTTCGTCGACCACCAGCCACTTTCCGTTTCACCCTGTGCCGCCGTATCAACCCGATTGGCCAAAGCTGCTGTCGGCAAGTCCGTTTGACCCTGTAGAGATCGCGCGCATTGAAAACAGCCAAACCGATTGGCTCAACATGCTGCCCAATTATGTTGCGATGATTAACTACAATTTTCAATGGTTGCGCGGCTATTTTGAGCAGGCGCATGCGCGTGACTTTGTGATGCTGGTGCTTGGAGATCATCAGCCGCCAAGCAGCGTCACGGGTGAGGGCGCATCGTGGGATGTGCCTGTGCATATCATCAGCTCGCGCCCTGAAATCATGCAGCGATTTGAAGCGCTGGGATTCATGCCGGGTTTGCAGCCCGACCGTAAGGCATTGGGCTCACTCTCTGAACTCACCACATGGTTGCTCGATGCACTCGACAGTGAAAAATCAATGGCGCGAAAGCTTGCGCCGTAATGTCAATGCGTGCTTCTCTATGGATCGCCGCGTTGCTAGCGGTCGGCGGCAGCGGTCTAATCGTTGCGTACTACGTTCGCTACAACTTAGTCGAACCGGCCGCAGTAGGAGCGTTTTGCGAGGCCGCACCCGCGCATTGGCACTGCGTAATTAGGCAGGCCATCATCGGGCTGCTCACCGATCAGCGTTTCGGCTGGCTTGCCGTCGAGTTGGCGGTTTTGAGTTTGATCTTTACCCTGACCAGTTTGGGTTGGATCGCATGGTTTTTCGCGTCTGCTGGCTTTGTGCTGCATCACGCCGAGATGTGCGCCCCCGCATTACTGCTCGCGGGTGTCGCCCTCGTGAGAGCGCGGCTCCACGCCCAGAATCGTGGGCGTGGCCAGCAGCATCCAACAGCCCGCAAGCGCTAGCGCCTCGGTGTTGCGGACGCCCTCCTGAATCAGCATGGCGAGCGTTGCAAGCAACAACGCCCAAGCTAAAAACCGCGATTCGTGGCTCAGAAATCGATCCGCACGCGGTTGCAGCGCTAAGCACATCGACAGTACGGCCGGCACCGCGAATAGCGCAATCGGAAAGCCCCGATAACGTGGATCAGCGATGAGGATTAACGCCCATGACCCAGCGACAAAAAGCAGCGTGATCTGTGCCCATGCAAGCCGCCTTGCTGCGTGTCTTGCGTTCTTTGCGCCACGTTCCGAGTCGGCAGAAAGCTCGCACAGCATCACAACGGTTGCACCCAGTAGAAGGGTCGCGATGACCGCCGCAATGACGTACTCGCGCGGCGTTCGGCTCCACAGTTCGATGAATGCACCGTGCATCACGGCCATCGCGCCGATCAAAGCCGCGCCGAGGCTTGCCGTGAGCTTTGAGGCTGCCCGCAACCGTGTTCGTCGAATTTTTTCGTGCGTCGCACCGAGCAACCCGATCAGGGCACCCAGAAAAAATCCCACGCCAACGCCGATCCATACGTGCCAACTTTGCCGGTCTTCAATCACGTCGCCAACCAGACTCACCCTACGTGTGCCGTCAGCGGCGAACAAGCCCCACGCGCCGCCCATTGCGCCTTCAAGCGCACGCTTCCACGGTTGGTCGAACGCTTCGATGACGTTGATAGGCACCGCCTCAGCGACCGTGCGCGAGGCCAACTGACGAATCAGCAGCGTCTGCTCAAACACGCCCGGTCGCGCGCCCGCGCGCTGGCGACCGGCGGCGGGCCAACCTGTTTCACCGACCCAGACGGGTTTGCCGACAAACACTTTCTGCATGTCGTGAGCAATTTTGAAGACATGATCGGCGGCATCGATGGCGGCCACCGGAACGTCTTCCCAGTACGGCAATATATGCACCGTGACCCAGTCAACATCGGCCTGCAACACTGCATGCCGCTGCCAAAACTCCCACACGTCGGCATAGGTAAT
>JANNYE010000059.1:0-31063 GCA_031409935.1 Burkholderiales bacterium | reverse complement strand
CCGATGATCACGTCATCGCGATCAACAGGATGCAAATTGCTGAGCGCACGCGACAGCACCGTCGCGCCGACCTTTGCGCCGCAACCACCGCAGCGCATGGCTATCGCCGAGATGGCTTGCAGCGACTCTTCCTGACTGAGTTTGACGGAGTTTTGCGCAGTAGAAGCGGGCGCAGCGGCATGCGCATCCATCGCCGGGAAATCCTGAAATTTCGCCATAAATCGGCGATCAATCCAGTCCTTCCACGTCCACACCCATGCGCCGGCAAACCCGAGCCAGCCGCGCGACGCGACGGCGTATTTGTCGCCCGTGCTGATGAGCGCGAGCCAGCTCGTTTGCGGGTGATACGACGCGAGTGCCGTGCCCTCGACCGCGCGACGCAAATTCTCGGTCAGCGGCGGGCCTTGCCGCACAGCGAACACGCCCGCCTTTTCGAGCTTGTAGTTGACCATGCTGGCGATATCGCCCGCCGCAAAAATATTGGGGTCAGACACCGTTTGCAGCGTGTCGGTTACCTTGATGAAGCCCTCTGCATCAAGCTCAAGCCCCGTTTTTTTCAGCCACGGCGCGCCGCCTGCGCGGGTCACCCAGACGATCTCGTCGGCAGCAAACGATTCGCCGGTTGCGGTTTGCAGTTGGTTGGCGAAGACCTGCTTGACTTCAGCGCTGCGATGCACGATCACACCACGCTCGGCCAGCGCCGCGTCAAAGCGCGCACGAACGCCTGCGTTATGCGTGGGCAAAATGTTCGGTGTGTTGGTGAACAGGTGAAACGTCAAGTCATCAGGATTGCGGCCCAGCGCCGTCAATTCATTGCGCAGCCGGTATTGCATCGCCAGCAGTAGCTCAACGCCGCCAGCACCCGCACCGACCACGGCAATCGTGGTTTTGCCTGTGCTTTTTTGCACACGATCCAGCAGCGCCAGCCAGCGATCGTTAAAGCGCTGAATCGGCTTCACCGCCACCGCAAAATCAGCAGCCCCCGGCACCTGCGCGAGCTGCGGCGTCGAGCCGATGTTGATCGACAGTTGATCGTACGGCACCGGCGGCCGATTGCGGCACAGCACTTTGTTGTTGCTGCGATCAATGCCAATCACTTCATCGCGATACAGCCGCGCACCCGCAAACACCGCCAGCCGCGACAAGTCGATATGCACCGTGTCATAGTCGTAATGCCCCGCCACATACCCCGGCAGCATGCCGGAATAGGGCGTGTGCATGTCGGTGCAAATCAGCGTCAAGCGCACGCCAGGAATGGGCTTCATGCCAAAGCTTTTCAGCACGCCGACATGGCTGTGACCACCGCCTATTAATACGATGTCGCGGAGGATGGGTTGGTCGGGGGATTGCATGTTTCGAATACTTTTCTGTTCGCGTGGCTTGCACGTCATGGGTCCGTCGTGCGAACGCGATGGTTCATGACGGTGCAGCGAATTTAACCTACCGGCGGCGGGCGAGTGCCGTCGCCCAACGGTAGGAGCGGCTGTGCCGCGGCTCATCATCACAAGGGCGCAAACAACTGCTGCGTCGCTCCAAATCGTATGCGTTTCGGAATTTCACTTAAGCAGCTTTTGTCTGAAAGTACCGCTGTATATGGGCAAGCGGCATTAAATGCGAATAGTCAAGAATAAAGATAAATGCACTTCAGCCCATACAAAGTGGTCTATTCAGTGAAAAGCTGTTGTCGATTCCGCCGCCAATTTCTCACCGTGTCATTCAGCAGCGCTGCTCGCGCCGTCCGCGTCAAATGCCCCTGCGGAGATTGATCAGCGGCTTGCCCGCTCAAGCCGTGCCGCCGCTGCACTCAACAGTGCCCGCGAGTAGAGCGTGTGAAAACCGAGCAACGCCTTGAACACGAAGCCCATGCTCCGCTTGCCCGTTGACCGGTCCACCGCAGGCACCACGGCAGACCCAAAGTAAAGCCGGGTTCGCCCCGGCAAGTCCGCCGTCGACACCATTAGCCACGACCGCGTGCGACCGTCGATGGCGCACATCAGCAACTGATCTACCGCTCGCGCCGCAACGCGCCACGCAGCGAACGCGTTCAACCCGCCCACCGCCCACCGCCCGCCGCCCGCCTCACGCGACACCGTTCGCGCGATCTTCTTCACAAAGCCGTGCGCGTGGGCCCCTCTAGCGGCGTGCTGGGTCAATCACATCAGCGCGAAGCGCTTGCCGCCCGCAATCGCTCCGGGATGGCGGACGGGGGGCCCCAGAATGCCAGAACGCGCTCGATGCGACCATCGGCTGCGAGTTCTACAACCGAGTGCCCGCTGGCGAGGATCGAGCCGTCTGCGCTCACGATGGCCTTGGCAAAGTGACCTGCATTGCTGAAACAGACAATGCCACTGGCCACCACCAGACGGCAGTTCGGCCAGTTCTTGTGAAAACCTTCAATCTTTTCGGATATCTGCGCATAGCCCGCAAACACGCGGGTGGGGCCCCAGATTTCGGCGTTGGGCACCAAGCCCTGCTCCAGTAACGCGAGTCGACGCGCGGCGTCCTGCTCGACGAACGCATCGAGGTAAGGCGCAAGTGGCCTGAAGAATGATTCAGCGTCCATGGGAGGCAAGCGGGAGTGCAGTTTGAGCGGTGTGATGAGTGTTGTGTAGCTTACGCCACTAAGGCTTTGTATCGTCGGCATTTGACAGCGCCGAGCTTCCTCGCTGCTGCCGCTGGCGACGCTTGCGACGCCACGCGACATGGCGTACCATGCAATTTGGGGAACGCAAGATCCCCTTGATAGTTCATTCAGTCCAAGACGGTGCCCCGTCCAACTCTTGCAAGCGTTGCGTCGCTGGTGTGGGCATCAGATTTCCGTCTTCTCCAGTCGCAGCGCCTCTTCAATCTGTTTCTGGAGGCACCCTGTGCGCTATCAACTCACTCCCATCCACTGTCGTCCCTGGACGTTGAACGGCTTGTCGCTCAAACTGATCGAAAGCCATTACGAGAACAACTACGGCGGGGCGCTGCGACGCCTGAACGCCATCAGCGAGCAGCTCGAATCGCTCGATTTTGCCAAGACTTCGGGCTTCGTTTTGAACGGCCTGAAGCGCGAAGAACTCATCGCGCTCAATTCCACGTTATTGCACGAACTCTACTTCGCCAGCCTCGCCTTTGGCGATGGCAAACCGACCGCGATCATGGCCGCTGCACTCGCGCGCGACTTTGGGACCTTTGACCGTTGGCGAAGCGAGTTTGTGGCGATGGGCAACGCGCTCTCCGGCGGCTCGGGCTGGGTGCTGCTGACGTGGTTGCCGCGTGACGGGCGGCTCATCAATCAGTACGCCTCCGAGCATTCGCAAGCTGTTGTCGGCGGCATCCCGATCCTCGCAATGGACATGTACGAGCATGCCTATCACATGGATTTTGGCGCGAACTGCAAGGCGTATGTCGACGCATTCATGCGCAACATCGACTGGCCGTCAGTCACGGCGCGCTTTGAAGATGCGGCGAACGTTGCCGCACTGCGAAAGCTGGTGCAGCCGGAATTTCGCGATGTGCCGAGCATCGGCGTCGAAGCGGTCAAAGCGATGCTCGACAGCGGGCAAAAGGTGCAATTCATCGACGCCCGTCCGCGCCATTACGTCTCGCGAACGCAGGACCTGATTGACGGTGCGGTGTGGCGCGACCCTGACCGCATCGACGAATGGATCGGCGAACTGTCGAAAACAGATCCGGTGGTGACATTCTGCGTGTACGGATTTCATGTTGGCTGCAAAACGGCAGTGGCGCTGCGCGAAGCAGGCTTTGACGCGCAGTACATGGTCGGCGGACACACGGCCTGGAAGGCCATCGGCGGGCCGATGAAAATGTTCACGTAAAAAGCGGATTGACCGGAAGCAAACGCGGTCGGCGCTGATCTGCCAACCGCGACGGCTTGTGTGACCCGACAACCATCAACTGCAGTATTCGTAGGGTGGGCAGCCTCTGCCCACCGTCGCGCTACGCTGGCAAATTGATTTTGTCGAGGTGTGGTCGGCACAAGGTGCCCGCGTTACTCAGGGCTCGCGCATCAATCCTGATGCCAGTTCAACACTTGCAGTCCCGCCACCCGAGAAAACTCGCGCACATTTCGCGTCACGAGCGTTGCCTGATGGCGCAACGCCGTGGCGGCGATCAGCGTGTCGTGTGGGTCGATGGGCGTGCCCACGGCCTCCAGATCGGCGCGAATGCGGGCGGCAAGGGCTGCGCATTCGCTATCAAACGGCAACACCTGCATCGGTCGCAGCAAGGCACTCAAGGCCGCCAAACGGGGCGTTGCAGCCTCCAGCGGCAACCGCAGCAAACCGTAACGCAGCTCGTATTCCACAATGGCCGCCACACCCGTCTGCGCGGGTGACAAGGCTTGCAGGCGCGGCACCACCTGCGGGTCGCCGCGAAAGTAATAACTGATCGTGTCGCTGTCCAGCATCAACATGGCAGGCGCTCAATATGCCAGGCGAGGCACATCGGCAGCCGACGTGGCGGGACTATCCTCCCGCAACGGAAAATCGGCGAAACGCCCCGCCAAATCCCGGCAGTCCTGCGGCCACTCGTGAGCAGCGTATTTGCGGATGATGTCCGCCACCCAACGGCTTTTCGACACGCCATTGGACAGCGCAGCCTGTTCCACAAGCGCCTGCGTGGCGTCGTCCAGATACAGCGTAATTTGTGACATAGCGGCAGTACCTTTCGTGAACGAGCGTGAGAACTAGGAAAAAGAAAGTATAAGTTAAAGTATATGTGGATTGCTGAATTCAACCCCATATCTCAACGAAAACCATATCTAAATATTAATCAGCTTTCGGCCGAAACGACCATTTAACATGGGCTAAGGGCAAATTTATGCATAAAGTCAATAATTGGGAAAAACAGCATCCAAGCCCAATTGAAATGGGCGTTACAGCTAAAAAGCTATTCTCCAGTTGTATGCAAAATGTTCGCTGCGCGAACCGATGACGGTTGACACGACGGAATCGTCCCGCGCGGTTGCGCAGCTAAGGAAACGCAGATTTAATCGTCTCCCCGCCCCGGCCTTTGCCGGGGTGACATCCCCTCCAGGGCCCATGCCCTACGCAACCCATTGCTTCGTAAGGACGCGTAGATCCCGGCCTACGCCGGGACGACGAAAATTTTGATTTACTACGCGTTTCCCAAATTCTCAGCGACTCACTCGCGTAAGCCGCGTCGCCGCCGCACTCAGCAGCGCCCGTGAGTACCAATTGTGAAAACCAAGCAACGCCTTGAACACAAAACCCAGGCTCGGCTTGCCCGTGGCGTTGGGTGAGTTCACTGGCGTCGGCTTCGGCACCACCGCAGACCCGAAGTAAAGCCGGGTCCGCCCCGGCACCTCCGCCGCCGACACCATCAGCCACGACCGCGTGCGACCGTCGATGGCGCACAGCAGCAACTGATCCACCGCCCGCGCTTCAACCCGCCACGCAGCGAACTCGTTCAACTCACCCGCCGCCAGCTGCCGCGCCTGCAGATCGGTCGACGGTTTGGCGATAAACACGCGCAGCAAGAACCGCTCAACCTTGAACAACCCACCCGTGTAGAACGCCTCAACAAACTCCGCATGCGACACGGTTCGCGCGATGTCGGTTGCGAAGCAGTCCGTGTATGCGCCGGAGTTGGCGTACTTGGTTAGGAGTGCTTGAGGGGGTAGGGGGTGGGGTTGGACGCGGGACATAGACGCAGCTTAGCGCGTGCGCGTTGGCGTACGCGGTACTGGCGGCGTTTCGGGATGGCGAGCGCGTGGACTACAACGAATCCTCTGGAACTGAGAAAATAGCGGCAAAAGGATACAAATCATGAAGCTCAAATCCATCGAACTGTTGAACTTTCGCGGCGTCGCCGCAATGACCTTGGGTTTTACAGAGCGGACGACCGCGTTGGTCGGAGTCAACGGCGTAGGCAAGTCGACTGTGCTGGATGCACTCGCCATTGCGCTTTCTCACCTCACTTGGCGCATAAATGAGCAGCCGCTGAAGGCTCGGCCAATCGCCATCGATGACATACGGCTCGGCGCAGATTTTGCCCGCATTTCGATTGCTATTGAACTGCGGCGAGAGAACGTGCGCTGGTCGGTTGCTGTAAATAGACGCAAAGGCACATACGCCGATCCGATGCGAAAAAGTGATTTGGAGGCGCTGAACTCTGCCGTCGCACGGCTGCAAGAAGAATGGAGTCACGTCGAACAAGATAGGCAGGATCCTTACGACTTGCCGCTGGCCGTGTATTACGACGTGAACCGTGCGGTTCTCGATATTCCAATGAGAGTACGTGAGCAGACGCGCAACACACCGCGCGAGGCATATGCAGACGCTTTGGATCATGGAGGCGCGGACTTCAAGCGATTTTTCATCTGGTTCCGCAATCGAGAGGACTACGAAAACGAGCAGCGGCGTGACAAACCTGAGTTCCGGGATCGCGCGCTCCAAGCTGTACGGTCAGCGATTGAATCTTTTACGGGATTTAGTGAGTTGCGCATTCGGCGCACTCCCCTTCGGATGACTGTGATTAAGCAGAAACTCGAGTTGAACGTTGCCCAGTTGTCGGACGGCGAGCGAAACATGCTCGCGCTGGTCGGTGACCTCGCTCGACGACTGAGCATTTTGAACCCGAGCTTGAGCAATCCAAACGACGGTGTCGGCGTGGTGCTGATCGATGAAATCGATTTGCATCTACACCCTAAGTGGCAGAGAACGGTGATGAGTGACCTTGAGCGTACCTTCTCTAATTGTCAATTTGTTGTCACTACACACTCGCCCCAAGTGGTAGGTGAGCTTACAGCGGACTCTGTGATGTTGTTACGCGATGGGGCGCTTCTAGGGCACGCTGAACGCTCGCTAGGTTTGAGCAGTAGCGAGGTGTTGGAAGAAATCATGGGGGTGAAAGCTCGCAACTTGGACGTCGACAACGCTCTCACGGCGTTGCGAAAGCTCATCGACAACGACGATGTTGCTAAGGCTCAGACCGAGCTTGACGAGATCAGAGCTAAGGTTGGTGAAATACCCGATGTGCTGGAGGCGCAAAGTGCCATCCGCAGCCTCGAATTGTCGGTGGACGCGGAGGAATGAGATCGATAACCAAGGGGGCCGAGCCTCGCGAGCTGATTCAATGGAAGTCAGCAAATTCGGCGACGCCGCAAAACCTGTTCTACGACGGCGGCGGGTTTCCGCGTGAGGCGGTTCGCAACGCGCTATTGGTGGAGCAGTTTCATCTCTGCGCTTATACGATGAAGAGGCTCGCGACAGCCGACGAATGCAAACACGATACCGGCGCATCGTGCCACGTTGAGCATGTGTTGCCTCAAGCACGGAAAATACCGGCTGAGACTATCGACTATCAAAACATGCTGGCGTGTTACCCGCCCAGCCAAACAAAAGTCGCCTGCGAGTATGGTGCGCAGGCTAAGGCTGGGTACGACCCAGCGACACGACAGTTATTCGTGTCGCCGTTGGGAACCAATGTTGAGCAGCACTTCCAATTTGAGAGCGATGGTTCGATCGAGGGAACAACCGCGCAAGGAAAGGCGACCATCACGGTGCTTAAGCTCGATCACCACGCGCTCGTGAATGATCGTGCGGCGGCAATTCGAGGATTTCTTTACCCACGAAACCGTACCGGAGTTTCTGCCGCCGCCGCACGCCGGATTGCGGTCGACGTATTGAAACCTGACGCGAACCTCTGTTTGCATCCATACTGTGTAGCAATTGCTGCTGCTGCTTCACGCCATGCTGATCGCGCGGATCGCAGAGCCGCTCGCTTGAGAGGTAAGTCTAGGATATGAGCGTGTGCGGGCGTAGAGACGCTTTTTTCGCCGCAATCGTGCCGTAGACTTCCGGCTTGAAGGTGCCACGTTCGAATTTCGTACGTCGAGCAGAGACTGTTGACCACGCGCACTTCCCGCAGCCACCGTGTCCTTACGTGGCCGTCCGCGCGGGCGGGCATCGCGCCGCTCGCCGGTCACTCAGGCGATTTTGGTCATGAACCTGCTGTTGCCCAGCGGCTGATTCTGGTTGAGCGCCAGGCGAATGTCGTCAATGGTCGCCTGATCAAGAATGGTGCGAAACAGCGCACGGTAGGCGCCCTGTCGGTTGTGGCCGTTCGCGCCGAGCGCGAGGATTCCCGCCTGCGGCGAAAATGACGCCATCTGCCGACTGACGCTCCAGCACCATGACCAACGACTCCACCGTTCGCCCCGATGTGCTCGTGATTGGCCTTGGCGCAATGGGCAGCGCCACCACGTATCAGCTCGCGAAGCGCGGCGCGAAGGTCGTGGGCATTGATCAGTTCAGTCCACCGCATGCGCACGGCTCAACGCACGGCGAAACGCGCATCACGCGGCAGGGCATTGGCGAGGGCCGGCAATTCGTGCCGCTTGCCCTGCGTTCGCACGAGTTGTGGCGTGAGATCGAGCGCGAGACCGGGCGGGAGCTTCTGACTCAATGCGGAGGACTGATCGTCGCCCGCGCCGGGCGGGCGAGCCACATGCACGAGCAGAGCGATTTTTTTGGCGACACGGTGCGCGCGGCCCGCGAGTTCGGCGTTGCCCACGAGTTGCTGGGTGTCGCCGATATCGAATCCCGCTACCCGCAACTGGCAGTTGATGGCGACGAGACCGGATACTTCGAACCCGGCGCGGGCTATCTTGCGCCAGAGGCCTGCGTCAGCGCGCAGCTCGAACTCGCCGTGCGCCACGGCGCAACACTCCACAACGGCGAACGTGTGCTGGCGATACGAAACGAAAGCGGACGAACGGTCGTGCAGACCGATCAACGCACCTACACGCCGGGCACGACGATTGTGTCGGCGGGGCCGTGGCTGCCCGGGCTGTTACGGCAATTCGCGCCAAAACTCGTGGTACGGCGACAAGTGTTGTACTGGTTTGAGACAGAGTCCGACGCGGGCTACGGTGCCAATGAATTTCCGATTTTCATCTGGCACTGGGGCAGCGGTCCGGACGATGTGTTCTACGGATTTCCGCAAGTTGACGGCGATGCTGGCGCGCAGGCCATCAAGATTGCGACCGAGCAATGTGAAACATCAACCACGCCGGAGCAGGTCAATCGTGACGTCGCGCCGGAAGAAATTGCGACGATGTTTGAACAGCACATTCGCGGACGGCTGCGCGGCGTGACGTCGCGCTGCGTGAAAGCAGCCACCTGCCTGTACACCAACGCGCCCAACGCGAATTTTCTGATTGATCGTCTGCCCTATGCGCCAGATGTGATCGTGGTGTCGGCCTGTTCCGGGCACGGCTTCAAGCACTCCGCCGCCATTGGAGAGGCCGTGGCGACAATGGCCATGACCGGCGAAAAGCCTGAGTCGCTGAACCCTTTTTCAATGAATTAAAGGAATTAAACGGGCCAGCGTCGACTTATCGGGGGAGTATTAAAGGGGCCACGCACGGGTTGTTTGCTCGCGCACGGATCATCGGTTGCTTCGATGAGCGGCTAGCAAGCAAGTTCACAAATCATCGAGCGTGATTTTGCGGGCGCGTTTCACCGATGCTATGCGCGCCGCTGCCTTCGACGTGATCAGATCATCAGCGGTCTGCGTGGATTCAGCGTCATTCGGCACGTTGGTGTTGATGCCGCGACACATGCCACGAATGGTGGAGATCGGCGGCTCGGACGCCAATTCAGAGCCGTGATGCGGTTGGTCGACGGCGAGCTTGAGGTCTAACGGTGGTTTGTTGATTTGGGTCATAGCGCTACTCTATCCAACGCCGCGCATCTTTGAGGAGCAGCAGCAACTGTTGCTCTCGCAGTGGGGAGGCGACGAATCCGAAGCGGGTGTAGAACCTCGCGGCGTCCTCGTCGATGGGGTGGGTGAGCATGGCGCGAATGCCTGCGTGCTCGGCGATCGGCGTGGTGCGACGAATGGCGTCTTGCAGCAGGCCGACACCGATGCCGCGCCCTTGATCCTGCTGCGCCACGGCCAGCCGGGCGAGGATGACTACCGGTATGGGGTATTGCCCCATGCCTTTGCGGATGCGCTCGGGGGCGTCCAGCGTGTCAATCTGGCCGACGGTCAGACTGAAATAGCCCGCCAATCGACCTGCATCGGCCATCACGAAGGTTTTGGCTGAACCGCTGCCCTGCGCTTGCCGGGCGTGGCGATGCAACCAGTCGTTCAGCGCGGGCTTGCCGCAATCGAAACCTTCGATTTGATGTTGTGGTTGCAGCGGTTCCGGTGCGCTCAAACTCACTTTGCGGCCCAAGGGGCTTTGCGTGAGAAAAGCTCACGCAGCCCGTCGTTCGGTTGCTCCGCTCGATCCAGCAAATCCATGAACGCCTGATACTGGTTCCCTGACACCATGAACAGGCGTTGATCGAGCAGCGTTTGTTCGGCGGCGAGGCAGGCGCTGTCGAGAATGAAATCGGTCAGCGATTTGTGCGCCACGTCAGCCGCACGGCGCAGCACGACCTCCTGCTCGGGCGTGGCGCGCAGGCCGAGACGGGCGGAGCGAGCGGAAGGGGATGTTGCAACGGTAGTCATCGCGGCACTCGATTTAGTTGGATTAGGTGCGGGTATGTTAGTACAAATGACGTACGTTGTTTGGGTGACGGGGATTGACGGGCGAAGGTTTGTCGTTCGTTGCGCTTACTTTGCGAGACTTGATCCAACGCTGTTCGTTTAGGCTGCGTGTAGCCGCGAACTTGGCAGCGCTTTCGTTGCGCTGAGCGTCGCCAAGTCGTCGCCTATAGGTCCTAAGCGAACGGTATTGAGACTTGACCCGATGCGCAGATCGGGAACTGCGCGCGGTGCAGTAAAGTCCAACAACTGCCGAATTCAGGAGATCAACATGAAAGTCCTACGTAACTTTTTGGGTGCCAGTTTGCTGGGTGTGGCTGGTGTAGCGTCTGCCGCCACCGTCTCCGTGACTTTCGTTCAACCAGAGAAGTTCACCGATGCGGGTCGCTCACGCGGCATGGCGACAGAGCGTGAGCTCGCGGACTTGAAGGAGGAAATGCAGCAGCATTTGCAACGTCTGGCAGACCGCAAGCTGGCGGCGAGCGATACGCTTCGGGTTGAGGTGCTTGATATTGATCTGGCGGGTGACTTCAACTCCTATCGGCTGGCGCGCTTTGCTGACGTGCGGGTGGTTCGCGACATTGCGAGTCCGCGAATAACACTGCGCTACACGGCAAAGCTGGGTGAACGCGTTGTGACGGGGCCGGAAGAGCAACTCGGCAATATGAATTTCCTGCGGTCGCACAACCGTTACTCAAGCGGAGATAGTCTTCGCTACGAGAAGCCGCTGCTCGACGCGTGGTTCGCGAAGCGTTTTGCCAAGTAGTAGCCTAGTACGGTTGCGCGCGCAGTGAAGCAGCGGGCCGATGCGGGGGCCGCGCCAGCTATCCTGCGCCGATAATTCTGCTGCGACGAGGATTGTTTTCGTCGCCCGAACTCAAAAAAGGTTACGTATGAATCTGCGGCGCGCCGTTGAAATTCGTTGGCTTGCGATGGCGTTGTTTGTGCTCTTGATAGCGGCAACATCAGCGGCCCACAGCGCGGAACGATACACCCGCATAAAGGCCAGCGCTGACGGCATTGGCAAGCGCTACATGGGCCGTGAGATCGCGGGTGTGATGGGCTGGCAGGGTGCGGCTTGGCTTGAACGTGAAGAGCGTGAAAAAGAGGAGCGTGGCGACTTGCTGTTGCGTGAATTGGCGCTGCGCCCCGGCATGAACGTGGCTGACGTGGGCGCGGGCACCGGCTACTACGCGCGGCGCATTGCCCCCATGGTCGGCGCGACCGGCACAGTGTTCGCGGTGGACGTGCAGCCGGAGATGATCACGATGCTGACCGACCTCGCCAAGAAGGCGGGGCTCGCCAATATTAAGCCGGTGTTGGGCGCGGTGGATAACGTGAAATTGGCCGACGCGAGCATCGATTTAGCGATCATGGTCGACGTGTATCACGAACTGGAATTTCCGTATGAAGTGATGGAAAGCGTCGTGCGGGCGTTGAAGCCCGGAGGCCGCGTGGCGTATGTCGAATATCGTGCCGAAGACCCCAACGTGCCGATTAAACCAGTGCACAAAATGACGGAGTCGCAGGTGAGGAAAGAGGCCGCGCAACATGCCTTGGTTTACGAGCGCACGGCCAACACGTTGCCGTGGCAGCACGTGGTGATTTTTCGGAAGCGGTGAGTCGTTGTGTTTTTGTAGGCGCGGTGCAAGCCGCGAAAAGCGCAACGTGTTTCGCGTGCCTGCATCGCGGCTTGCGCCGCTCCTACAGATGTGAAATCGGCGTTTTTTTCGTTACAGCTTTTTGCTGAAACCGCCATTTTATAAGGGCTGCAGCGATAAATCGTTTGAAAGCGACAATTAGCAAATATAGGTATTAATGCCTTATTAAATGGGGTTTTATCGTAAAAGTTGCTAGCCATTTCCGTGCTGCGTTGAGTGATTCGTTCCGGATCACCCGCTTCGTGGAAATGGCACATTAAGCGCTCCGAAATTCGTTGCTCACTGCTCGAAATCGACTCGCGGTTTTGCCCATCGTTCGGCGCAATAATCGATACACATCCGCATCAAACGGCAGTCTCGCGCCGCCTGACATCGCGCACCATTGATCGAACAGCAGCGCGTCGGCGCGGTCATTGGCGGCGTCAATTTCTTCGTACACCGCCGCACCGGCGAACGGCCATGCGGGCAGGGCGTTGGCCGCAATTGCGCTGCGTAAACGCTCGCTGTGCGCGGCCACCGTTTCGGTGTCGTCACAGGCGCCAAAACAGCGCCCTACTTGACGCGCAAAGCACGGCTCGTTGGCCGCGCGCGGTTTGCAAAATCCCAGTAGGTGATCGCACAATTGATGCTCTCGTGCGACAAACATTAGCCATTTTTTTGCCGACGCTTTATCGCTGAACGGGCCAAAAATATCGGTGTGCGCGTCGGGCAAATTGACCGCGCTGATCCAGTGCAGCGATGCGTGGCCGTCCGATTCCTGCAACTGAAAGAAACCCACTTTTTCACGGCGTCGCAAGTTCACGTTGTGCAGCGGCATGCGCTCTTTCACCAGCTGCGCCTCCAGCAATAACGCGCTGAATTCGCCAGCGGTCGGCAGCCATTCGATGCGTCGCATTTCTTGCGACAAACGAATGTCGTTCGGTGTCATGTGATCGCTGGAAAAGTGCGCACGGATGCGTTCGCGCAGGTGTTTCGCTTTGCCAATGTAGAGCGGCAAATCGTTGATGCCGTAGAAGAGATACACGCCCGGTGAATCAGGAATGTCGGCGAGCGCAGTGGTGGGTAAATGCGCGGGCAGCGACGGCGTTTTGAGTAACGATTTGACGATGGCTTTTAATGTGTCAGGCGAATGATCGTCCTCCGTTTTGCACACAAACGCTGCGGTCGCTTCGCTGTCACCCATTGCCCGATGGCGGTCGAATCCGCCTAGCCGATGCCGCGATACGATAGCGTCAAGGCCGTGGCCATCGGCATTCGGATAGAGGCGGCGCGACAGCCGCACTGTACACAGCACATCGGCTGTGAACGCCTCACCTTGTCTGCGAAATTCGTTCTTGATGAAGCCATAGTCAAAGCGCGCGTTGTGCGCCACGAACACCGCACCCTCAAGCATGCGACGCAGCTCGTCGCGTACGTCGAAAAAGCTCGGCGCAGCCCGCACCATCGCGTTTGTGATGCCGGTCAATGCTTGAATCTCAGCGGGGATGGCGACCCCCGGATTGACGAGCGTTTGCCAGCGCTCAGTGGCGCCGTTTGCATTGAAGCGGATGATCGCGATTTCGGTGACCCGGTCAGCCAGCGGTTTCATGCCGGTCGTTTCAACGTCGATGAACGCGAAGTCGCCCAGTGTGAGGAGTGCAGCGGGAAAAACGAGTGGCATTTTTACGGTTTGACGAGCGCCAATGCGATGGCCAAGCTCACCAACGCGGCGAGGCTTGAAATGGCCGTGGCTGCGGTGGTGACGTTTTCGTTCACGTTGTAGCGTTGCGCGAAGAGAAACACGTTGGAGCCGATGGGCAGCGCCGCACAGGTCACGGCCACCGCTGTGGCCAAGGGCGACAAATCCACCGCCCACGCCAGCGCAAAAATCAACAGCGGATGGATGCAATTTTTTGCAACGGTGATGGCGAACGCGGCACGCAGGTGTTCGGCGAGCTTCATCGTTGACAGCTGTGCGCCCATCAGCACGAGCATCAGCGGGCCAGCGGCAGACGCCAAAAAACCAAGCGGTTGATCGGCCCACGGCGGCAGCGGCAGTTCGGCGAACGCCCACAGCAGACCCACCAAAATCGGCAGGATGACCGGATGCAGCACCGAGGTTTTAACGACGTTAAAAATGTTGCGCCCGAGGCTGTGTTTGATGCTCGACTGGCGAGCGCGCGATACCTCCAACCACACGGTGGCGGTGGTCAAGAGCACCAACGAATGCAGCGCGATAATCGACAGATGCAGTTTCAGTCCCGCATCGCCAAACGCAAGTTTTTGGATGGGAATGCCAAGCTGTACGGTATTTGAAAACACGGCACCCAGGCCAATCACAATAGCACCAGCCGTGCTCTGCAAACTCTGATGGCGCGTGTAGACGGCAACACAAAAGAACCACACCAACGACGCGCCGAAGTACACCGCAATCAACGCAAAGTCCGAGCCCTGAAATCGCGCCGTTGCCATAGACCGAAACAATAAGCATGGCAAAAACAGCAGAAAACACAAGTCCGACAACGCTTTGATTGCCGTGGCATCGAGCACCCGTCGCCCCGCAATAAAACCAGCGATCACAATGATCGCGGCGGGCAAGACGACAGAGACGGTTGACAACATTTATATATTTTCGCGCGGTTTCTTTTGGCGCAGATTAGCGCAGTTTTCACTCAGATTGCCGCAAATTTTCTGACGGCTTCCGTTCAGAATTTTGCGAAAAAAACGAATTCAAGTGTCGGGCGTTTAAGCCACCGCAAACGCTCTGCCAATTTCCGCCTCCCTAAGGGCGCGGATACCGTCTTTCGCCGGTATGGCTGATAGTTTGAGCGATTCGATACTCCCCACCCGTCAGCACGCAGCCACAGACGTGTCACACGCCCGTATCGTCACGCGGGGGATGCACCAACAGCTTGTCCACGCGTTTGCCTTCCATATCGACCACTTCCATGCGAAATTCTGCGTGATGCACGCTGTCGGACACAGCAGCAATGCGACCGATTTCGGCCATCACGTAGCCGCCTAGCGTGCGGTAATCACCGCTGATTTCACCGGCAAACGCGGGGGCTTTTGGAAATACTTCCCGGAAGCGCTCCAGCGTCATGGCGCCGTCAACGAGCCATGTACCGTCGGCGCGTTTTGTGGCGTCTGAGTTTGCCGGTTGGTCATGGTCGCCCATGTCGCCGACGATGGCCTCAAGCAGGTCGGTTTGCGTGATCATTCCAAGCACTTCGCCGTGCTCGTCGACTACAAAAGCGAGCGATTCGCCAGTGCGCTTGAAGGTCTCCAGTACCTCAAGCACGGTCACCGTTTCTGGCACGAAGACGGCGTCCTTGCGCACCCGCTCCGGCATCAGCTTGCCGCTTTTTAAATAGTGCGCCAGCAGGTCACCGGAGTCGATCACGCCGATCACATTCGACACATCGTCTTTGACCACCGGGTAGCGCGTGAAATCGCTTTGCTTGAGCATTTCCAGTGTGACGCTGGGGTCAGCTTCGACGTCGATGACGATCATGTCGGCGCGCGGCGTCATGATGCGATCGACCGTGTAATCGTCGAGATTAAATACGCGGGCGACGATGTGGCTTTCACCAGCCTCAAACACGCCAGCGTGAGTACCCTGGCGCATCAGACCTTTGATTTCTTCCTCGGTGACCGGCGGGTCATCCGATTTGCTGCGGCCAAATGGCTTGACCAGCGCATCGGTGGTGGTGGCAAGCAGGCGCACCAACGGCAGCGCGCCAATCGCCAGCCATTGCATCGGGCGCGCGCTCCAGCGGGCAATTGATTCTGGGTAGATCAGGCCGATTCTCTTGGGAACCAGCTCGCCCAAGATCAACGACACCACGCCGATGCTGGCAATCACAATCACGGTCGAGGCTTGCTTGGCGTAGGGCGCGGCCCACGCCCATTGATTCAGCCAATGCTCCAGCCGCTCGGTGAAAGCGCTCTCGCCGAAAGCACCCATTGCCAACGTAATCAGCGTGATGCCGGTTTGCACAGTGGAGAGCAGCCGCGTCGGTTCGGCGCCCAGCGCGAGTGCTGCTTTTGCACCCTTGTCGCCCTGCTGCGCCATGTGCTCAAGGCGAATTTTTTTAGCAGAAACCAGAGCGATTTCGCTCATGGCGAACAGGCCATTCAACAGAATGAGCCCTAAAAGTAAGAGAACGTCCAAGCGGGCCGCGACCGTCTTGAAAGCGGCGCGTCAGGTAACTAAGCAAACGCTACTATATCTGAGCTTCCCGTGACTTTTTGGCTACTTTTCATTCTCTTTCATGACCGCACCGATTTTGCAATCCAAGCTGCCCCGCGTGGGCACCACCGTGTTCTCTGTGATGTCAGCGCTGGCCGCCGAGCACAAAGCGATCAATCTGGGTCAGGGATTTCCGGATTTTGACTGCGATCCGCGCCTTGTGGATGCTGTGAGTGCTGCCATGAAAGCGGGGCATAACCAGTATCCGCTGATGACCGGCGTGCCATTGCTGCGGCAACGCGTCGCGGCCAAAGTCGAGGCGCTGCACGGAGCGCAATATGACGCCACTACCGAGGTGACCATCACCTCCGGCGCGACGCAGGGCATTCTGTCGGCAATTTTGGCGGTGGTGCGCGCGGACGACGAGGTGATGGTGCTTGAGCCGTGCTATGACAGCTACATCCCGAACATTGAGCTGGCGGGCGGCGTGGCGGTGCCCGTACCGCTGTTGGCTGGGTCGTTTGCGCCAGATTTCGACGCAATCAGTGCAGCGATCACCCCAAAAACGCGCGCCATCATCGTCAACAGTCCGCACAATCCGAGCGGTCGGGTGTGGAGCGCAGCGCTTTGGGACACCTTGGCTGATTTGATTGCGGAGCGCGAGATTTGGCTGTTCTCTGACGAGGTTTACGAGCACATGGTGTTCGACGGACTGAATCATCAGAGCGCGGCGCAGAACCCGCGATTGCGCGAACGCGCATTCATAATATCTTCGTTCGGCAAAACCTTTCATGCCACCGGCTGGAAGATCGGCACAGTGTGTGCACCCGCGCCGCTGACCGTCGAATTTCGCAAGGTGCATCAGTACACCGTGTTCACCGCCAACAGCGCCATGCAGCACGGCATTGCTGAATACCTGAATGACCCCGCGCCGTACATTACGTTGCCCGCGTTTTATCAAGCCAAGCGAGATCGTTTTGCAGCCGGGCTTGCAGCTACGCCGCTGCGCTTGCTGCCGTGCGAAGGCAGTTACTTCCAATGCGTAAACTTCGCCGACGTTCCGGAGCTTCGGGACCTGAATGAACGTGCGTGCAGCGAGTGGTTGACGCGCGAAATCGGCGTGACGCCGATTCCCGTTTCGGCGTTTTGCTCGATTGCCACCGAGCAGCAAACCGTCCGTTTCTGTTTTGCAAAACGAGACGAAACGTTAGATGCCGCGCTTAGCCGACTGGCCAAACTTGGTAGCAAGTAGCCCACGACGAGCGCTCCCAACGCGCGGGGTCGTTAAAATCAGAAGAATAGTCTGCGATTTGGTCGGTCGTGCATCCGCAACATGCTTGACGAGCGGCCATCGCAGGCAAGACCCACACAACCTATGGCATACAGGCGCATGAATCAGACTCTTATCGGCAAACTCGCCCTAGGCGCAATCGCCTCAACGTTGCTGCTGACGCTAGCGAGCTGCGGTGGCTCCAATTCATCGACGCCAGCAGCGGTCAGCAGCTCGCTTGCGGCGGCACCGTCGACATTTAGCGCATTTGGCAACACGTCCAATACCGTGGGAATCACCGGCGGTGTCGGCCCGTATAGAGTGAGTTCTAACAACCCAACCGTGCTGCCGGTGCCTGCTGCGGTCACCGGCGCCACGTTCATTTTTACGCCGAATAATGTCGCGTCGGACACGACGGTAACGCTGACTGTCACTGACAGCGCAGCGGCGACTTCAACCGTGACCGTCACGGTAACCCCGGCGACGATTCCGGCGCGATTGATTACTGTTACGCCCGCTGCGGGCTCGCTATGTGCTGCGTCCAACAATGCGGCGACGTCTGCGGCGACGTTTTGCGGCGGCGGCTTCGGCACCGCGTCGGTCGCGTTGAAAGACACCGCTGGTGCGGCGCTTGCCAATCGCTCGGTACGTTTCGAGGCCTTGACCACTGGTGCGACCTTCGCTGCCACAACAACCGCCGCAATCTTTTCGCGCGTCTACTCTGTAAACACCGATGCGCAGGGCGTGGCCACCGCCGTGATGCGCGCCGACGCGGAGGCGGCGTCAGAGGTGGCTTTCATTCGTGCCACCGACACCGTGAGTGGTCACCGCGTCGACACCTGGGTGACGGTGCTCAAACAAAGTAATGGTGCCTCTGCTCTGAATATCGTGCCGACCACCGGTGGCATGGCCGGCTACTACACCAGCGAATGCCCGTTTGTGCGCCGCGAATACAACGTTTATGGTGGCACCGCACCGTATGCGATTACGCTGCCGGCCAATAGCCTGTTGACGCTCGCGAATGAAACCGCAGCCGCCACAACAGGCAGCGGCTTAACGGTGGCTAAATCGGGCGCGCGCTTCACCGTTGAAAACTCAGACTCCCTTAGCTGCGTGGCGCTAAGCTCAATCGTAACCGTCACTGATGCGCTGGGTGCAACTACCACGGCGACTTACAGCGTAACTCCAGGCTCTGCCGGCCGAAGCACCACCGCTAGCGCGGATTTGGCTGTATCGCCGCCCACCCTCACACTGCTGTCCGATGTGCTCAGCGCGTATTGTTCGTCCAGTTCTGCGAGATTCACGGTCAGCGGTGGCACTGCACCCTACGTCGCATCGGGGGCCATTCCGCAAATTGCGACCACGCTCACCGGCGGAACCAGCATCACGGCAAGCTTTGCGTCCGACGCAAAATGGAAGTTGCTCAAAGGGCAAACCTCGATCATTTACGTACTCGATAGCGCTGGCAAAGTTGCTGTGGCGAATTTGTCCTGCGTCTAGCAGTCTGTCGGACTTGAAAGGCATCGGCTGCAAATTCACCCGCCCGGTGCATATTTCGCCTGTTTTTTGGGCAATATCGCGATATTGCCGCTGCAAAACAGTCAAAATCTACCCCCGGCGGGTGAATTTTCGCTACGATGTTTCAAGCCCGACAGGCTGCTAGCCGCGCGAACGATTCCAGCGAATTGTGAACTAACCTGATCCAGCCCACGTGGGACGCGAGCCCACATCCTGTATAAAAAAGCGCCGTCAGTGAACGGCGCTTTTTTGTCTGCAAGAAATCGCCAAATGCTTGGACAACAGCAGTTTTACGCGCTACTAGCTGCCCTTACCGCGGTAGACGCAAGATAAATTTGCCTTAGACAAATACTGGTTATGCGAATAGTTGACGTGCCATTAAGGTATCGAAATTGCGCAAATTTAGCTAGACGATGAACCAACGCGGGGCTAACATCAGCGTGCGTGTTTGTGTAGGACAGCGAAATTTCGTGCTCCTCGGCTGATACGCAATAAGGAGGACGATATGGTTGCAGTTAGGGCGGCTCAATTTCAGGCGGGAGCGCATTCGGATCCGGCGCGTCATAAGACGCAGCGTGCCGCCGTTACGAGTGTCGCAATGCTCGCGACGCTTACTTATCAAAGTCGAGCGACGCAACCATTCAGCGAAGAAGAGTTGCACTCGTTGTTGCAAACGGCGCAAGCGCGCAACAAGGCGTCCGACGTTACGGGGCTCCTGATCTACGACAAGGGGCGCTTTTTTCAATGCCTTGAAGGGCCAAGGCATGCCATTGATGCGCTGTGGAGCGCAATTCAACGCGATCCCCGCCACACCGATGTGGAATTGCTGGGCAATGCGCCTACGAGTGGTCGGTTTTTTTCAGCGTGGGACATGCGATTGGCGCAGCCTGACGCCGCCGCTAATTTTGTGTACAACGACTCGATGTATGTTGCGCCTGCCGTTGTAGAGGTGCTCTACCGCACGCCGAAGGCAGCACCTTCGATTCTTGCGATGTTGGCTCCGCCAAAGGTCGTTGATGGCCTTGCCATGCCTGATCAACGAGATATTGATCGCGCCGTATTGACCGAGGTAGTTCGCCGTGTGGCGATACCTCAGCTCGCCGCGGCGCATGGTCTGTTGCAACCGTTCAGCGCTGACCTTGAAGCACCCGGCGTTGAGATCACGCAGCTCTCGCAGTTGTCGCAACTGCCGCGATTGTTGCTAGCCGCTGAGCCCGAGCGCGCGTTCAAACTGATCGCTGACGCCTATGCGCAGCGCCATTCGTTGGGCGAGCTGTGCGCGCTCTTGCTTGAGCCAACAGCGCGCTCACTGGGCGATTTGTGGCAGAGCGACGAATGCTCGGAGCTGGATGTAACGCTTGGCTTGTGCCGCATGCAAACTGCCATTCGTCGTCTTGATCTGTCCAGCACGGCACCTGCGACGCATGCCGCAAATCAACACACCGCATTGTTGGCGACACAACCTGGCGAGCCGCACATGCTGGACGCCACCACCAACGCGGAGATGCTGTGGCAGGCGGGATGGAACACAAGGGTCGAATTTCCCGCGACCGATGAGGCGCTACAAACGCTGGTTGCGGACAACTGGTTTGATTCGCTCGACTTATCGATGAGTCCGTCGTTTTGTCGGGAGGACTGGGCTGAGCGGTTGAAGACAACCATCGCTGCCGCGCGCAAAGCCTCGAAAAATCCGTCAATCGCTATCGTCATCAGCGGACGACTGGCGTTCGAGCAGTCTGACACCGCTGCACGCGTTGGTGCGGATTCAGGCAGTCGTACCGCGTTGCAGATTGAATCGGTGATGCTGGAGGCCTTGCGTCATGGGGGTGGCGACGACTAGACACGTGAGGCTGTCCTCGCAGGAGCGGCGAAAGGCACTCCTGAGCACAGCCGAAGCGCCGCGATCCTTTTACGACCTCCGACGGATGGTTTTCGCGGCTTTCGCCGCTCCCACGGTATAAGGTTGACCTCGATGCAAAACTTCAGCGCTTTGGCTCCGTAATGAACCCGATCTTCTTCAACCCCGCTTGCTGCGCCGCTGCCATCGCTTCGGCCACGCGCTCATAGCGCACCGCCTTATCGCCGCGAATGTGCAAGTCCGGTTGCGGGCTTTTCGCGGCATCGGCTTTGAGTAAATCCGGTAACGACGCATCGTCAATGCGTCGCTCATTCCAGAAATAAACGCCCTGCGCATCCACCGTTAACCGCACAGTTTCGGGCTTAGTGTCTTGCGGTTGATTGGTTGCGCGCGGCAGATCGATGTTCACGGCGTGTTTCATCACCGGCACGGTGATGATGAAGATGATGAGTAGCACCAACATCACGTCGACCAGCGGCGTCATGTTGATCTCGTTCATTACGTCGTCGATGTTCTCAGTGGTTCCGAACGCCATGATTGCTCCTTAAGCTTTCTTGAGCGGTACAACCGTTGCGGGGCGCGGTGCCTGCACACGCGCGCCGGTAACGAAGTGAGCGTGCAGGTCATGCGCAAAGCTTGCGAGCTTGCCGAGGATCGCCTTGTTGCCGCGCACCAGCGTGTTGTAGCCCAGCACCGCCGGGATCGCCACGGCGAGGCCGAGCGCGGTCATGATCAGCGCCTCACCAATCGGGCCTGCCACCTTGTCAATCGTGGCCTGACCGCTGCTGCCGATCGACAGTAGCGCGTGATAAATGCCCCACACTGTGCCGAACAAACCAACAAACGGCGCGGTGGAGCCGACCGAAGCAAGGATGGCGAGACCGGATTGCAATTTCGCAGTGAACTCGTCGAGTGTGTTCTTCAGGCAGCGCGTTACCCAGTCGGATAAATCGAGCGTGTCGTGCAATTGTGGCTTGGTGTTGCGGTGATGGGCTGTTGCTTCGCGGCCTTCGAGCGCGAGTTGGCGAAACGGACTGTCAGTTTGTGCGCCGAGCGCGTCCACGCCTGCTGCAAAGTCCGCGCTGTGCCAGAAGGCATTCGCGTTTTTGGTGAGCTTTTTATAGCGCGTGATCGCGATCACTTTGACGATGATGACCACCCACGTCGCGAGTGACATGGCTAGCAGGAAGAGGGCGACGAAGCGGGTCACGAAGTCCCCTTGTGCCCATAAATTTACTAAGCCGAATTGCGATTCCATTCATTCACTCCAGAACAAAATTGATAGGGACGTTGAACCACATGGCCTCGGCCACGCCCGCCCGTTTTCCGGGCACATAGCGCCACTTCATGACGGTGGTCGCGGCTGATTGATCCAGTCGATCAAAGCCGCTCGATTTGCGGATTTCGGCCTTCTGCGGCAAGCCGTCCGCGCCGATCAGTACTCGCATGGTCACGCTGCCTTGCTCGTTGAGCCGTTTGCTCACAGGTGGGTACGGCGGCTTCGGGTTTTGCAGGTAGTCGGCATCACTTGATGGCAGCTCCACGCGTGGTGGCGCGGGCGGCGCAGGCGGTGGTGCAGGTGGCACGACGGGCGCAGGCGGTGCAGGCGCTACGGGGGCGGTGATCGGTGGCAACGGTTGCGGCGGCTCGATCACGCCCACCGGAGCGTTTGGTGATGGCGTGGGATCAGCAATGGCAACGAGTTGTGGCGCAGGCGCTACCGTTGGCACCCTTTGTTGCGGCTGCGGTGGCAGAGGAGGCGGCGGTGGCGGGTCTTCTTTCGGACGCGGCGGCTCGATGAATTCCGCAAGTACTTGCGCGGGGACAATCAATTCAACGGCACGACGCAGCAAACCAGTTTGCAGCATCCACAGGGCCAACGCATGAAACGCGAGCACAGAGAGCGCCACAATCACGTTGCGGCTCAGGGCGGGGGAGGGTGGGGCTTCAAAGGCGGACATTGTCGACTTGCTACGCTGTCCAACGAGAAATTTTTTTTCGTCGCCCCTGCGAAGGCAGGGGGCCAGCGTCTTTTGTGTGCGTGATTTTTTCGTTGTTTTCGGTATGCACGCGAAGCCGCTGGGTTCCTGCCTGCGCAGGAACGACGAAATTTGAGATGCTGAGGCATGCGATAAACATCAGGTGTCGGCCCACATGCGTAGCAGGTTGTGATACGTGCCAGTCAGGGCGATGGTCGCTGCGTTATCGCCAGTGGCGTTACGCATGCCAATAATCGTGTTGTCGAGATCAAACAGCAGGCGACGTTTGTCGTCGTCACGCACCATGCTCTCGATCCAGAAAAAGCACGCGAGACGATGGCCGCGCGTGACCGGCGTGACCTGATGCAGCGTGGTGCCGGGATAAATCACGGCGTCACCGGCAGCAAGCTTGATGCTGCGCGGCCCACCGTTGTCTTGAATAACGAGCTCGCCACCGTCGTAGTCATCCGGTTCAGCGAAAAACAGCGTGCAGGAGATATCGGTGCGGATGCGTTGCCCACTGTCCGGCGCGAAGCGGATCGAGTTGTCGACATGGTCGCCGAACGAATTGGTATCACCGCCGTAGCGATTGACGCGCGGCGGAAATACGCGCTTCGGCAGCGTGGCAGAGAAGAAGGTGGGATGACGATCAAGACCTCGCAAAACGAGGCTGCGAATCGCGCGTGCGGCGTCACAATCGTGGGGAATCTGTTCGTTGTTTTTAATGTCGGCGGCTTGCTTGCCCGCACTCTCGCGGCCTGCTACCCAAGGGGCTTCCGCGATGATCGTTCGCGCAGTAGATATCTCGTCGGCAGTGAGCACGTTTTTAATAGTGAGAAGCACGGCGGCGGCTTTTTTTGTTTCTAACGGCTAGCCCATCGGCTCAGCGTAGGGTGCGCATCAAAATGCGCACCTGTCGCTTGTTGTCGACGGTGGTGCGCACTTTGGTGCACACCCTACTCAGCGTTAGAAGTTAACGGTCAACGCGAGTTGATAAATACGTCCTGCACCGGGGATGTAATGCCCGCGATACAGAGAGTCAGCGAACAGCTTGTTGCTCACGTTATTCACGTTGGCTTTGATCTTGTATTGATCGCTGAAAACGTACTCGGCCATCAGGTCACCCGTGACGTAGCTTGGGGCTTCCCACGCGGGAGCTGTCACGTCCGCGGGCGCTTGTCCGCTGCGGAAGTTCAAGCCACCACCGACGCGAAGCTTCGGATTGACTTGGTAGGTCGACCACGCCGTGCCGCTGTGTTTGGGGCTCAAGCCAGGGCGATCACCGACGCGGTTTCCCACGGTGTTGGCCGTCGACGCAGCAACATCAACCTTGGCAATCGGCATCCACATGTACGACACGAACACTTCCCATGCGGGCGTCAATTTACCTGCGAGATCGAGTTCAAAGCCTGCTGTGTGGCGCTTCCCGGACAGCAGCAAACGTGTCGCTGCGGTATCAGGATCGGTGTTGCGTTCGTTCAATTTGGTCGAGTGGAACAAGGCAACACGCGTGGTGAAACGCTTGTCCGCGCTGTCGAGCTTCGCGCCCAATTCGTAGTTGACGCTGCTTTCTGGTGGCGTGTTGGCGCTCAGTGCGTTGTACGAATAGGTGTCGCCCGAGGTGTTGAACGAGGTGCCGTAAGAGAAGTGGAACGAGTGCAGATCACTCGGTTGAAACAGCACACCAGCGCGATAGCTCATCTCGGAGATTTTTTGCTGATACGTGGTGCGCGTGACCGGCGTGATTGCAGTGGTCGGCACCGCATACGCGTTGTATTTGCCATCCATGTTGTCGTAGCGCAAGCCGCCGACAAACTTCCACATCGGAATGAATTCAACCATGTCCTGCGCATAAAAACCGTACGCCTTCGACACGAAATCATTGGTAGCGCGATACGAGCGGCCAATTTCGTTGACGACCAACCTGTCGTTCGGCGTGCCTGCGAGCGTGACCGGTTTAACCGGGACGATGCCGCCTTGTGCCACGTTCAGTTGGCCGTAAACAACGCGCTCATCACGTGCAAAGTCAACGCCTGCCAACAGGTGATGCTTCATGCCGAACGCGGCAAATTTGCTGCTGAAATCGGATTGCGCTTGTACGGTGTCGAGGTCCTGAATTTTTAGATTGGTGCCACGGGTGAAGACTGTGCTCGGGCCGAAGTTGCTCAGGTCTACTGCCGCGCGATTGGTGGTCGCTGACGTGCCGACGCCAGCGAAGCGAACCGTGCCCGAGTGTTGGTCGCGTTTGTATGCGGCTTGACGGACTTGCGTTTTGATTTCGCTATCAGCATTGATCCGATAGATGTGGCTCAACGTGCCGATGCTTGCTGAGCCCGCGTTGTAGTCGCTGGCCATGCCGAAATACGCACTCGGATCGAGGCCGCTGATAATGGTGTTGGATGCACTAGTGCTGGTGGGGCTCGCAGCAGCAGAGACTGGGCGGATCCACGGCAAACCGTAGTTCATCCCGTTGTTGTTGGCTAGGTGATAAACGCTGGCTTGAAATTCGTTCTTCTCACCGATACCAAAGCGATACGCCGCCGCGACGCCTTGCTTGTCGATGCTGCTACCTGCGCCGTTGTTGTCGGCTTTAGTGTGCATGCCAGCAATACGGAACGCGCTGGCCTCGCCGGTCTTCTGGTTTAGCTCGGCGACGAGGCGACGATACTGGTGATTGCCGACGGTGAGCGTCACGTTTTTCTCGTCGACCAAACGCGGCACTTTGCTCCCCTGATTCACCGCACCACCAGTCGAACCGCGACCAAACAGCATCGACGCCGAGCCGCGCAGCAATTCAACGCGATCAAAGTTGAAAGTATCGCGGTCGTAGAACGCTGCATCGCGCATACCGTCGAGGAAGATGTCGCCGGTGGACGCGAGCGAGAAGCCGCGCAAACGGATGTCTTCCTCGCCGCCTTCAGCCGCCAGGAACGTCACGCCCGCCGCGCTGTGCAGCACTTCTTTCACTGTGTCGAGGTTGCGGTCAACGATCAGCTTTTCGGTCACGACGGTCACCGATTGCGGGATGTCGCGTAGCGCAAGATTCCCCTTGCCCACGGTGGACGTCGTGGCGCGAATCGCGTCTTTGCCTTCAGGCGCTTCAGCCTTTTCTTTCACGGTGACGGGCTTCAGTGTTTTGCCGTCGCCAGTTTCGGTCGCTGGCGCGGCTGGCGTGTGCGCAGCGGGCGATGTCTGCGCCCAAGCGTTCACTGAGACGCCGAACATCAAAGCGGCCAGTGGCAGCAGCGCAACGCCGTGGTGGGGCCGCGGGAAACGAGTCGCCTGCGCTGCTGCATCCAACTTGCCGTTGGAAAGGTGCGCCAGCATGGTATGTGGTGGTCGTGCCAATGTTGTCTCCAGTCAATAGCGCCTCATGGTGGTGAGGCGCTGCGGTTTTGCCGCGGGCTGGGTTCACTGTCGGAGCGTCAGAGCGCTTGGACGATCAGTGGTGAACTTGGCTTGCGTTACGTGATTTGTTGAAATGAAATGTAACACAAATGCGAAGCGTTCGTATTCGCAAAATACTTTTTGAGATGTGTTGCCACATTCCACTGTGCGTTTCAGCCGCTTTGCGATGCCGCTTCGGCGCGTTCGGCCTCTTTACTTTCACGCGCCACAGCGCGCTGGTACGCGGGCCGCAGTTTCATTCGTTCTATGTAGGCGAGACTTGCTTCGCCTACGCCTTCGAGCTTCGCGGACAGTGCCCACGTCATACAGTGCATGGCGAGAATGTCGGCGGCGGAGAACGCGTCACCGGCAATGAAGGAACGCGCAGCGAGCGTCTTTTCAATCACGCGCAACGTACGTTGCAATTGCCACACGCAGGTCGGTTCAACGGCGGGTACACGCTTGTCTTCGGGTAGGGCAAATCGATGCTGCGCGATGGCCCAGAGATGCGGCTCGACTTCGCTGACGACATAAAAAATCCAGCGGAAAACATCGGCACGCTGCACCGCGCCCCTTGGCATTAGCGAGGCGTACGGGAATTTATCCGCGACGTACATCACGATGGCTGCCGACTCGGTCAACGTCATGTCGCCATCGGTCAACGCAGGAATTTTTCCAGCGGGATTGATCGCCTTGAAAGCGGGCGAATGACCCTCGCCTTTCATCATGTTGACGCGCTGGTAATCGTATATCGCCCCCGCCTCTTCAAGCGCCCATGCGCAGCGCAGCGAGCGTGAATTTTTTGAGCCGTAGAGTTTCATTTGCACGTCCAATTTTCATAGGGTGCGCTCTGCGCACCGCGCGATCAGTTGCTGCGCAGAGCGCGCCCTATGCAATTCGCCGCTTCGGCACGATCTCGTTGCCGACCAGCGCGGCGAGCACAATCGCGCCGCCGATGAGTGTAGTGCCGGGTGGCACCTCGCCCGCGCCGAGCCACGACCACAGCGGCCCCATCAGTACCTCAAGCAGCCCGAGCAGGGCGAGCTCCGGTGCGCTCAGGTGGGCGCTGGCGCGCACCATCAGCACGCACGGAATTCCGAGCTGAAATATACCGAGGATGGCCAGCAGCGACACGTCCTTGCCAGTCGCTGAAAACGGGGTCGACAGCGGCAGCGTGAGCGCGCATGAAATGACTGCCCCGATCAACACGGCGGGCGCCAGATCAACACGGGCCCCGATTTTTTTTATGTTCACCACATTGATGGCCGCGGCGATTGGCACCCCCAGCGCGACGATCATCCCGAGCCACACGCCCGAGCCGCCTTTGGCTTGATCGGCAAACATGATCAGCATGCCGACCATTGCCACGCCAATCGCGATCCACGTGCGCGAAGCAATCGGTGACTTCAACACCGCCCAGGCAAGTAGCGTCGCCAGTAGTGGCGATAACGCATTCACGATCAGCACGTTGGCGGTGCTGGTCATGGTCAGCGCAATCATGAAGCAGGTGAACATCACCGCCCACATCAGCCCCGAAACAAGGCCCGCTTTGCCGCTGGCGCGCACGTAGGCAATCGCGCCGAAGCCGCGCGTGTAGGCAAACCACACGATCATGGCGAGCGCGCAGAAGAGGCTACGCCAGAACGTCACCTCGAAGCTTTTGGCGCTATCGAGATGGCGCGTGAACACACCCGCGATGCTCCACAGGAATGCGGCAACCACCATCGTCAGAATGGCGCGGCGGTGTTGTTGCGAGGTGCTAGTCATTAGAAAAAGCGGTGATGCGTAGGGTGGGCAATTTATTGCCCGCGCGTCGGTTAAGAGGGGGCGGTTTGCACGTGGGCAACAAGTTGCCCACCCTACGCGGCGGCATTGACATCGACTTCATTGCGAACCTCAGGTACAGCGAGGCAACACACCGCGGCGACGAGCATCAAGGCCGTGCACGCAAACAGTGAACTCGTCCAGCCAAACTGCTCAATCAAACCGCCGCCTGCCCAGAAACCAATGCCCAGACCGATCATGAACAGCGTCATGCTCCACGTAAATGCCTCGGTTGAATATTCGCTGGGCGAGAGCTTGCCAAGCTGCAACGACAGCGCCGTAATCATCGGGCCAAACGCCAGGCCCGTGATGGCGCAGGCGAGCATGAATACCCACGTTGAAGTGCTCGCCGCCATCAGCGCCGAACCACCCGCCAGCCACAATCCCGCCGCCATGATTTGCCGGTTCAGCGGCCATGAAAAATGCCGCGAGCCATAGGCGAAACCCATGATCGCCGACGGTATGCTCATCGCCGCATAAAACCAGCCCACGCGGGACGGGTGTCCGGTGCTGTTGGCGAACGCGGGCAGCGCGATTTCGTTCAAGCCAATGCCCACCGCAAAAAAGAACGACAGTAGCAGCGCGCGACGAATGGCGGGTATTTTCAGCGGCCCCATCCAGTGCCGAACCACATCGTCGCCGCGCTCGACCACGCCCCAACGTGCAAGCGCACCCGAGCGCGAAAAATGCCAGGTGCCGAGCGCACCCATCACCGCCGAAGCCAGCACGGCAAACGCAGGCGAACCGGCGAGCATCGTCAAGCTCACCAACAGCGGCCCGAGGATGAACGAGCACTCCATGATCACCGATTCCACCGCGAACGCAGACTGCTTCTGCGCGTCGGGCATGGTGGATTTGCGGTACATCGCACGGATCGTCATCGACACGGGCGGAAACACCGCGCCGGCCAAAAACGCCGCTGCGAGCATCAACGGCAGCGAGCCCATTTGCGTGACCGCGAACACCAGCAACAGCAGCGCCAGCGCATGCAAAATAGCCAGCGGCATCATCACCGCCTTCGGCCCGTTGTTGTCCACAAAGCGGCCAATAATCGGTGCCTGAACCGCCAGCGCGCAAAGGTAAGCCGCACTCACCATCCCAGCCCGCGTAAATGACTGCGTCTGCGACTGCACAAGCAACGTCAACCCCAACGCGTTCATGCCAATCGGCAGGCGCGGCAGGATTGACGCGATGACGATGCGCCGCAGCTCAACGTCAGCGAACAACGCGCGGTAAGCGGTGAGATTGATCAAGGTGAACTACAGCAAACGCAGCGGCAAATTTCGGAAATCTGCGCCGCGTTAAGGCACCCAATGGAACTACTCAGTTCCACGAAAATCAAGCGCTGATGCTGAATAGATGCCTATGACGCCCTACTGCTCGGCAGCTGCCGTCCACTTGCCTTTGCTGGCGAGCGAATTCATCTTGCAGCGATGCGCGAACGCGGCCTGCGCGGCCTTGTAATTCTCTTGCTTGCCCTTCCACACTTTGAGTGCGGTGAAGTGCAGCGCACGGCTGTAGCTGAACGTCAGTGGCCATGGGTTGCCCGAGAGCTTGTTCATTTCGTTCAGGTGCGCGGCAGAATCGATGTCGGACTGACCGCCTGATAAGAACACAATGCCGGGCATCGCGCCGGGCACGGTGCGCTTTAAGCATTCGACGGTGCGGCGACCGACCTCTGCCTGATTCGCGCGGTTCTTGCCGTCTTTGCCGGAGATCACCATGCTCGCCTTGAGGATGGTGTGCTCGATGGAGACTTTGTTGTCCGCCATCTGGCCAATCAGGGTGCGCAGCACGGCTTCGGTCACGTTGAACGAGGTGTCGATGTCGTAATCGCCGTCGAGCAGCACTTCCGGCTCAACTACCGGGACGATGCCCGCTTCCTGACAAATGGCGGCGTACCGAGCAAGCGCATGCGCGTTGGCCCAGATGCAGCGCGAGGTCGGAATTCCGTCGCCAATGGTGATGACTGCGCGCCATTTGGCGAAGCGGGCACCGAGCGCGAAATATTCCTTCATGCGTTTCTGCAGACCGTCGAGGCCATCGCTCACCAACTCCCCGGGCGCACCGGCGAGGTCACGGGTGCCGCCGTCGACCTTGATGCCGGGGATCACGCCGATCGAGTTCAGGTAGTCCGCAAAGGGCACGCCGTTGCTATTTTTTTGACGCAACGTTTCGTCATGCAGGATCACGCCAGAAATGGTGGACTTCATCGCGGGTGTGGTGAACAGCATTTCGCGATAGGTGCGGCGCATTTCTTCGGTGTCGGCGACGCCAGCGACGGCGAAGCGTTTGGCGCAGGTGCCGGCGGATTCGTCGGCGGCGAGCAGACCTTTACCGGGGGCGACCAGGGCGGCGGCGGTTTTTGCGAGAAGTGCTGTATCCATGTGGGCGTGTAGTCGTGTGTAGTTGCGGGAACGGAGATTTTAAGGGGCGCGCAACCTCTTGACCCCTAGTGACACCGCCACGCCCAGCAAAATCGCCCATTCCAGTGGCATTACGAGCGTGGCAACGAACGTTGCGAGCAGGGTGATGCGCTCAAACTTGTCCGACAGCAGATAGCGAATTTCACGGCGATCAATCAGGTTCCACGCCACCAGAAACAGGATGGCTGCGACCGCGGCGAGCGGCAAAAACTTCGCGAGTGGTGCGACGAAAAACAGAATCCCCACCAAAAAAACAGACGCCATGATCGCGGAGAACGGTGTGACCGCACCCGCTGCCACGTTGACGCCGGAACGGTTGAACGAACCGCTCGCGGGGTACGAGGAGAAGAATGAGCCGATCACATTGGCAAGCCCTTGACCCAAAAACTCCTGATTGCCGTCAAGCGCCTCTTGTCGACGTTTCGCCAGCGCCTGCGCGATC
>JANNYE010000058.1:0-10970 GCA_031409935.1 Burkholderiales bacterium | reverse complement strand
TTTTTTGTGTTCGGTAAGCCCGCGTTGGCTCGCGGTGTGGGCGAGCAATTGCAAGACGTCACGTTGCCTGCGCTGCATATCGTGGTGGCGAGTCCGGGTGTCGCGGTCGCCACCGGCCCGGTGTTTGCGCATCCTCATTTGAGGCGCGACACGCCGCCGTTAAGCGCGGCAGTTTTCGAGTTGAACTTCGGGCGCAACGATTTGCAGCCCGTCGCAGCCGGTTTAGCGCCGGAGATTGATCGGCTCTGTGATGCATTTGTCGCAGCAGGCGCAAATCCACGCATGACCGGGTCTGGATCGTGTGTGTTTGCGCTTGCTCACCATGCAGGCCACGCGCACCAATTGCGTGTGGCGCTAGGGCAGGCTGGGTGGAGCGCATGGACGGTGCGCACGTTGCCACGACACCCACTTTACAGCCTCGCAGACAGTGCTACAATTTAAGGCTTCCTGTGATGTTTTGATTCACCGACGGTGAGTTGAAACGCTGCTAGGAACGTGTAGGGGAGTCGCCAAGTGGTAAGGCACCGGATTTTGATTCCGGTATACGTAGGTTCGATCCCTTCCTCCCCTGCCAAAACAGTTTTCACGACGATCAGCGGTCTTCAAGTCGCAGCTCAGCGCAACTTAAGACCGCTTTTTTTTCGATAGTCCACTTACGTTACCCGCCAGACAAGGCCCGCCATGAGTTTTCACGACATGATGGTGTTTACCGGCAACGCCAACGCAAAGCTTGCGGCCTCGGTTGTCGAACACTTGAACCTTCGCCTCGGCAAGGCACAGGTCGGCAGGTTCTCTGACGGCGAAGTTAACGTCGAAATCCTCGAAAATGTGCGCGGCAAAGACGTGTTTGTGCTGCAATCCACCTGCGCGCCGACCAACGACAATCTGATGGAACTGGTGATCATGGTGGACGCGTTAAAGCGCGCCTCTGCCGGTCGTATCACCGCTGCCATGCCGTATTTTGGTTACGCACGGCAGGATCGCCGCCCCCGTTCAGCGCGGGTTGCGATCTCGGCCAAAGTGGTGGCCGACATGCTGTCCGCCGTGGGCGTTGACCGCATGTTGACGATGGATTTACACGCCGATCAGATTCAGGGCTTTTTCAATATTCCGGTTGACAATATTTACGCGACGCCTATTTTGCTCGCGGATATCTGGAAGCAGAAATACGAAAATCTCTTGGTGGTGTCACCGGACGTCGGCGGCGTGGTGCGCGCGCGGGCGGTGGCGAAACGGCTCGATACCGATCTCGCCATCATCGACAAACGTCGGCCCAAAGCCAACGTGTCCGAAGTGATGAACATCATCGGTGACGTGGCCGGTCGCACCTGCGTGATCATGGACGACATCGTCGACACCGCGAACACGTTGTGCAAGGCCGCTCAGGCGCTCAAGGACAATGGCGCGGTGAAAGTTATCGCTTACTGTACCCACGCGGTACTGTCGGGACAAGCGGTGAGTCGTATCGCAGGCCCGTCGCTTGATTCGTTGGTGGTGACCGACACCATACCGCTGTCAAAAGAGGCTGCAACGCTTGGCAAGATTCGCCAGATCTCCAGCGCGCAATTGCTCGCCGAGACGATGCAGCGGGTGAGCAATGAGGACAGCGTTTCGTCGTTGTTTACGGAGTAGCAAATTGAGTCCCCTCCCCCAGCGGGGGAGGGCTAGGATGGGGGCAGTCGGCATAGCAGAAATGCGTTTGCAAAGTTCCCCCTCCCCAACCCTCCCCCGCTGGGGGAGGGAGCCTGAAATCCGCCTCCCCCCCTGGGGGAGGGAGCAGTTTTTCCCGCTTGCAGTAAAGCAAGCGGGCTTTTGACGATAAGCGCTGGTCGCGGCGCACCGCCAAAATTTTTGAACCTTTTGGAGTATAAAAATGGCAACAGAATTCACCGCGTTTCCGCGTGAAGTAACAGGCAGTAGTGCGAGCCGCCGCCTTCGTCTCACGGCGAAAGTGCCCGGCATCGTCTACGGTGGCGAAGCAAAACCTGAAATGATCGAACTTGATCACAACGCCCTGTGGCACGGCCTCAAGAAAGAGGACTTCCACAGCTCGATCCTGACCATGACGGTCGGTGCCGCCAAGAGCCAAGTGCTGCTGCGCGACGTGCAATATCACCCGTTCAAACAGCTCATTCAGCACATCGACTTTTTGCGCGTTGAAGCGCACAAGCCGATTCAGATGAAGGTGCCGGTTCACTTTGTGAATCAGGAGATTTCGCCTGCGGTCAAGCTGTCGGCTGCCATCGTTAACCACGTGATCAGCGACGTCGAAATCGCTTGCTTGCCGAAAGATCTGCCGCGCTTTATCGAAGTGGATCTGCAGAACCTCGTGGCTGGCGCATCGATCCATGCGTCTGACGTGACCTTACCGGCTGGCGTGACACTGGTGTTCCACGGTCGCAACAAAGACGTGGTGTTCGCCACCGCCTCGTTGGTCGCCGAAGAAGCTGCTCCGGCTGAAGCCGCAGCGCCTGCGCCGGTTGCCGCGTCCAAGCAAAAAGCACCCGTGGCTGCCGCCGCCGCGCCTGCGGCCAAAGCTCCGGCGAAGAAGAAGTAATTTCTGTTCACTGACAGGGGAAACTCTGCGTGGAAAAAGCCCGCTTCGTGCGGGCTTTTTTATTGGTGAATCCGGGTACAGCTTTTTCAAGAAATGACGTTTGCATAAGGCATGGATCATGTAATCTCTTTAAGTCGACTTTTTCTAATTATCGGTTTAAGCCCCTATTAAATAAGGCTTTCAGGAAAAAGCTGATATTCAGCGGTTACACTCTTGTTGAGATATTTTCAAGCTGCAATTCGCTTCGTGACCTTTCCTAAATCGCCCATCAAACTCATCGTCGGTCTCGGTAATCCGGGGCCGGATTACGAGCGCACGCGGCACAACGCTGGGTTCTGGTTTGCTGAAGATGTGGCGCATGACATCGGCGGCAGTTTTGCTGGCGAGAAGAAGTTTTTCGGTCAGATTGCACGCGGCTCAGGCGCAAAAAGCGAAGTCCGCGCGCTGAAGCCGCAGACGTTCATGAATTTGTCCGGCCAAAGCGTTGCGGCAGTCGCCAACTTCTACGACATTGCGCCGGACGCCATTCTGGTCGCACACGACGAGCTTGACTTGGACGCGGGCGACATCAAATTCAAGTTCGGTGGCGGGCACGCCGGGCACAATGGTTTGCGCGATATTCAGGCCAAACTCGGAACGGGTGACTACTGGCGGCTGCGCATCGGCATCGGCCATCCGCGCGACTCGGCAAACGCTCAGCAACCGGTCGCCGATTGGGTGCTCAACCGTCCGCGTCGTGATGAGCAGGACGGCATCGAGATCGCGATCGAGCGTGCGCTCGCGTTGCTACATTTTTTGCTCGCAGGCGATACCGAAAGCGCGGTCAAGCAATTGCACACCAAGGCCAGCGCCAAGGCGAAGGCGACCGAATGAGCTCACTCGCTATCGCCTCCGCGCTGTTGTTCGCCGCCGTGCTACTCGTTCCGATCTTCAAAAAGTTCGGCCTCGGATCGGTGCTCGGTTATCTCGTTGCGGGCGTGCTGATCGGGCCGTCGGCGTTGGGTGTTATCAGCGAGCCCGAGGCGGTGTTGCAAACCGCTGAGCTGGGTGTCACGCTGCTGCTATTTTTAATCGGCCTTGAATTGCAACGCGAACGTCTGTGGGCGTTGCGCAAAGCGGTGTTTGGTTTGGGCACGATGCAGCTGGTCGTCTGCGGCGGCACGCTGGCGGGTCTCGCGTGGTTGATGAACATCTCCGGCATTGCCGCCATCATCGTCGGCGTTGCGCTCGCCATGACCTCCACCGCGTTCGCGCTGCCTGCCCTCGCCGAGCGCGGCGAGATGGACAGCGAACATGGCCGGGGCGTGTTCGCGGTGCTGTTGTTCCAAGATTTGAGCGTGATCCCGATCCTCACGCTGGTCACGCTGCTCGGCGCGGGCGCGGTGGCTGCGAGTGCAACGGGTGCGGCGCATGCGTCGGTCACTCCGGGCTGGCCAGCGCTGCTCGCCGTGGTTGCCACCATTGCGCTCGGCCGCCCGGTGTTGTCGCTGCTGTTTACCTACGCCTCGAAATTCGGCTCGCACGAAATTTTCACCGCTGCGGCGCTGCTCACCACCGTGGGCTTGGCGTGGGTGATGACCAGCGTCGGTTTGACGGCAACGCTTGGCGCGTTTTTGGCGGGCGTATTGCTCGCGGATTCAAAATTTCGGCATCAGATCGAGGCCAGCATTGAGCCGTTCGAGTCGCTCCTGCTAGGCCTTTTCTTCATGGCCGTTGGCATGAGCGTGAACCTCGCGTTGCTGGCCCGCGCGCCGTTTGCCATGCTTGGGCTAGCGTTGGCCATTTTGCTCATCAAGGCGGTGACGTTCTATGTGGCGCGCCGACTGACCGGAGCGCCTGACGACGTTGCGCGTCCGCAAGCCATCGCGCTGGCGGTCGGCGGCGAATTTGCTTTCGTGCTGTTCACCGCCGCGCAGGCTGCGAAGCTAATTAGCAATGAAGAAAACGAAGTGGCGACGCTCGCTGTGGCGCTCACGATGGTGCTCGCACCCCTGCTCTGGATCGTGAATGATCGCGTGCTTGCGCCGTGGCTCACCCGCAACGATCAGCCGCCGCCGTTTGACCGTATCGACGACCCCGGCACGCCGGTCATCATCGCAGGCTACGGGCGCGTCGGACAGATCGTCGGGCGGGTGTTGAACATGCAGAACATCCGCTTCACCGCACTCGACGCGAGCACCGATCAGGTCGACGCGGTGCGCAAGTTCGGTAACAAAATTTACTACGGCGACGCCACACGGCTTGACCTGTTGCGTGCTGCGAAAACCGGAGACGCAAAGCTCTTTGTGGTGTGCGTTGACGACGTAGAGTCCACCAAAAAAATCGTGAAACTGGTGCAACAGCAATACCCGCTGGTCAAAATTCTCGCGCGCGCGCGAAACCGCACGCAGCTGATGGAGTTGCGCGACTTGGGCGTTGAAACACCGGTGCGAGAAATGTTTGCAGGCAGCGTGCAGCTGGCAACGCAAGTGCTCGCAGAGCTTGGCGAGCCGCGCGAAAATTTAAGCGGCATCATCGAGCGGTTTGTCGCCCACGATGAGCACATGCTGATGCGCGCACAGGCCGTTTTTCGCGATGAAGAAAAGCTCATTGCGATGAGTAAATCGGCGCGCGCTGAGCTGAATTCCATTTTGCAGGACGATGCCGCCGCCGATGGCCGCAGCGACCGGCAAGCACCCGAACAACTGGAGGCAAAAAATGCGTCGACGTCTTAATGTGAAAGCAGTAATTTCAAACCCTTCACTGCGTTCAGGGCGAACGGTTGTGTTGGGTTTGTTGTTGATAACGCTTGCCGGTTGTGCCACGCGCTTCGACTTGCAGGCGCATCGCGGTGGACGCGGACTCGCGCCTGAAAACACGCTGACCGCGTTCTCGGGCGCGATGGATATCGGGGTGACCACGCTTGAGCTGGATGTCGGCATCACCAAAGACGGCGTGGTGGTGGTGTCGCATGATCGCCACCTTAATCCCGATATCGTTCGCGATGCGAAGGGCCTATTTCTCGCCGAGAAAGGGCCGCTCATCGGCTCGCTCACCTTCGCCGAACTACAACGCTTCGACGTAGGTCGGATCAAACCGGGCAGCAACTACGCCAGCACATTTGCCGCCCAAAAGGGCACCGAAGGCGAGCGTATTCCGTCGCTTAAATCATTGTTCGCGCTGGCCGAAAAACGCGGCGCGAACGAGCTGCGTTTCAATATCGAAACCAAAATTTCGCCTAACGCCGCTGGCGACACGCTGCCACCTGAGCCGTTCGTGCGTGCGTTGATTGCTGAGATTCGCAACGCTGGATTGACAGCGCGCGCAACGATTCAGTCGTTCGACTGGCGCACCTTACACATCGCGCAAAAGGAAGCGCCGGACATCGTCACGGTGCATCTCACCAGCCAGCAAGGCGCAGGCGACACTGTTCAAATCGGCAAGCCCGGCGCGTCCCCGTGGTTGGCGGGCTTGGATGTTGACGATTTCGCAGGCTCGCCTGCTCGCGCCGTGAAGGCAGCGGGCGGCAGCGTGTGGTCACCCAATTTCAGAGACATCACCGAACAGCGGGTGCGCGACGCCCAATCGCTGGGACTTCAAGTGATTCCGTGGACGGTCAACGACGAGGCTGATCTGGTGCGCCTACTCGACTGGAAAGTCGACGGCATCATCACCGACTATCCAGATCGCTTGCGGGCACTGATGAAGGCACGCGGCATGGCACTGCCTGCCCAGTATCCAGCGAAGCCGTAGCAACGAGGCGCGCCTGTAGGCGACGACTTGGCGCCGCACGGTGGCACCCTGCACGGTGCCTTTTCGGCTACGGCATGAGCGTCGTGCCCAAGTGCTGCTCGATGGTGCCATTGACGGTGCGCGTGCCGGTTGGATTCGCGACGCCCGTGATGAGCGGCGCGCCGCGCAGGTTCAACATGTAGCGAAGGATGAGCAGGCCGTCGCGCATTGGGGTGACCGACCCATCGCCGTCAATGTCGAGCGCGAGCCCCAAGCCGTCCAAGTAGAGTTTGATGGCATCGGGGTCGGCTCGGGTGGCGGTGCCGCCGACCACGCCACCCGCAGTGAGCGCCGCACCACGCAAGCCCAACATATAGCGCAAAACCAGCGCCCCGTCGGTAGCGGCGTCATACTTGGTGGCCGTCACGCTTGCGTCCACGTCAAGTGTGGGGCCGGTTGCTGTGGCTGTGATGGTGAAATTTGCATTCGACACATCGAAGAAAATGTTGCCCACCGCTTCGACCTTGATGCGCGCGGTGGTGCTGGCGACGTTGGGCAGGTTGACCGTGGCCGCCCCGTTGTTAGCCGTGCTCGCGGCGAGCACAGTGGGGAAGGTGATGCCCCCATTAGTGGACAGCGAAATTTTTACTTGGCTCGCACTGACCGGAGCCGCTGCCGTGCCCGCTGGGTTCCACGTTACGTTGAATGCGCTGCCCCCAAGAACCGTGATCGCCGTGTTTGGCGCGGTTACGGCAAACGGCCCGGAGATACCGTCGACTGTGACCTGCGAATCGACCGTGTTGATGCCACCGCCGCCTGCCCGATTGTCGCGTGCGACGACTCGAAAGATCATGGTGCGGGTGATAGCGGGCAGCAGCTCGCCGGTCAGACACGGGGTGCCGGCGCTACAGTTGTAGCTGGCCGGTGGCACGTTGGCGCTGTTCAAAATGTATGGCAGCGATGGGAAGGTGCGCGTGCCGCTAGTGGTGGGCAAATAGTTGCGAAACAGCGGGCGCGCTTGGCCGTCGGCATCGGAATTAGGTACGGTGGTGGCGGCAGCGCCGAGATCGTATTGCTGCCAGTCGAAAGTGACAGCATCGCCGTTGACATCCGTGGCAGAGGCGGTGAGGGCAAACGGCGTGCCCTTTGGAATGGTGAAGTTGCCGGGCCCGGTGACGGCAGGCGGAGTGTTGCCCGTGGCGGCGGTGGCCGCACAGGCGTTGCCATCACCGGTTTGGCTGAAAGCAATGATCTGCTCCAAGCTTCGGGAGTGAAAGGTCTCGATACTGGATTTTTGCGGGTCTTGGGTGTCGCAAGCTGACGCATAGGCCATGATGGTCACGCCGCTGCCCGGCTCATGGGCGGTGGCCGCTTCGCGCTGGTTGCAGAAACCTTGGTTGGCGTTGAAGGTGTGCGTTGCGGAAAACTGATGCCCGATCTCGTGGGCCACCATGTCGACGGCGAAAATGTCGCCGATGGGACTATTCAAACCAGTCACCCCGCGCGCCTTCCTTTGCGCGTCACAGGTTGCGCCGAGCGAGGCGATGCCACTGCCTGCGGTGCTAAACACATGGCCAATGTCGTAGTTGGCCGTTTGAATCACCGCGTCAATCTTCGCTTGATTTTCGACGAGCATGGTGTCGACGTCGTTGTTGGTGTAAGGGTCGTTAGCGCCGGTGCACGCGCCAGCGCAGCTGGTGTTGTCGCCCGCATAGAGCAGCAAATTGTTGTTGGCGACAAACACCATGCGGATGGCGGCATCGCGCTCGTAAATGCCGTTGACGCGGTTCATCACCACGGTTTGCGCCGCCAGCGTGCCCGCCACGGTATTGCCGCCCACGGCCACGGCGTATTCGTTGGTAGCGGCAATCGCCATGCGATAGGTTCGCAATTGGGTGCCCGAGGTCACTGCGGGGCGAATCGGCGCGACGCCAGCCGATTTTGCTGCGCCAAGGGTGCCGATGGTGCCTATCGTGCCATGTACAGCGCAGGTGAAGGGAGTTGTTGAGCGCACCGCATCGTGCTTCCAGTAGCTCATGTAGGCGCGGCCCGACCCGGTGTCGCTAGCGGCTTTGCTCATGGTAACGGTGCTGTAGGGGTCAATCACCACGGTGCCTGCGCTTGACAGCACCATCGCGTGAAAGCCGAGCGGGGTCCAGTCGAAACGGGCGCTCGCCGAAGGGTCATCAATGCCCTGTGCACGATAGGTTTTGATGTTGGGAAATTTTTGCGCGAGCCCGGGCTCCATGATCGGCGACTCAACAAAGCTGAAGCGCGCTAGCGTGCCGTTTGGCAGGGGCAGCTCAATGGTCGGCGGGCTTGCGTTCGCCTCGGTTGAAAATTCCATGGGAGCCTGCGCCAACAGCGAGGTGAGCGCGTCCTGATTCAGCGTCAACGTCTGATACGCCTTAACCGTGGCGGCTTTTGCGCGCGACGAAGAGATTGCGGCCTCGTTAATGGGCACCCACAGCGGCTGCGCGGCAAGTGCGCCCCCGCAGAAAACGCCACACGCTACAACGAGCAGGCGAATAAAAAATAATCCGTTAAACAGCGGTGATGCAACTCGTGTCATAGGGCCCCCTCGGGTGCGACAAGCCTTCGTCGTGGGCACGGTGCCAACGGACAGGACAGACGCCTAGGGAATGTAGCAAGCGACTCAGAAAAATACTAGTCCCAAGCCCCACTAACCGGCGGACTTCGGCTACTTTTTCATCCGCTCGCGAATAGCGGGCAGTAATTTTGCGGCAACGTCGGGCTCGCCCAGCGCGTAGAGCACCAACATGTCGCCTTGATACAAGCTGAAGCTCGGGTAGCCCTTGATCTTGCCGTCGGTTTCGTCTTTCACGCGCGGCCAGAGCCACTTCTGATCGGCGCTGAAATCACGCTCGGTATGTGGCTGCGACAGCGACGGCTTTTTGACCACGGTGTAGCGCACCGCCCTGCCCTCGGCGCTGTTCAAAAATTTCGCTTCGCCGCCTGAGCCAATGACCGAGCCTTCCCACCAAGTACACCAGCGGCAATCTTTTGCTGACCAGTAAACGACCGTCAGCGGTTCGCCTGCGGCCCAGACTGAACTGGTCGCGCCGAAAAAGAACGTTGCGAGGTGTTTGATACGCATGAGGGTCTCCAAGAAATGCGAGTATTTTTTGTACGATTGGCTCCTACAGCAGGCGACTAACCCAACAATTTCTTCACATAAGCAACATACGCCTTCATCGCGTCATCATTGCTTGCGCCTTTTTTTGCACCCCACGCGTCAAACTTGGCGCGACCGACCGGGTCCATGATGCCAGGGCGTCGACCTGCTGCATCGCCCTCGGTGCCTTGCTTGTAGAGCGCGTACAGCTCCAGCAGTGTTGCGTTGTCTGGCTTTTCGGTCAGCGTTTTGACATCGGCTTGAGCTTTTTCGAAATCGTCTTTGATGGCCATAATCGGTGCCTCCTTAGTTTGTGAATCTTCGCGGCTATTATTGTGACTCAAATGCGAATCTGCAACACACAGGTTATCGCGAAGGAGGACGCAGCGTGGCAAAAGAAAAAATGAGCAGCGTGGACACCGCATGGCTGCGGATGGACTCGACCACCAACCTGATGATGATCGTCGGGGTGATGATTTTCGACACGCCGCTCGACGTTGAGCGCTTCAAATCCTTGATCGCTGGCCGCCTGCTGGTCTACCCGCGCTTCCGTCAATACGTGGTTGACGACGGCATGATGGCGCACTGGATCGACGACCCACACTTCGACATCGACGCGCATTTGCATCGCGTGCGCCTGCCCGGTGCAGGCGGTGAGCGGGAGTTGCAATCGATGGTGGGCGACCTTGCCAGTGAGCGGCTCGACAAGGGCAAACCGCTGTGGCAGATGCATTTGGTGGAGCACTATCAGGGCGGCTCGGCGCTGATTACGCGTGTGCATCACTGCATCGCCGACGGCATCGCGTTGATCGGCGTGTTGCTCAACCTGACTGACGAAGACCCGAACGCACCGGACACGCCGCGTGAATCGCCGATGCTCGCAAAATCTAAAGTCAAGAAATTTGCGAAGCGGCGCGAGAGCTTCAATCTATTCAATGCACTTGGGCCGTTTGGCGAAACGCTACAAGCCAAGCTTGCACCCGCCATGCAAGTGCTGGCTCCAGTTGCAGGCGTCGCGCAATCCGTGTTCGATCAACTCGGTCCGCTGAAAGCGCCGATTGAATCCGCCATGGACGATGGCGCGCGCATCGGCAATCGGATGGTCGCGAAATACAGCCGCTGGGTGGACGATCCGTCGCTCGCGATGGATGGCGCGAAAGTCGCGGCGGGATTCGCGCAAGAGCTGGCGTATTTGGCGACGATGCCGAGCGACAGCGTCACCCGGCTCAAGGGTAAGACCGGCACGGTGAAGTGCGTCGCGTGGAGCGAGCCACTCGATTTGACGCGCGTCAAGGACGTGGGCTACGTGCTCGGCTGCTCGGTCAACGACGTGCTGCTCGCCTGCGTCGCGGGCGCGATTCGCAGCTATCTGGTTAGCAAGGGCGACAACGTCGACGGCGCGCTGCTGCGAGCCTTCGTGCCGGTGAATTTGCGCGCGCCGGGTAACGAATACAAGCTCGGCAATCACTTCGGGCTGGTCGGGCTGGAGCTGCCGATTGGCGAGGCCAATCCGATTGCCCGCGTGTTCGAAGTGCGCACGCGCATGAATGCGCTGAAGACGGGCTA
>JANNYE010000057.1:0-65509 GCA_031409935.1 Burkholderiales bacterium | reverse complement strand
TTATTCACCGCGCCGTTGGCATACAAAATCTGGAACAAGGTCTTGCCACGGTATTCCGGTTTTTTTGCGAGCAATTCTTCTGGCCACACTTCTTCCACCTTGAAGCGTTTCGAGAATTCCATGAGTTGCCAGAGATCAGATTTCGACTCGCCCGGTGCCGTCACCATCTGATGCCAGAACTGAGTGCGCCGTTCGGCATTACCGTACGCGCCTTCTTTTTCGACCCACATCGCAGTCGGCAAAATCAAGTCAGCAGCCTGCGTGGTGACGGTCGGATAGGCGTCCGATACGACGATGAAATTCTCCGGATTTCGATAGCCCGGCAGCGTCTCATTCATCATGTTGGCGGCGGCCTGCATGTTGTTGTTGACCTGCACCCAATAGCAATTGAGTTTGCCGTCTTTGAGCATGCGGTTTTGCAGCACCGCATGAAAGCCGGGCTTGTCGACAATGGTGCCCGGTGGCAGCTTCCAGATGTCTTCTGTCTTGGCGCGATGCGTGGGGTTGCTCACCACCATGTCGGCGGGCAGGCGATGCGAAAAGGTGCCGACCTCGCGCGCGGTGCCGCAGGCAGAAGGCTGGCCGGTGAGCGAGAATGGCGAATTGCCGGGCGTTGAAATTTTGCCGGTCAACAAATGAATGTTGTAGACCAGATTGTTCGCCCACACGCCGCGCGTATGCTGGTTAAAACCCATCGTCCAGAACGACACCACTTTAATTTTTGGGTCGGCGTACAGCTCGGCCAGCGCTTTTAATTTTGCCACCGACACGCCGGTGAGTTTCGATACCGACTCCGCCGTGTACGTCTTGACGTAATCGCGAAATTGCTCGAAGGTCATCGGCGACATGTCATTGGCCGTGGCGGCGTTTTTCGCCTTTTTCTCAAGCGGATGATCGGGCCGCAGACCGTAACCAATATCCTCGGTGCCGCGCTTGAAGTTGCAATGTTTGGCCACGAAATCTTTGTTCACGCGGCCGGTCTGGATAATGTGATTGGCAATGAAGTTCAGCATCGCCAGATCGGTTTGCGGCTTGAAAATCACCGGGAGATCGGCCAGATCAAAGCTGCGATGTTCAAACACCGACAACACCGCCACCTTCACCGCTGGCGTTGACAGTTTGCGGTCGGTCACGCGCGACCACAGAATCGGATGCATCTCCGCCATGTTTGATCCCCACAGCACAAAAGCGTCGGCCGCCTCGATGTCCTCATAGCAACCCATCGGCTCGTCCATGCCGAAGGTGCGCATGAATCCTGCCGCCGCCGAGGCCATGCAGTGACGGGCATTGGGGTCGATATTGTTGGAGCGAAATCCGCCTTTGAATAGTTTGTTGGCGGCGTAGCCTTCCCAGATGGTCCACTGGCCGGAGCCGAACATGCCCACTGAAGTTGGCCCTTTTTTCTTCAGCGCCGCCTTCCATTTCTCGGCCATGATGTCGAAGGCTTTGTCCCAACTGACCGGGGTGAACGCACCGGACTTGTCGTACTTGCCGTTGGTCATGCGCAACAACGGCTGGGTGAGCCGATCGCTGCCATACATGATCTTGGACAGGAAATAGCCTTTCACGCAATTGAGGCCACGATTCACCTCGGCCGCCGGATCGCCATGCGTTGCGACCACGCGATTGTTTTTCACCGCGACGTTGACGCCACAGCCTGTGCCGCAAAATCGGCAGGCGGCCTTACTCCATTTGAGCTCGGTCGCGGAGGATTCGGTGGCAATGTTCGCCGCGTCGGCAGCAAGCGGAATTCCGGCGGCGGACGCGGCCACCGCAATGGCGGTGTTGCGAACGAATTCGCGGCGGGTGAGCGTGATCGCATTCATGGCAACAACTCCTTCATGACAGATTCGTCTTCGGCATGCTGGTAGACCATTTCTACATTCAGCACGTCGGCAATATTGCGGATTTGATCCATCTGGTCGAGCAGCGCGCCGGTGCTCGGGCCTTCGATCACGATTACGAGCTTGCCGCTCGCATTGCGCGCGCTTACGGGGCTGCCGGTGATGGCCTCGATCAATGGAATGGCTACGTGAACCGCTGTCGGACGCACCTGCGCGATGCAGCTGGCGATATGTAGATCAGCCATGGCATCAGCCTTGCGGCGGCCCTTGGATCATTTGATACAACCAGATGATCAGACCGTAGGTGCCGACCAGCGCAACCGCGATCATCGGTGCCAGCACCACGGTTAAAAATAAAAACATGCGCTTCTCGCGAGTACGGCTCGCGCTAGATTCGGGATCGATCAGACTGTCCATCACGTGGCTTTCTGCGCCGCACCCAAACCAACACCGGATGTTTTTCTCGATTTATGTGGATCGCGCGCTTTGGTTTTTCGATGCACCGTCGCGCCCGGAATCAGCACATGTCGGCACGGAGAAATCACTGTCAGCCAAAGTTACGCGACAACACGGCTGCTTTCATTGCGCTAGCGCAATGAAAGTCGAATGCGTCAAGTTCGCAATTCGCGGGTAAAACTACGGAAGCCGCGTAACAGCTTATTGCTGCAAGCCCTATTTATATTGGGCTAAGAACAATAAACAAGGGTTATCGACTTTGTCGTTTTTTATGGCTTAGCCCACGTTCAATGGTCATCGCAGCTAAAAGCCATAACGGCAACAGCCTGCTTTACTCGACTAAACGCGGGAGGACGAGGTTCAGCTCAGCTGTTCGACGTTGCTATTCACAACGGCTACATTGAAACACAGAATCTAGCTCGTAACCGCGCCGCTAAATCGACATCAACCCGCGCACGCCGTCGGCCTCCATATCCGCACCACGTCCGCGTTTTTTGACTTCGCCGCGTTCCATCACGATGTATTGATCGGCCAGTTCTTCGGCGAAATCGTAGAACTGTTCAACCAGCAGAATCGCCATCGTTTTGCGGTCAGCGAGGAGGCGCAGCACGCGGCCGATGTCTTTGATCACACTCGGTTGAATGCCTTCCGTCGGCTCGTCGAGGATGAGCAGTTTGGGGTTCGCTGCTAACGCGCGGGCGATAGCGAGTTGCTGTTGCTGACCGCCGGAGAGATCACCACCGCGACGACCGAGCATAAGCTTCAACACAGGGAACAATTCGTAAAGTTCCGCAGGAATCTGCGCGCTGGCCGACTTGTAGGCGAGGCCCATTTTCAGGTTGTCTTCTACCGTCAAGCGACCGAAGATTTCGCGCCCCTGCGGCACGAAGCCAATGCCTCGGCGCACGCGCTCGTATGAGGTTTGTTTATGGATCGGCTCGCCGTCAAGCGTGATTGCGCCCGCCTTAATCGGCACCACGCCCATGATGCTTTTGAGCATCGTGGTTTTGCCGACCCCGTTGCGACCGAGCACCACAGTGATCTCGCCGATTTTGGCGTCGATGGAGACGTTGCGCAGGATGTGCGAGCCGCCGTAGTATTGGTTGACATCTTTTAGTTCAAGCATGATGAGCTTTGTTGGAGCGGGCTTGGCCGCGATTGGCGTTAGGCGAAACGAAGATCGCGGCCAAGGCCGCTCCAACAGATTTAGCGCCCAAGATACACCTCCACTACGCGCTCATTGGCCTGCACATCCGCAAGCGCGCCTTCCGCGAGTACGCTGCCCTCGTGCAGCACCGTTACGATTTTTTTCTTCTCGCGTTGGCCACCGTTGACCAGTTCAGCGATGAACTTCATGTCGTGTTCGACCACTACCAACGAATGCGATCCTTCGAGTGACAGGAAGAGCTCCGCCGTGCGCTCGGTCTCCTCGTCGGTCATGCCGGCTACCGGTTCATCGAGCAGTAAAAGCTTGGGGTCTTGCATCAGCAGCATGCCGATTTCCAGCCACTGCTTTTGTCCGTGTGAAAGGTCACCCGCAGTGCGCGCACCATCATCACGCAGGTGAATCAGCTTGAGCATTTCTGCGATGCGATCCGTGTCGGCACTGGTCAGTTTGTGCATCAGTGACGCGCGAACGCGGCGATCCATTTTGAGCGCTAGTTCGAGATTCTCAAACACGCTCAACTGCTCGAACACCGTTGGTTTTTGAAACTTGCGACCGACGCCGCGACCAGCGATTTCGCTTTCGCGCAGGCGAAGCAAATCTATATTGGTGCCGAAGAATGCACGACCGCTGTCTGGCTTCGTCTTTCCTGTAATCACGTCCATCATCGTCGTTTTTCCGGCACCGTTGGGCCCGATGATGCAACGCAATTCGCCGACCGCGATGTTCAGCGTCAACTTGTTCAGTGCACGAAAACCGTCGAACGAAACGGTGATGTCGTCGACGTACAAAATGCCGCCATTGCTGATGTCCACCACGTCGGATGCGACGACGTGACCGAAACTTGCGCCCTGTCCTCCAGACGGCCCCGGCGCGCGGTTTTGCGCAATACGGGCGAGGTAAGCCTCGCGGCGTTTGGTGCCTTCCTCCAGCAGATCGGGCGTCATGCTTTGCCTCCTTTGCTTGCAAGTTTGCGCACCAAACCGACAATGCCTTGCGGCAAAAATAACGTGACGCCGATGAACATCGCGCCGAGAAAGTACAACCAGTACTCCGGGAACGCAACAGTGAACCAGCTCTTCGCGCCATTCACAAAAAACGCGCCGACTATGGGCCCAATGAGCGTAGCGCGGCCACCGACAGCCGTCCAGATTGCGATCTCAATACTGGCAGCTGGGTTCATCTCGCCGGGGTTGATGATGCCCACTTGCGGCACGTACAACGCGCCTGCAATGCCGCACATGATCGCCGAGAACGTCCAGATCGAAAGCTTGTACCAAAGCGTGTTGTAGCCGGTGAACAGCACGCGTGATTCAGCGTCGCGAATGGCCTGCAACACGCGGCCATACTTGCTTGCGATGATGGCCTTGGACAGTAGGTAGAAGCCGATCAACACCATGCCCGTCAGCACGCACAGCGTGACGCGCATTGACGGCGTGGCGATGGGGATATCCAGGATTCGCTTGAAATCGGTGAAGCCGTTGTTGCCACCGAAACCCGTTTCGTTGCGGAAAAACAGCAGCATCGCTGCGAACGTCAGTGCCTGCGTGATGATCGAAAAATACACGCCTTTGATGCGCGAGCGGAACGCGAAATAGCCGAACACAAACGCGAGTAACCCCGGCACCGCAATCACCAAAAACATCTGAAACAAGAACGAGTCGCTACCCATCCATTGCCACGGCAGCGCCTTCAAATCAAGGAACACCATAAAGTCGGGCAGGTCGCTTTTGTACGAACCATCGCGACCGATCTGGCGCATCAAATACATGCCCATGCCGTAGCCGCCGAGCGCAAAGAAGAGGCCGTGGCCGAGCGACAGAATGCCTGTGTAACCCCAGATCAAATCCATCGCCAGCGCACAAATGGCGTAACACATGATTTTGCCGAGCAGCGAGACGGCGTAGTCGGAGAGGTGGAACGCGCTATCGGCGGGGACGACGAGGTTCAGGACGGGGATGCCGATTAGGATTAAGGCGATGATGGCGACGAGCGCAAGTCGTCCCCAGTTTCCTAGAAATCCGGATTTAGTTGGTAACGGTTGTGTTGCGATAGCTGCTGTATTCATGCAAAGGATCTCGCAGGCTCCATCTCCCGCAAGCGGGAGAGGGTTGGGGTGAGGGTGGCGGGGTGCATGAGAATTGGCTCGCTAGTGTTGCGTAAAGTGATTTTTGACCGACGCGCCACCCTCATCCGCCCTGTCGGGCACCTTCTCCCGCTTGCGGGAGAAGGCTTCGAAATTGACGCGCCCTCCATTGTCGGAGCTGGACTCAAAGATCGGTTTTCCATACGACGACGGAAACTATTCATCTCAAGCCTCCGCGCTTCTGCCCTTCAGGTCGAAGATGCCCTGGGGACGGCGTTGAATGAAGACGACGATGAATACGAGCACGATGATTTTGGCGAGCACGGCACCGGTCCAGCCTTCGAGCAATTTGTTGAGTACGCCAAGGCCCAGGCCCGCGTAAACCGTGCCTGCCAGTTGCCCGACGCCACCGAGCACCACGACCATGAACGAGTCAACAATGTAGCCCTGACCAAGGTCGGGGCCGACGTTGCCTACCTGCGACAACGCGCAGCCCGCGAGCCCCGCAATGCCTGCGCCTAGGGCGAAGGCATAGGTGTCAATCTTTGCCGTGTTCACGCCCATGCAGGCGGCCATGCTGCGGTTTTGTGTGACGCCGCGCACGAATAGGCCGAGTCGCGTTTTGCTGATCAGCAGAGACACGCCAGCGAGCACGAAAAACGCGAAGAAGATGATCGCAATCCGGTTGTAGGGCAGCGTCAAATTGGACATCACTTCGATGCCACCGGAGAGCCATGACGGGTTCTCCACAGGTACGTTTTGCGCGCCGAAAAATGTGCGCACCAACTGGATCAGCATCAGCGAAATGCCCCACGTTGCGAGCAGCGTTTCTAGCGGCCGTCCATACAACCAGCGAATCACCGTTCGTTCGAGGATTGCACCTACGAGTGCCGCCGCGAAAAACGACAGCGGAATGGCCGCGATGATGTAGTAATCGAACGCGCCGGGCATGTACTTGCGGAACAGGTTTTGCACGAGATACGTGGCGTACGCGCCGATCATCAACAGCTCGCCGTGCGCCATGTTGATCACGCCCATTAGGCCGTAAGTGATGGCTAGGCCCAGCGCCACCAAGAACAAAATGGAGCCGAGGCTGATGCCTGTGAAGATCACGCCGAGACGTTCGCCCCATACCAGTTTGGCCTCAACCGCCTTGATGCCTGCGATCAGCGCGGCGCGCACTTCGGGGTCGGTTTCACCGCCTGCGTTCAGTCGCTCCTGCATGAGGGAGCGCACGCTCGGCTGCCCGCTGCTGGTGAGCGCGGCCACTGCGGCGAGGCGTTTTTGTTTGTCGCTGGAATTGACAAGCATCGCGGCGCGCAGCTGCTCCAGCTTGCCTTTGAGCGATGCATCGGTTTCTTGCGCGAGTGCTTTGTCGATGAGAGGCAACTTGCTTTCGTCCGCTGAGTCCTTGAGTTCGGTGATGGCGTTGTTGCGCTTGGTGATGCTGTCTGAAAAAAGACCGAGGGTGGCCTTAGCGCCGTCGATTTCGCGGCGCATACGGTTATTGTTGACGACATCTTCTGCGTTCGCGGGCAGTACGGTTTCAGCCCGTGAAACAGCGTCAACGGCTTTGCCATCGGTGACGATCAACACTTTGTCGCCCGCAATTTTTACCGAGTCACTGAGCAGTGCATCGATCAAGCGAGACAGTTCGGGATCGGGCTGGTTGAGTGCGGCGCTAAGAGCCTTGATGCGGTCATCGTTTTCGCCGACAGAGATGGCACGGGCGGCCTCTGGTGTGAGTGCGTGCGCGCCGATCATATGAGCGCCTAGCAGCAGTGCGAGACCAAGATTGCCGGAGACACGTTTAATTGATTTAGCGAGCAATCTCATAAGGAGCAGGCAATCCTGTTGGAGCGGCCTTGGCCGCGATAGCGTTGGAAATTGCGCACGATTGCGTGAGCATTGATAAAGCCGGACGCAGGGACTCGCCTGTCAACTTGTGATCGCGGCCAAGGCCGCTCCAACAGGTCATCAGGCAAAAAAACGCCGGGGTTGCGGCCTATGCTGCATACCCCGGCACACGGAGGACTCGACTGTTAACCTAAACTAACCTAACCTAACGTAACACCACTACATCGACTTGCCGTCGGGCACATCTTTCTTCTTGTCGTTGCCGGCAATGAACGGACTCCACGGATTAGCGCGCACTGGACCGGATGTTTTCCATACGACGTTGAACTGACCGTCAGCCTTGATTTCGCCGATGAAGACGGGCTTGTGCAGGTGATGGTTTTTCATGTCCATGGTGGAAGTGAATCCGCCCGGTGCTTTGAACGTTTGACCGGCCATCGCGGCGATCACTTTGTCGGTATCGGTGGACTTGGCTTTTTCAACCGCCTGCTTCCACATGTAGATGCCTATGTAGGTGGCCTCCATCGGGTCATTGGTCAAAGGCTTGTCCTTGTGACCGGCGATGCCCTTGGCTTTGGCGTAGTCAGCCCACTTCTTGGTGAACTCAGCGTTGGCTGGGTTCTTCAAGCTCATGAAGTAGTTCCATGCGGCCAGATGTCCCACGAGCGGCTTGGTGTCAACACCGCGCAGCTCCTCTTCACCGACTGAGAAGGCGACGACGGGAACGTCAGTCGCTTTCAGGCCCTGGTTGCCGAGCTCCTTGTAGAACGGCACATTGGAGTCGCCATTGATGGTCGACACCACGGCGGTTTTCTTGCCTTCAGCGGCGAATTTCTTGATCTTAGCGATGATGGTTTGATAATCGCTATGACCGAACGGCGTGTATTCCTCCATGATGTCGGCCTCGGCCACACCTTTGGATTTCAGGAACGAACGCAGAATCTTGTTGGTGGTGCGCGGATACACGTAGTCGGTGCCAAGCAGTACCCAGCGCTTGGCCGAGCCGCCGTCTTTGCTCATCAAATATTCAACAGCGGGAATCGCTTGCTGATTAGGCGCAGCGCCGGTGTAGAACACGTTTTTCGAAAGCTCTTCGCCTTCATATTGCACAGGGTAGAACAGCAGGCTGTTCAGTTCTTCATAAACTGGCAACACCGATTTGCGCGACACTGAAGTCCAGCAACCGAAGGTCACAGCGACTTTGTCTTGCGAGATCAGTTGACGGCCTTTTTCTGCGAACAATGGCCAGTTTGAGGCTGGGTCAACGACCACCGGCTCAAGCTTTCGACCCATCACGCCACCCTTGGCGTTGATCTCTTCAATGGCCATTAACGCCACGTCTTTCAATACCGTTTCCGAGATCGCCATCGTGCCCGACAGCGAGTGCAGAACGCCGACCTTGATAGGGCCTGTGCTCTGAGCGAACGTAACTTGCGCGAGGCTCGCGGTGATGATCGCAGCGGTCAGCGTCTTCAGCGCTCCGCGACGGGTAATTTGTGACATGTCTTTTCTCCCGAGAATTTTTTGATGACGATGTTGATGAAACGATGTGCTGTGACGCCTCATGCCCCCACGCCATGGGTTCGCATTAGTCATCGCTTTCGCAAGTGCCGTGCCACGCCGGGAGTTGTCTGATCAATGTGAAACGCAGGTCAGAGAGCGCCGCAAAAAAGGGCGTTAGCGCTAAATCGGTTCGTTTCTATGGCGAGGCAGCGCGGTGACGCACGAAATTAACGCGAAAGTTCGCTCGCGGTGCGGACAGCGATATATTGCTCGAGTGTTGACTGGAGGTTTCTTGGGTGATTTGGAGGCGTTGCAGCTTTTTCGTGAAACGGCTATTTCATGAGGGGTAGAGCGCTAATTTCGGCCTACGTCGATAAACGGTGAAAAGCACAGCTATGTCCGATGCCGAAGCCGTTTCGCGGAGAAGCTGTATCTCCAGCCGAATCGCAAATCGCGTTGCGAAAATCGCCGCCACAACTCGGGGCGCTGTTCCGTTTTCGGTGCCTTGAGCTGATTTAGCGCGCGTTTTCAGGTGATTGTCTTCAGACGCAACGCAAAATCACCGCATGCCCCCTCGCAAAGCTCACCTCGACTCCACCGCCATCGCGATCTTGCTCGCCTGCTGCCTGTTTTGGGGCTTTCAGCAGGTGTTGGTGAAGGCGACCATTCCAGATGTGCCGCCGGTGTTGCAGGCGTTCCTGCGCTTTGCTGGCGCGACCGCGATTCTGTGGCTCTGGTGTCGCTGGCGTGGCATCAAAGTGTTTGTCCGTGACGAATCTTTTTGGCCCGGTCTGATCGCGGGTGCGTTGTTCGCAGCGGAGTTCGCCTGCCTGTTTGTCGGGCTCAAATACACCAGCGCCTCAAGGCTGACCGTGTTCGTTTACACGTCGCCGTTGTGGGTCGCGGGGTTGCTGCCGCTGTTTGTCAAAGCTGAACGGTTGCGCCCGGTGCAATGGCTTGGCGTGGCCTGCGCGTTTGTTGCGGTGGTGTTCGCGCTGAGCGAAGGATTTTTCGGCGGCAATGTCCGTGTTGCATCGCTGGTGTGGCTGGGCGATAGCCTCGCGCTGCTTGCGGGCATGCTCTGGGGGCTAACCACGGTGGTGATTCGCGCATCCAACTTGTCGCGTATTTCTGCCGAGCGATTGCTTTTTTATCAAGTGGCGGTCAGTGCGGTCACGTTGCCGTTTGTGTCGTTGGCGTTGGGTGAGGCGTGGACGTTTCAATACAGCGCATTCGCGTGGGGCTCGCTTGTGGTGCAAACCATCGTCGGGGCGTTCGCGAGCTACCTCGCATGGATGTGGCTGCTCGGGCGCTATCCGGCAACAAGGGTTTCGGTGTTCGTGTTCCTGACGCCGATGTTCGCGCTCGCGTTCGGCGCATGGTGGCTGCGCGAAACGATCACGCCCACGCTGGTGTTCGCGCTGGTATTCGTCGCAGTCGGTATCGTGCTGGTCAATCGCAAGGCGGTTTGACCGCTGCGGGCGTGACGCGCTAAAGTTGCGTCCGACATGAGTTCCGCTAATCCAACTGACACCATTCCGAAGCGTGCTGATCTTGATCTCGCGCAGTGGCGTGACGTGTTCGGTCGCCTTGATGTGTTGCTCGACGTGCCGCCGGAAGATCGTTTGCGCGCTGTGGAGCAGGGCGCGTTGCAAGGGGATGTCCAGGTAGACGCGGTGCTCAAGAATTTTTGTCAGCGAACGATGTCGGCTGACGCGTCTTTAGCAACCGGTGCTGCCGAAGTCGCCACGATTTCACAGGCTTTGCTCGGTGCGACCAATCTGGCTGCGGGCCAACGCTGCGGCAACTATCGGCTGATTGAGCCGATTGGGCAGGGCGGCATGGGCAGCGTGTGGCGCGCGGAGCGCATGGACGGGTTGTACCAATCGCAGGTTGCGGTGAAACTGCTGGGCTCGCTCGCGTTGTCTGCGCATGCACGTGCCCGCTTTGCGCGCGAAGGCGAGTTGCTGGCGCGACTCACGCATCCGCACATTGCGCGATTGCTCGATGCAGGATTGACCGATGATCACCAGCGATTTCTAGTGCTGGAGCTGGTGATCGGGCAAGACATCACGGCCTACGTTCGCGCCAACGCGCTGGATCAGCGTGCGACGCTGACGTTGTTTCGCCAGGTGCTCGCGGCGGTTGCCTTTGCGCACAGCCAACTCGTTGTGCATCGAGACATCAAGCCAAGCAATGTGATGGTCACCACCCACGGGCAGGTGAAGTTACTCGACTTTGGTGTGGCAAAACTCATCGACACCGACGAGACTGACGACAACCTCACGCGCGTGGTCGGCGCGGCGTACACCGAGGCTTACGCAGCACCCGAGCAGCTGCGTGGCGAGCCGGTGGGCACGGCGGCCGACGTGTTTTCTCTGGGCTGTTTGTTGTATCAATTGCTCGCAGGTGAGCCGCCGCGCTGGCTCACCTGCAAGCGCGAACTCACTGAGGGGATGCAACCCGTCAATGACGGCGCGGCATGGGTTGATCTGCCTGCGGATTTGCGAGCGGTGGTGCGCAAAGCGCTCGCCGCTTCGCCCGACGAGCGCTATGCGACGGTAGCCGCATTCGACGACGATTTAGCGCGCTTTTTGGCGGGCGATGCCGTGCGCGCACAGCCCGCCACACGGCTCTATCGATGGCGCAAGTTCGTCATGCGCAATCGCTGGCCCGTGCTTGCCGGCGCGGCGGCAGGCACCGCCGTGATGGCAAGTCTGGGCGTTGCCCTGTGGCAATTGCAGGAGGCGCGTGCGCAGCGTACACAGGCGGTATCCGAGGCCGGCCGAGCCAATCAGGTGACGACGTTTTTGACCGATCTGTTTCGGGCCTCTGACCCGCGTCTGGCTGCGAGCCACGACAAGCAAACGCTGACCGCCCGGCAGCTGCTGGATTCGGGCACCGAGCGGCTTAAAACTGAACTGAACGACCAGCCAGAAACCAAGATCGCGTTGCTCGGCATCCTCGCAGAGATTTACGGATTTCTTGATGACGACAAGCGGTTTATTGAGCTCAACGGCGAACGCATCCGGCTGGCCACTGAACGATTTGGCGTTCTGCATCCCGCGGTGATTGTCGGGCGGCTTACCGACGCGGAGGCTGACCTGTACTCCGGAAACTTCGATGCCGCACGGGCGACGTTCATGGAGATGGAGGCACCGGTTCGCAAGGTGTTCGGCGACAAAAGCGAGCGCTACGCCAAGTGGTTGGCCACCACCGCCGAGCTTGAGCGGCGTGCCAAAAAAATGCCAAACGCCGCGGTGGTCGCGCGGTTTGAGCAGGCGCTGGCGCTATTTCGCGACATTGGCAGCACGACTGAAGACGCGGCTGCGTCCGTGCAGAACTATTCAACCGCACTGTCCGACGGCAACCAGATTGAGCCAGCGCTGGCGGCCAACGGGCGCGCCATTGCGCTGTTGCAGCGCATGAAAGAAGCCGACCAAGGAAACCTTGCATTCAGCCACCGAAGGCGCGCAGAAATGCTGCAACAGCTCGGTCAAAACGCGGAAGTCGGCCCGGAGTTTGATCGTGCGCTTGACCTGCTCGCTAAGAGCTACGGTGCGCAAAACACGCTCTATCTGGACACGTTGCTGCTCAAGGCGAAATGGCTGCACGAGCAGGGCAGCCGTGCCGAGGCGTGGAAGCTTGTGGATCACGTGTTTGCGGTGCCGCGTGAGCAGTCGGCCAATCCATACGGTGTGTCGGAACAGCATTACGTCAAGGGCTTATTGCTGTTTAACGAGGGCCGCAGTGCTGACGCGGTGGCAGAGCTTTCAAGAGCGGTGGCGGGCTGGCGCGAGGCCAACAACAATCCGTCACGATTGGTCAAGGCCGAGGCGGCGTTGGCCGCAGCGACCGCTGCGTTGGCGTCCGGCGGCGCAGGCTCGCCGAAGCGCTAATCCGCCAATTGATACGACAAAAACAGCCGCGCCTTCTCCCAATCGCGGGCCACGGTCATCGACGAAATATCGAGATGTTCGGCGCACTCGTCCACCGTGAAGCCACCGAAATAACGCAGCTCCACAATGTCGTGGCAGCGCTCATCAATCTCTTTAAGTTTGGCCATCGCTTCATGCACAGCAAGAATTTGCTCGGTGTTTAGCGGCTCACCGGCAAGCTCGGTCAATAGCGTGACCTCTGCGACGCCACCACCGCGTTTTTCGGCATTGCGTTCGCGCACGTAATCGACGATTACGCTCCTCATCACCTTGCTGGCATAGCTGAAAAATACGCGACGATTTTGTGCGTCGGTGTTGAGATTTCCGACCAAGCGAAGCCACGATTCGTGAACCAAACTGGTGGGGTTCAACATCGTAAGCGCCGACTCTTTGGCGAGCTTCGAGCGGGCGAGTCCTCGCAGCTCTTGGTACACCACCTCGAACAGGGCATTCTTCGCCGTGTCGTCGCCGGACGCGGCGCGGTCGAGCATCTGCGTCACGTCAGACGGCGGTGGCGGGATGGTGAGCTCGGTCACAGGCATTGAGTGCGGGGCGCGCCCGGATTTACGAGAAGGGTCAATGTACGCGATAACGTGCGGTCAGCCAAACAATTTGCAGTTCAGCTTTTTAAAAAAAGTGCCACTACACTTGGGCTAACCGCAGTTTTTAAGAAAAGTCGACTTTTACAATTTATGGGTTGTAGCCCAAGTAAAGTGGCGCTTTACAGCGAGAGCTGATGACCGTAGCAAGCGGGCGTTGCTGCATCGGGGCGATGCCAAGTCGCCGCCCACACGGTTAATCTCGAATGCACCAACCGATGTTGGTGTTTTGTCCGCGTTTGCGTCTGGGCAGGAAGTATCCACGCATTCAAAGCAAGGGCTTCTATGACTTCCCCATCTCGCACCCGCACTCCGCTTTGCGCCACGCAACGATTGTCGACGCCCGCATTGCTCGTTTTCGGCGCAGTCTCTCTGGCGTTGAGCATCACATCCGCCACCGCCGCCACCTGCCCGTTCGATAAAGGGGCCTCGGACGCCCTGAATGACGGCGTGGTGCTCACCCGCTACGCGCTGGGCATCACCGGCAGCCCGATGACCGCCAGCACCCGCTATGCGAGCCTTGATCCGTTGCAGGTGAAGAACAACATCGAATGCGTTGGCTGCGCGCTCGACATGAACGGCGACGGCCAGATCGACACGGTGGACACGACCATCATCGCGCGGCATTTGGTGGGCTTCAAGTCCGCCGCTCTTACCAACGGTTTGGTGCTCGGTGCGGGCTCACGCAACACCACCGCAGCGGTCACGAGCTTCCTCGCCAACGGCTGCGCTGTGGGCGGTGCTATCAGTGCGTTCACGCAGGGCGGCAATGCGTTCGGCGTGCCTGCGGTGCTCGGCACCACGGATGGCCAACCGCTGACGCTCGGCATCGGCGGTGGTGCGGGGGTGCGCATCTTGCCGTCGACCACAGCGGGCGAGCCGAACATTATTGGCGGGCATGCGGACAATAGCGTTTCGTCAACCGCAGTCAAGGGCGCGTTTATTGGCGGTGGTGGCGTGACCGGGGGCTTCCCAAATACGATTTGGGCCAACTACGGCAGCATTGCCGGGGGCGTAAACAACAAAGTCGTAGGCAACTACGGCACCGTGGGCGGTGGTCTCCGTAATAATGCAGGTGGCGACGTCGGCGACGGTCAATCCTACGCGACGGTTGCAGGCGGTTATCTGAATGTGGCGAAAGCCGAATCCTCCGCGATTGGCGGCGGGTACCAAAACTATATACAGGGTGCGTACGGTACGGTCGGCGGTGGCTACAAGAATATCGTGGGCGCCAACGCCGCCACCGTGGGGGGTGGGGGGCAGAACCAGGCCGGTGGGCCTGCCTCCGTGGTCTCTGGCGGAGCCGAAAATTTTGCGGCAGATTTTTACTCCACCGTTCCGGGCGGATACCTGAACAACGCGAATGGTGCCTACAGCTTTGCCGCAGGTCGGAACGCTTTCGCCGCAAATCGCAGCTTCGTGTGGAATAGCTACGCCGACCAGAACAATCTACCCAGCCGCACGGACTCCTTCCGCGTGCAAGCCGCCAACGGATTCGACGTCGCGTTCGGCCCTGCTCGCAATTACTTCGTTGCGTTTAACGCTGACACAGCGGGCTTCATCATCACCACTTCAACGGGCGCAAAACTCTCCGTCGGCGGTGTGTGGACCAACAATTCTGACCGCGCCCAAAAGCGTGACTTTTCTCCGATCAATTCGCAAAACGCGCAAGACATTTTGCGCAAAGTCGTCGCGCTGCCGCTGTCCACCTGGAGCTATTTGGCAGAGGACGCAACGATCCGCCACATCGGCCCGATGGCGCAGGACTTCTGGAAAGCGTTTGGCCTTGGCTACGACGACAAAACCATGACCGACATCGATGCGCGCGGCGTGACGCTGGCAGCGATTCAGGGGCTCAATCAAATTGTGAAAGACCGCGACGGCGAGATAGCGAAACTCAAATCGCGACTGGCTGCGATTGAGCAGCGGTTAGGCGTCAAGTGATTTCTTTTTTGCACGTCTCGCTGACTTGGTAACCGAAGTACAACCCGCGCCTTCAATCGCAAATACACCTACGAAAGTTTTCAGATGAATCGAACTTTTTTTCTAGTAACCGCTGTGATGGTGGGTCACTGTATCGCGGCCATCAGCGTCGACGCGCATGCCGCCGACGCGACGTGCGTGGCGATGATCAAACAAACGTTGCCGCGTGTTGATCTGCCATATCGCGCGGAGCAGGAAATTTTAGTGGAGGGAAAAACCGTCAAAAATCAGGCCGTGTATATCGAAGGCTACATGCACGTCAAAGCAGAAAACAGCAAGTGGATTCGCACCCAAAAACCGGTTGATCCGAAAGCCGTCGAGGCGCTTGCGCTGGAGACGACGCGAGAGTGCAAATTGACCGGAAGCGAGATCGTCGGCGGTATGAAAATGAATGTGTGGACGGTCAAATCCACAACCCCTTTCGACAAGAGCATCACCACCAGCCGCACCTGGATCGGTGCTGCTGATGGTCGCGTTTATCGCCAGCGCTCCGAGGGTTTTGAGCAACGGATTTACTACGATAACGTGATCAAGCCCGAGGTGGAGGATCGAAAGCGCCGGGTGGGCGCCCAGAACGGTTGAACCGACAAAACCGGCAGCGCGTCGCGGGTAGCGTTCAGCGTCCCGAAGCCGGAACCCAGCCGGCGCACCCGTCACCCGTGGGAGCGGCGGAAGGCTCTCCTGAGCACGCTCGAAGGGCCGCGATGTTCTGGCTTACACAACGAATTTTCGCGGCTTGCGCCGCTCCTACAAATAACAGCAGCGATTTCTGAGCGCACAGCGTCATCATTGGATTGGTAAGTGACTAAGGAACAAGCACTACCTTCGCGGAGCTGTGTTTGCCGCTGTCAAGCTCCGAAAACGCGCGTGCGCCTTCAGAGAGTGGCATCGTCTTCACCCAAGTTAAATCGCCGAACACACCTTCGTTCAACAATTTCACCGTAGCGCGTAAGTCGGCAGTTGTATAGGTGTATGTACCCATTAGCGTAATTTCGGCAAGCGTGAGTTTGCGCATGTCGATCTCGCTCTCCCAGTCCTGCAGACCGATATGCATCACCACGCCGCCGGGCTTCACCGCCCGCAATGCATCGATGCGCGTCGCTTTCGCGCCTACGGCGTCAATCACGTAGTCAAAGCCGTTCTCCTGAACGTTGGTCATGCGTGGGTCGTAGGTTTCGGCAAACGTGTGCTGTGTGATCGAATCACGACGAAGCGGGTTGGTCTCGGCAACTTGTATTTCGCGGCAGCCGTAACTTTTCAGCAGTAGTGCAGCGAGCATGCCGATTGCGCCACCGCCGATCACCAGTGTTCGGTTTTCGGGCAACGGTCGCGCCATGGCGCGAAGACTCATGTTGATGGCGTGCAATGCGGTTGCGGCGGGTTCAGTCAGCGCGGCGTGAACAACGGACATGTTCTGTGGCATGTCAATCAGCGACGCTGCCGGTATTGACATGAATTCGGCGAACGCACCCGAGCGGGTCATCCCAACCATCGTCCGATTGCTGCACAAATTGTTGCGTCCTTGCACACAGTAGTCGCAGACGCCGCAAGTAATCAGTGGATTCCCGGTAACCCGCACGCCCTTCGCGTATCGCGGCGAATCGCTATCTACGACCGTGCCGCAAAACTCATGCCCCAACACCAATCCCGGTTTGCGGCGCGGATCGTGTCCGTGATAGGCATGCATGTCGGATCCACAAATTCCAACAGCATCGATTTTGAGCACAACCTCACCCCTTTCGAGTGTGGGGTCTGGCCGGTCAAGCAATTGAACTTCATTGGGTTGCGTATAGACGAGCGCTTTCATCGGTCATCGCTCATCACGTTTGCTGCTCTGAACAATCGCTGTGCGCATTCGATCAACCATTTCATCAATTTGCGCGGGCGTAGCTATGAACGGCGGCGCAAGAATCAGCGTGTCGCCCGGTGCGCGCGTGAGGAGCCCGCAATCGAACGCTGCCGCTTGCGCGTCGAACCCGCGCTGACCAATTGCGCCGCTGCGTGCGGCTAATTCGATGCCTGCTGCCAGCCCGATGTTTCTTACGCCCACCACGCCGGGCGCATCCGCAAGGGAGTGAACCGCGTTTTCAAAGTGCGGCACCAGCGCTTGTACCCGGTCGATCAACGCGTCTGCCTCAATGGTGTCAAGCATTGCCAGACCCGCCGCACACGACAAGGGGTGACCGGAGCACGTGTACCCGTGCATGAGTTCTGAAACGTGCGATGGCCCGTGCATTAACGTGTCATGAATTTCTCTTCGCACGATCACACCGCCGAGCGGTGCTGCGCCATTGCTCACCGTTTTGGCGAACACAATCATGTCGGGAACCACGTCGAACGTTTGCGCCGCGAACATTGCGCCAAGACGCCCGAAACCAGTGATCACCTCGTCGAAGATAAGCAGCAATTTGTGTCGATCACAAATGTCGCGCAAGCGCTGCAGATAACCTTTGGGAGGAACCAACACGCCCGTGGAGCCCGCCACAGGTTCCACGATGACAGCGGCGATGTTCGACGCATCATGCAGCGCGATGATTCGTTGCTCAAGTTCATCGGCCATGTCCGCGCCAGATTCAGGCTGTCCACGTACAAACGCTTGTGTTTTGGGATCCCACGTCGCGCGAAGATGATCGCTGCGCAACATGGCACCACCAAACACGCGCCGATTGGCGAGCATGCCACCCGCCGAAATTCCGCCGAAGCCCACGCCATGAAAACCGCGCTCGCGCCCGACAATCATCTGCCGCTGACCTTCTCCGCAGGCGCGCCAATAAGCCAGCGCGACTTTGATGGCCGTGTCGCAGGCTTCCGACCCGCTGTTGACTAGGAACACTCGGTCAAGTCCCTCGGGCGCAAGATCGGCAATGCGTTCAGCAAGCGCAAACGAACCCGGATGCCCCACCTGAAAATTTGATGCGAAATCCAACGTGTCGATTTGTCGCTTCATCGCCTCGGCGATGCGCGGGTGACCGTGACCCGCCCCTACACACCATAGCCCAGACGTGCCGTCCAAAATTTCTCGTCCGTCGGGGGTACGGTAGCTGACGCCACTTGCGCTTACAACAAGTCGCGGCTTCCCTTTGAACTGCCGATTCGGTGTGAATGGCATCCAGAACGCATCAAACGGTGTTCGCGCTGGAGGGGACGAAATCGTAGACATACACGCACCTATCTCGCAGTAAAACCGCCGTCGACCATTAACGTTTGCCCAGTGATGTACGCACTCGCATCGCTCGCAAAAAAAACAGTGACGCCGCATAAATCATCGAGCGCACCGTTACGCCCGATGCATGTTTGCGCAGCGTTTTTGGCCGCACGTTCGGGATCGGAAAATACTGGCGCGGTGAGCGCGGTAGGAAAAAAACCAGGGCCAATCGCGTTACATGTGATCCCGAAGCGAGACCACGCTTGAGCCATTGCGCGGGTGAGTTGCGGCACGCCCCCTTTGGCTGCGCCGTAGGGTGCACTATCGTCGAACGCGCGGAAACTCTGAAGCGACGCTAGGTTGATGATCCGTCCCCAGCCACGCTCTTTCATGTGTGGCGCGAGCGCTTGCGTCAGAAAAAACGGCGCGGACAAGTGAAGATTCAGTTGTGTTTGCCAGCCCTCGGGTGTGACGTCTGCAAAACTTTGTCTAAGATTCACGCCCGCAGCGTTCACCAAAATATCGATCTTTCCAACGGTGAGCGCAGCTTGCGCGCCGCGCTTGATCGCATTAAGGTCGGACAGGTCACAAGCAACCACGTCGGTTTTGATGCCCTGTTCACGCAGCGTATTTGCCGACGCTTGAAGTGCGTCGATACGCCGCGCCATCAGCACAATGGATGCGCCCGCTTCGCCTAGCGACTGCGCCATCGCCGCACCGATACCTGAATTGCCGCCGGTGACTAACGCGGTGCGACCGTGTAGGTCAAACAGTTTGGCGTTGTAGGGCATCGCTAAACGGTCACTGGCTCACCAAGATCGAATTTTTCGCCAGGGTAGTACTTCGCCAATCGATCATCAGCGGTGCGCGCGTGCGCCTCCATGCCCTCAAGCCGAGAAATGCGCGCGGTCGCTAATCCAATGTCGCGCGCTGCGCTGCGATTCATTCGCTGCCACGTAAAAGTTTTCATGAATTTGTGAACCGATAGGCCACCGGAGTACCGTGCGGCACCTTTTGTCGGTAACACATGATTCGGGCCGCTCGCCTTGTCACCATATGCGACAGTGGTTTCTTCTCCGAGGAAAAGTGAGCCGTAGCAGGTGAGGTTTTCGAGCCACCAATCCAAATCGGTTGCATGGACTTCAAGGTGCTCGGCCGCGTACTGATCGGAAATTTTCACCATCTCTTCTCTCGAATCGCACAGCATCACCTCGCCGTAATCGCGCCAAGCGCAGCCCGCCGCGTCACGGGCGGTGGGCGGCAGCGTCGAAATCAATTGCGGAACGAGTGCCATCACTTTTTCGGCAAGTGAACGACTTGTTGTGAACAGCCAAGCGGGCGATTCGTGCCCGTGCTCGGCTTGGCCCACTAAGTCACTGGCAACGATCGCTGGGTCAGCGGTTTCATCTGCGATTACTGCGACTTCAGAAGGCCCGGCGAAGACGTCAATCCCGACCTTGCCAAACAAACTGCGTTTAGCCTCAGCGACAAATTTATTGCCTGGCCCAACGATCACGTCAGCGGGCTTGCCGGTGAACAAACCATACGCCATCGTTGCAATGGCTTGTACACCGCCGAGGGTCATGATGATGTGAGCACCGGCTTTATCGAACGCGTACATCAAGTAAGGATGCATCGGGCCGCCGCGAAACGGCCCGGAGCATGCGATGATGGTTTTGACGCCTGCTGCTTTCGCGGTTGCCACTCCCATATACGCCGATGCGATGTGCGCATAGCGCCCGGCGGGCGCATAGCAGCCCGCCACGTTCACCGGCAACACGCGTTGACCCGCTGTTACCCCTGGATGCAACTCGACCTTGAAATCCGTCAACGATTTTCGCTGCGCTGCTGCGAAATCCGATACCTGTTTGATGGCAAAGTCGATATCGCGCTTGACCTGAGCCGGCACCTGTCTCGCATTCTCCGCAATTTCCTCGCGAGAAACGACAAGCTCGCCAGACCACTTATCCAAATCGTAGGCGTATTTGCGTACTGCTACCTCGCCGTTCGTCTCGATTTGGTTCAGCATTTCGGTCACGACACGTTGCGCGCTCGCGGTTTCCGTCTCAGGGGTTTTGTCTGCTTTTTTGAGATACGTGACTGACACAGTGAAGCTCCAATATTACTTACAACGTTACTTAGTCAAACCTGCGAATTCGCGCAATTTCGGATCTGCGTTCACCAGCTTCAAGTATTCGTCGGTTACGAAGTCAGACACTTTCGGCGCTTGCTGTACGGCACCGGTCTCGCGCATAAAGTTTGCGAGTTCGCCGAACCATCCATCGACCTGCGAAGAGGCGTCTGTGCCTTTCCGCTCCATCATCTTGAGCTGCTGGGCTAGGTTGAAGGTAGGACGTGTCGCAAACTCCTGATTCATTGCGCCGTCGCTCAAAGTGACACCACCTTTCGCGTAGAAGTCCTTCATCATCTTGATCGCTTCGGGCTTATTGGCATTCATCCAACTCCAAGCGCGCAGATAAACGGCCAAAAACTTCGCGACGTTTTGTGGGTTTTCTTTGGCGTAGTCTCCGCGCACGATCAGCGCGCCGGGAACTACTGCTCCACTGTCTTTTCCTGAGCACAACAGCTTTGCGCCAGACTTCTCTTCCACCGTATACGTGTTAGGTGCCCACATACCCGCCAAGTCTGAATTGTTCGACGAAATCGCCGAGATGATTTCCGACTGCCCCATGTTCTTCATCACCACATCGGACTTTTTCAAACCGTACTTCTTTAAGCACGATTGAACGGCAAAGTCGGCGGTTGAGTTCTGCGTTAGCGTGATCGTTTTGCCGCGCAGCGCATTGGCGGGATTGGCGGCGAACTCGGCAGCAGCTTTGCCGCTACCGACGAGTCCATTTGCCGCAGACTCATCGTTGCTGATACCGATGGTTTTAATACCGAAGCGAACGTGCCCCAGCACCGCAGGCACTGAACCCGTGCCGCCCACGTCCCACGACTTCGCTGCGGAAGCCGCGATTTGCGGCACGCCTGCTGGGAACGAGCTAAATTCGGGCGCTAAACCCACTTCTTTCCACCACCCTTTTTCAGTGGCAACATGGAACGGCAACGCCCAATAAAGCGAGGGCTGCAAGCTCACTTTTATCGGCGTCAAGGTTTGGGCATTTGCAAGGCCTGCCCCAGCAAATGTGAGGCTAACGGCTACAGCGGATAAGGCAATAAATTTTTTCATTTCAGTTCTCCTGGGGGACAAAAATTAGTGATCGTGCGCATGCTCTTCACGTAGGGACTTCCAAATCCGTGTGCGCAAGTGAACAAAGGAACCCAGATCCATCACGTCCTCGATCTTCTGATACTGATCCCAGCGTTCGCTTTCGCGCACTGATTTCACGTCGAGTATTTCTTTGATCCTTCCGGGCCTGCTGGTCATGACGATAACCCTATCAGCCAGGTAGACAGCTTCCTCAACCGCGTGCGTAATGAACAGCACGGTGCGAGGGTTGGTTCGCGCGAGTTTCACTAGCTCCTCTTGCATTACCACCCGTGTCTGCGCGTCGAGCGCACCAAACGGTTCGTCCATCAGGAGCACCTCGGGGTCGAGCGCATATGCGCGCGCAATCGCAACGCGTTGCTGCATTCCACCCGAAAGCTGGTGCGGGTAAGCACTCTCGTAGCCTTTGAGATTCATCAAACCGATGTAGTGCGCGATGATTCGATTGCGCTCCGCTTCGACGATGCCTTTGCCACGAAGCCCAAAGTCGATATTTTCGTAAACGCTTTTCCACGGAAACAGCGCGAACTGCTGGAACACTACCGCACGATCTGGGCCCGGTTCGATCACTTCTTTATTGCTCACACGTACTGTGCCCGCGCTTGGAAATTCGAGACCCGCTGCCATCCGCATGCACGTAGTTTTTCCGCAACCCGATGGCCCTACGATGGCCACAAACTCTTGGTCTTGCACCGTCAAGTTCACGTTGTCGAGAATCAACAGGTCTTTGCCGTCCCGTTTGAAGGTGCGACTGACATTGGCGAATTCGATAGTGCTCATGCGGCGATCAATTGTTTAGCGGTCTTGGCGATGTTTAAGCAAGTAGCTTTCGAGCTTGCGCAGCGAGATGTCGATCACAACGCCGACCACGCCAATGGCGATCATTCCCGCCATCACAATGTCGGTGGCAATTGCGCTTTGGCCTTTCACAATCATGTAGCCCATGCCGCTACTCGCTACGATTAGTTCCGCTCCGACGAGCGACATCCAGCCGAGGCCAGCGCCGATGCGAAGGCCTGCGATGATTGAAGGCACCGCCGCAGGAAATATCACTTCGGTGATGGTTTTGAGCGAACCGACCCCGAGCATGCTCGCGGCTTCTAAATAACGAACATCAACGCTCTTTGCGCCGCGATAGGCGTTGATCAAGCACGGTGGAAACGCGCCTGCAAAAATAATCAACGTCGGCCCGCCGATTCCGGTGCCAAACCACAATGCTGCGAACGGCACCCATGCGACGGGGGCTATGAATCGAAGCGAATCGAAGACGGGGCTGACGACGGTGTCGAGCCACCGAAAACGCCCCATTAAAAGCCCCAAAGGCACGCCAACGAGCGCCGCCAAGCCAAAGCCCAGCGCATAGCGACCGAGGCTCGACAGCATGTGATCCGACAACACGTATCCAGCAAATGGCTCACGAAACAATTGAACGAGTTTCGCGAACACCTCGTGTGGCATCGGCAGAAACTTGGGTGGCGCAAGCTGCAACAGCGCCGACAGATACCACACACTAAAAAAGCCGAGCGTGCCAATAATTGTGTAGCGCACCTGTTGCGTGCGTGAGAGCGCTTGCTGTTTCACCTAGCCGCCCTTTCCTGATGCCAAGGCATGGAACGGTTCTCAATTTGCCCCAGCAACCATGTTGTTGACGCACCACAGATACCCACAAAAACCATCGCCACCATAATCATTGCGGGATAAATGTCTTGCGCCGCTTGGTTGAGGATGCTGCCCAAACCGTAGAGCGCTCCGATCAGCTCGGCTGCGACCAAGGTGGTCCAACTTGCTTGCAACGATAGGCGCAAACCCGTAAAAATCATCGGCAAACTGCCGGGCACCAACACTTCGCTCACCAGTTTCCAGCCGCGAATACCCAGCATGTTCGCGGCCTCCATCATCGGCTTGTCAATGTTTCTGACACCGGTGTAGCTGTTGATTACGGAGGGCACGAACGCCGCCACAAAAATCACGAGAATCTTCGATGCGTCTTCCAATCCCAACCACACAATGGCAAGTGGAATCCACGCTAGCGGCGGTATCGGGCGCAGCAAAAGAAACGCGGGGTTGATAAGCGCTTCGGCTTTGCGCGAATGCCCCATCAGCAAACCGAGCGGCACACCGACCGCAACGGCAGCCGCAAAACCCATCGCCACTAGTTGCAAACTATGCAGAACATGCTTGTGCAGGCGCCCGTTGCCATAGCCTTCGGTGGCGATAGCGACAAACGATTGCCAAACCTCGTGCGGTTGCGGCAATCGAGCGGAACCAATGAACTCAGTAACCGTAGTTGCCAAGTACCACACAACCAAAAGACAAACGATCACGCCAACGCCCCAAAAGGAGCGCTGTGAGTTGCGGCGAGATGAAGGGGTCATTGTTTCGTGGCAGTACGGGGCTAAAGTTTAGGTTGAACAAAAAATGTAAGCGCTTTCATTTTATTGTTTGCCAACTTTCCAATCTTGTCAATAGCGGTTAACCTCCACGCCAAGGTCGCGCGTTTACTACACCGCCACCGCGACGGCCACGCAAAAAAGTAACACAGAGAAAAACAACGATATGGCACAGGAACGGGTTCGCATTGAAGACGTGGCGGCGCTGGCAGGCGTCTCAACCGCCACAGTTTCACGCGTGCTATCGAAACCAGATTTGGTTAAAGCGGCACGCCGAAAGAGTGTGCTGGATGCTGTCAAACGCCTCGGCTACGTGCCCGATTTGTCAGCGCGATCACTCGCATCGGGTCGCTCGAACATCGTAGGCTGCGTCGTGCCGACCATCGATCATGCGATCTTCGCCAAGAGCACGCAGTCGCTGCAAACAACATTGCTGCACAGCGGCTACCAGCTCCTGATCGCAAGCCACAATTACAGCGCGCGGAACGAAGAGCGCGCGGTGTTTGCGTTGCAACAACGCGGTGTCGATGCGCTGGTATTAGTCGGAACCGATCACACGCCGAGCACTTGGAAATCGATCAAGCAATGGGGAAAACCAACGCTACTCACTTGGTCGTGCGATGCGCGGCTTCCGTCGATTGGATTCGACAATCACGCAGTAGCAAGCACGCTGACACGGCACCTGCTAGACCTCGGGCATCGCCGCATTGCAGTCATATCGGGCTTCACCGAACAGAATGATCGTGCACGCGCGCGCATCGAGGGCGTGCGCGACGAAATGAAGCGTAACAGCTTGCGTCTTTCTCCGAAGGCGGTGACCGAACAGCCCTTTAATCTCTCAGGTGGTCGCCTCGGGTTACAAAAATTAATGCAACAAAAATTGCAGCCGACAGCGATTTTGTGCGGCAATGATTTGTTAGCGGCCGGCGCATTACTTGAGGCGCAGCGAGTCGGTATTCGTGTCCCGGAAGAGCTCTCGATTTGCGGGGTAGACAATCAGGAACTTGCGAGTGAACTCAATCCCGGCCTCACAACCGTGAGTCTTGCGACCGAAGCACTCGGTCGCGTAGCAGCTGAAAGGATCGTGGCCGCACTAGCGGGGGAACCCCTGCCAAATAAGGTGCTACTACCTTTCGAACTTGTCGTTCGAGGCAGCACCGCCAACGCGCCATAGATGCGAAACAGGCGACAACGTACGAACGACCGTGGCGAACCTGTCGAAGCAGCCCGAACTGGCCGACACAATTTGGGCCTTTATTTCGGCGACGTCATCTCCGATGCGCGCAGATCGCGTGAGTCTAGGATCGCCGCATACGTCAACAACGTAAGTCGAAACACGGAGCGCGCCAGCTGCGACCACACGCGCCGGCCTGCCGTCGAAGCGTCAGTCAGCGGGCACGGCACCCACGCTTGAATTTTCGAGACGATGGGTCGGCAACGCCGCTGTAGCATTTGGGCATCACCCTCCCGTCATGCCGCCATGTCACTTTCACTCTCCCGCCGCGCCCAATCCCTTGGTACTGAAAACGCGTTCGTCGTGCTCGCCGAGGTCAACAAGTTGATCGCCGAGGGCTACGACATCACGAGCTTTTGCATCGGCCAGCCAGACTTTCTTGCGCCGACGCATGTGCAGGAAGCGGGGCACGAGGCCATTCGCCTCGGCAAGCACGGCTACACGCCAAGCGCGGGCATTCCTGAGCTGCGCGCAGCGGTCGCGACCTACATGGGTGACATGCGCGGCATCACCATTGAGCCGGAGGACGTCGTGGTCGGCGCAGGTGCCAAGCCGTTCATCGCGTACACGATTTTGTCGACCACTGATTTCGGCGCGGGTGACGAGGTGATTTACCCGGTGCCGGGCTTCCCGATTTATGAATCGCAGATCACGATTCATGGCGCGGTGCCGGTGCCGTTGTACCTGCGCGAGAGCCGCAATTTTGCGTTTGATCCGGCAGAGCTGGAGGCGAAGATCACGCCGAAGACAAAGCTCTTAATTCTCAACAGTCCGCAAAATCCGACTGGCGGCATTCTCACCAAAACTGACCTCGAAGCCATCGCCGCGATCCTGCGCAAACATCCGCACATCTGGGTGTTCTGCGATGAGATCTACGGACGGCTCACGTTCGAAGGCAGCTTTCAATCGCTCGCGAGTTTGCCCGACATGCAGGAGCGCTGCATCATCTCGGACGGCGCGTCGAAGACGTGGGCGATGACCGGTTGGCGCATTGGTTTCACCGCCAACAAATTGCTCGCGCCCGCGTTCACAAAATGGGTCACCAACACCGACAGTTGCGCCAGCCATATTTCGCAATGGGCCGCAGTGGCCGCCGTAAACGGGCCGCAGCATGAGGCGGAGATGATGCGCAAATCGTTTCTAGATCGGCGCAACCTGATCGTCGGCTTGCTGAACCAAGTGCCAGGCATCAAATGTCAAGCCAGCGGCGGTGCGTTTTACGCATGGCCGAATGTGACTGAGTTGTGTGCGATGACGGGGCTCGCGGACAGTGAGGAGTTGCGCAAACGTTTGCTTTATGAGGCGGGTGTTGCGGTGCTCGCTGACATTCATTTCGGTCATCGCGTTCCGGGCGATGGCCAGCACATCCGCTTCAGCTACGCCACCCAAAACGAGAATATCGTCAAGGGCGTGCAGCGCATTAGAGATTGGGTCAAGCGCAGTACGAAGTGACGTGCAGATATCGATGTACCGAAATTGACGGGCGGCACGTTTTTTAAGATGAAACAGCAGACCGGTAGGCGACGACTTGGCGTCGCTTCAGGACCCGTGCCACGCCAAGTCGTCGCCTACTGCGCAGCTACGTTTCATCATCCGGGTATCGGAATAACTTCATGAAAGTTAGGCGGGCTGGATCGCTGATATGCGCCAAGGCCATTTCGATTGCAGGCTGACGATGCTTCTCTAAAAAATATCGCTACCGTCAGAATCAACCATTCACACGATTAAATACGCGGGTTACACTGGAACCTGCACACACGAAAGAGATTACGTTGCATGTGGGACATCATCAAAGCGGCCGGCTGGCCCATTTGGCCGCTTATTTTCGTATCTATCATCGCGCTGGCCCTGATTATTGAGCGGGCGTGGACGCTGCGTCGCGCGCAAATTATTCCGCCGGGGCTGGTCGATAAAGTCATTGCTGAATACAAGAAAAAAGGTTTGACTCAAGAGCTAGTGGACCTCACGGCAGGGCAAGGCCCAATGGGACAAATTCTCGCGGCAGGGCTTGCCAATATCAAGTCACCTCGCGCTGTCGTCAAAGAGGCGGTCGAAGAAACCGGTAGCGTCATTGGTCACGGGTTAGAAAAATATCTCAACGCGATTGGCACGATCTCGGCTGCTGCGCCGCTGATGGGGCTGCTGGGCACGATCATCGGCATGATTGAAATTTTCGGTAGTACTGGCAGCGCGGGTGTTGATCCGGCGCGGTTGGCCAATGGCATTTCGGTCGCGCTCTACAACACCGCGATGGGCATCATTGTGGCGGTGCCTACGTTGATGTTTTATCGCTACTTTCGCGGCAAAGTGGATTCGCTGCTGATTGAGATGGAGCAGAAGGCCACACGCATGGTGGACATTCTTCACGGGGACAGAGCGAAGTGAACTTCCGCAGAGGCCGCTTTCGCGAGGAGCCGGAGATCAACTTTATTCCGTTGATTGATGTGCTGCTCGTGGTGCTGATTTTTCTGATGGCATCAACCACTTACAGCAAGTTCACAGAGCTCAAAATCTCGCTGCCCGAGGCTGATGCCGAAAAACAGACGCAACGACCCAAAGAGGTGAGCGTAGGTATTGATGCTGCGGGCAAATATGCAATAAACAAACAAGTGTTTTCGTTCACCGGCGTGAACACGCTTGCTCAAGCCTTGAAAGAGGCCGCCAACGGGGTGCCTGATCCGGTGATCATTATCAACGCCGACGCGGCGGCGAAACATCAGGACGTTGTGCATGTGATGGAAGCCGCGCGGCTGGCGAGCTTTCCAAATATCACTTTTGCCACGCAAACAGCGAGCGCCCCCAGCAGGTAGTGGCTTGCGGCTACGAGCTGCGGCTGCATTACGGCGCGGGCCATAACCAGCATGATGCTTCCAGCATTCATCGAAAAGACGTGGTGGTCACGGAAAACCACGCTCGTGGCGGTTGTCCTGACCCCTATTTCGTGGCTCTATGCGCTGGTAATTTCTGCGCGCCGTGCGCTGTACCGACGTGGCGTCTTTAAGCTTTGGCATCCCGGTGTGCCGGTCATCGTGGTTGGCAATATCGTCGTTGGCGGTGCCGGTAAAACGCCCGTGGTGCAGGCCGTCGTGCGCTGCCTGCAACAGGCCGGTTACAAGCCGGGGATCGTCAGTCGCGGATATCCGGTGAGCCCGAAGCCGCCGCGTCGAGTAACCGCCCGCTCACTGCCCTCGGAGGTCGGCGATGAGCCTTTGCTGCACTTTGCGTTGGGTGCGCCAGTCGTCGTCTGTGCTAGCCGGGTGGCAGCTGTTGCGCATCTGCTCGCGCACAATCCAGCGGTGGATGTCATCGTCGCCGATGATGCGTTGCAGCATTACGCCTTGGGGCGGGACATCGAAATTGAAGTGGTCAGCGCCGAGTTTCAGTACGGCAACGGCCGGCTGCTGCCAGCTGGACCGCTGCGCGAGCCGCTGCTGCGCGCGCACGATGCAGCGTTGCGCTTAATGCCCTCTTGGCATACGCCCGCACAAGGCTACAAAGAGGGCAATCATCACGTGGTGAGGCGAAAACTGAGCGAGCCCTACGCGCTGGTCGAGCCCACGCGTCAGGCACCGTTTGCAACCTTTGCGCAATCGCGTCCGGCAATCGTTGCGGGCATTGCCAATCCGCGTCAGTTCTACGACGCACTGAAGCGAGCAGGAGTACAGGGGGAGCTGTTCCCTTTTGCCGATCATCACGCTTTTCGTCGTGAGGACTTTCAGAACATGACGGGCCGCACGATTTTGATGACGGAGAAGGATGCGCCCAAATGTCGCCCATTTGCCGATCACCGCATGTGGGTGGTGCCGCTGACGGTGCATCTGGCCCCTGAGACCAAGCGTAAACTTCTGCGACTGGTGCGCGATGCACGAATTCTCTACGATCAAAAATTGCCCACTGCCCATGGATCCGAAACTGCTTGAAATTCTCGTCTGCCCGGTCACCAAAGGGCCGCTGATCTACGATAAAGCCAGACAGGAGCTGCTCTCCAGATCAGCGCGCCTTGCCTACCCAATTCGCGACGATATCCCGGTGATGCTTGAGGAAGAGGCGCGGAAAATCTCACCTGAAGAACTCGACGCCATGCAAGGCGTGCGTTGAGCTTCACGGTCATCATTCCGGCGCGTTACGCGTCGACTCGTTTCCCCGGCAAGCCACTGATTGACCTGCACGGCAAGCCGATGGTGGTTAGAGTGGCCGAACGCGCCGCGCTCTCCAGCGCCATTCGGGTGGTGGTTGCCACCGACGACACGCGCGTTGCAGCCGCCTGTGCGCGAGCTGACCTATGCGTGGCAATGACTTCGAGCGATCACCCCACGGGCACTGACCGACTCAGCGAGGTAGTTACGCAGCTCGGCCTCGCTCACGACGAAATCGTGGTGAACGTGCAGGGCGACGAGCCACTGATTCCGGTGACCGTCATTGATCAAGTTGCGAATTTGCTGCTACAACGGCCCGATGCGGCGATGGCAACGATTTGTCATCCGATTCATGACGCGGCTGACGCCATGAATTGCAACGTCGTCAAATGCGTGTTGAACGAGGTGGGCGACGCCATGTATTTCAGCCGCGCGCCGATTCCGTTTGCTCGCGATGCGTGGGGGCAGGCAGTCGGCGCGCCGCCGCAGGGGCTTCCAATGTATCGACACATTGGGCTCTATGCCTATCGTGCCTCGTTTCTACGGTTATTTCCAACGCTCTCGATTCCTGCCATCGAGCGTTTCGAGGCGCTTGAACAGCTTCGTGCTTTGGCGCACGGATATCGAATCACCGCGGCTGTTGTTGCTTCCGCGTTGCCACCGGGCATTGACACGCCCGAGGACTATCAGCGGCTGCGAGAGCGCTACTCGGTAAGCGGCGAGAGTTTGTTCACGTAGTGCCGTGTTTCGCCGAAGCAGGTTGTGGGCAACCCGACCTTCTCGATGTAGTGCAGTGCGACTCGCTTACCGACATTTCGATTGATGACCGCCGCTGTCGCCTCGTCCCACACGGTGAAATAGAATTTCTCGGGCAAGCCGCCCGACAGCACCACCATATTTAGTTCGCCCTCCCACGTTTTGCAAACCCAGCCTTTTTTTGAAAACTTTTGCACAACACCAGCGCGCTCGCCCTCGGAATAGCTGTAGTTCCACACCGCAAACCCAAATCCCACCGCTAAAACTGAGGCGGCCATGAGGACGAATAACAGCGGCAAAATGAAACCGCGCGAACCGGTTTTTTGAATTTTCATGAGGTGAGACTGGCAAAGATCCAGCTTTTGAGACATAATGTAGGCCGTTGAAAATACAACGCTTTATTGCAGCTAGCAACGTCCATTTCGCGCCGGTTCACTCTGGTTTTACACGAAAAAAGCGTAGCGTTCTGTGGTGTAAGCGAAACTCAAGGTGTTGATGTCTATGCTCGATCCGAATCAGATCGCCAAATTTCGTCAACAAACGGCCACTCCGCGCAAACGCTCGGTGGCTGGCAGTTGGACCAGACTCTGCGGCACATGCAAACAGCCTGCCATCATCCGCGGCGGAAAAACGCGTAAAGTAGGCGGGCGCACAGTTTTTACCTGTGCAGGCTGCTTGATTAAGTTGCTTGAAAAGCCCGATGACGAGTCGTCTGCGGCGATGACGGGCACCGACGGCGCAGAGTAGCTCTCGTCCGAGGCGAGTTTCGATCATCCTCCGGTCAAATGAACGGTTGCGCACGTCCGATCACGCCATTTAATCACGCAAACCCCGCCGAATTCAGCGGGGTTTAGCGCGTTTCAATTAGTCTGCGTAGGCTTTGGCTGCTTGAATGATCGGAGACCACTTGCTGATTTCAGCAGCAAGCAGTGCCTTGGCACCGGCGGAGGTTTGACGATCCAGCGGCATGATTTCAGCACCGAGTTCTTTCATTTTTCCTGCGAAGTTTGCGTCTTTTATCGCGGCTTGCAATGCGGCTTGAAGTTTGGTGACGACGTCAGCCGGTGTGTTCTTCGGCGCATACAGAATGTGCCATACGCCGACCTCAAATCCGGGCAGCTCCGTTGAGAGCGTTGGCAAATCGGGGAAGTTGGCCAATTTGTTTTTGCTGGTTACAGCAAACGCTTTGATTTTGCCGCCCTTGATTTGGCCGGTGGTGTTGGTAGTTTGGTCGCACATGATGTCCACATTGCCGCCGAGCAGGGCGGTCATCGCCGGGCCTGTACCAGAAAACGGCACGGTGGTCAGATCGGTTTTCATGGCGTTTTGCAGCATCAAGCCGCATAAATGTGATGCAGCGCCAACGCCAGCGTTTGCCAAATTGATCTTGTCTTTATTGGCGCGAACGTAGGCGAGCAGATCTTTCAGGTTGGTCTGCGTGATTTGTGGTTTGCCGATCAATGTCATGGGCACATCCACCACGGCACCGATCGGAATGAAGTCTTCCAAAGGCTTAAAGTCGAGTTTACGGTACAGAGCCGGTGCCGTTGACATGCCAATGTGGTGAAACAGCAGCGTGTAGCCATCGCCCGCCGCGCGCGCAACCTTGCCCGCGCCGATAGTGCCGCCGGCACCGCCCACGTTTTCAACCACCATAGCGCCTTTGAGCTGTGTGCCCATAGCTTGCGATAACGAGCGCGCAACCACATCGGTCGGCCCACCTGCGGCAAAGGGAACAATCACCGAAATCGGCTTTTCGGGGTAGGCGGCGAGGGCACTGCTGGTGGCGATTGTGCAAGCGATTGCCGCTGCGACATTCGAAATTTTCTTGATAAACATGAAGCGTGGTTCTCCGGGTTTTAATGGGTTGTGCGACGTTACAAAAAACGTCGGTCAAGCGGTGTGCGTTGACCTCAATATTATTTTACGAACCGGGAGGCCTCAGTCATGCGGGTTTCCACCCGAACACTCGCCCCAGCTCATTGGGCATCACGTTAAAGGCTTTCGCTGTCGCAATGCTTGCCACGGCTGAAATTTCGTCGTTACAGGTCAGCAACGGCCACGTAGCGCGCTGCCATGGAGGCACCTGCGCCTGCTGGAAGATATTTTTCAGCGCCACGTGACCCGAACGCTCGGACAGTTTTACGGCGTCGCCCTCCCGGCGCATTCGAACCTGCCATTTTTCACCGGGTAGCGGTGCCCGAAGTGCGTGTGGCGATTCCAGCAGCGAACCACTCGCGAAGCTCACTTCGCCCGCCAATACCGCATCGCATTTGAGTTCGAGCAACGATTCGCCGGCCCATGTGCGGGGCTCCCATCGCGGCGTATCTCGCGTTAAATGGGCTAATCCGCGATAGACGCGAATCACATCGTCGTGCCCGCTGCCTCGCAGCTCTATGGCTTGAATGGCCGTGACGCTGCCCAGTTGTTTAAGCCATTCGCGAAGCGTGTCGGTGGCCGGAGGCGTGACGCCATGACGGTGCAGCCAGAATCGCAGCAAGTTAGCGCGCCGCGCGTTGCTCAACAAATTAAAGGGCACAAGGTAGATTGCAGTATCCGCAAGGCAGGTTGCAGAATCGATATCCGCCAAGTCGTCGAGCAGTTGGGCCGCATCGGCCTGATGCTGTGTGGCACGAAAAAGCGTGGCCTCGGCCGCGGGGAACGCTTTGGTCAGCGCCGGCCACACGGTATTGCGCAGTCGATTTCGCGAAAAGCGATTGTCAGCATTAGATTCATCGACGACCGCACTCAATTCGAATTGTTGCGAGTAGTCCAAAATCGCCGCTTTGGGTGTGCTCAGAAGTGGACGCAGGTAGCGACCACTACCCGCCACTGGCATGGCCGCCATTCCCGGCGGCCCTGAGCCACGCAGCAGTTGCAGCAGAAGGGTTTCCGCTTGATCTCGCGCGTGGTGGGCGAGTACGACCACGTCCGCAGGCACCCGATCAAGCGACGCCAGACGCGCGTCACGGGCTGCGGCTTCAAGACCACTGCCTGCACACACGTCAACCTGCACTCGTTCTAAAGAAATGGGCACGTCGAGCGACGCGCAGAACGCCTCGCAGTGCGCAGCCCAATGGTCGGCATTGAGGCTCAGTCCGTGGTGCACATGATGGGCGGTCAGCGTCCAGGGCGCTGATTTTTTTGCGCGCTCGACGGCGAGCGCATGCAGCAAAACCGTCGAGTCCGAGCCGCCGGAAAACGCGACACATACCCGCGTGCCTGAATGCCACTGCGTCGCAGCGTGTGCCACGACGGTTGAAATCAGGCTGCTAGGCAGCTTTGAACGCGCCATACCCGGAGAGCCGCTGCCGTCGCAGGGTTAATCGCTTCTCCGGCATCAGCAGCGCAAGTCGCGCATATTCACTCGCCAACACCCCTTTGAGATTTCCCATCATGACCACCGGATCGCGGTGCGCACCGCCGGGCGGCTCGGCGACAATGTGGTCAATCAAGCCCAACGATTTGAGTCGCTGCGCAGTGATACCTAGGCTTTCGGCGGCTTCGGGCGCACGCTCAGCGCTTTTCCACAAAATGGAGGCACAGCCTTCAGGCGAGATCACGGCATAGGTCGAATATTGCAGCATGATGGTGACGTCGCCCACGGCAATTGCCAACGCGCCGCCCGAGCCGCCTTCGCCAATCACGGTGACGATGATCGGCGTCTTGAATGCCGCCATCTCCAGCAAATTGCGGCCGATGGCTTCGGACTGACCACGCTCTTCAGCGCCCACACCGGGATACGCACCGGGCGTGTCAATAAACGTGAAGATTGGCAGACTAAATTTTTCAGCAAGTTTCATCAGGCGCAGCGCTTTGCGATACCCCTCGGGCCGCGGCATTCCCCAATTGCGCAACACTTTCTCTTTGGTGTCGCGCCCCTTCTGATGCCCAATGACCATGCAACTGTGGCCGTCAAATTTGGCGAGTCCGCCGACGATAGCCGCATCATCGCCATAGCTGCGGTCTCCATGCAGCTCAACAAAATCAGTGAACAACCCGTTGGCGTAGTCAAGGGTGTAGGGCCGCTGCGGGTGGCGCGCCACCTGCGCCACCTGCCACGGCGTCAGTTTGGAATAAACGGACTTGTTGAGATCTGCGAGCTTTCGAGTGAGCTTTTTAAGCTCGTCGGACGCATCAAGCTTGTCCGTCCCATCATGCATTTCGGTGAGTTCATCAATCCGTGCTTGCAGCAACGCGAGCGGCTGCTCAAAATCAAGATAAGTTTGTTTTGCCATGGCGGGGATTGTAGGCGGCGCTTGACAACCGGCAACCGGCGAATTTGCCCGTTTGAAATTGTTGTGCGTCGCTTTACGGTGGCGGGCCGCTGCCTTGCCGTGGCGAAAATACACCCTTGATCTTTGCGTTCGGCAGCGGCGCAAAGCGCGCGGCCAACATCATTAGTCCGGCAAAAATCATCAGCAGCGGAATGATCAGGCGCGAACGCCAGCCGAGATCAAAATAACCGTACCAACCAATGCCCATCGCGATCAACACCGGGCCTGCGACCAAAGATTGCTTGGTCAACCCATCGAGCAGCATGATGGCAACCCCCGCGCCGACTAGTGCGATGGCCACCAAGGTGTTCCAGTCGGGGATCCAGCCGTAATTCCAGCCGAGCATGGCGAGCCCGCCAGCGATCAGAATTACCGGTAAAGTGGCGTCACGCATTGCTGTGTCCTTGAATCAAAAGTTAATGAAGCACGACGCTGCCGGCACCTGCTGGCAAGCCCATTTGCAGGGGTGAGGCATGGTGCACCAGCAATCGCCAGCCCTGCGGCGCACGCAGGAAAACATTGGTCACGAACACCGGTCCGCGAGGCTGGGGCTCTTCGCCGACGTAGATCCATTGAATCGCGTGGTGAGTCACCATGCCAACAGTGACGTGCCAGATGTCGTCCTTCATTTCGATTCGCATCTTGGCGGAGTTGCGAAAAATGGCCTCCCAAGCGGCACGCACGGCGGCATAACCATAGAGTGGGGCAGCGGCGGGGTGAATGCAACACATCTCCTCGTCGTCGGCCCACACGGCCATCACGGCTTCAATGTCGGCCTGCGCGAATGCCTCATAAAACGCCCGTGAGCAATCTTCGGGGGTCGGGAAAAACGCCTGTGATTTCATCGCGGCATTGTAGGCAATCGACACAACTGGATGTCCGACGCTGTACTTTGCCGCTTAGGGCGGCGCTTGTGTAGTGTTGCCGAATTGATGCGACTAATAAAAACGATGGATTTTTCGTCGAATCTAGGCGCAAAGCACAGCAATAGCTAGCTATTGCGAGCATTTGCAACGACGAGTTGGCTTCAATCCCGCGTTTTTATGTCGCTTCAAGAACGCAACACTACACTAGTGGCTCCCTACAATGGGTTGGTGAGCCAATCGATGCCCAGTACAGCAAACCCATGACCCGCATTCGGCTGATTCGAGCTGATTTCTTCTTCTCGCCCGACCCTACGCTCGCCCGCTGGTGCGCTTGGCTGGTGGTTGCCATCGCTGCGTCGGTGCCTTTGGGTACGGCGCTCTCCAATGTACTGGCCGGTGCGTTGCTGGTCACGCTGATCCTCGCGGGGGGCTATCGCTCTCACTGGCAGCGCTGGCGGGTGCATCCCTTCGCATTGGCAACACTCGCTTTGTGCGCCATTATCCTGATCGGGGTGACTTACAGTCAGGCTCCCACTGATGAAATTGTGCGCTCGCTTAAAAAGTATGCGCGGCTGCTGTACGCGCCGATAGCCATCGCCGTGCTGGTCGACGAGCGCTGGCGACGTCGTGCGCTTCTGGCGTGGATGGCCTCGATGTTGTTGACCCTCGTGTTGTCCTACATTCACTCCGTGTGGGCGTTTCCGCTGGCGCGCGCCACTCGGGAGATGATGCTGGGAGATCACTACATCTTCAAACATCACATCACTCAAAACGTGATGATGTCGGTGTTTGCGGTGGCCGCATTTGCCGAGGCGTGGCGCTTGCGAGTGCGGGCCGATGGACGTTGGCGCATCTTTGCTTGGATGTTGGTTGCAATAGCGGCGGCTATCAACGTACTTTTTTTTGTTTTAGGTCGAGCCGGTTACGCCACCTTGTTTGTCAACCTGTTGGTGGTGGCGCTGGTGGCGTTTGTCGCGGCGCGAGACACCCGCTTGACCCTCATTGCTGCGTTGCTCATTGCGGCAGCAATCGCCGCCGCCTCGGCCAGTGATTCGCTGCGGCAGCGCTTTTATGCAGTTTTCGCCGAGGCTGAATCGTCTCATGAGCTAGGCATTTCAACCTCCACCGGCCAGCGGCTGGAATACGCCAGCAAGTCTCTGGATTTAATTGAGGCCAGTCCTATTCTGGGTTGGGGTACGGGCAGCTATGCGAAAGAATATTGCCGCATTGCAAAGTCAACTGAGTGGTGCAGGTTAGGGGCTTACAACCCGCACAATCAGTTTTTGTTCTTTGCGGTGCAGTTTGGAATGCTGGGCTTGTTCGGTCTGCTGGCGTGGCTCGCCACCGCTGGGCTTGCCATGCGCCGATTACCGATTTGTGAACAGTTGGTCGGGTTCTCGTTGCTGGCGACACTGGCGGTGCACTCGCTGGTTGATTCGCCGCTATTTATCGTCACCGAGGGCACGTGGTACCCGCTGATGCTGGGTATCTTTGCCGCAGGTGCCTACGGCAAACCTCTGGCGGCGAGTAGTGACACCGCCCGAACAGCAACTGCCTCTACCGTTGGCCATTCCGGGTAGCGCTGCAGCACCGACACGCGCGGCCCACGCGGCCCCCATTGCTCGACTTTGGTTGGGCCGAGTACGCTCAACAAATCGCCACCGACGGAGGCCGCCATGTGGCCTGGCCCGGTGTCATTGCTGATGGTCAGAGCGGCGTCGCGCATCACCGCCGCGTAGGGGCCGAGTTCGAGTTTTGGCAATAATTTGGCGGTCGGGCAAACGGCCCGCGCCGCCTCCATTTCATCGGGGCCGGGTGCCATAACGATGTCGCGTCCCGTGGCTGCCAACGCCTCAGCAAGGGCTTTGAAGTGTGGCCACTTTTTGTCAAGTTTTTCAAAGGTGCCCCCCGCGAACGGCACCAGAACCACATAGCTAGGGCGCACGCCAGCGCTCGCCAAAGCTTGGTTGGCCAGCCGTTCTGCAGCGATGCTGATTCGCAATTTCACGACGTCAGGCGGCGGGGTTTGATCGTTCAAAAAATGGCTCGTCAAGCGCCAGTACGAATCCAGCGCGTGTTCACCGTAAACGATGGGCGCGGATTGTTTCAGCAGCAGGCTGCGCGCTTCGACCGCATAACCAAACGGCTTCAGGCGCGCAGCGCGCATGTCGAGCGCGCTTGAAAACGACGTGGCAAAGGTGATGGCATTGATGCGTGCATCAAACGTCGGATCTTTCAGGCGCAACGGTGCCGCCACCTGTTTCAACGTTATACGGCGCTCTGAAAATGTTCTTGGATAGCGTGTGATCGGCCAGCCGTACCCCTCAAGCAACGAATTCGCCCAAGGTTTGCCAACCAGATGCAACTCATACCCGGCATGGTGCAACCGCTCCAGCGCTGGGATCAGCAGCACCACATCGCCAATAAAATTGCGAATGCGGCAAATGAGCGGACGTGGTGAGCATAGGTCGGCGCGCTGCATGTCGATAACGAGGCTTGGTCAATAATTGTGGCTTCGATGCTAGCAAGCTCAACGATGACCTCTCCCCTTCAGTTCACCCGACAACCCGTGACCGCTCTGAACGTTAAGGCGTTTGATGATGGCTGCCTAGCCTTGACCACATGGCCAGACACGATGATTCAATTCGCAGAGGACGATGTATGGCGCTGGATCGCCACCAATCACCGCAACAACTGCCTGTTGTGGGACGAAGAGGATCTCGCTCGCCGCACCCGTGCTTCGGACGCGGAAATTACCGCTAACAAGCGCGCGATTGACGGATACAACCAGGCTAGGAACGACGCTACGGAACGGGTTGATGAATTTTTGCTGTTGTCGCTGGGCCTGATAGATCCCTCAAGCATCGGCACCGATCAACCGCTGTCAATGGTGAACGCCGTGGCGCGGCTGAGCAGCGAAACCGCTGGCAGCATGATGGATCGCATGTCAATCATGTCGCTCAAAATCAAGGCGATGACCGCGCAAACCATGCGCACGGACGTTGACGAAGCGCATCGCATCGTGACTGCACAAAAGCTGCATCGTCTGCACGAACAGCGCAACGATTTAGGTGCGTGTCTCGACCAATTGCTTGCCGAGAGCCAGGCCGGTCGCGCCTATTTCAAGGTGTATCGCCAGTTTAAGATGTATAACGATCCGCGATTTAACCCAGTGCTAGTGGCCGAGGCGGTGCTCGCCAAAGCGTCGCAGCAGTAGCGACGCCCCGTGATTTGCAGAAATCGTTCTTCAGTCGTCGCCCCTGCGAAGGCAGGGGCCCAGCGTCTTTCGTGCACTCGAAGACCGCGATTGAAGGCGCAAAGTCACTGGGTTCCTGCCTTCGCAGGTACGACGAGGTGTGCGATGGCCCCGCTCCGGTGAAAATCCTCATCGTAAAAACATCGTCCATGGGCGATGTGGTTCACACGATGCCCGCCATTTCTGACATCGCGGCAAACGTCCCAAATGCGCAGATTGACTGGCTGGTAGAAGCCCCGTTTGCCGCGCTGCCCGCGATGCATCCGGCGATCCGAACCGTCATCCCGATTGCGTGGCGGAAGTGGCGCAAGCACTTGTTCGCCGCAGACACGCGCGCTGCGCTAGCGGCGGCTCGCACGGAGCTGAAGACCGAACAATACGACGTGATAATTGACTTTCAGGGCTTGCTCAAAAGCGCGTTGTGGGCCGTGCAGGCCCGAGGCCCGCGTGCCGGTTACGACTGGGCGAGCGCGCGTGAACCGTTGGCGTCTTTGTTCTATGCAAAACGTGCCGCAGTGGCCGTTAGTCAGCACGCCGTAGGGCGCTCACGCCAGCTTGCGGCAGCGCATCTGAATTACACCGTAACGGGCGCGCAGCGCTTCGGTTTGCGGGCTCCCGCTGCAAGATGGCAGCCGCAAGCCGGACGTTACGCTGTGCTGATCACCGGTGCCAGTCGTCCCGAAAAACTATGGCCGGAAGCTTCATGGCAGGCGATTGCCGCGACGCTCACCGCGCAGGGCTTTGCCTTGGTATGGCTATGGGGCAGCGCGGACGAGGCCGAGCGGGCGAAACGATTGGCCGCCGCTGCAGGCGGCGAAGTGCCACCTTTCCTGACCGTGAAAGACGCCAGCGCGGTACTCGCGAGAGCGTCCTTGTGCGTAGGCCTCGACACCGGTTTCACCCACATCGCCGCCGCCTTTGGCGTCAGCACGGTCGGCATCTACTGCGATCACGACCCCGGTCTGGTCGGCATCGTCGGCGGCGGTCAAGTGGCAAGCGCCGGCGGTCGCCGGATCGTACCCACCGTGGCCGCAGTGCTAGCGTTGCTGCCAGGCGTGCTGGTCAGCCGAGGGGCTGTTTGCCCGCGCGAGTAGCCACCCGTCAGGAGGGAGTGCGACAGAGCGCTAACAGCTTTGTTTTGAAAGCCTTATTGCATAAGGGCAAGACTATATAAAAATAAAAAACTCGATAATCTGTATTTTTACCAGTTCAGCCCTTATGAAATGGGCGTTGTGGCAAAAAGTTGATACGCATTTGCAGTCATCCGCAAGCAACGCTAGCCGTAACTTGATGTCGACAAAGCGCTGCGACGCGCGCGTCGCAATTGCCGTCGGTACTTTTTTGGTGTGAGTCGATCAGCTATCTAACGGCGTTAAAAGGATTCTGCTGTGTGCGCTGTCGCACAGACGCGCATTGCGTTCACGCGCAAGCTCAGCCCATGAGTCCTGTCACATCCCCTGCCGCAGCAACGCGACAAACGCTTGAGTCGCACAACCGAAGATTGATGCAAATCAATACTGCGCATCGGCGAACTCATAGCATTGGGCATGCTTAACCAGCACCCTATGAAACATTTCTTCAACCGCCGCACCCAGCACGCGACTACCGCATTAGTGCTGATGGCGTGGCTGTTTGCGCTGGCTTCAGGAATCGCCAATGCTTGCTTGCTGGCGGACGATCACGGAACTCAATCGCACTCCCATTCCCACGCTGCGGGTATCGAGGAATCGCCGCACGCGCATGCGGTCACTGTGCTGGCGGAGCGGGGCACCGCTATTGATAGCGACGGCGAGCAGTCGCGCGCGGCTAAGGCAGGTTGCCTAGACGCATGCGACGACCGTGCGCATGCTCTGCCGAAGCAAGAAACTTCGTTAATCCAGCCACTTCTTGCGCCGCTGACGCTGTTTGCTAGCGTCTGGCTCGCAAGTCAGCCCATCGCGTCGGTGCTTCGCCTGGATCGCGATCACCATGCCGACCCATTCGGCATTCCCATACGAGTTCGCTACGCGCGACTGACGCTATAGCCGTCACTTGATGCTGCCGCTAGAGGCGTGTGCTCTGCGGGCGACATCCATTCCATTACGTGTTGATTCGATTGCCCGGTAGCTGAGGCAACTTCACACGCGTAGTCCGCGCCTGCGCTCGCGCTGAAACCACAGCACTTCCACCTCACCACAACCATCAGGAGTCACGTATGCAACTCGATCAATCATTTGCGCGCTCGTTCGCAATCACTGCCGGTAGCCATCTAGCCTCGGGCACACACGAGGAATCGGACGGAACCCGTGCCACTGCCCAATACGACACGGGGACACCATGAACACGGCGACACAGCCGCCAAAGCACTAACCCAGTGCGATCAACGACAGCCACTGCTTTCCGGTACGGCCTTGTATGTTCTCACCCCGACGTTTTCGCGATGCCAACGTCGATTAATTTAAACGTTTCTCTGGAGAAAACTTATGAAGATGTTCCTTGCAATGGTTGGCAGTATGGCCACGCTGCTAGCTAGTAACGTCGCTGTGGCGCAGAGCGGCAACATGATGAACGAGAGCATGTGGAATGCCGGGTGGATGGGCGGATATGGCGGCATGTGGATGCCGATTTTGCTCGTCATTGTTGTTGTCGCCGTGGTGGCGTGGATGCTCGGTCGGAAGGGCAAATGATGAAGCCCCATACCTACCGCGCTAGCAGCGGTTGCCCCAGATGCGAAGTGCGATTTCTGGTTCGCGACTGTCCGTCGTTTGGGAGAGCAACATGGTGACCCGAAGGCAGTGGTTTCAGTATGCCGGTGCGGCTGCTGTAGTCGGCGCGGGTGGAGCCGCATGGTGGTATTACGGTTGGCGGGGCACCCACGGATCGGCTGCCGAGCCATTTCGTTCGTATCCCTTTGATCCGGTCGCGGTTGAGAACTTTCAGCAGAAGCTGTTCATCCCGGTGGCGAGCGGGCCGTTCGGTGTGCTTGACGTCACCGGGCCGCTAAAAATTCGTGCGACCGCAGCGAGCTTCGCACTGCTACCCGGTCGCGAATCGCCGTTTCTGTTGTACCAAACAGAGCACGCCGGAAAGGCGTATCAGAATCCGATCCTTCGCATCGAGAGCGGTGCGCGGTTTGCGGCCACGCTCGACAACGCGCTGACCGAGCCGACCATTATTCACTGGCATGGCCTGCACACGCCTGCGACCATGGACGGTCATCCCAGGGACACCATCGCCCCCAGCGGTCGCTACGAGTATGACTTCACGGTACGCAACCGCGGTGGCACTTACTGGTACCACACCCATGCCCATGGGTTGACCGCCAAACAAGCCTACAACGGTCTGGCCAGTTTCTTTTTGGTGGAGGACGATGACCAGCGCAAGCTCAGCAAGGCACTGGATCTGCAACTGGGCGTAACTGACCTGCCGTTGGTGATTCAGGACAAGCGATTCGACGCTCAGGGAAAGCTTACGTATCAGCCGAACGCACACGAGTCAATGATGGGTTGGTTAGGCGACATCGTGCTTGCCAACTTGACCCCGAACGCGGTTCTGACCGTGACGCAGCGAACCTATCGTTTGCGGCTGCTTAACGGGTCGAACTCACGCATCTATCGACTCGCCTTTGTCAGCGGCACGACGCTGCTGAATTTCACCGTCATCGGCACCGACGGTGGTTTGATTGAGCGACCCGAGACCGTCACCGAGGCGTTCCTTGCACCGGGTGAGCGGCTTGATGTGCTGTTCGACGCAGGGCAGGTGGCGGTAGGAACCAACATCTTTGTAAAAAGCCTTGCGTTCGATGCCATGGAAAACGAAGGCATGGGCGGCGGCATGTCGGGCATGACCGGGATGTCCGGCAGGGGCATGGGATCCATGATGGGCGGCATGGGTGCTTCGCGGCTACCGATGGGCATGGCCTTCAACCTACTGAAGTTGTCGGTCACAGCGGGAGATCGCGTGGCCCCGGCAATGCCCGCAACACTGTCTCAGGTCAAAGCCATCAGCACCGCTGGCGCGACGGAGCGCAAGATCGAACTGTCGATGGGGCACATGCGATTTCTGATCAACGGACGCAGCTTTCGCATGGATGAGATCGCGTTCGAGGTGAAGCGGGGTGCGACCGAAATATGGAGCATTAGCAACCCGGCGGTTGGCATGCCACACCCCATGCATCTACATGGCTTTTCATTTCAGGTGCTCGAACGATTGAACAGCCCGACACAGGTTGTAGGCACCGCTGGTTTCGGCAAAGGCCGAGCCGTGAGCGACCTCGGCTGGAAGGACACCGTGCTGGTTTGGCCGGGCGAAACGGTGCGCATTGCGATTGACTTTACGCACGATTTCCCCGGTAGCCAAATCTATCTGTTTCATTGCCACAACCTCGAACACGAGGACGGCGGAATGATGATTAATTTTCGGGTGCAAACCTGACTGTTAATCGCTGACCGAACTTTCACAATTTCAATTTCTGGAGACGGCGACATCGCGCTATGTGCAACAGCGCACAGACACCCCGTTCAAACAGACACAATCTGCGTCGTATCTGCTCGGCGATCAGCGCGAGCACGTCACATACTTTTTACTCCCCCACCACAGAAAGACCATCACTATGCAAACTGAAATCCTGAAAGTAACCGGAATGTCTTGCGGCGGCTGCGTCAGCACCATTGAGGACGCGCTAAAAGCCGTCCCTGGCGTCAGCAGCGCGAAGGTGTCGCTGGCAAACCACGAGGCAACCGTGCAATTTAGCGAAGGACAGACTTCACACGAACAATTGCAATCCGCTATCGAGAAAGCGGGGTACGGCGTGCAGACGGTCGGCCTCGCAGCGGCGGCGCCGGCTAAAGGCGGTTGTTGCGGTTAGTCGTGACTTCCATGCATGCAGTCGCGAGCGGGGCGACAGCCTCGCTCAACGGTGAGCGCTCGGGCGTCGGTCGATTTTTCAGCGTCAGCCACTGGATGAAAGGCGTACTGGCACCCGCCGCCACGCTGGAAGGATCGCAGCCGCAAGCGCACGGCCTGTTAGCGCAGACGGTGCGTATCCCGGCGGCTCGTGGCCTTAGCCTTTTTGCATGGTTTGTACCTGCTCACGCTGCGGGGCCGCGGCCCACCGTCGTGCTGCTGCACGGTTGGTGCGGCAATGCGAGCAACCTGCTGCCTGCCGCACAGGCGCTGCATCAGGCGGGCTTTGCCGTACTGCTGATGGAGTCGCGCAATCATGGCCGCAGCGACTGTGATGATCACAGTTCGCTGCCGCGTTTTGCCGAGGATCTGGACAGCGCTATTGATTGGTTGAAGACGCTGGCCCGCGTCGACCCGGCGGGTATCGTGGCGCTTGGCCATTCCGTGGGCGCTGCGGCGGTGCTGCTGTCAGCGTCTCGTCGTGATGACCTTGCCGCCGTGGTGAGCATTGCCGCGTTTGCACATCCAGAGCAATTGATGCGGCGCTGGTTTGCGTTGCGCTTTGTGCCCTACTGGCCGCTCGCCTGGTTGATCAATCGTGCTCTTGAGCGTGTCATAGGAGCAAGCTTTGACGACATCGCGCCGGTCAATACGGTGGCGAAGGCGAGGTGCCCCGTGCTTCTGGTTCACGGTCGGCAAGACACCGTTGTGCCCGTCACGGACGCGCATCGAATCAGCAAGCGCGGCTGCGAGCGAAACGTCACGCTGATCGAGTGCGACGGCAGCCACGAGGCGTTCGACGACGCTGACGGTGCCACTCGCAGCATTCTGGAGTTTGTCGAAAGCGCGTTGTGCGCACGTTCTGAGAAAGCGCCGTCTGCATTCTCGCCGCCCGATTTACAGCAACAAACAATGCAACAGCTTTGCGCTGAAAGTGCCATTTCATATGGGCAATGAGCGTGTTTTAGCCGAATATCGACTATAGCCAAAAACGCTGTTAACCCCATGCATAAAGGTACTTTATGAGTAAAGTTGCTGACCCGGTGATGAGCAGCAAGCGCAACCCCCTTGCTGGCAAGCCCGCACCTGCGTCATCGCTCATCAACGTCGCGCAACTGATCAACGCGTACGTTGATGACAAGCCCGACCCGAGCGTCGCAGCACAGCGCGTCAGTTTCGGCACATCGGGGCATCGCGGGTCAGCGTTTGATCGCGCTTTCAACGAGTGGCATGTGTTGGCGATTACCCAGGCGATTTGCAATTACCGCGAAAGCATGGGCATCGACGGGCCGCTTTTCCTCGGGATGGATACCCACGCGCTCTCCCGGCCCGCCTGCGCCAGTGCGCTGGAAGTGCTGGCCGCCAATAGGGTCGAGGCGATGCTCGCGACTAACGACGGGTACACACCCACCCCTGCGCTATCGCATGCGATCCTTACCTACAACCGGGGCCGCAGCAGTGGCCTTGCCGACGGTATTGTGGTGACGCCTTCGCACAATCCACCGCGAGACGGTGGCATCAAGTACAACCCGCCGAATGGCGGCCCTGCGGCTGGCACCATCACCGCTGCCATCGAAGCTGCGGCCAACCGCTTTCTTGAGCATCGGCTTGATGGCGTGAAGCGCATCTCGCACGCCAAAGCATTGCGCTGCGCAACCACCCATCGTCACGATTTTATGAATGCCTACGTCGCAGATATCGGCAACGTCATCGACATGGATGCGATTGCTGGTGCCAAGATTCGCATGGGCGTTGACCCTTTAGGCGGTGCCGGGGTTCACTTTTGGGCGGCAATTGCCGAGCGCTACCAACTCGATCTGACGATCCTCAGCGAGACGGTTGATCCGACGTTTGCTTTCATGACGCTCGATTGGGACGGGCAGATTCGCATGGATCCGTCCTCGAAGTACGCCATGCAGCGGTTGATCAACGTCAAGGACGATTTCGATGTTGCGTTTGCCTGCGACACCGATCATGATCGTCACGGCATTGTCAGCGGTCGCGCGGGTCTGCTGCCATCCAATCACTATCTGGCCGTTGCGATTGATTATCTTTTTCAACATCGACCGCAGTGGGGCGCGAGTGCGGCGATAGGAAAAACCGTGGTCAGCACGCAGATGATTGATCGCGTGGCAGCTTCGTTGGGTCGAAAAATCTACGAGGTTCCTGTGGGCTTTAAGTGGTACGTCGAAGGGCTGCTCGAAGGCTCGCTAGCTTTCGCAGGCGAGGAGAGCGCCGGGGCTACATTTCTACGCCGGGACGGCACGGTGTGGACGACCGACAAAGATGGCATCGTCTCCGCGTTGCTCGCCGCTGAAATCACTGCGCGCATGGGTGCTGATCCGGGTGAACGCTACCTTGCGCTGACACACACGCTAGGTGACTGCCTGTCCGACCGCATCGAGGCACCCGCCACACCCGCGCAGAAACGATTGCTATCAAAGCTGTCGCCGCAACAGGTTACAAGCCACGACCTGGCTGGCGACGCAATACTCACAGTGTTGACCCAGGCACCCGGCAACGGCGCGGCACTCGGTGGCTTGAAGGTCATCACCGAGCACGGCTGGTTTGCTGCCCGCCCGTCTGGTACCGAGGACATTTACAAGATTTATGTAGAAAGTTTTCGTGACGAGGAACACCTTCGCCGAATCGCCGGTGACGCGCAGGCAATCATTGATGCCGCCTTAGCCGCGAACGCATTGCTCGCATGAACACCACCGAAAACAGCATCCTGATCCTTAACGGCGGCTCGTCGAGTATCAAGTTCGCGCTGTTTGCGCTCAATCCGATGCTACGAGTAAAGATGAAAGGACAGATTGAACGCATCGGAACACCCGACGCCGTATTTTCAACGCAGCAAGACGAGCGCGAAGCGCACGCCACACGACGTGTTGCGGCTGCGGATTACGCAAGTGCTGTCAAGCGGTTGATCGACTGGATCGATGACAAAGACATTGACGACACGCTGATCGCGGTGGGCCATCGCATCGTTCACGGCGGCGCAAATTTCCACCAGCCGCAACGGCTGACACCGACGCTGACGGCAGAACTTCAGCATCTCGCACCACTTGACCGGCAACACATGCCAGGGGAAATTTCGCTCGCTGATGCCTTCCAGCAGCGCTTCCCGACGGTGCCGCAAATCGCTTGTTTCGACACCGCCTTTCATCACCATCTGCCACGCGTGGCGCAGATGCTGGCGATTCCGCGCCGATATGAGGCGCAAGGCGTTCGCCGCTACGGATTTCACGGACTGTCCTACGAATTTCTGATGGGTGAATTGATCCAGATCGACGGTGCCGCTGCGGCTTGCGGGCGGATCATTCTGGCTCACCTCGGCAACGGGGCGAGTCTCGCGGCCGTTGCTGGCGGGAAGCCTGTCGACACCAGCATGGGCTTTACGCCGACGGCTGGCGTGCCGATGGGTACGCGCTCCGGTGATCTTGATCCTGGTCTCGTCAGCTATCTTGCGCGCAGCGAGAACATGAACGCGCAGCAGTTCGATGACATGGTCAATTTCAAGTCGGGGCTTCTAGGCGTATCCGAAACCAGCGCCGATATGCGTGATTTGCTTAAGGTCGAGACTGAAGACGCGCGCGCTGCTGACGCAGTCGCCCTGTTTTGTTATCAGATCAAGAAATACATCGGTGCTTACGCCGCCGCGTTGGGTGGATTAGACACGCTAGTTTTTGCGGGTGGTATCGGAGAAAAATCGCCTGTCGTTCGCGCGCGAATTTGCACGGGCCTGGAATTTCTCGGCATCGAATTCGACGCGGCGCGCAATGAGCGAAACGCCGACGTGATCTCCGCAGACGGTGGCCGCGTAAAGGTGCGGGTCATTCGCACCAACGAAGAACTGGTCATCGCGCGATCGGTCTGCCGCGTCCTCGGAATCAGCGCCACGTAGCCACGATTCAATCCAAAAATTTCGAAAGAAAAACATGAACACGCTTACGCCAGAACTGCTGCACCGCATCGACGCCTACTGGCGCGCGACCAACTACCTGTCGGTCGGGCAGATGTATCTGCGCGACAACCCGCTGCTGCGCGAACCACTCAAACTGGAACACGTAAAGCGCATGCTGCTCGGGCACTGGGGCACCTCACCGGGCCAGAATTTCATCTACGTCCACCTGAATCGGGTCATCAAAAAATATGATCTCGACATGATCTACATTTCCGGCCCTGGACACGGTGGCCCGACGGTTGTGGCCAGCACCTATCTTGAAGGCAGCTACAGCGAGGTCTACCCGAAGATCAGTCAGGACGAAGCGGGGCTCAAGGCGCTGTTTAAGCAGTTCTCATTTCCCGGTGGCATACCGAGCCATGCCTCGCCCGAGTGCCCGGGCTCCATTCACGAGGGCGGCGAGCTCGGCTATTCGCTGAGTCATGCCTTCGGTGCGGTGTTCGACAATCCTGAGCTCATTGTCGCCTGCGTGATTGGTGATGGCGAGGCGGAAACCGGGCCGCTGGCCACGGCCTGGCATTCCAACAAATTCCTCGATCCAGCGACCGACGGTGCAGTGTTGCCGATTTTGCATCTCAATGGCTACAAAATTGCCAGCGCAACGATCCTCGCCCGCATCAGCCGCGAAGAACTCGATCAGTTGCTGCGTGGTTACGGCTGGACGCCTTATTTCGTTGAGGGCTTCGAACCCGAGCTGATGCACGAGGCGATGGCCACAACGCTCGACACTGTGGTTGCGGACATCAAACAAATTCAGCGCGACGCTCGCGGCAACGGCGCGACGATGCGTCCCCGATGGCCGATGATTGTGCTTGATTCACCCAAGGGTTGGACCGGGCCAAAGGTGGTCGACGGCAAACAGAACGAGGGCACTTTTCGCGCGCATCAGGTGCCGATCTCTGACCCGCGTGCTCATCCCGGGCATCTCGCGTTGATCGAGGATTGGTTGAAGAGTTATCGACCCGATGAACTCTTCGACGAACAAGGTCGACTGAAACCGGAGCTGGCCGAATTGGCACCGAAAAATAATCGGCGCATGGGGGCGAATCCGCATGCCAACGGCGGACTGTTGTTGCGCGAACTGCAGATGCCAGATTTCCGTGACTATGCGGTCGATGTTGCTGCACCCGGCGTGCGCGGCATCGGCGACACCCGTGTGCTGGGGCCTTTCCTTCGCGACGTCGTGAAGCTCAATGATGAGCAACGAAACTTCCGCGTTTTCGGCCCGGACGAGACGCTCTCGAACGGGCTGGGAGCGTTGTTTGAAGTCACTGATCGGCAATGGGTCGCAGCCACGGTAGCAGGTGACGAGTTTCTCGCGCCCACCGGACGCGTGCTGGAAATGATTAGCGAGCACCAGTGCGAGGGTTGGCTGGAGGGCTATCTGCTGACTGGGCGACACGGTTTGTTCAACTGCTACGAGGCGTTCGTGCACATTGTTGATTCAATGTTCAACCAGCACGCGAAGTGGTTGAAGGTCACCAACGGCCTGCCGTGGCGCAAGGAGATTGCCTCGCTCAACTACCTGCTCGCCTCGCACGTGTGGCGGCAGGATCACAACGGGTTCACTCATCAGGATCCTGGTTTCCTTGATGTTGTGATGAACAAAAAGGCCGAGATCGTGCGCGTGTATCTGCCGCCGGACGCCAACTGCCTGCTTTCAGTCATGGATCACTGCTTGAGGAGCCGACATTACGTCAACGTGGTGATCGCGGGCAAGCATCCATCGCCGCAATGGCTCGCGATGGACGCGGCGGTTGAACACTGCGAGGCGGGGGTTGGCATCTGGCAGTGGGCCAGCCATGAATCGGTGGGCGAACCGGACGTCGTCATGGCCAGCGCGGGCGACGTGCCAACGCTCGAAACACTGGCCGCTATGTCCATTCTTCGACGCTATTTGCCCGCGTTAAAAGTTCGCATGGTCAACGTGGTCGATCTGATGAAGTTGCAACCGGACACTGAGCACCCGCACGGTTTGACCGACCCGAATTTCGACGCGATATTCACCAAAGATAAACCGATCATCTTCGCGTTTCACGGCTATCCCGGATTGATTCACCGCCTGACCTACCGACGCAAAAACCACATCAATCTGCATGTCCACGGCTACAAGGAAGAAGGCACCATCACCACCGCCTTTGACATGACGGTGCTCAATGAGATTGATCGTTTCCATCTGGTCATTGCTGCGATTGATCGCTTGCCGCAGACCGGTGTCAAAGGCACCGATCTTCAGCGGCAGTTACGCGACAAGCTCGTGCTGCACAGGCAATACATTTGCGAGCATGGCGAAGATTTACCGGAGATTCGCAACTGGAAATGGGAGTAATTCAAAGCATGTCAAGCGCCATCGCGCCGCCGCTTGCTTCTGAACTGGGGCTGAGACGTACCCATGAAGAACCATCTGTGTGGGCACGGTTTGCTGCATCTATGGCCCATTTGTCGGCAGCGCCATGACTAGGAAAAAACTGCCCATCGAACTGGAACTGGAAAATCTTCAGCAACAATCGTTCGACTACTTTTTGCACGAGGCCAATCCCGCCAACGGCTTGGTCATCGACAAAACGGCACCCGACTGGCCTGCGAGCATCGCGGCCACCGGCCTGGCGTTGGCGGCCTACCCGGTCGGGGTGGAGCGCGGTTTTATGCCCCGCGTTGCCGCTGTGGCGCGCACACTCACTACGCTGCGTTTTTTCTGGAACAGTGCGCAAGGCGTCGAGCCCGATGCGACCGGATACCGTGGCTTCTACTACCACTTTCTGGACATGCAGACAGGCCAACGCGCCTGGCTTTGCGAGCTGTCCACCATCGACAGCACCTTTCTGTTGGCAGGCGCACTGACGGCGGGGCTTTACTTCGATGCGGACACGCCCGACGAGCACGAGATACGCACGCTTGCCAACGCACTGTACAAGCGCGCCGACTGGCAGTGGGCGCAGAACGGTGGCGCGACGGTGACGCATGGCTGGAAGCCTGAAAGCGGCTTCCTTGCTTATCGCTGGGAGGGCTACGATGAGGCGCTGCTGCTGTATATCCTGGGGCTGGGTTCGCCGACGTATCCACTGCCCGAGAGTGCCTATTCAGCGTGGGCGGCAACCTATCGGTGGGAACACTGCTACGGGTTTGACTATCTCTACGCCGGGCCGCTTTTTACCCATCAGCTCTCTCACATCTGGATCGATTTTCGTGGCATTCAGGATGCCTTTATGCGCAACAAGGGCATCGACTATTTCGAGAACAGCCGACGCGCGACTTACGTGCAGCGGCAGTACGGGCAGGACAATCCGCTGAAATTTGCGCACTATGGCGAACATTGCTGGGGACTCACTGCCAGCGAAGGCCCCGGCCCGAGCGTCCTGACGGTTGCAGGAGTCGAGCGTGAATTTTTCGACTACGTCGGGCGCGGCGTGCCCTACGGCCCCGACGACGGCACCATCGCGCCGTGGGCTGTTGCGGCGTCGCTGCCCTTCGCGCCCGAGATTGTGCTGCCGGCGCTTGCGTACTGCATTCACGACCTGAAACTCACCGAATCAAACCGCTATGGACTAAAGGCATCGTTTAATCCGACCTACCCGACGAGTTCCAGCAACCCGCACGGATGGGTATCGCAGTGGCATTTCGGGCTCAATGAAGGGCCAACGATTTTGATGCTCGAAAACTATCGCTCGGGATTACTGTGGCAGTTGATGCGTACCTGTCCCTACATCGTTGACGGACTGCGGCGAGCTGGGTTCTCGGGCGGGTGGCTGTGACGCATACTCAGGCGTGCGCAGACTTGGTGACAGTGCTCTTGCGCGGTGTTTGCGTGATGCCAACCTTGGCATCAGTATTCGACAACATGCGCGGGAAATTCCATTTCGACCGGCAAACATTAAAGAAAATGGCGGGACGCTTGCTATGAATACCGACTCCGACCATGAGAATCACGCGCCGCCGAGGCAGACCGCCGTGCCGACTGCGGGCGAGCTGAAAGACCCTGTCTGTGCAATGACGGTGACGGCTCAGTCACCGCATGTGGTGCAGCATGAAGGCAAGCCGGTTTACTTTTGCAGCGCGGGTTGCAAGGCGAAGTTTGCTGCTGACCCGGCAAAGTACGTGGCTGCTGCTTCAGGCTTGCCCGGCCACGCAACCGTGCCCGCGCGCACGTCCCCTGTGCCCGGGGACGCCGTCATCGGTGCGATCTACACCTGCCCGATGCACCCGGAGATACGCCGCGACAAACCCGGTGCCTGCCCCAAATGCGGAATGGCGCTGGAGCCCGAGATGCCCTCGCTTGACGAAGGCGAAAGCCCGGAGCTTTCGGACTTCAAGCGGCGATTTATCTGGACGCTACCGTTGACGATCATCGTCACCTTGCTTGCCATGGCGGGTCACCGCCTGCAATGGTTCGAGATGAAGACACAGAGCTGGATCGAGCTGGTGCTGACGCTGCCGATCGTGCTGTGGGCGGGCTGGCCGTTCTTCGTGCGCGGCGCGCAATCCATCGTTCACCGCAGTCCAAACATGTGGACGCTGATTGGCTTGGGCACTGCGGCGGCGTTCATGTACAGCGTCGTCGCGACGATAGCGCCACAGGTGTTTCCTGAGTCATTCATGTCGATGGGCCGTGTGGCGGTTTATTTCGAAGCGGCGGCGGTGATCATTTCGCTGACCTTGCTCGGTCAAGTCCTCGAACTCAAGGCGCGCTCGCAAACCTCCGCCGCCATCAAATCGCTGCTCGGACTTGCGCCGAAAACCGCGCGCCGCATCAACGCGGACGGGACAGAAGAAGACGTGCCGCTCACCCACGTGCACGTTGGCGACGCGCTGCGCGTGCGCCCCGGCGAGAAAGTGCCGGTCGATGGCGTCGTTGTCGAGGGCGCAAGTGCAGTCGATGAGTCGATGCTCACCGGTGAGCCGATGCCGGTGACCAAGCGCGCGGGCGACAAGCTGATCGGTGCCACCATGAACACCAGCGGTGCGCTTGTGATGCGTTCGGAGAAAGTGGGTTCACAAACGGTGCTGGCGAGCATCGTGCAGATGGTCATGCAGGCGCAGCGATCACGCGCGCCGATGCAGCGCATGGCGGATGTGGTGGCTGGCTACTTCGTAGTCACGGTGGTCGGTATCGCGCTGCTGACGTTTTTTGTGTGGGGGTTCATCGGGCCGGAGCCGAGCTGGGTGTACGGATTGATCAACGCGGTGGCGGTGCTCATCATTGCCTGCCCCTGCGCGCTCGGGCTTGCCACACCGATGTCGATCATGGTCGCCACCGGCAAAGCCGCAACACAGGGCGTGTTGTTCCGCGATGCTGCGGCGATTGAAAACTTGCGTAAGGTGGACGCGCTGATCGTTGATAAAACCGGCACGCTCACTGAAGGCAAACCGCGATTTGACCGCACTGTGGCCGCGCCGGGCTTCACCGAGGATGAAGTGCTACGGCTCGCAGCGAGCCTTGATCAGGGCAGTGAACATCCGCTGGCAGCGGCCATCGTTGCGGCGGCCAACGAGAAGGGGCTTGTGCTCGGCAAACCGGAAGGGTTTGAGTCCAGCACCGGCATCGGCGTTCGCGGCAACGTGGACGGCAAACCGTTGGCGCTGGGCAATACGGCATTGATGACTCAGTTAAACGTCGCCACCGAATCCATTTCGAAGCAGGCGGAGGCACTGCGTGCTGAAGGGGTCAGCGTGATGTACCTCGCAGTCGACAATCAGCTCGCGGGCTTGCTCGCCGTTTCCGATCCTATCAAGGCGAGCACTGCCGAGGCGCTGGCGACACTCACCGCATCCGGCCTGCGCGTGATCATGGCCACTGGCGACGGCTTGACCACGGCCAAATCAGTCGCAGCAAAACTCGGAATTACCGAGGTCTACGGCGAGGTCAAACCGGCGGACAAACTGGCGCTTGTGGCGAAGTTACAGCAGGAAGGCCGCATCGTCGCCATGGCTGGTGACGGCATCAACGACGCGCCAGCGCTGGCCAAAGCCGATGTTGGCGTGGCAATGGGCACCGGTACCGATGTGGCGATGAACAGCGCGCAAGTGACGCTGGTCAAGGGCGACCTGCGTGGTATTGCGCAGGCCCGCGTCATCTCTAATGAGACCATCGCCAACATGAAACAAAACCTTGGTTTTGCTTTCGTGTACAACGCGCTCGGTGTGCCCCTGGCTGCGGGCGTGCTTTATCCATTTACGGGATGGCTGCTGTCGCCCATGATTGCGGCATTGGCCATGAGCCTGAGTTCGGTGTCCGTCATCACCAACGCGCTGCGCCTGCGGCGAACGGTGGTGCCCAAGTCGACGGCGGCGTAGCGTTGTTGCCTGCAGCACAATGACCCGAGCCGCGTCGACCCTCGATCCAATGGGGATCAGTGTCACGGTCGGGATAAACGCATGTTGCAAACGCTGGTGGTAGAGCCTCGCGGAGCTTCGGTGGGAGCTGCCGTCTGGGGTGATCATGCCATCCACTGCTTTTTCGGAACATCAAGATGCTGCGTCCCACCTTCCGGGGTGGGTACAGACAAATCTTATTTACACAAACGACCGGCGCAGGTGTAGGCTGTCCATGGGGTTCGGCTGCTACCGATGACGTTGGACAGGTGGATGGTTTTTAGGATTGTCTCGTGAACGCTTTCGTCGCGCATTCGACTCATCATGGGCATTTCATAATCAATAAACTTTAGAGGGCACGGTATGAAAATAGTGTGTACCGCATTGTTCGCGCGGAGCGGCTTGCCCATGTGGCGTGCCTCTGCAGCGATTGTCGCTTTGCTGTTTGGCTCGTTGGCGGTTCAGGCGGCGACCATCTCCGTAGACAGCGTTGCCGATGATGTGTTCGTCGACGCGGTCGGGGCCACGTTCTCGGACGCCGCCTATTCCGTCCCAGTAGCGCCCGCCTATTGCACGTTGCGCATGGCGATCTCGTCGGCCAACCGCGACGCCGCCACCGGCGGCTGTGCCGCAGGTAGCGGTGCCGACAGCATCACCTTCTCTGTCCCGGCAAACAGCACCATCACCGTCGCGCAGGTGGCGATGGATGCGGCACCGACTACGCCTGTCCCGCCGGCAGCATGGCTGCTCTTCTCGACCGGCAACGTGGTCATCACCAGGCCCGGCAGCGCCTCGCTAACCATCAACGGTGGTGGCCTTGGCGCTGCCGCCGTCGGCCAGCGCACGCTGCTTGTTAGCAACAACGACGTGGCGACTGACGCACCGGCCACGATCACCGGAGTCTCATTCAAGGAAGGCCGCAGCATCGGCGGCGGTGGTGGCTGTATCTCCTCGCGCGAATCATTGACGCTGACCGATGTTCGCTTCGAAGGCTGTGAGGTCGTGGGCAGTGTCGCCAACAACCCAGGGGGGGGAGCGCTCGCGATGAGCGTCGAGAACGCGACCGACATCCGGCCGAACGCAACGCTGAGCAACGTCAAATTCATTGGCAATCGCGCAGTCCATGGCGCGAACGCCAGCGCCAGTTGCTGTGGCGCAGCCAGTTTTGGCAGCGGCACCGGGTTCATGGGCTCGGTGAGCATCACCGACACCCAATTTATTGGCAACACGGCAGAAGGCGTCGGTGCGCTGCGCATCACCAATGGAGGCTCTGCCACCTTCACCAACACCCAATTTATAAGCAATACCGCGACCACGGGTAACAACGGCGGGTTTCAAATCTCGGCGATGACCGGTGCAGTAACGATGAGCGGCAGCGGGGCGGTAGCAAACGTTGCTTTAGGGCGTCGCGGCGGCGGCTCGATCATCACCGTCGGCTCGGCGGTGGCGTCGGGTGACGTGGTGACGATCAGCGACTCGTCGTTCATCGGCAACGTGGCCGGGGCGGACATTGGCGGGCTCGACATCCTGACCGACACTTTTGACGCGGGCGGCAACTGCCAGTATGCGCAACTCAAGGACGTGCGGCTGACCAATGTTTACTTCGAGAAGAATATAGGATCCTCTTCGCGAGGCGGTTTCCGCATCGGCTGTAGCGGCAACGTGGCAATGACCGGCGTCGAGATGACGTTCAATGAGGTGAGTGGCCTGCCCACGCCGGGCAGCGGTGGCAATAGCGCGGGCCAACTGTTTGACGTGGCAACGGTGACGATGGACAACATCCATATCGTGGGCAACAAGACTTACGGGGGCGTCATTACGCCACCGGCAACACAGAATGGCGGCTACGGCGTGTTCAGCATCATTGGGCCACCGTTCGCATCGCCATCGCTGACGTACCCGCTGTCACACAGCTTCACCGGTTCGCGCTTTCTCGTGAAAGACAACTTTGCGAAAGAGAACGAGATCGTTGCGCTCCGACCCAACGGCGCGGGCCGCAACTACAGCTTGAGCGACTCGTCGTTTGTTGGCAATCGCGCAAAGGCGTTCGTAGGCTTATTTCTTAATGCCACCGGCAACTACACGCTGCGCAACAGCACGTTCTCCGGCAACATCTCCCTCGCCGGTGGATCCACGCCCATCTCAATAAACACGCACTCGTCAAGCGGAACCAACGTCGTAACGCTGCTTGGCATAACCAGCGCGCGAAACGGGGCGACTACTCACCCAATTGTGGTCAACTCGTTCAATCCTGCAGGTGGCACTGCAACGGCCAATGCCTCGATAGCCGTCAGCAACTCGATCCTCGGTCAGTATCAATTCGGCAACGGCTTTGGCGGCAATTTGCCGACGTTCAGCGGCGTTACTTATGCGGTGTCGAACTCAATTGTCGAGTCCGCGGGCAACGTGCCCGCTGGCATTTGCGGTGCCGCGGGCGTTATTTGCAATGTCGATGCAAAGCTGGAAGGCATCGCAGAAAATGGCGGCACGGTACAGACCTATACCCACGCCTTGCGCCCCGGCAGCCCCGCGCTTGACACCGGTAACAACACCGGCGCACCGGCGTTCGACCAGCGCGGCAGCGGCTTTGCGCGCATCGTGAATGGCACGGTTGACATCGGTGCCTTCGAATCCCCGGTGCTCGCCGCGACTTTGCCCTGCAAGCTCGACATGGACGGCGACAATCTGGTGAGTGCTACCAAAGAAGGTCTCGTGCTGCTGCGCTCCATGCTCGGCGTCAGCGGCAGCGCCGTGGTCAGCGGCACCGGCATCACCCAGACGCAATGGGACGGTGCGCGCAACAACCTGAACGCCAATTGCGGCACCAATTTTGCGCCGTAGCGTCGCCGTGCCGTCAACCGGCCCGACGGAGACAATTTGATCGCGTTGCGAGGTTTGGCGTTGCTATTGCTGCTGCAGATCGCAGGAGAGGGCTTGACTCGGGTGCTGAGTCTGCCGTTTCCCGGTCCGGTGGTGGGCCTCATGCTGTTGCTGGTGGCGCTGCGTTTGGAATGGATTCGCGAGCCTGTCGCGGCGGTTGCAGAGATGTTGCTGACGCACCTGTCGCTGTTGTTTATTCCGGTCGGTGTCGGCGTGATTACCCACTTAGGATTGGTGTGGCAGTTCGGCTGGCAGTTGCTGTTGGTGATTGTGCTTTCAACTTGGATTGGCTTAGCAGTGACTGCGGTGGTGTTGCGTCGTCTGCTGCGCAACAGCCCAAATGAGACCGAACCACCGTGAACGATTTCGTGCAACTGTGGGTGTACCTGTCGACCACGCCGCTGTTCGGGCTTACGGCGACGCTGGCGACGTACGTCGTTGCGACGGCGCTGTACGACCGCCTTGATCGTGCGCCATGGGCTAATCCCGTGCTGTGGTCGGTGATCTGCATTGGCGGAGTGTTGCTAGCGACGGCCACGCCCTATCCATCCTATTTTGCCGGAGCACAGTTTGTCCACGTTCTGCTCGGCCCTGCGGTGGTCGCGCTGGGGTGGCCGTTGTGGCAGCGCAGAGCGGAGCTCAAGCGCCGCTGGTTGGCGATCACCTTTGCAGCACTGATTGGCGGCGTGGCTGCGGGCGGCAGCGCGGTGTTGTTGGCGTGGGCGTTTGATCTGCCGACCGAGGTGGTGCGTTCGCTCGCCTCCAAGTCGGTCACGGCCCCGGTGGCGATGGGCATCGCCGAGCGCGTCGGCGGTGTGCCCGCGCTCGCCGCCGTGTTCGCGGTACTCACTGGATTGGTGGGAGCAATGTCCGGCAAGTATGTGTTTGACGCATTGGGCATCACGTCGTGGGCGGTGCGCGGCTTCGCGTTGGGCACGGCCGCTCACGGAATCGGCGCTGCCCGCGCGTTGCAGGTTCACACCGACGCAGGTGCGTATGCGGGCATTGCGCTCGGCCTGCAAGTGTTGCTGTCGTCGATCCTGATTCCGCTTTTGTTTCGCTGGTTCGCTTGACCGACCGTCACCCTCAGCGGGGCTGAATTGTCCGCTGGGCAATCGCATCGGTTGCAGCAGCCAGACCGGCAGCGTGGTCTCGATCAAACTAGAAAATTGTTCACCCAACCACACGAGTCGTGCTATCGTGTGGTAATGAAAACCATTACGCTGACAGAAGATGCCTACGAGCGTATCGCTGCGCTCAAAACGTCTCCCAAGGATTCGTTCTCGAGCGTGATTTTGCGCGTTGTGCCGAAGCGTGGCACCGCATCGCAAATGCTTGCGGCAGTCGCTGAACTGCCGAAACTGACCGCCGCGCAAGAAAAAAAATTGCGTGCCGTCATAGCCGAGCACAGCGATTGGGCTAATCGGCGCGACCCGTGGACGGCGAGCTAGCGCGGTCATGGATTTCGCCCTTGACACCAACTTTCTGATCGGTCTCTGGCGGCAACCGCGCGACGGCCCGGAGGTTCGCTGGCTGCTCGCTAACGCGAACGCATCACTCGGCCTGCCGTGGGTGGTGAAAGCCGAGTTTCTCGCGGGCGCAGTGGTCGCGGGGCACTCACTGGAGCGCGTCAGCCTATTCCTCGCCGACTACCCGGTGCTATGGCCAACAGAGGCCACCGTGCTCATCTATGCTCGCTCATACGCAGCGTTGCGCACGGCAAAGCTCGCCGTAGCCCCCAATGATCTCTGGATGGGCGCAACCGCACTCGCGCACGACTTGCCGCTGTTGACGCGTAACGTGAAGGAACTGTCGCGGATCGGGGCGTTGCAGGTTGTGGATTACGCGACAAGTCAACCCCCACTAGCAGCCTGTCGGACTTGAAACATCATAGCGAAAATTCGCCGTCCGAGCGCAGATTTTGACTGTTTTGCAGCGGCAATATCGTGATACTGCCCAAAAAACAGGCGAAATATGCACCGGGCCGGTGAATTTGCAGCCGATGCCTTTCAAGTCCGTCAGGCTGCTAGGTCGCGAGACTCGACCCCGTTTTTCCCCGGTTCTGGTGACCAATACCCGTTGGTAATGCACCCGTGGTGCAGCGTTCACATCTTGTCGCCAGCGGAATTTGTTCGCGAGGCGAACGTAGATCCGTAGGGTGGATACGCGAAGCGTCATCCACCGATCACGGGCACCACGAGGCGGATGACGCGGTGCGCATCCGCCTTATTCCATTTCTAATTCAATACGATACGTTGTTGCTCCTCCTTGCCGTGCTCACGCACTGTCTGCGTCGTCGCGCCTAGTCTCCTATTGAATTAGAAATGGAATTACCTGCTAAACCACCACAAGGTGGCGTGCGTAGTCTGGTGTGGCGCAGAAGACGATGCGAGGTTGGCCCACGACGCCTTGCGTGCAAAATTGACCGTGGTAGAGCCACGCGCCACCGGTGCGTACAACCCCATTTCGCGCGGCCCAAGCGCCGAACGCCGCGTCTGACTCAGCGGCTATGGCGACAGCGTAGTTGTGGTCGTCCGATCCACCGCCGATGGTCTGGATCGCCACACGATCCGGGGCGGCACCTTCGACATATATATGACCGTCCGCATGCTCGCCCAGCCAGCGATCAAAATCGGACTCCGGTGCGCCCGGGCTAAGGATGCCATAAGTGTCGCGACGATCCGGCGCACTGACTTCTTGAGTGCAAAAAAGCGGCTTGTACATCGAGAGTACATCCGGCCAGCGCCCGGCGTTGCAAGCTCGCAACGCAGCATGCTGAAGGCGAAGCGCGCGTATTTGCCCGACCTTGGCGCGCAGTGCGTCAACTTGTGCAGGGGTAATTTGGCATATTGGCGCAATGTCCGCACTGGGTCGCGCCGGAATCGGCAGAAAATCGTCTTCAGACGGTGCGAGCATCGCCGCAATTTCAGCTCGCGCACGCGCTTGCGACCCGGGAAAGAGCGGCATGGAAAGCCCTCCCTCGCGCGCATGTCCGACGACAATAATGCTGTCGCCACGGCTCGCGTGTTGCAGGATCGCGTCCAGCAATCCATCGAGGGAAACGGGTGAGAGTGGCACTGCACGCGACACCTGCAATACACGTGTGCCGCCAATCGGTTCCGCTGGGTTCGTCGCGTACCACGGCAACGCATACTGATGAGCATCACGGTCAACAAGTGCGATGGTTGCCATAAAAATTCTCCTGCTTAAGCGTTTGGATATTGCGCCAGTTTCGCACCGTGTATCGGCCAAGCGTCATCCACCGACCACGCGCATCAAGAGGCGGATACCACCATACTTGTGTCGATGCGTTTTCTCGGTAGACATTACCGGTTCTGCGTGTACAGACGTACTTCGGCGGCGCAGTGCGCCAACTGGTTGACGCGCGGTGATTGGCTGGTCAACTGGATCGGGTATGGGCGGAAACAACCGGCCAAGTTCGACGTGCTTTCCAACCCTACCATCGCCCCTACGGCGACGTAAGCGTGCCTTGTTGTAGCGCTACTGATCACACGCCGCCGCCAGCGTAGACGAGCTCTGCGGTGGTGAGGCTGGCCCCGGAAACGGTGATGATCGTCGAGGTGTAAATCCCTTCGTTATTGGCCACCGCAGCGAGCTTGCTGCCGTCTGCCGACGAGGTGATTGATTGCCAGTTTTGCGAAGTCTCGCGAGCGGTCCAGACATCCGAAATGATGGTTCCGGCAATGATGCTTTGACCCGCATTGGGGGCGATGGTGAAGCCGCCCGCGCCGAGGGAGGACACTTTGACGCCGTCGCCGATGCTGGGCGATGCGGGCAGGGTGATGGTGGTGCGGCTGGCACCGGTGACGATATAGGCGGTGTTGGCCAGCGCGAGTTGGGTGGTTGCGCTGACCTACCAAGGGTGAAACCAGCCGCCACCGCCGCCGCTGTGCCCAACTGTTCGCTGCTGTCAATGACCACTGGCAAGGCATCGTTCACCGCGGGCGTGACGCCGCGAATGCCAGCGACGAAGGCGCGGGTCTGGCCGCTGTCGATGCGGGTGGTGGTGGCCTCTGTGGCGATGCCGGTGCTGCCAATGGCGATGTTGCCATTGAGTGGCGCGCCACTGGGGCTGGTGAAAAAGCCTTGATGGTTCACTTTGTGCGGCAGCAGTGCGTGGGCGGTGCAGCAGAACAGTAGCGTCGCAGACAACAGTGCCAGCATGGACAGCATGCGTGATTTTATGAGGCTCCCTCGGGTCAATCTTGATTTGATAGTGGGGCGGATTTGTACGCGCATGCAGGATACCCCCGAAGGGGGGGTAGGGGGCGTAATCTTTGCGATGCTCAGAGCCTGCCCCGGCGAAGGCCGGGGATGACAACTTTCTATCCGAGGCACGCAACTTATCTGGTTTCAATACTGATCGTTTAGGGCCTGTAAGCGACGACTTGGCGTCGCTCGGCGCTTTGAGAGAGCGGCCAAGGCCGCGCCTACACATCGCTCAAGCGAACGGTATTGAAGCAGGTTTAGTTATGAGCCCCTATGCGTTGCGCGTTGCGCGTTGCGCGTTTGGCATGGGGGAGGCAAAGGGCGACAAGTTGATCCTACGATAATTCATTCATTCACTTTTTCGGCCATGTCATGACCCTTCCGTACAACTTCTCCCCCGGCCCAGCGATGCTTCCGCCTGAAGTGATCGCGCAAATTCGCGACGATTTGCCGGAGTGGCATTGGCACGGCGTGGGGCAGGGCGCGAGCATCATGGAGGTGTCGCATCGCGGTCGTGCGTTTGAAGGTTTGATTGCTGAGGCTGAGGCGGATCTGCGTGAATTGCTGGCGGTTCCGGCGAATTACAAAGTGATTTTTATGCAGGGCGGTGCGTGGGGGCAGTTTGCGGCGGTGCCTATGAATTTGCTGCGCGCCGATGAAACTGCGCACTATCTGGTGTCGGGCGGATGGTCGAAGAGCGCGTCGATTGAGGCGGCAAAATTTGGCAACGTGGAGGTATTGGCTTCTAGTGAAGATGGTGGATACACTAGGGTGCCAAGCTCAAAAGAGCGGAAGTCGAGTTACGCAAAAAACATACCCTTTGACCCAATTAAACAAGGCTTTAGCCAATCAAGCTATACCTACATTTGCTCGAACGAAACTGTCTACGGCAACGAAATTCACACGTTGCCGCGCGATTTGCCGTCACCGCTGATCGTCGATGCGTCGTCACACTTTTTGTCGCGCCCGATGGACGTTGCTGCCTGCGGCTTGATCTACGCTGGCGCGCAAAAAAACATCGGTCCGGCAGGCGTGACCATCGTCATTGTTCGCGACGATCTGCTGGATCGCGCGCCGAAAAATATACCGTCGGTGTTTCACTACCAACACATGGCCGAGCACAAGTCGTTGTTCAACACGCCACCCGTGTTTTCAATTTACGCCACTGCCCTGACACTGAAGTGGATCAAGGCGCAGGGCGGGTTACCGGAGATGGAACGACGCGCCATTGCTCGCTCGGCGCTGCTCTATGACGCGATTGATTCGAGCGACTTGTTCAAGGCACCTGTGGCAGTCGTAGACCGTTCACGCATGAACGTAGTGTTCGATACCGGCAACGCCGAAACTGATGCTGCGTTCGTCAAGTTTTGCGATGCGCGCGGGCTCATGTCTCTCAAAGGGCATCGCGTGCGGGGTGGCATGCGCGCGTCGATCTACAACGCCATGCCGCAAGCGGGCGTCGAGGCGCTGGTGGCGGCTATGCGAGATTTCGAGACCGCGTATCGGTAATGGGCGCTGTCTCCCTCCCCCAGCGGGGGAGGGTTGGGGTGGGGGTTATCGATATTATTTATTTTTAATCATTGCCCCTGCGCAGGCAGGGGCCTAGGGAAACGCTGTGCTATTCGTCTCCCCGGCGTACGCCGGGGTCCACGCCCCACGCAACCCATTGATTGGTAAGGACACATGGATCCCGGCCTTCGCCGGGAAGACGAAAATATTGATTTGTTCAGCGTCTCCCTAGCGTCTTTCGGCGTAAGCTGACCGCTGCTGTTTGAGTGAAGCCACTGGGTTCCTGCCTTCGCAGGAACGACGAAATGAGTGATTTTCAAGAAGCCACCATTGGCAACTGACAGAGGAGGAAACGCCATGCGTCACTTTAGTCGTCGAAATCCCACTTACGCCACTTGGCTGAGCGCGGCGTGTGCGCTGTTGCTCGCGAGCATCGTCACGGCGACCACGACCGTCAGTGCGGCCACCATCGCTCGCTGTCCTTTCGACAACCAGACCACCGTATCCACTCGCGAAGGGTTGATTTTTTTGCGCTATGCGTTGGGCCTGCGCGGCAGCTCGCTGGTGGCCGGTAGCGGTTTTTCCAACGCGCAGGCCACGGCCGCAGTGGCTGGCATCGAATGCCCGAGTTGTCAGGCGCAAATTGACATCAATGGTGACGGTCAGTTTGATGCCCATGACGCCACCATCATTGCCCGCGTGTTGGCGGGCTTCACTGGGAATGCGCTGACACAAGGAGTGCAATTTGGCACTGGTACGCGACCGACCGCGTCGCTACAACAGCAATTTTTGGTGGACGGCTGCCCCACGAGCACGCCAGTGGTGGTGCTGGCGGCGGGTGACATTGCCTATTGCCCGAGTAGCGCGGCTGCCAGCAATGCGGCGCAGACCGCTGCCGTGCTTCGCCGGGTGCCGGGGGTGCCGGTGTTGCTGCTGGGCGATCTAGCCTACTCGTCTGGCACGCCGACCGAGTTCCGTGATTGCTTTGATCCGATATGGGGTGTTGAAAAACCACGCATGCGACCGTCGCCAGGCAATCACGAATACAACACCGCGAATGCAACTGGTTACTACGCTTACTTCGGCACTCAGGCAGGGGGCACCGCGCAGGGTTACTACAGTTTTGATATTGGCGATTGGCATATCGTTTCGCTAAACAGCAACATCGATGCGCAAGCGGGATCGGCTCAGGAGCTGTGGCTTCGCGATGATCTGGCCAAGACCGCAAGAACCTGCACGCTTGCCTACTGGCATCATCCGCTGTTCACGTCCTCTCCGAGGGGATACAACGCCAAGATGAAAGACATCTGGAGCACCCTGTCCGAGTTTCGGGCAACCGTCATCCTGAACGGCCACGAGCACAATTACGAGCGCTTCGCCAAACAAAATGCCGACGGTGTTGCCGACCCGGTCAACGGAATTCGGCAATTCATCGTCGGCACAGGCGGCATCGGTATGACGCCTATGCTCACTGCCGTTGCCAACAGCGAAGTGCGCAACGCGCTCACCTTCGGCGCGCTGCAGCTGACGCTCGCCAGCAACAGCTACGCTTGGGATTTTGTGCCCGCCGTGGAGGGCGTGGTGGTCGATTCCGGCACCGCAAACTGTCGCTGAAACGGCTGCGATTTGTATCCACCGGTCAGAAGCCGCGCCGCGCGTGACAAAATTGCTGATTGCTCGAGAAACACTGATTAATGTCATCCTGAGCAGCGCGAAGGATCAGATTGAATGCGACGATGGTTGTAAGTCATTGAAATCGGTGTATACCGCTCGATCCGTCGCTAACGCTCAGGATGACAATTCGATTTAATCCGCATTTCCCCGGCCGACGCACACGTTTTTTTATCGACGCAAAAATGACCGATCTCGCCGCGCTTCGAATTCAAATTGACTCTATCGACGATCAGGTCTTGAAGCTGATTAGCGAGCGCGCCGCCATTGCGCGACAGGTGGGCCATGTCAAGCAGCCCGGCTCGCCACTCTACCGCCCCGAGCGCGAGGCGATGATTCTGCGCCGCATCCAAGCGGCCAATCCCGGGCCGTTGTCGAACGATTCAGTGGCGCGAATTTTTCGTGAAGTGATCAGCAATTGCATGGCGCTTGAGCAGCCACTGGTCATCGCGTTTTTAGGACCGGAAGGCACATTCAGCCACGCCGCCGCATCGAAACATTTCGGCACCGCGCCAAGCTTTGAGCCGTGCCCGACCATTGATGAGGCCTTCCGGCAAGTTGAAGCAAAAACGGCCGATTACGCGGTGGTGCCGGTGGTCAATTCCACCGAAGGATTCGTGGGGCGCACGCTTGATTTATCCATCTCCAGCCCGCTCAAAGTGTGTGCCGAAATTGACTTTCGGGTGCAGCAAAATTTGATGAGCGTTGAGCCAACGCTCGACACCGTGACCAAGGTGTACTCACATTCACAGTCGCTGGCGCAAACGGCTGGTTGGTTGGCACGGCATCTGCCCAACGCCGATCGGGTGCCGGTGGCCAGTAATGCGGAGGCCGCGCGTCTTGCCTCAATCACACCGGGCAGTGCGGCGATTGCGGGCGAGCTGGCGGCTGAGCGCTACCACGTGCCGATGCTGTTTCGCAATATCGAAGATTCGCCGAACAACACCACGCGATTTTGGGTGCTTGGGCGGCAGGATGTTTCCGCCTCCGGCAACGACAAAACCAGCCTGATTCTTGCGGCACCCAATCGTCCCGGCTCCGTGGTCGATATGATCGAGCCGCTTAAACGGCACGGCGTGTCGATGACCCATTTTGAGTCGCGCCCATCACCTGATCGACTGTGGGAATACTACTTTTTTCTCGACATTCAGGGGCACACATCTGATGTCAAAGTGGCGGCAGCACTCGCGGACGTCAAGGCGCAGTCGAGCTACTTTAAAGTTGTCGGCAGTTATCCTGCAGCGGTGTTGTAGGAGCGGCTTTCCGCGAACTATGTTCCGAATAAAAATTTGGTCGCGGCAAGCCGCTCCAAACAGTACGCAACAAACACACGCTG
>JANNYE010000056.1:0-8352 GCA_031409935.1 Burkholderiales bacterium | reverse complement strand
ATTACGACAAAGAAAAACTGCAAGAGCGCGTAGCCAAATTGGCCGGCGGTGTTGCACTGATCAAAGTCGGCGCTGCGACCGAAGTCGAAATGAAAGAGAAAAAAGCCCGCGTTGAAGACGCGCTGCACGCCACCCGTGCCGCCGTTGAAGAAGGCGTTGTGGCTGGCGGCGGCGTAGCGCTGCTGCGCGCTCGTCAAGCGGTTGGCACCCTTAAAGGTGACAACGCTGATCAAGACGCAGGCATCAAGCTGGTCATGAAAGCCGTTGAGTCACCACTGCGCGAAATCGTTGCCAACTGTGGCGATGAACCTAGCGTAGTTGTGAACGCAGTGCTCGCAGGCAAAGGTAACTACGGCTACAACGCAGCCAACGGCACCTACGGCGACATGCTCGAACTCGGCATCCTCGACCCAACCAAAGTAACCCGCATGGCGCTGCAAAACGCAGCGTCGGTAGCGAGCTTGCTGCTCACCACCGAAGCCATGATCGCTGAAGCGCCGAAAGACGAATCAGCCGGCGGCGGTATGGGCGGTGGCGGCGGTATGGGTGGCATGGGCGACATGGGCGGCATGGGCATGTAAGAACCGACCATACGGGCGCATTGCTTCGTTGGAGGCCCGCTCGTGTACGTTAAGTACACGTCGCGTGCCTCCGCCTCGCACTGCATCCCGTCTGATCGGTTCTGGTTTGTTCCAGCGACCGTTACAAAAACAAAGGCACCTTCGGGTGCCTTTGTTGTTTTCGTGCCATCAAATCCCTACCTGTTTGGGTAGGAGATAAATCGTTCATTCGATGAAATCGCATCGGTAAACCACGCATAGAACGAGCTGCGTGATGATCTTCTAACGAACGCTCAACGGGTGGTCTTGGGAGCCACAGGTTGCAGGCGCGCTGCGACCTGCCGAACGATTCCTATGAGTAGAGACCTGTCATTCGGATCAAGTGGATCGAGAAGCGCAGCAAGTTCCCGCGCGTGCGAAGCCGCAGAAACGTCCGTCACGCCGAGCAAACGAGCCATGCTCACGCCAAGCGCTGTGGCAAGATCATGCAATCGTACTATCGACGGCAAAACCGCGCCCGTCTCGATTCTTGAAACTGAAATCGGTTCAAGGTTGACCATCTCAGCGAGCTGAGCCTGAGTGAGGCCTTTCTTGCGTCGATGCTTCGCCAACTCCTCGCCCAAACGCGAAGCCGCCAACTTGTGGGAATTGTGTTTGCGCTTCATGTTTGCGCAAATTTTGATAAATCATCATAATTTGATAAATATCATAAAAAGATAATTGCTTTTTAATGTTTTGTAGTTATCGATACGTTGCAAAACAAAGTGGTGCCTCCCTTTCTCAGGGGCGGTACTTCTAGCTACTACCTCGGGGCAAAACTCTCAGTGCATATCTCGAAATCGAGCGTTAAGGCACGCTTAGCTTGAGAGTTGTGCCTTGATGGTTTGCTGCGTCGAGCCGACCCTCACGACCGAAGAGACAAAAATATGAACTTCAGAGATATGAGTGCCAGTCGCCGTTGGCTGTTGATTGGCTGGTTAATTTTCTTTGGCCTTGTGACCATGAGTCTCACACAAGTGATTCACCGAGAAGCCGATAGTTTGCCTACCGTCGGCGCTGCGGCGCTCGCGATTATGTTGATGCTAGGACTGACGGGATCGCTGTACCTTATCTACGCGGCGCGTCAACGAGGCTATGTCCCTGGTCGCGGAGGCAAACTGGTATCTGGATTGCTCATCTTCGGCGTTGTCTGGTTCATCGTCTTTTTAATGAATACAAGCAACGCTTTTTACTGGCTGACTAGCCGAGACGCACTGGGTTCAGATGTGCGCGGATTGCACCACGCTTTCGAGGTTTTGGAAAAGGGTACGTCCGATCATTTTACGAATGCAATCGATTCGTTGAAGACAAAGGCCGAAGCCGCGAAGGGCGCGGTCACTCGAGAAATTGAAACCCCGCTCAACCCTGGGTATAACGAAGAAGCGAAACGTCGAATGGCGGAATTTGAGGCGGTTGTACGCGAATCCGTGAAACTCACGTCGCTGCCCGCGTCGAAGGCGACTCGCCAAAACGTATCCGAATACTCCGCTATGGCCGCGACAGCCATGAGCGCTGCAATTTCCAACGCAGTTCGCCGCCTCGACGACTTGAGAACGAAAGCTGAGCGCCACACTAAAGACGATACGGTTCAGGACGCGCGGGAAAAGCTGGATTACTTGCTTGCGAACATTACTAACCTGCAGGCGTCCACCGAGGTTCCGGGTCGGTCGAGATTGGGCGTTCAGGGCTCGTCGCCGATACCGATCTCCTCAACGCTCACAGCGTTTCTTGAACGAGCTTTTGTTCTCTATCGCGAACGCAAGGACAACGTAGAGGGTCTGATGGCGAACGAACTCCTCGCGCGTGAGGAAAAACCAAAATTCGCGCCACTACCTGCGACTCCTTACAGTAGTGACTTGAAAACAGTGGGTCGAATTTATGAACCCAAATACTGGAGCGAATCGATCAAATTGCCACGTTTCTGGATTGCGATCGCAATGGGGCTGTTTGCCGATCTATTGCTCGCAGGTTGGTTATTCTTTTTTGTGCTGCGAGAGGATTGACTTGTCGTTTTGAATCGTCGTTACGTCAATCAATTTGGATGCACCGAGAGCCTGCGACAACGGTGCGACATCCAGCAAACCACAACAAACAAATCGAGTCCACCCATGTCAACAAATATTCCGTTCGACGGAGATCCGGCCCCAAACAACAGGGGCACGGGTGATCCGATCAGCAATACGACCTCAGCCGCTGACCTTAAGCCTCCGATGGCTCGTGCGGAGCGCGTGAAGAGTTTAGGCGATTCGTCGGCACCCATTGTCATGATGTTCGGGCCGGCAAACTCTGGTAAGACCGTTGCGTTGCTTCGCCTTGCCCGGTATCTGGACACAATCGGGATGGAGATAGTTGCGGACGTCAACTTTCGTGCAGACGCATACTACGAGCACGTCCTAGTCCCGGATTTTCAACAACGGCTTGCAGATAGTCAACCGGACCGACCAGCCAACAATACCGACCCCGTATTCATCGCGCTAGACGTACGGGAAAAGGGTGTTCGCGACGGTCGGATCTGTAAGTTCATCGAGGTACCGGGTGAGCACCTCTTTGAGATCGAGAAGACGGCGGCCAATCAGGTTCTGCCCGCATACATTGAAGAGATATTTAGGAGCAACGCGCGCAAAATCGTGCTGTTTATGGTTCCCCTCCCGAGCGCCGAATCGAGCGAAGCGGGAGCGCTTTCAGACTCGCAATTTAGGGAGTTCTGCGATCATGTCGTACGCGTCATTGAGAACAAACTTAGTATCGCGAGCGATGACTTCATCTTCGTGGTGAGCAAGGCGGACATGCAACGCGATAAGTTGAAAAGCGAAGTCAGCGCGAATGTGAGCGCTTTTCGCAAAGCACTCATGGCTCGCGAGGGATTCAGTCGAGTTGCAGAATCGCTGCGAAGAGCGAACCGAGACCTGATTGTTGTCCCGTATTCTGCGGGAACCATCAGCCAGTCCGTTCCTGGGAAGCCGGATATGCTGATTTACAGCAAGCCACCTTGGCCCGCCGCGCTGTGGCGCGAAATACGATCATCAATTGGCGGAACAGGAGCTTGGGGAAGGTGGAAACGCAAGTGGGGCTTAGTGTGACGAAGCGCAAGGTCACGACGAATTAGAAGAGAGTGCAGCTAGATGATCTACGCCAGCGACCTCGGCACCGTTTCGGTATTCGCAAAGTTTAACGGTGGCTTTCAGACACAGTCCAGCGACGATATTGATCGAAAGCGGTCACTTGAGGCGTATTTTGTCGATGCGGCAAATCGTGACTGGTGCTTAGACATTCAGTCTGTCAACGGAAATTCGACGATGTACACCTTTGCTATGCAAGGTGGAGTGCTGACCGATTCACCACAGCGCAACGGGCGAAAAGAGGGCGTGCTTGGAATTCAATTCGAGATCGACGGTGCAGAGGCCTATTCGCTAGGTATCTTCAGTACAAAATTCGTTGCTCTGTTCCGCAATGCTTGCAACGACGCCAAGTTCTTCTTTCGTTACGCTGAGCCCAACTATTTCCCTGTTGGCAGTGACTTTCCAGTGGAGGCAGCTTCCAAGACGCGCGCCTGGCTGGAAAAATTTCTCGATGCGCTTGCCGATGATGGCTCAATTTCTACGATCTTCGTTCCACGTGTATCGCAGCGTCGTTCATTGGTGCTTCCTGCTACTACTGATGAAAGTAGGCTTAATGAACTTTTCTCCGACAACGGCAATATACGGATCCAAGCATTGGTTCCGATGCCCATCGTTCCGTTGGCTCTGCAACTTACGCCTACGCCGCCTTTACCGAAGCCGGATGCCGATAAGCCGGAAGTGGGGCAACCAGCTCGTCCGTCAACAGCAATCACCGAACATGCGACGGAGTCTAAAAAGACTGAGAAAAATCGAAAATTGCCGAAGAGATATGTTGACTGGCTGGGCTTCCTTGCTGCCAGCGCGTTGGGTGCTGCCTTAGTCTTTGGCGTCGGTGGCTATCTGGTTCACAAATACGTTGAATCGTCGACAAAGAACTTAGCGATCCTTAGCGGGAGAATTGAGGCGGTCGCGCACGACGTGCGACGAGTACACGATTCGATTGAGGCAAAAATTAGCGCGGCGCGCGTAAGCCCAACGGTAAACGCCGAAAAGAAGTTCGACGACTCCAGCTCAAACAACCGCCTTGCTGGAGTCGAAAAAAAAACAGGTGCCATCGCTCGTCCCGCGGTCGGCGAAGGTGGGCAAGGGACAATCGGCGTCAAAGCAGTCAAAGTCGGAAAAAAAACGGAAGAAGACCAAAGGAGGCAAAACGAGAAAGTAGGCGGGTTGCTAGACTCGTCAATCAGCAAGAAAAGGGCCGCAAGTGTCACTACCGTTCCGACCGGTGCGCCGACTTCCACAGACATAGGAAAGCAACAACCGGCACCTACTCCGCCGCCCGTCAGCTCCGTCGTACCTAAGACCGCTCCTGCGGCAACAACTTCACCAGCACCGGCAGCAGAAACATCTGGGGCGCCTTAGCGCGTTGCTGATCGGCTCGCTATAGAAATAAAGAAATAAGGGGTCGTGTTCGATTTAATTTTCGGCGCTTAAATCCCGCTCCAGTTTCGGGGATATAGACTGGGCAATTCGTAAGCGCATAATTGGTTTCATGAAACCCCGCGTCTACGTTGAAACCTCGGTCATCAGTTATTTGGCCGCGAAGCCTGCTCGCGACGTGGTCAGTTTGGCGCGGCAAGAGATGTCCCGTGAATTTTGGTCTTGGGCACCATCGCAGTACGAGTTGTGCTGCTCGCAGTTGACAATAGACGAGGCTACCTTGGGCGACCACGCGGCAGCAGCGCGACGATTGGCGCTCACGGATCAATGCACGCTTTTGCCGTTCGATGAGGCGGCCGCCGCGTTTGCGATTCGGCTGATTGAGGTCAGGGCCGTTCCCATCACCGAGCCCGAGGACGCCACCCACATTGCGATTGCGACTTTGGCGTTGGTGAAATACATTGCCAGTTGGGATTTTTCGCACATGGTCGGGCCGCAGGCTAAGCGACAGTTGGAAAGTTGGAGTAGGCGATTGCAGGCTTGGGTCACGAACCGCCGTTGTTGGCCACTCCCGAAGCAATTTTTGAGGCAGAAGCATCATGAATGTAACCCCCGCGAACAGCACGACCGTGAAATCTTCCAGTGAAGTTTTGCGCAAGCGGCCAGTCGATCCGATTTTGCAAGAGCTTTACGACGTTAAGGCTGAACTCAACGCTGAGGCAGGATATTCAGTTGAAAACATTGTCGCGCGCATGCGCCGCAATGCCGCGCTGAGCAAGCAGGCCTCGGCGCGAACGGCGATTGACGGGGCATAGTGAACCCCGATGAAGCCTCGCGTCTACGTCGAAACCTCAGTCATCAGCTACCTGACCAATCGTCCGGCGTTGGATGTGATTACGGCTGGGCATCAAGCTACGACTCTGAAGTGGTGGGACGAGCAGCGCGCCAATTGCGATGTCGTCATCTCGCAGTTCGTATTGGATGAGATTAGCGCAGGCGATCCGAAGGCCGCAGCAAAGCGTTTGGAATCGGTGGCGGGTTTTCCGTTGCTGGATACCGCACCTGTGGAAATTGCAATGCTTGCTCAGGCGTTGCTTGATCGCCGAGCGCTGCCACAGAAGGCATTCCTTGATGCGTCACACATTGCAGTGTGCGCCGTGTTGGGTGTTGATGTGTTGCTAACCTGGAACTTCAAGCACATTGCAAACGGCGCGATGATGCGCCATATCGAACGGGTATGTGCTGAAAACGGCTTCGATTGCCCGCAGCTTTTGACGCCCCTTCAACTTTTAGGAGACGACCATGTGGACTGACCCTGTAGTAGATGAAATTCACAAAATTCGCGAAAAAATGCTCGCTGAAGTTGGTGGTGACACTGCAAAGCTGATGGCTAAGATTCGCGAAAATCAAGCCGCCGGTGGACGCGTAATCGTTGGGGCGGTGCGTCGTCGTGTGGTTGTTGCGACCGCTGTCGAATCGACTGACCAATCGTAAATCACAATGAATCGAATCACTGCCGACCTCGAAATTTGCCACGGCAAACCTTGCATCCGTGGCCTTCGTTACCCTGTTCAAACCGTTCTCGAATGGTTGGCTGGCGGCATGACGGTCGCGGAGATTCTGGATGACTACCCAGACCTCGAACCTGACGACATTTATGCGGCGTTGGCATACGCAGCGAGGCTCGCTCAAACCAATCGCGTTGAGTTACTGGCTGCGTGAAGTTCCTCGTTGATGCGCAGCTTCCGCGAAAGCCGGCGACGCTTTCGTCGAGTAGTGGGAGTTAGCTGTGAATGGCGACGAGCCTTTCCGCGTCGGGTCGTTGCAATAGCCAAAGAAGTATGCACACTATTTCGGTCAGGCCTTCGCAAGATTTCCAGTTGTTGCTTACGTTCGCCAACGGCGAAAAGCGCCGCTTCGATATGCGTCCATTGCTGGCTATGAAACCCTGGAATCGTATTGCCGTGTCAGCCGTCTTCTCACGAGTACGTGTTGAGTACGGCACGGTTGTATGGCCGGGAGAAATTGATGCCGCACCAGAAACGTTGTACCTGGATTCAGTGCCCACACCAAACACAGTCGCCGCATGAACAAGCGAAACCTCTTTGCCGAAATCAGTGAGGGTTTTGACGCACTAAAACTTGAGCGTGAACGCGAAGCTACGTCGCACGAGCGCCTGCCAGCGGTTACGCCTCCATCCGTCTCACGCCGAGGTTCACCGGTACGAATGCACGGCAGCGCCGAGATCAAAACGAAAGTGAAATCGTGGCTATGAAGCGTTTTGCGTTATGCCTCAGCAACGATTTCGGTGATGACTTTTCTGACGCCGATGTGTTGCCCGGACTGGTTTATGAAACCCTTGGCGAGGACCGCGGCGCGCTGCGAATCGTCGATGAATCAGGCGAAGATTTTTTGTATCCGTCGAAGCACTTTTTGCTGCTCAACGATGCACAATCGGCGCAGTTAGCGCAGGGCCTGCTTTTGGGTGGCGTGCGTAGCCGTTGCACACCCAACGTTAAATGGCGTGATCCTATCGTCGAGGAGTTACATGAAGTCCGCGCGCAATTGCTCGAAAAGCATGGAGGAGACTTGCATTCGCTTTCGGAAGCGGCAAGGGCTCGCGCATTAGCGCTTGGCTTTCAATTCACCACGATCAAAGCCCCAGAACGAAAAGACGCGACAGTCTTGCCCAAGCGGGAATCAACAGTTGCGTGAATTTGATCTCGGTTTGTCCGAGATTATTAAATAGATTTTTTCTTCGTCGCCTGCGAAGGCAGGGGCCCAGCGTCTTTAGATGCATGCAAAAATTCCACGAAATACCTAAAGTCACTGGGTTCCTGCCTCCGCAGGAACGACGAAATAGGTGAATTTCTTCTAGATAATGTCGTCACGAGATATTGAGCCAAAGCACCATGCATCGAATCTGTACGGCAGCGACAAATGAGGACAAATTTTTGGCGTATCGCGTGGCAATGCCGCGCCAGGCCTTGATTCGCAGGAAGGCATTTTCAACAAGGTGACGCTGCTTGTAGAGGTGGCGGTCATAGTCTCTTTGTTGCTTGCGGTTGCGTTTGGGTGGAATCACGACGGCCATGCCACGCGCGCCAGCGCTCTCGATGATGGCGTCGGTGTCGTACGCTTTGTCCGCGATCAGGTGTTCGGCCTTGATGCCTTGGACAAGCTCGCAAGCTTTCGTGCAATCAGCGCTGGTACCGTCCGTAACAATGATTCTGACCGGCATACCGTGCGCATCC
>JANNYE010000055.1:0-13922 GCA_031409935.1 Burkholderiales bacterium | reverse complement strand
AGGGAAACGCTGAACAAAATCGCCGCGCGCATCGCGTCCTTGATTTGGGCGAATCGCTTCGTCGAAAATGCTCGCAATAGCCCGCTATTGCTGCGCTTTTCGTCTCGCGCTTCATCCCAAATCAAGGCGCGCTGCAACGCGACGCTTTATTCAGCGTCTCCCTAGCGCAGCGCAAACAGCAACCCAAACGGAACGAACACGATGCTCGCGATGTTGCCCACAAGCACGATAGATGCGACCTTTTCTGGCTCCTGCTTGTAGTAATCAGCCACCAGAAAATTGAGCACGGCTGGGGGCAGTGATCCGAACAGAAACACCAACCCCATCTGCTCTTTGGTCATCGGTAGGAAGCCAACCAATAGCCCGGCAATAAAGAGACCGGTCAGCGGGCAAATGGCTGCCCCGAGTAACGAGTTCGAAAAATCCTCGCGCCGGACGTCCAGCATGCGGACGCCCAGCGAGAGCAACATCACCGGAATGGTGCAATCGCCAATCATCTTCATGGGCGCATGCACACTATCGGGCAGATGGGTGCCCGACAAACCCAGCGCCGCGCCAATCACGGTGGCCCACACCATCGGGCTTTTCAGCAGCAATTTCATCTCTGCGTGTTTGTGCACGATGAACGAGCCCACGGTGAAGTGCAGCAGGTTTGACGTGGTGAATAGCGCCACCATACCCGCCACGCCGGTCGGCCCGAATGCAAATAACGCCAGCGGCAGCCCCATGTTGCCGCAGTTGTTGAACATCATCGGTGGCACGAAGGTGCGCGGGTTTTGTCCGGACAGTTTGGCATACGGCCAGGCCATCAGGCCTGAGCCGAGCACGATGGCGACTGAGGCCACCACCAGTGGCCATAGCGACACCAAATCAACGCCTTTGTCGGACAGATTAGCAAGCACCAGAAACGGCCCGAACACCTCCAGATTGAGCCGATTGACCACCCTCATGTCGGGCTTTTTCCACAAACGACCTATGCCGTAGCCCAGCCCGATGATGGCGATCACGGGCACCACGATTTCCAAGATGCGCAGCGCAATATTCATAGGTATCGCTCGTGCAACACATCATCGCGCGCGGGCCACAACCAGGCGATCAGGGCAAGCTGCACAACGAGCAGTACAGTGAAGGCCACTGTGAATCCATCCGCGTTTGCCTGAGTTTCTATTCGATAAAAATGCACCACTACACCGATACCCCATTGCAGTAAAAAAATCGCACCGAACACCGCCATGTTCAGCGCTGCGTTGGCGCGGCCCACAATTGCTTTCGGATAATACGGCGTGAGCAGCGCAAAGTAATTATTGGTCGCCGCACCGAAAAACCCAAACGCAAAAAATACCAGCGGAAGCGCAACGGTCGACTTCAGTGCAAACGGAATCAAGATCGACGCAAACGCGACCATCATCCAGCGGTTATAAACAAAGCCGTCCTTACCCGCAGCGCGCAGCCGCCCAGTCATCCAGCCGTGAAACAAATTGCCGATCAACATACCGATGGGCATGCAGATCAACGTGTTGGCCAGCACGCCGCCTGATAAACCCGCGACAGCTGACAGCCACGGGCCCGCCCACAAAGACTGCACCGCCCACAGCGCGCCGCCGGCAAACGACACCGCAGGAAAAGCGTGTCGCGCCTGCCGCGTGCGCCACACATGACCGAGTGCGCTCTGCATGCTCACGGGCGCGGTTGAAGGCGCAAGCGACCGGCACGACGGCGGCACCATAAACAGCAATGCTACGGCGAGCAAAACGAGCCCCGCGCAGCTCATGAACACCATGCGCCAACCGAGGGTGGCAATTGCCCATTGCGCCGGCGCTGTGGCCGCAATCGCGCCCATCGTGCCAACGGCGAACATGACGCCATTGGCCATCGGCTGCTGCGCGCTGGGCAACCATATCGAAAATGCTCGCAGCGAACTCATCAGGCAAATCGATACGCCCAGTCCGATCAACACGCGCCCGACACCGAGTTGAACCGTGTTTTGCGCAATCGAGAACAGCGCGGTGCCGAGAGCGGCGGCGATCAAGGCGCTGCCGTTCACGCGTGCGCTGTCGAAGCGGTCAAGCAGTGAGCCGAGCGGCAACTGTGCCAGCGTGAAAGCGATGAAATACAGACTGGTGAGAAGCCCAAGATCAGCATGATTTAGCGAGAAGTCGCGAACTAGTTCCGGGGCGGCTACGGCGTTTACGTTGCGCAGCAAAACGGACGAAAAGTAAGCGACGGCAAACGGAAGGAAGAGACGCAGGATGAGCCCGTGCGTCAAAGCTTTAGCGGTCACTGCACGCCTCTGTAGGAGTGGCGCAAGCCGCGAAAGGTGATGCACAAAAAAGACGGATCGCGGCTTGCACCGCTCCTACAAAAACATGCATCACAGAATGAACTGCGAAAGGTTCTCATCCTTGACAATGCCCGCGAGCTTCTCATCGACGAAGGCTGCATCGATGTCGATGACGTGACCGGTGAGCACATCTGCGGTGTAGCTCACGTCTTCAAGCAAGCGCTCCATCACCGTGTGCAGCCGCCGCGCGCCGATATTTTCTTGTCGTTCGTTGACGGTGAATGCGATTTCGGCAAGTCGATGAATCGCATCGGGCTTGAAATCAAGTGTGACCTGCTCAGTGGCCAGCAAGCCTGCGTACTGGCGGGTGAGGCTCGCGTCGGTGCTAGTCAAAATCCGCTCGAAATCTTCCACCGTGAGCGCGTTAAGCTCCACCCGAATCGGAAATCGACCCTGCAATTCAGGGATCAAATCACTGGGCTTTGACACATGAAACGCGCCGCTGGCGATGAATAGAATGTGATCCGTTTTGATCGCGCCATATTTCGTGTTGACGGTGGTGCCCTCCACCAACGGCAGCAGATCACGCTGCACGCCCTGCCGCGACACGTCCACGCCACTGGTCTCCTGCCGCGTAGCAATTTTGTCGATTTCGTCGAGAAAAACAATGCCGTTTTGCTCGGCGCTATCGAGCGCCGCGAGCTTCAGATCATCGTCGTTGATGAGCTTGGCTGCCTCTTCGTCCTGCATCAGCTTAAGTGCCTCGTCCACCCGCATTTTTTTTGACTTGGTTCGGGTGTGCTGCATGTTTGAGAACATGCTTTGAATCTGCTGCGTCATCTCCTCCATGCCAGGCGGTGCCATCACTTCCATTTGCGCTGCTGCGACCGCTACGTCGATTTCGATCTGTTTGTCGTCAAGCTGACCCTCGCGCAGCATTTTGCGAAATTTCTGTCTGGTTGCGTTGTCGGTGGGCTTCAAGTCATCAAAATTTACTGCGTGCGGTGGCGGCAGCAGCGCATCGAGCACGCGCTCTTCAGCCGCATCGTGCGCCTTCTCGCGCACGGCTTTCATGGCCTGCTCGCGCGTTAGCTTCATAGAAATTTCAACAAGATCGCGAATGATCGTATCGACGTCGCGACCGACGTAGCCCACCTCGGTGAACTTGGTCGCTTCGACCTTTACAAACGGCGCGTTGGCAAGTTTGGCGAGTCGGCGCGCGATCTCGGTTTTGCCAACGCCGGTCGGCCCAATCATCAGAATATTTTTCGGCGTGATCTCGTGGCGCAACGGCTCCTGCACCTGCTGCCGACGCCAGCGGTTACGCAGCGCAATCGCCACCGCCTTTTTTGCTGCCGCCTGCCCGACGATATGCCGATCCAGTTCAACAACAATTTCTTTCGGGGTCATGGGGGTGGGCATGGCGGGGCTTGAGGCGTAACAATCAGCCCCACATTCTATTTGCCGCGATTTTCAAACGCGCTTTAGAGTGGGGGCGAATGAACTAACCTCAGCCGTTTTGATAGGTTTACCTACCCCGGCATCTCGAATCTACTGCGTCCGCGCTACTAACCACGCGATGATGTCAGCCGCGATCTGATCTCGCTCAGGCTCATTGAGCATGTCGTGGTACACGCCGGGGTAGGTTTTCAAGGTCTTGTCTTTACTAACCGCTGCCTGAACGAGCGCTTGGCTTCCCTCAATCGGATTGACAGTGTCTGCCGTGCCGTAGATGACCAACAGCGGTAACTTCAATTGACCCATACGTTGTTGCACATCTGCGATTGCCTTGAGTGACGCCGCAGCGGTAGCAGCAGGCAGTTTGTCGCGGCTCACCAGAGGATCGCTGGCCAAGGCGGCCATCACGCTCTTGTCTTTGGAGAACTCACTGTCATCGACTTGGACGACCTTCAGGCTCGGTGCCACTGTTGCCACGATTTGCGCGAGTCCAGCGCTGAAGCTCGAAACGCTGTGCGGCCGCTTCAATGCGGCACCACTGAGCACCACACCACTCAATTTGTCAGCGTGGTCAAGGGAGTATGCGCTGGTGATCAAACCGCCCAGACTGTGTCCGTAGACATACAGCGGCACTTTGGGGTAGCGCTGCTTGGCTTCATTGACCATCATGTCGGTGTCCTGCACCATGCGCGCCATGGAATCAAAGCGCTGCCGGTCGCCGCCCGAATGGGCATGTCCGCGCAAGTCTTGTGCAAATACGGCAAAACCTTGCTTGGTGAGCTGTTCGGCAAAGCGCTGGTAACGCACGGCATAATCGCGAATGCCGTGGGTAATCACCACCACACCACGCACCGGCATCTGCGTGGGCTGCCACGCAAACGAGCGCAAGCACAGCCCATCACTCGCCACCATGGTTTTTGAGGTGAACGCTGTGGTGCGGATGCTGGGGTTGATGTCCGCGCAGTTGGTAGACGCCGCTGCTGCGCTGGTCAGCGTGAACGCGGTAACAGCCAGAGAAATTTTGAGTACGGAGTGCAAACGGGCTTTCAATAGGGCTTTCATCGCATGGGTTCCTTGAGTTGATTCAATGCGTGAGATGGTAGGTGGCGCAGGCCGTTATCACCATGGCTTACGTGGCCAATTTACTGGCGTGATGATGCCAACCGTCGCGCCCAAAGCTGCACTCATCACGCGACAGGTCTTTAACTAGGATGACCCCATGACCACCCGCAGCCGCGACACGACTTCTCCTCTTCGCAACTCAAGCCCGATGCAATGGACCATCGCGTCGGTCTGGATGCGGGGGGTGGCTGACCTTTTGCGCACACAAGGGTTGGACGTCCCCGGACTTTTTCGGGGGGCAGGCCTCGATATCCGAGCGCTGGAGAACGCTCGCAGCAGAATGCCCGTTGAGCAAGTAGACCGGCTGTGGATGCTGGCGGAGCAACAGAGCAAGCAGCCTTTTGTGGCGCTAAGCCGCGGCACGGCTGACAAGCCGACGAGCTTTGACACGTTGGCTTATTCGATGATGTCGTGCCAAAACCTTGCACAGGCCATAGAGCGTCTGGTGCAGTACTGCGCGGTCGTCTCTGATGCGGTGGATTTGTGTGTTGTCACTGTCTCTGACGGATGCCGCATTGAGGTCACGCCGATGGAGCCACCGCAACCGGGCCGATCTTCGCGACTGGACTACACCATCGTGATTTTCTTGGCCTTTTGTCGCTGGGTCACTGGCCGCGACATTGTGCCGCTGGGCGTGGAGCTTGCGTATCCGGCACCAATCGACCTTCGGCGTCATCGGCTCGCCTTTTCCTGCACGCCGCGCTTCAACGCGCCAGGTCATGCCTTGCTTCTACGCAAAGCAGATTTGCAACTGCCGCTGCCTACAGCCAATGCCGCTTTGAGCCAGTTGCACGACCGTGTTGTGCAAGAGGTTGTGCGCGAACTCCACCCGGTGGGAATTGCAAGACAAATCGCCACTAGCCTCGTGCGCGGCATGGCTAGCGGAAGACTGACGCGGCGCGATGTGGCCAGCGATTTGTGTATGAGTGACCGCACCTTGCAACGCAGGCTTGCCGAGGCAGGAACGTCATTTCAAAAAGAGCTTGATGTCCTGCGGCGACAACTCACCGAGAATTACCTGCGCGACCCAGAGGTGCCCTTGGCAGGCATCGCATCCCTGCTGGGCTTCGCGGAAGAAAGTACGTTTTACCGTGCATGTCAGCGATGGTTTAAGTGCTCGCCCAAGCAGGCGCGGGAAGCGGCACTGGAAAAACTCAGAGCGTCGCATTCAGCTTAGCAAAAGAATGCGATACGGCCTGCACGAAGTTTGCGAACGCCTTGCACGCCGAAGTTGCCCATGCTTCGGGGTTGGTTTTGAAGCAGCGAACCCTCGCCCCCCATACAGGGCGAACGGAATGGCTAAATTTTTACGGGCGTAAAATTCTTGTGACGCTTCACAGGTTCAACCCATGCCCATTCTGCAAGACAAAACCATTCTCCTGACCGGCCTGCTTTCCAATCGCTCTATTGCGTTTGGTATCGGCAAAGCGCTCAAACGCGAAGGCGCGACGCTCGCGTTCACCTACGCCGGCGAGGCGATGAAATCGCGGGTGGAGAAGCTCGCGCCGGAACTGGGCGGCGGGCTCATCATGAGCATGGACGTTACGCAGCAGGACGAGATTGATGCCGTTTTTGCAAAGCTCGGCAGCGAGTGGGGCGGTATTGACGGCGTGGTGCATTCGATTGGCTACGCACCGCGTGAATCCATCGCGGGCGATTTTCTGGATGGCCTGTCGCGCGCTTCGTTCATGACTGCAATGGATATTTCGGCGTACAGTTTTGCCGCGCTCGGCAAGGCCGCGCGACCGTGGATGAAAGGGCGCAACGGTGCCTTGCTGACGCTCTCGTATTTAGGCGCGGTGCGGAGCGTGCCCAACTACAACACCATGGGTGTAGCCAAGGCCGCGCTTGAGGCCAACGTGCGCTATATGGCAGCCACCTTAGGCCCCGAGGGCACGCGCGTGAACGGCATTAGTGCAGGGCCGATCAAGACCCTGGCAGCGGCAGGCATCGCAGGTTTTTCAACCATGCTCAAAAATTTTGCCGCTGCTGCGCCGATGCGTCGCAACATCACCGCCGACGAAGTGGGCAACGTCGCGGCGTTCTTACTGTCCGATTGGGCCAGTGCCATGACCGGCGAAATTCTCTATGTCGACAATGGTTTTTCGCAGATCGCTGCAGGCATGGATGATGGGGGCGTGAAACCGTCAGAGTAACGCTTCAACTCCCCTCTCCCCCGGAGGGAGAGGGGTTGGGGGAGGGGGCGGTTGGACTGCGACGCCAGCGTGTTTTTTCATCCCAAGCTTCCCCCCGCTCCTGCAAGGGGAAAAGGAACAACGCCCATGGTGCAAAACAACGCGACCTCATCAACGTAATCGGCAAACTCGCTGATCGCATGATCGCTGCCTTCGATGATGTGTTGCTGCGCGAGAGCATAGTGATCGCGCATTTGCCGCCAATCGAGCACGTCGTCGCCAGTCGCTGCCAGCAAAAAATAGCGTTCAGGTTGGGTGATGCGCTCAACACGCAACGCGGCAAGCTCATCGAGATATTCCGGTTTGAACTCGAACGGCTCATCGCTATGAAACGACGTCAACAGACCCACGTGCGCGCCCAGATCAAGGTCGGGGTGAATGGCGGGATTGAGCAGCGCCGCGCGACAGCCGTAACGCTCGGCAAGATAAGTGGCGTAGTAGCCGCCTAAAGACGAACCAATCACCGCCCAGTCGCGCGCCGCATCGCCTCGATCGTCAATGAATTCGCAGCCGATTTCCATGGCCAAGGTGGGGCTCGCAGGCAACTGCGGGCAGACAAATCGGTGCTCGGTCTGCGCGAAAAGTGCTGCCATCAGGCGCGCCTTCATCGATTGCGGGCTGGAGCGAAAACCGTGCAGATAAAGAATATTCATGGAGCGTGCAGTAGTTGTGGTGGCGTCGCCAGCGTGCCTTTCGTCCAAGCGTTTAGCCGCACCGAGCGTTGCCTTCGCGCATTTGGCGAAGTCGTTAACGTGGAAACAACCGCACTTTGTTCGCAATGACTTATAGCGCTAACCCAAGTATCTACGGGGCGGTAGCGGCCAATTTACTTACAGTCGATTTATCTAATTTCGCGCTTTCAGCACTTATACAACAAGGGTTTCCGCCAGAAGTTGTTAGGGCTCTGCAAACTTTGCGCGGATCATCTCAACGCGAGCGCGATTCGCGCCCATATCTCGTCGACCTAGGCGCGACGCCGATCTCACATGGATGAGGTTGGTTGCAGCGTCCACGCGCGCTTCAAAATCGTCGACGTAGCCGAGCGTTTTGCTGCGAAATTCGGCGTATAGGTAGGTCTCTTCTACCTTGAGGATCGTCACGCGATCCAGCGCCTGCAAAACCGCACCCAGTTTTGCCAGTGCGGCTCTCGGGTCGCCAGTGAACGCGATGGGCGCGACGTAGGCAGGGTGGGTCGATTCAATGCCTTCACTGACCACACTGTTGGGCGTTGATCGGGGGCCAGACAGCTTATCGTCCTTGACGCCGAGCGTGGACGGTCGGCCGCCAAACCACATCGATTTTTCGCGACCGGTGAGGTTGACAAAGGCGAGCCACAGGCCGAACAAAATCAGCGCGGCCAGCAATAGCAAGCCGAAAACGCGAAGCAAAACCATCATGTGTATCTCCTGAAATTGTTCTGCGATTATCTGCGCGCAGCAATCAACGCCGTGGCGAATTCAACGAAGCCTGCGCCACATTCTGCGACGCAAACATAGGCGGGCGGTGTGGCGATTTTGCTGAGACTGGTGCGCACATTAGCCACACCTACCGACATAGGAATCGCGGCAAACATTGATGCGTCGTTCGGGGAATCGCCGATGAACGCCGCGTGCGCATGAACAGCGTCCGCGCTCATCGCGAACGCGGCTCGCATCAGCGGGTACACGCCGTCGACCTTCTCGTTGGTCGGCTTGTATGCGTGAATGTGGATGCTGCTTACGGCGGTTTGATAGCCCTCGGCACGCATCCAGTCGACGATGTCTGCGACCGTTTTTTCGCTGACACCGTGCGATTGTTCGGCGTAGTCGATGGCCAGATCGGTGAGTCGATAGGGCTGATCAGCGCTGACTCTGATCTCTGGAAAACGCGCGGCAATTGCAGCGCCGAGTGCGCACAGTTTTTCGATGTAGCCGTCGCCGCGATGCTGTTCGTGAATGACTTGCTGTCGCGCGACGCCAGCCGAATCTTTCCATGAAATCACGCCGCCGTTTTCGGTCACGCACGCCTTGATCGGCCAAGTGGACAGCATGACATTGCCCCAACCAGACGGCCGGCCAGTGACGGGCACAGCGGTGATGCCAGCGTCGCGCAACGCGAACAACGAGGCGTAAGTTTCAGCGTGCAACAACCCGTGCGTAGTGAAGGTTTCGTCGACGTCGTACAGCAGGAAATCTATATGGCGCAACGCATCGTTGGGGATTGCGCTGAGAGGGAGCATGCGTTGCAGCGAGGTCATCGTAGCGCGGCTTCGATTGCAGCATTGATGCGTGGCAACGATGCAGGCGAAGCGAGCAAATTCGTTTTCGTCCGGCGTTGTAGCATGGCTTGCACGGAGTGCGCCCATTCGTTATCGCGCAGATACGTGATCTCCGCTTCAGAAAATGTTTCGTCGAAAATTTCGCCCATATCTCGCGATGCAATCGTTGCTGCGGCTAGCCCGTAGCGATTGACCAGGCGTTGCGCGTAGCCGTGAGTCAAGCCGTGTGATTCGATATCGGTAACAAGCGCTGCCAACGTCGCGGGTGTTGCGCCCGATTGCAGCGGCGCGTGCGTCCACGACGTTTTGCTCACGCTCGGAAAGATCGGCAGCAATTTTTCAATCGCGTGCTCGGCGAGCTTACGGTAAGTCGTGATTTTGCCGCCGTAGATGTTTAAGAGCGGCGCACCACCCGCATGATGGTCGAGCTTCAACGTGTAATCGCGCGTGATCTCCGACGGGTTGTCGTCGCCATCGTCGTACAGCGGGCGCACGCCAGCGTAGCTCGCGACAATGTCTTGATGAGTCAGCGGTTTGCCGAGATAGGTGTTGGCCAGTTCAAGCAGATATTGCGTTTCGTCCGCGCTGATTTGCGGCGCATCGAATTCGGTGACAGGCACATCGGTGGTGCCAATCAGCGAGAAGCGCTCAAAGTACGGAATGACGAACACGATGCGGCCATCCTTGTTTTGCAAGATGTACGCATGCGGCGCATCATGTACACGCGGCACGATGAGGTGCGAGCCTTTGATGTGCTTGACGGTTTCCTTCGTGGCGGGCGTGTCGATGCTGGCGAGCAGGTCTTTTACCCACGGTCCAGCAGCGTTGACGATGGCGCGGGCGTGAATAGTTTGTTCGATGTTTGTTTTGCTGTCGCGGATGGTTGCGTGCCACGCGCCACCGACACGTTTCGCACCGGTAAAGGCCGCGCCAACGCGAATATCCGCGCCGCGCGCGCGAGCATCTTTCGCGTTCTCAACGACCAGCCGCGCATCGTTTACCTGTGCGTCGGAGTAGACGAATCCCTCGCCGAATTGCGCCTTTAATCCTGCGCCCCAGTTTGACGATTGCGTCTTCTTGAGCGAGGCCGAAAAGGACGTCGGCAGCGTTTGCTTTTGTCCGCTCCAACCGCCGAGCCGATCGTACAAAAACAGTCCTGCGTGCAACATCCATTTGGGCCGCAGATGCGGTTCGTGCGGCAACACAAATTGCAACGGCTTGATCAAATGCGGCGCGATGCGCAGCAGGACTTCCCGCTCGGCAAGCGCTTCACCAACAAGACGAAACTCGTATTGCTCAAGGTAGCGCAAGCCGCCGTGAATGAGCTTCGATGACCATTGCGACGTGTGTGCAGCAAGATCGTCTTTTTCGACGAGAAGGACGGAGAGGCCGCGACCAACAGCGTCGCGTGCGATGCCTGCGCCGTTGATGCCTCCGCCGATTACAAGAAGATCAACGGTCCGCGGTGAAGATTGGGGCGACTGCATGGCTCAATGGTAGCGAAGGTGGGGTGCGTGCCACGCATTAATGTGGGAGCGGTTCCACCGCGAAATCGACGTACGAGCAATCGCGGTGGAACCGCTCCCACAAAAGGCATCAGTCAATAACCAAGAAAAAAGGCGGCCGAAGCCGCCTTTATATTTGCGCACTGAGAAATTACTTCGCGCGCAGTTTTCGAATTGCAGCCAGTTGCGCCACAGCCGAAATCAGTTCCGCCTGAGCGACGGCGTAATCAATTGACGCATCGTTATTACGCAATGCTTCTTCGGCGCGCTTCTTGGCTTCCTCGGCTTTGGCTTCGTCGAGGTCTTTGCCGCGAATCGCGGTGTCGGCAAGAACCGTGACTACGTTCGGTTGAACTTCGAGAATACCGCCCGCAACAAAAACGAACTCTTCGCCGCCGTCCGCCTTTTCAATGCGCACCGCACCCGGCTTAATGCGGGTGATCAACGGAGTGTGCTTCGGCAGGATACCGAGCTCGCCCGATTCACCGGGCAGCGCGACGAACGTCGCCTCACCCGAAAAAATCAGGGTCTCGGCGCTGACGACGTCTACGTGGATGGTTGACATCTATATTCCTTGTGAAGCAATGCGATCCACGGGATGATCGCGAGGGGCGCCGACGAAGGCAGTACGCGAGTACGGCGAGTCGGCGCAACGAAGTGAGCGCCCGTGCAGCGCATTGCTAGTTCAGCGTTTTCGCTTTTTCGAAAGCTTCTTCAATGGTGCCGACCATGTAGAACGCCTGCTCTGGCAGATGATCACATTCGCCGTTCACGATCATGTTGAAGCCGTGGATGGTGTCTTTGAGCGACACGTATTTGCCCGGCGCGCCGGTGAACACTTGCGCGACAAAGAACGGTTGTGACAGGAAGCGCTGGATTTTCCGGGCACGGGCCACGGCCAGTTTGTCTTCCGGTGCCAGCTCGTCCATGCCGAGAATGGCGATGATGTCGCGCAATTCTTTGTAGCGTTGCAGCGTGGCTTGCACGGCACGGGTACAGTTGTAATGCACTTCGCCAATGACCAGCGGGTCGATCTGGCGCGACGTTGAGTCGAGCGGATCCACAGCCGGGAAAATACCGAGCGATGCGATGTCGCGCGACAACACAACGGTTGCGTCGAGATGCTGGAAGGTGGTCGCAGGCGACGGATCGGTCAAGTCATCGGCTGGCACGTACACAGCCTGAATCGAGGTAATCGAGCCGGTTTTGGTGGACGTGATGCGCTCTTGCAGACGGCCCATTTCTTCGGCCAGCGTCGGCTGGTAACCCACGGCGGATGGCATACGGCCGAGCAGCGCGGATACCTCAGTTCCAGCGAGGGTGAAACGATAAATGTTGTCAACAAAGAACAGCACATCGCGACCATCGTCACGGAATTTCTCAGCCATCGTCAGGCCGGTCAGCGCGACGCGCAGACGATTGCCTGGTGGCTCATTCATCTGACCGAACACCATCGCTACTTTTGATTCGCCGATGTTGTCGAGCTTGATGACGCCAGCCTCAGCCATCTCATGGTAGAAGTCGTTGCCCTCGCGAGTACGCTCACCCACACCTGCAAACACCGACAAGCCGCTGTGTTGCGTTGCGATGTTGTTGATCAGCTCAAGCATGGTCACGGTCTTGCCCACACCCGCGCCGCCGAACAGGCCGATCTTGCCGCCCTTGGCGAACGGACACACGAGGTCAATCACCTTGATGCCGGTTTCAAGCAACTCGGTGGTTGGCTTGAGGTCTTCCATGCGTGGCGCTTTTTGATGGATAGAGCGACGCTCATCCGTCGGGATCGGGCCCGCCTCGTCAATGGGGCGACCCAACACGTCCATGATGCGGCCCAGTGTGGCCACGCCGACTGGCACCGAAATCGCGGAGCCGGTGTTGTTGATCTTCATGCCGCGACGCAGCCCGTCAGACGCGCCCATGGCGATTGTCCGCACCACGCCGTCGCCCAACTGCTGCTGGACTTCGAAGGTGAGACCCGACTCAATACCTGCGTGCTCCGCAGATTTGTCGAGCGTCAACGCGTCATAAATGTGTGGCATCGCGCTACGCGGGAACTCGATGTCCACCACGGCGCCGATGCACTGAACGATACTGCCTTGATTATTCATGGTTGTTTCCTTGTCGATGCGCGGTGTTATTTGACGTCTTTGAGCTGATCACGTGTCAGCTCAGCGAATTTTTCGTAAAGGTAGTTCATGCGGATGCCGTCCTGTCCGCCGCCCCAGCCACCAAAGGCATAGGATGCGGAGACTTCGAACGTACGGAGCGCTTTGCCTGTCGCATCGACAACCTTGACGGTACCCGTTATGTTGTCAGCTCCCGCGAGGACACCAAACATGACGGCGCTGAAGGTGCCGCGAATGTAGATGCTGGTTACCGTCACCTGAAGCGTGTTGCCAGTGGCTTTGTCGACTAGGCCTGACGCGCTGATTGTGCGATCAATCGTCGAAGCGAAGACCGTCGGATCAAATTTGATGTTGTCGGCAAGCTTCTTCTGAGCCTCATCCGATAAACCAACCTTGCTTTCGACGACTTTCAGAGCGCCGGTTGCCTGAACGGTCGAAGGCTCGTCCATGCGTTTCACTGACCCGCCACATGCTGCGAGAGTCAGGGTCAGCGCAAATGCCAACGCGATATTTGTAATTTTTTTCATGATCAGACTGCGGCAGCGCCGCCCACAATTTCGGAGAGTTCTTTGGTAATCGCGGCCTGCCGCGCTTTGTTGTACGACAGTTGCAGCTCGCCGATGACGCTCTTGGCGTTGTCGGATGCTGATTTCATCGCCACCATACGCGCCGATTGTTCGGACGCCATGTTCTCGGCAACCGCCTGATACACGAGCGCCTCAACGTAGCGAACGAGCAGCTCGTCAACCACCGTTTGTGCGTCAGGCTCGTATATGTAGTCCCAGCTATACGCCTGCTTTTCGGCGGCGGATTGCGTGAACTTGTCGGCGGTGAGTGGCAGCAATTGCTCAACCACTGATTCCTGCTTCATGGTGTTGATGAATTTCGTGTACGCAAGGTACACCACATCCACTTCGCCTTTTTCGTACGCGTCGAGCTGGACTTTGACAGCGCCGATGAGCTTTTCGAGGTGCGGCG
>JANNYE010000054.1:0-12776 GCA_031409935.1 Burkholderiales bacterium | reverse complement strand
GAAATGGTCGCCGCTACCTCCGGTTTGGGCTACACGGTTTTGTCAGCGTCGAGGTTTTTGCAGACGCCGATTGTCATCATGGGCATCGTGGTGATTGCAATGATTGCCTATGCCTTTGACCACTTGGTACGCTTTGTTGAGCGCCGTGTTGTGCCCTGGAAGGGTCGAGGTTGATCCAATTTGACGGTCTTGAAAGCATTGCATGACGATTGAATATTTGAAGAAAGCCACACCGCCCCAAGAGGCGATCGACAACGCGACATCAGAAACCGTTGTGCGCTTGTTGATGGACATTCAAAAGAATGGCCGCGATGCCGTTGAAAAATATGCACGTGACTTTGACGGCTGGCACGGCCCGATTGTGGTGACTGATGATGACTTTGCAAAAGCGAGTAGCGCATTGAGCCAGGGCATCAAGGACGACATCGCTTTTGCGCATGCGCGTGTCAAAGACTTTGCGGTGCGCCAGCGCGAGTCGTTGCATGAATTTGAAGTCGAACTGATTGATGGGTTGATTGCAGGACAAAAACTGATTCCCGTCAACACCGCTGGCTGCTACGTGCCGGGTGGGCGTTACGCACATGCCGCGTCCGCCATCATGAGCGTGTGTACCGCCAAAGTAGCGGGCGTGCCCAACATTGTGGCCACCTCGCCCGGCCACAAAGAGGCCGGCGTGAACCCGGCGATCTTGCACACCATGAAACTGTGCGGTGCAGACACCGTGCTGGCACTCGGTGGCGTGCAAGGCATTGCCGCGATGGCCTTTGGTTTGTATTCCGCTAAACCCGCTGACGTGATTGTTGGGCCCGGCAACCGCTTTGTTGCTGAAGCAAAACGCACGCTCTTTGGCCGTATCGGCATCGACGTGGTGGCAGGTCCCACCGAGTCCGCCATCATCGCTGATGAAACCGCCGACGTGAACCTGGTCGCTGCTGATCTAGCAGGCCAGGCAGAGCACGGCCCCGATTCACCCGTATGGCTCTACACGTCCTCGCGCGAACTGGGCATGAAGGTGATTGAATTGATGCCGACCGTCATTGCCGCCTTGCCCGAGTTGGCGCGCAACGCCGCCACCGCCGCTTGGCGCGATTACGGTGAGGTCGTGCTTGTAGGAAGCCGGGAAGAAATGGTCGAGATCAGCGACCAGTACGCTCCCGAGCACTTGCAGGTGTTTGCCACAGACCTCGATTGGTGGCTGACCAAACTAACGAACTACGGGTCACTCTTTTTGGGCGAGGAAACCACCGTAGCCTATGGCGACAAATGTGCCGGCCCAAACCATATATTGCCAACACGGGGCGCTGCGCGCTACTCGGGCGGCTTGAGTGTGGGCAAGTTCATCAAGACGGTGACCTACCAGCGCCTGACCCGCGGTGCGAGTCGTGAAGTCGGTCAGGTGGCGGCCAGAATTTCACGTCTTGAAGGCATGGAAGGGCACGCCCGCACGGGCGACATTCGGCTGAAGAAATATTACCCGCAGGAGTCTTTTGAGTTGGGCACGTTGGCCGGACATCAGCACTGATTCAGATGTCCGCGATTCATACATCCACCACCACATCAACGGCGTTGCGATCAGCTGACGGCTTGTGGTTTGACAAGGATCTGAGCACACCCGAGCCGATTCCTGATGAGGCCATTGAGCGTGCAGTGGCGTTAATGCGTTCGGGCCGACTGCATCGCTACGGTGAGCAAGGCTCGGGTGCCCCTGAGCCTGCGTTGCTGGAGCAGGAATACGCCGCTTATGTTGGCAGCAAGTACTGCGTGGCGGTCAGCTCGTGCGGCGCGGCGATGTTCATTGCCCTCAAGGCACTTGGCGTGAAGGCGGGCGATAAGGTGTTGACCAGTACCTTCACGCTGGCACCGGTGCCCGGTGCCATTGCGCATGCCGGCGCGCACGCGATTTTGATCGAAACGAACGCTGACTACACAACTGATCTGGCCGACTTGGAGCGCAAGGCGGCGTCTAGTGGCGCAAAAGTGTTGTTGCTTTCGCACATGCGTGGACACATCGCTGACGTGCAGGCTGTGCGCACCGTTTGCGACAAGCACGGCATCGCCATCATTGAAGATTGCGCCCACACCATGGGCGCGAAATGGGACGGCAGGCACACCGGCACCTGGGGCAAAGTCGGCTGCTACAGCGCGCAAACCTATAAGCACATCAATTCAGGCGAGGGTGGCTTGCTGGTGACGGACGACGACGACGTGGCGGCTCAAGCCATTTTGATGTCGGGCTGCTACATGATGTACGACCAGCACCTATTGAGGCCCAGCTCAGCTGTGTTTGAGCGGTGGAAGTATGTAACGCCAAATTTCAGTATGCGCATGTCGAACCTCGCTGCTGCGTTGCTACGCCCGCAGATTGGGCAGTTGGCAGAGCGTGGCCGACGCTGGAATCACATCTACGCTACGCTTGAACGAGAGCTGACAAAAGCCGAATTTGTTTCGGTTCCTGCGCGCGATGCGAAAGAGGCGTACATAGCAAGCTCGATTCAATTCACCCTGAAGTTGAAACCTCATCAGATTGAGCACTTTCTGAGAGAGTGCAGTCTGCGTGGGCTCTACATCAAGTGGTTTGGCACGCCCGCACCTGTCGCGTTTACTAGCAATTTCGAGCACTGGCATTACCTTGCCAGCAAGCCGGACATTCCTCATTCCAAGGCAGTCTTAGATCAACTATTGGACCTGCGTACGCCATTGTCGCTAACCGACGAAGATTGCGTTTTGATCGGAAAAATAGTCTCCAAGGCCAGCCTTATCGCTGCCGTTGCTGGTGCTGCTAACTGCACTTAAGCCCGATCCATTTCAAACTACAAAAATTGCGTCCATGAAACTCGCTCACTTCCCCCGCGTTCGCATCACACACGGCCCTACACCGCTCGAATTCATGCCCCGCATGACCGAGGCGTTGGGTGGTCCCAACCTCTACATCAAACGTGACGATTGCACCGGTCTGGGGACGGGTGGTAACAAAACTCGCAAGCTTGAATTTTTGATGGCTGATGCGGTGAAGCACGGCGCAGACACCATCATCACTCAAGGTGCTACCCAATCTAATCATGCACGCCAGACGGTAGCTATCGCCGCCAAGATGGGTATGAAGTGCGAGATATTGCTCGAAGACCGCACAGGCTCTACCGTCGAAAACTACAAGCAATCGGGTAACGTTTTTCTAGATCACCTGTACGGTGCCAACGTACAAGAGCTACCCGGCGGTACCGACATGAACGCAGCGATGTCGACGCTTGCAGACGAGCTGCGAGCGAAGGGGCAAAAGCCCTACATCATTCCCGGCGGCGGCTCAAACCCGATTGGTGCGCTGGGTTACGTGGTTTGCGCGCTAGAACTGGTTGACCAGTTCAACAATCAAGGTTTGAACGTGAGTTGTCTGGTTCACGCAACGGGCAGTGCTGGCACGCAGGCTGGTTTAGTGGCCGGGTTTGAAGGCGCGCGTAGCCAAATCCCGGTGCTCGGCATTGGCGTACGTGCCCCACAGGAAGCGCAAGAAACCAATGTTTACAACCTGGCCGTTAAAACGGCGGAGCTGCTGGGTGTGCCTGGTAGTGTCAGCCGCGAAAGCGTTAAAGCCAACTGCGACTACGTGGGTGGCGGCTACGGTATCCCCACACCTGGCATGATTGAAGCGGTGACCATGATGGCGCGCCTAGAAGGCATTTTGCTCGACCCTGTTTATTCGGGCAAAGGCATGGCCGGCCTGATTGACTTGTGTCGCAAGGGCCATTTCAAAAAGGGGGAAAATGTTGTGTTCCTGCACACGGGCGGATCGGTGGCGTTGTACGGTTACATGAACGCCTTTAGTGGTTTGAAGCCGCTTTAGACGCGGTTGCCGGCCCGTGACTGGCTGGTGCTTTTGGGAGCAAACTCGTGATCGGTGTTTTAGGCGGCATGGGGCCATTGGCAACCGTTGATTTCTTCAGCAAGGTGTTGTCGGAAACACCCGCCACGGGAGATGCCGACCACGTGCCATTGTTGATTCAATCTGACCCGCGCATCGCGCCGCGACCAGCGGCAATCCTTCACGGGGGGCGCTCGCCGTTGCCGGAGTTGCTGGTCGCGCGCGATCGCCTTATTGCCGCTGGCGCCACGGCTTTAGTGATGCCCTGCAACACTGCACATTTTTGGTACGCAGATTTAGTTGAAGGCTGTAGTGTTCCGTTTTTAAGCATAGTGGATGCGAGCGTCAGTCAGCTCTCGCGTTTGGCTGATGTGGGCTCAACAATTGGCATCATCGCCACACGCGCTACGCTCGCAGCCCGGATTTTTGATCCCGTACTTAAACAGTCGGGCTACGCGGTCATCTTGCCGGATGAGATCGAGATGAACACGGTGGTTCTGCCGGGGATAGCGTTTGTTAAGGCTGGAGACCCCCTGCGCGGCGGGCAGCTCATTGAAGCAGCCGTTCAGGCGCTGCTGAATCGTGGCGCGCGTGCGGTGATTCTGGCTTGCACTGAAACGCCTTTGGCGCTTGATGCACTAGAGTCAAAGCTTCGCATCCATTGTGTTGACAGCACTGCGGCGCTTGCTAAGAGTTGTGTTGCCTGGTGGCGGTCAAATCAAGCCACGTAGCTTAGTGTTGCGTTTTTGATTCTCATGAAAGTAATCGCGACATGACTTGCACAGTCCTTGAAGTCGATCCTCCGCAGATCCTGCCGTTCCAGAGGCATGGCGCAGGCGCACCGTTGGTGTTGGTGCACGGCTACTTGGGGGGCTCTAGCCAGTGGGACGCACAAGTGCCCAAGCTCTGTCAACACTTTGAGGTCGTAACGCTCGATTTAGCTGGATACGGCATGGCCAATCACGTGGTCGCCCCCACGAATTTGGCTGAGCATGCCCGCAGTGTTTTGGCTACGCTCGATCACATCGGGATCGAGACCTTCCATTTGCTGGGACATTCGATGGGTGGCATGGTGGCGCAAGAAATCACGCATCAGGCGCCGCATCGGGTCAACAAGCTTGTGCTCTACGCCACTGGCCCACTCGGTTGTATTCCTGGTCGTTTTGAAACGATGGCGCGTTCGCGCGAGCGCTTGCGCGAGGACGGTGTGCAGCGCACTGCCAGAAGAATTTGTGCCACCTGGCTGCTGCACAACGAGGATTCGCCGGCGTTTGAGGCCTTGTCCGCGCTGGCTATTCAGTCCAGCGAACAGGCCGCCAGCGCCGGTCTCAGCGCTATGGAGGCGTGGGACGGCCGCGAGCGTCTGGGGCAGATTGGGCAGTCCACTTTGGTGATTTGGGGTGAGCGTGATCGCACCTATGGTTGGTCCCAAATTGAAATGCTTTGGCGCGGCATACCTCGAGCATCGTTAGCGGTGCTGCCTTCATGTGCCCACGCTGTGCATCTGGAACGTAGTGCGCTTTTTTGCACGCTCCTCCTTGAGTTCCTAGCGCAAGGCGAAACTGCGCTCCCGACATAAGTGAGCCCGGCAAACCAAACGCAGGGGTTAGCCGATGTCGAACACGCGATTCATTGAAAAGCTGATGAGGAATCGGATTCCGCCGACGCGCACACGTCATCGTGTGTGCGACGACGTGGCATCGCTCAGGCAGCGGGCGCAACCAACCCCACGAACCCCACCGTAGGGTGGAACGCTTGCGGTTCCACCTTGTAGCCTGTCCGAAGGCAAATCAAAGCCGTGTTTCGCTGCTCCACCCCATTTCGGCGGCACCGCGAGCGTGCCGCCCTACTTCGATGCCACTTTCACGCCAGCCTGCGCCATCAACGCCGCCACTTTTTCCTGCAAATCGCCCAACTGCGCGAGCTGCGTTTTGAGCGCCGCAATTTCTGCCGCCTGCGCCGTTAGACGGGCGTCTTGCGCCGCCGCCCGGCGATGCAATTCCTGCGTCGCCGACACGTTCAACATCGCAATCGCTTCGTAATCCACGGTGCGGAAATCTTTCACTTCGCGGCCATAAACGAACACGGTGTCGGCATCGGCCTTGAACGCCGTGCGGAAGCGGCCTGCGGTGACCTCTAACACTTCATGTTCGCCCTGGGTCGCGTTGCCGATCAGGCGCACGCGATCGCCTTTTTTCAGGTTCGTGCTGAGAGCAATCCAGCCGTCTTTCACCGCTGCGCGCTGGTAAATATCGGGCACCACATCGGTAATTTTGTTCACGGCTTGCGGGAACACTTTTTCTACCTGTTGCGCGATCACTTTTTTGTGCGATTTATCGCCACGCTGCGCGGTGTCGATGTGGGTGTAGTCGGTGATTTCGATGGCGGCGAGCGTGGCTAGATCGCGCTCGGTGTTGGAGCGGCCAGTGATGCGTTTGATGCGTTGGTCGGAGAAGGCGAGGAAGAACGATGCAGCCACCGCGGACGACGCATACATCGAGAGATTAACGAGTCCCGCTGGTACCACGGACGAACCGCCTGACGAGTAAATCTGGCCACCGCCAGGATTGCTCGCAGCGGTTCCGTTGATCTCAAGCTTCGCTTTAGTCGGCACATCGGTGCCGATGACCACATTGCCGCCTGCTGCCAAAAACAATCGCCCATCGACCACACCCGTTTCGGCGAAGTTAACGCCGCCGTTTTTGTGGTTTACATGCCACTTGTTTGCGCCTGCGGAGTCTCTGAGGCCAAACCATTCGACACCGCTGGCTTGAATGGTGACCGGGCGATCAGGGGTTGCGCCAGTGCCTAGCTGAAAGCCAACATTGCCCGAAAGAAAGGTGCGCGTGTGGCTGCTATTGCCTAGGCGGATCGTTTCGGATTCGCCGGCAACGCCCGCGTTGCGGATCATGATGTTGTTGCCGCCGGTGGTGAGGTTGAAACCCGCGTCGGTACCGATTCCGATGTTGTCGTTTGCGGTGCTGAAAGTGAGCGCGTTGAGCCCAACGGCCACGTTGAAGCTTCCCAACGTATTGGCGGCTAGCGCTGAGGCCCCAACGGCTGTGTTGCCTTCCCCTGTTCGCGTGCTTAGCGCAGCGTTGAACCCCACAGCAGTGTTGCTAGGTCCGCCCGTCAGGTCGTTCAAAGCGAGGTGTCCGATGCCGGTCGAGCTGCCCGCCGTAAGGTTGAAATTTCCGGCCTCATTACCCAGAAATGTGTTGAGGCTTCCCGTGTTGTGCATAAACCGATTGCCGTTTTTGAAGATCATGCCAATTGGGCCGCTCGAACCAGTCGCCGAATTGCTCAGGAAGATATTGCCTCCCGACGCGATGTTTTCTGCGGTCACAGCGTACGGTGCCGAGCTCAATGGGCGACGCGGCATCATTTCGGGATCGGTGCCGACGGTGACGCCAAGAAAGTACGGCGACAAGAACGACGTACCCAGCGGCGAGGCGGCGTCGCTGCCAATTCGTACATTAAAAACACCGTTAGTCACCACTACTGAAGCATGCGTCTCGCTACGGATAGGTAACTGCGCACTGTCGGTTAGGTAAATTTTGAGCGTCATCTGCACATCTCCGGTCACCGCCACGCCGCTCGCCGTGGTCAGATAGCCCTGATAGTTGATGGTGCGCGGGATTTGCGCGTGCGAGATGCCGCTGATGAGCGTGCAGAGCAGGGCGAGGAGTGAGAGCAGGATGTTGAAGCGCGGGGTCATGGTGGGCTCCAGTGGGTGGGTTTTACTGAATCGAGATGAATTGCGAGCCATAGGCTCGTCGCCCCTGCGAAGCATGTCCTGAGCCTGCCGAAGGGGCAGGGGCCCAGCGACTTGCGCGGTAGTCCAAGCTGTGACGAAACATCGAAAGTCACTGGGTTCCTGCTTTCGCAGGAACGACGAAGAAATCGGGGTGGTGTCGTAGGTGTCGCAGGGTGTGCGCCAAAGCGCGCACCAAGGCGGCGGAAGCGCGCCGCTTGCGTATGCCACGTTGGTGCGCATTCTGATGCGCACCCTATTGAAAGCTAAACCAGCTACCACGGCACGCGTGAACCAAAGTCGCTTAACGTCAACCCTATTTCCCCGCATTCGGTTTTCTCGTGGAGCAATGGCGCGTGCAGCCAAGCACCACCTTTGCAAGTCTCGATACTAAACTTGAATTGCTCCGTACGCACGGCCTATCTCCTGCACGCCAGCTTCAATCAGGCTGCTCTGGATCGCAGAGTAGCCCAACCTGAAATATGCTTGATTCGCTGGCGACGACTTGTTGAAGAAGATATCACCCGGCTCAATCAACACGCCACGAGCGGCACAACTTTTAGCCAGCGCGTGTGAATTAAGGCCTTCTGGGCCTTTGACCCAAGCGCCAGCGCCGCCTTGCGACGGCGTGATGTGAAACTGCGGCAGATATTTTTCAAAACTATCATCGAGTCGCTGACGTCGCTCGCGGTAGGTAAGGTTCAACTTCCTGATAAACGCATCATGGTGACCCTGCGCTATGAAAAGGCTGGCGGTGTGCGCGTTGTTGGCGGGTGTGTGGCGCATGATCAACCTGCGCAACGCGCGCAGCTCGCGAATCAGCTCGGCGGGTGCCACGATGTAGCCGATGCGCAAGCCGTGCGCTAGTGTTTTTGAGAGGCTGCCAAGATAGATGACACGACCGTCTGTGTCGAGGCTTTTTAACGCCGGCAGTGGTCTTCCCGAAAAGTTCAATTCGCTTTCATGGTCATCCTCGAAAAGAACTACATCGCGCTTCTTAGCTATGTCCAGAATCTCTTGTCGCCGCCGCATCGGCATGGTGACTGTGGTCGGGCACTGGTGACTCGGTGTGACGAAAACGTAAGCGCACTGCCCCATAGCGCGCGAGGCGATCAGTCCGTCGGCATCGATGGGTAGTGCTCTAACGTGGTCACTGCGAAGCAAAAAATTATTGCGTGCATCCGGATAGCCGGGGTCTTCAATGCCGACAATCGTTTTACGATCCACCAGCACGTTGGCCAACAGGTAGCAGGCCATCTGTGCGCCAGCGGTGACAAGAATTTCATCTCGCCGCGCCATGATGCCGCGTGCAGGCAGAATTCTGTGCTGAATTTGTTCAACCAAAGCCTCGTAGTCGCGGTCAAAATGATTTTGCGCCCACTTTTTTACCGCAGGCACAAATAGCGACTGGTGAGAGCAGGCGCGCCAGTCTTTGAGCGGCACCAGACTCGCGTCAAACTGGCCGTAAACAAATGGGTAGGCGTAGTCTTGCCAGTCGGCAGGCTTGATGATGTTTCGCTGGCCCTCCAAATGAGAAACAAGGCGCGCGCGCCATTTGAGGCCCGGTTGCACCGCTGTGGTGGGCGCTGAGAGGCTGGCCTGGCCGAGCAGAATATCGCCATTAACGACAAGCCCGCTGCGCGACGAAGAAATCAAAAAACCTTTGTCAACCAGCATCTGAAAGGCCAGAGACACGGTGTTGCGCGAAACATCGAGTGCAGCCGCCATGGCGCGGCTGGGCGGTACCTTGGCACCCGCAGGTACGAGCCCGGTCAGGATGGCATGCACCATCATCTCTCTAACGCGGCCTTGAAGCGTTGAACTGCTGCCAGAGAACTTTGGGAAGAGCTTGGCCCAAGTGTCCGTGATTTCCTGCTTTTGTCTCATAGCTTTAGGGCACTTCTAGAAATTCATTTTTCGGGATGAAATGCAAGGCGCGCGGCTCGCAGCAACCGGAATGTACGCCTTGGTACATGAGGATTGCGAGCACCGTGCAACGCCGCAGTTCGCCCGAACAATGAATTTATAGGAGTGCCCTTTAGTCCTGTCGAAACGCAAACTTTGCTGCGCCTTGCTGGTGCTTTGCATCAAGAGTGTTCCCTGAAAAGTCTTTGAGCGCTGGTCTGGCGCATACTTTTTTGCGGCACAGTGAGCGATCTAGGTAAACGCTGAATTAATTGCCACCCGCATCGCATCCTTGTTTTGGGCGAACTACTTCGTCGCAAATACTCGCAATAGCTCGCTATTGCTGCGTTTTTCGTCTCGTATTTCATCCCAAAACAAGGCGCGCTGCGCGGCGTCGATTAAATCAGCGTCTCCCTAGGGGTTTTCATTTTGGCACCAGAAAAAAATCTATCTGGCACTATTCTAAAAAATTAGCTTTACCTATTATTCGCTCAGTTCATCTGCGAGTCTGCATGTGAACGCGTTTCACATCGCCAAACAATCTGCAACTCTTTTTTCGGACGGGACACCATGAAACATCTGCTTAAGAAACTATTCGTCGCTTCGGCCGTCTTGCTCACATTGGGTTCGCAAGCCATGGCACAAACCAAAGTGGTGATCGGCCACTTTGGCGACCCAGCCCCTTACAAAGCAATCGTCGCCGACGGAACGCTTGAGAAAGCCACGGGCTGGACTATTGAGTGGCGTCAATTCGCTTCGGGCGCTGAGGTCAACGCGGCCATGGCCTCTGGTGGCATTGTGATCTCCGAGATTGGCTCTTCGCCACTGTCAGCGGGCCTTAGCTCTGGCTTGGACTACCAGATGATTTCCGTGGGCAAGGTCATTGACAGTTCAGAGGCATTGGTGACGCGCAACGGCTCAGGCATTGACAAGCCCGCCGACTTGAAAGGCAAACGCATTGCTGTGCCGATCGGCTCCACCGCGCACTTCTCGCTGATGGGCGCATTGAAGATGTACAGCCTGACGGAAAAAGATGTGACGGTCGTCGGCATGTCGCCGGCGGAAATCGCGGCTGCCTGGGCCCAGAACGCGATCGACGCGGCTTTCGTCTGGTATCCGGTTCAAGCGAAGATTCGTGAAAACGGCAAGGTCATGACGACCGCTGGTGTCATTGCCAAAACCGGCTTTCCCACCTTCAATGGCTGGGTCGCCACCAACAAATTCGCCGCGGCCAACCGTGCGGGTTTGATCAATTTCCTGAAAGCCATGAACGACATCAATGGCGATTACAGCAAAAATAAAGCCGCATGGAATGCAGATTCACCGAAAACCAAAGCGGTTGCTACCAATGTCGGCATCACGCCTGCTGCCGTCGTGGCCGCACTGGACGGTGCGGTCTACCCTGATGGTGAGCTGAACATGTCGGCAGCTTGGATGGGCGGCGGTGCAGCCACCACCATCAAGTCCACCGCCGACTTCCTCAAAGGTGCTGGCCGTATCAGCGCAGCGGCTGACAGCTATACCAAGTTCGTCAACCCCGAGTTTGCCAAAGCGGCTGCTGGCAAGTAAGCCAGCTCTGCGTCCTCGGTGCTGGCCTGACCTGTTCAGGCTGGGTCAGCACGCGCCATCAACGCTTGGGGCTCATCATGACTGCACTTGCCATCAACAACGCATCGGTGTTTTATCCGGTTCCCGGTAAACCGTCCGTTCACGCGCTTAAAAACATCAACCTCGAGATTCATGAGAAAGAGTTTGTGGTGGCATTGGGCGCATCGGGTTGTGGCAAGTCAACGCTGCTGAACCTGATTGCCGGATTTATGGCGCCCAGTGAAGGTGAAATTTCGCTGAATGGCCGAGTTGTTACGGGGCCAGGTGCTGACCGTTCGGTGGTGTTTCAAAAGCATGCGTTGTTGCCCTGGTTAAACGTGCTGGACAACGTGGCCTTCGGTCTGAAAATTCAGGGCCATGACAAGGCCAAGCGCGAAGGCATTGCGCGAGACTTTATCAAGCTGCTGGGGCTGGAGCAGTTTGAGCAGTCGGCCACCTATGAGCTGTCGGGCGGCATGCAGCAGCGCGTCGGCATTGCCCGGGCACTAACCAGTGATCCTTCGATTTTGTTGATGGACGAGCCGCTCGGCGCGCTCGATGCGCTGACGCGCGAGCGAGCGCAAGAGCTAATTTTGAAAGTGTGGCGCGACACCGGCAAGATGGTGTTTTTCATCACCCACAGCGTTGAAGAGGCCCTGTTTATGGGTACCAAACTGATTGTGATGTCGCCTCGGCCTGGCCGTATTTCGCATGTCTTCGACTTGCCATTTAGTCAGCGCTACTTTGACACGGGCAATGCCAGGGCGATCAAAGCATCCGCAGAATTTATTGCCCTCAGAGAAGAGATTTTGCAGATCATCTTTGCTGATGAAGCAGGAGCCCATCATGAGTGATACCCCAACAAACTCTGGCAGCGGCCTGTGGGCTAGCCTCATGAAGGCCAAGCCAGCGAAGCCCGGCGAAATATATGGCGTGCCGGGTCAAGGCGACAGTTTGAAAATCAGCGCGGTTGTTATTGTCGGCTTGATCCTTTTCTGGTGGTTTATTACCTATGTCGGCTTCGTCAAGCCGCTTTTCCTGCCTTCCCCGATGGCCGTGATTGACGCTTTTCTGACCATGCTCAGAGACGGTTTTACGGGTGCCAGTTTTTGGGAGCACACTTGGGTAAGCACGCTACGGGTTTTTGGTGCGTTCTTGCTCGCCTGCGTCATCGGGATTCCGCTAGGCATTGCGATGGGCATGAGCCCGGTTGCACGCGGCATTTTTGATCCGCCGATTGAGTTCTACCGCCCGATTCCACCGCTGGCCTATCTGCCGCTGATGATCATTTGGTTTGGCATTGATGAGCTGTCCAAGGTACTGCTGATTTTTCTGTCGGTACTCGCGCCGATGGCTTTGGGTGCGCGTGCTGGTGTCAAGTCGGCGGCGATTGAGCAGATTCATGCCGCCTATTCGTTTGGTGCCACCCGCTGGCAAGTGGTTCGGCTGGTCGTTTTGCCGTCTGCCATGCCAGAAATATTTACCGCCATGCGCGTTGGCATCGGTTTTGGCTGGACCACACTGGTGGCCGCTGAAATGGTCGCCGCTACCTCCGGTTTGGGCTACACGGTTTTGTCAGCGTCGAGGTTTTTGCAGACGCCGATTGTCATCATGGGCATCGTGGTGATTGCAATGATTGCCTATGCCTTTGACCACTTGGTACGCTTTGTTGAG
>JANNYE010000053.1:0-14933 GCA_031409935.1 Burkholderiales bacterium | reverse complement strand
GCGATCAGGCCAACGCTTAAGTAGTCGCTAATGCGGCTGCCCTCAGGCAGACAGGCCTTTATGCGTGACATCAACGTCGCTCCTGCTACTGAAAGCAGAAGAATACGCTCATTAGAATGTTAAGTGAAGAGTATTGGGGCTTAGGGGAATAAATAGGCCTAAATCGACATGAGTCGATACTTGCCATTGAGCCCACTTTGAATGGGCGTTTGACGCAAAAAGCTGCATGGCGAAATCGAAGAGGTTCCGCGACCGCGTGCGCAACTCCAACTCATACGTCGGAACCGCAAGCGTTCCGACCTACGTGCGGTGCGTCGAGGCTACGTTGGTTCCATCATATTTGTCAGGTCCTCCCAAAATCGAGCGGAGACAAGCACGAGTCCGCTCGTCATTAGTCTCGGCTAGTCTCTTGGACAAGGCATCGCGAAGATCGGCGCGTTGGAGGTGTGGCACACTAAATCTAGCCAATTCCGGGAAGTTGGTCGCCGGATCAAACAACGCATTCAGCGCTTCCTCAACGAATATTGCGTTATTTGCATTTGACGCGTTTGCCCAGCCGACGAGCGTCAAAAGCTCGCTTTCTATCAAATCAAAACGAAGCTGTTCGTCATATCGCTTGGCAACGTCTGCGATCCTCAATCGTAGGCGTTGTGGCGTGATGCTTCCGTCAGCCATCCCGGTGCCCGCTATTCCTACTATTGTTTAGCTCGCTGCTCTGAAAAGTGGGACAGCGATAGTCGTCACCCCACTACCCCATCCGCCTGCTTATCGGCATGGTACGAGCTGCGCACCATCGCGCCGACTGCCGCATGCTTGAAGCCCATCGCGTAGGCTTCGCGCTCGAACATCGCGAACGTGTCCGGGTGTACGTAGCGCAGCACCGGCAGATGGCCCTGCGAAGGTTGCAAATATTGCCCAATCGTGAGCATGTCGATGTGGTGCGCACGCATGTCGCGCATGACTTGCAGGATCTCCTCGTCGGTTTCGCCGAGGCCGACCATGAGGCCGCTCTTGGTCGGCACAGCCGGGAATTTGGCCTTGAAATCACGCAGTAGCGCGAGCGAATGCGCGTAGCCGGATCCGGGGCGCGCCTGCTTGTAGAGGCGCGGCACGGTTTCCATGTTGTGGTTCATGATGTCCGGCGGCGCAGCCTCCAGAATGGCCAGCGCTTTGTCGACGCGGCCCCGGAAATCGGGCACCAGCACTTCGATCTGCGTCTGCGGTGATAGCTCACGTACCTGCCTGATGCATTCGACAAAATGCCCGGCACCGCCATCGCGCAAATCATCGCGGTCCACGCTGGTGATCACCACGTATTTCAGACGCAGCGCGGCGATGGTTTTGGCCAGATTTTTCGGCTCGTCGACATCCAGCGGATTCGGTCGACCGTGACCCACATCGCAAAACGGGCAACGCCGCGTGCAGATGTCGCCCATGATCATGAAGGTGGCCGTGCCCTTACCAAAGCATTCGCCAATGTTCGGGCAGCTCGCCTCCTCACACACCGAATGCAGATTGTGTTCACGCAGAATCTTTTTGATCTCGGTGAAGCGTGCAGCGGCCTCACCCGTCGGCGCTTTGACACGAATCCAGTCAGGCTTGCGCAGCATCGGGGCTGACACAACCTTGATCGGGATGCGGGCGGTTTTGGCATCACCCTTGTGCTTGACGCCTGCGGCGTTTGATTGAACGCCAGCGGCGTTGGGCGTTGAAACTTCGGGGGCGGTGGTGGTCAGCGAGTCCATACCGCTATTTTCTCACTTGGCGGGCGCGGTGAGCTGTCGACGCAGTTCTTCGGCGAGGCTCATACCTGCTGCTTCCAGCGAAAGATTGACGCCCAACTCATGTAGATGAGTCACGCGCAGACCTTGGTAGCCGCAGGGATTGATGGCAGAAAACGGGGCGAGATCCATGTTTACGTTGAAGGCGAGGCCGTGATAGGTGTGGCCGTTGCGGACTTTTAGGCCCAACGCGGCGATCTTCGCTTCCTGGTTCGACCCCCTCTCCCGCAGCGCGGGAGAGGGTTGGGGTGAGGGACGCTGCAAAGCTTGAATCTTGTTAAACAAATCCGTCATCACAACTTCAGTCTGCGTCATCACGTCGTTATTCCAGAACCGGACGAAGCGAATGCCTTGTTTTTCTAACCGCTCCGTGCGCTCAGCGTCGTAATTCACCTGTTCTTGATGCTGCCCGCCATCTAGCTCAATTGCCAACCGCAACTCGTCACAATAAAAATCAAGGATATAGCGACCGACCGCGTGTTGCCTTCGAAATTTAAGACCTCGCAAACGTCTGTCCCGTACGAGACTCCACATCAGTGCTTCGGCGTCTGTGGCGCTTGTGCGCATTTCTCGGGCGTAACGCTTTAGGTCTTCTGGAAGTTGGGCGGCGGGATTGATGCGGAGATGGTTCTGCTTATCACCGCCCTCACCCCAACCCTCTCCCGCGCTGCGGGAGAGGGGGCCAAACAATCCAACATACACACCCGGTGCATCACGCTTGCCGTACGCCTCCACGCCGTAACTCGCCAGCAGCGCAATCGCCGCATTCTCAATCCGCATCACCATCTCGCGCACGCCGTACCCCGCGCGCTTGAGATTCAACAAAACGTAGACCATCGCCTGTCCGGGCCCGTGGTACGTGATTTGGCCTCCGCGATCCGTTTTGATGACGGGGATGTTGGTCGGATTGAACAACAAGTGCTCAGGCTTGCCTGCGACGCCTTGCGTGAATACGGGCGCGTGCTCGCAGACCCACAGCTCGTCCTCAGTCTCGGGTGTGCGCGCATCGGTGAAGGTGCGCATCCTTTCCCATGTCTGTTGATAGTCGACGCGACCGAGCGAGCGGATGATCACGTTGCTAAGCTACAGCGCCCAGACGATATCGACGTGATCGGTCAAGTCTTGATACAGCGCGTCGAGTTGCGGTTTGGACTGGGCGACGAAGCTCACAGATACGGCCAAATATTTGCCGCCTTTGGACTCGCGCGCCGTGACAGTCGCATGATCAAAATCGAGCACGTGGCGACTGACAATTTCTATAACCGTTTTCTCAAATCCGGGAATGTTTTTGCCTGCGACTTTGAGCGGATATTCGGTTGGAAATTCAAATAGCGTGTCTTTGTACGCAGCTACTTTGGCGGCAGTCTGCGGCTTCGCTGGAATGGCATCCGTCATGATCAAAATCTCCTCAGTGCGCGCCGAACAAATCAGCCTGCACCAGCGCGAACATTTTCTTGAACACCGGCCCCGGTTTGCCTTTGTGTGCGGCATTACCGATGGGCTTGTCGTCGAGCGTGGTGATGGCGAGTACGCCCTTGCTGGAGCTTGATAGCCACATTTCGTCACAGGCCCACATCTCGGCTTCGGGCACCGGGCGCACCTCCAGCTTCATGCCTGCTTTTTTTGCAAGATCGCTCACCGCGTCGAGCGTGATGCCGCCCAGGATGTGATTGTCTTTGGGAGCCGAAACGATGGTGTCACCGAACACGCAGAACACGTTGGATGCCGATGCTTCGGTTAAGAATCCATCGCGCAGCATCACCACTTCGGCACCGCCTTGTTCGCTCGCGTGCTGCTTGGCCAGCACATTGCCGAGCAGCGAAATGCTCTTGATGTGGCAGCGATGCCAACGCGTGTCGGGGAAGGTGTAGCACGGCACGCCGTTGTCGATTTGCTCTTGAGTCAGCTTCGGCAGCGGGTTCGACATCATAAATACGGTCGGTTCCACGCCCACCGGAAAGCTGTGATCGCGCTTGGCGACACCGCGTGTGATCTGCCAGTAAACGCCCTGATCGTGCGTGCCATTTTTCTCGACGATAAGCTTTACCAGCTCCGTCCATTCAGCGTGCGAGTACGGGTTTTTGAGTCCAATTTCTTTACACGAATTGTTCAGGCGATTGAGATGGCCTTCAAGTCGATACGGCTTGCCGTTGATCACGGGCACATACTCATACACACCGTCACCATAGATGAAACCGCGATCCAGCACGCTGACTTTGGCCTCATCAATGGGCATCCAGTCGCCATTCAAAAAAATCACTTGAACAATCCTTTCCAAAACAAAATAACGCTGTGCCACATGCGTTTCCAGATCGGAGCAGGGGGCGCTGATTCCATGGCAACGACATCGCGTTCATAAACAACACTGCCTGCTCGTTTAACGCGTAATTTGCCCACGACGTCACCGGCAGCCACAGGCCCGACGCGCGGCTCTGGCAGGGTCAACTCGGTGCTGACATCCCAACCGCTGGCAGCGCCGGCCACGACGGCGACGTCATCGCGAAACCCGATGGGAATGGTGTCCACGGTGGACTTCCACACGGCGAGCTGCTGAATAGCTTTGCCGCCTTCGAACAACTTTCGCCCTTCATAGGCGGTGAATGCCCAGTCGATCAGCTTTCTCGACTCGGCAATGCGCGAAGCGTCAGAAGGTGCACCGAGCAGCACCGTGAGCAACCGGCGGGGCGGACGATTTACGGTGGAAATTAGGCACCAGCCTGCCGCGTCAGTGTGGCCCGTTTTCAAGCCATCAACCGTTGGATCAGAGAACAGCAAGCGGTTGCGATTTTCCTGAACGATACGGTTGTGGGTGTAGCTCTTCTCAGCATAAAACTTGGTGTACTGCGGGAAGTTGCGCATCAACGCCAGCGACAAAATTGCGAGGTCATGCGCGGTCGAATAATGGCCCTGTTGCGTCAGCCCGGTGGGATTCACAAACTGGGTGTCGTCCATGCCAAGCTTTTTGGCTTCGCGGTTCATGCGCGACACGAATTCGCTCTCGTTGCCCGCAACCGCTATGGCTAGTGCAATGGCCGCGTCGTTGCCCGATTGAATAATCAAACCGCGCAGCAAATCCTCGGTTGTCACTGGCGCGCCAGGCTCGATGAACATGCGCGAGCCCTCCGCTTTCCATGCGCGTTCGGGCACCCGCAGCCGCTGGCCGAGGGTCAGTTGCTTCTGATGCAGCGCGTCGAACACGAGATAGGCGGTCATGAGCTTGGTGAGTGACGCGGGATCACGACGTTGCTTTGTGTTCGATTCAGCGAGCACCTGTCCGCTGGTGGCCTCGACCACAAGATAGGCGGCAGCGTTGATCGGTGGGGCTGCGATGGGCGCGAGCGCAACGGCTGGCAAAGTGGCCGCAACCGGGGGCGCAGGAGCCACGCTCGTTTGCGCCCAAGGCGCACCGACGCTCGCGGCGACCAGTGCGGCGCCCAGCGCCAGTGAGACGAGATTTGATTTATTCACTAAGAGATGTAATACCGGAACGAGTGGCAGATTTTACGGGCGCAAGGATTGTGGGGACGCGAACGAGCCGTCAAGGCTCGCTCCTACAATACGAGTATGGCCTTGATGATCACCGACGAATGCATTAACTGCGACGTGTGCGAACCCGAATGCCCCAACGATGCGATCTCGATGGGCGCGGACATCTACGTCATCAATCCCGCGAAATGCACCGAATGCGTGGGCCATTTCGATGCGCCGCAATGCCGCGAAGTGTGCCCGGTGGACTGCATTCCGGTGAACGCCGAGCACATCGAAAATAAAGAGCAGCTGCTGCTCAAGTATTCCGCCTTAATGAAACTCAAAGAGAAAACCACATGAAGAGCAAACCCGTACTGACCCTCGACGACGTAAAGAAAATCGCTGTGGCGGCAGAGGCCGAAGCGGTCAAAAACAACTGGGCGGTGACGATTTCGATTGTCGATGATGGCGGGCATTTGCTGTGGCTGCAGCGGCTCGACGGCGCAGCGCCCGTCTCAGCATGGATCGGGCCACAAAAGGCGATCACAGCGGCGATTGGCCGTCGTGAGAGCGCGGTGTACGAGAAGATGGTCAATGAAGGGCGCATGTCCTTTCTGGCCGTTACGCCGGTGACGCCACTGGAAGGCGGCGTGCCGATCATCGTGGACGGTCAGGTCGTCGGCGCGGTGGGCGTGTCCGGTGTGAAGTCATCGGAAGATGTGCAAATTGCCAAGGCGGGCATTGCGGCGCTGGGTTTGTAGGGAAAGCGCAGTACAGCTTTATCGCGAAAAGCCCATTTAATATGGGCTTAAAACGATAAAACGGCAATTATCGCGTTATGGCATTTTGTGGCTGTTTGCCCATATTAAATAACGCTTTCAGCGATAAGTTGTTAACAATTATAGAGATCGGAAAACAAATTTCATGACCATTGCGCTGTTCTGCATCCTGCTCGCCGCCATCATGCCCATCGTATGCGCAGGCATCGCCAAGGGCCGCGACATGAACGTTTCGCACAAAGACGGCGGCTACGACAACCGTAATCCACGCGACTGGATCGCAAAGCAGCAGGGCTTCAAAAAATGGGCGCAGTCGGCACAGGAAAACTGCTGGGAAGCACTGCCGTTTTTCGCCGCGGCCGTGATCGTGAGCCACATGCTCAGCGTCATAGGGTGGCTGCCGAACGCACTGGCGGTGCTGTTCATCGTGCTGCGCGTGATCTACATCGCGTTCTACGTCACAGGCAAGCAGCGGCAGCGTTCGCTAGTGTGGATGGCCGCGTTTGTTGTCAATGTGGCGATATTTTTGTTACCGTTGATTCGGCTCTAAGAATACAGCGTGCGCTCTGCGCACCAAGCCTTGGCATCGGGGCCGGTTGGTGCGCAAAGCGCGCCCTATAAATCGCGGTTCAGTTCTGCCGCCAAGGCAACCCACGATAGCGCCAGCCGCCGCGTGAACTGCGATGCGCGACCCATCCGGGTCGCCCTCAAATCCCTCAAGAATGTTGTACGCCGTGAGTCCCAGCTCGGTGGCGCGTTTCGCCGACGCGATCGAACGAATACCTGATCGACACAGCATCACCACGGGCTTTGCCCCGGCCACCACGCGAATCTGCGCGTCAAAACCCGGGTTCATGGTCATGCCGGGCCACTGCTTCCACGCCACCACCGCTGCATCCGGCACAAAGCCCACCCATTCGCGTTCAGCATCGGTGCGAATGTCTACCAGCACCGCCTTGCCCGACTGCCACCAGCGCCACGCCAGTTCTGGCGACACGTCGCCCGCGTAACCGGCTGCAACCTTAGGCACATCGTCGTCGTTCGCGCCCGCTTCATGGGCAATGCCAAGCCACAAATTCGCGGGAACCGCCTCGTCAATGCGACGCGGCTTCGGCAGGTGCAGCGCGTCCATCAACGCGATGAATTCAGCGCGCGTTCTGTGCGCGAAGCGGCTGTTGTGCTCGCGCTCATAGCCAATGGTGCTCTGTGTGCGGCCTTTGTAATCGTGCGCTGGCCAAACCTTAGTTTCTGCAGGCAGTGTAAACAGCCGCTCGGTGACGCTGCTGTAGAGCGCGTCAGCCGTTCCGGACTGAAAATCAGTACGCCCGCAGCCATCGATGAGTAGCGCGTCTCCGGTAAATACATGATTTCGCCACAAGTACGACATACTCCCTGCGGTATGCCCCGGCGTGTGAATGGCTCGTATTGATTGCTGCCCGAAGGCAATTTCGTCACCGTCCTCAAGCTGCAGCGCTGCCGAATTGATGCCGCATCCAGCGGGCGTCGCCGCACGCGCGCCGGTGTGTTCGATTAGCTTGCCCGCCGACGTGATGTGGTCAGCATGGGCGTGGGTTTCAACCACCCAGCGAAGGTTCGCACGGTGCTCTGCCAGCATGGCCAGATCGCGATTCATTTGGTCATCCACAGGATCGATCAAAAGCGCATCAAGCGTCGCCGGATCGATCAATAAATAGGTGTAGGTAGAAGATTCGGGATCGAACAGTTGAATAGGCTGCACCAGTGTGTCCTTTGTTGTGTTCATGCGTATTTCCCGAGCATGTTGGAGACATCCTCCGGAGCAATCTGACCGTGCTGCACAGCGCATCCGACCATCGCAAAAAAGGCGCGATCCAGCGCGCGCCGCGCCGCAGTCAATTGCTGCGCAACCACATCACACGGCTCGCCCTCCTCGATCAATCGCGCGACTGCGCGCACCTGACCCTCGGCGCGGCGCAAGCGACTGGTCAGCGCACGCATGTCTTCGGGTGAGAGCGCCGCCGTGGTTGCGGTGAATCGCGGTTTGCCTAATTTGCCTTGACTCATTGTTAGCAGTATACTCCCTCCCAGTATAAATTTCAACGGCTTAACATAACGTCATGCATCCTTACGCGCTTTCATCCATTGGTGGTTTGCTGATTGGCACATCGGTATGGTTGATGCTGATCGGTTTGGGGCGAGTCACGGGTGTCAGCGGAATCGCCGCAACCGCCATGACGGAGCCGCGCGTCAGCCTGTGGCGATTCGCATTTTTGCTCGGTTTAGTGATGGGCGGCGCGCTGTTTGCTCAAGTGTTTAACGTGTACGGCGCGTCGGTAGCGTCTATGCCGTGGCTCATTGGCGCAGGCCTGCTGGTGGGGTTCGGCACCGTGCTCGGCGGCGGCTGCACGAGCGGCCACGGCGTGTGCGGCCTCGGGCGCAGATCAAAGCGATCATTGGTCGCAACGCTCGTGTTCATGGGTGCGGGCATGGTAACAGTGGCCGCAATACACGCGATGAAAGGTATATCTGCATGAGCACCGCGACGACACATTTGAACAGAAAAATGCAATGGCGGGCCGCAGTGATCGCACTCGCAGCTGGGCTCATTTTCGCGGCGGGCCTGACACTCGGCGGCATGACTGATCCGCGCAAAGTGCAAGCTTTTCTCGATATTGGAGGAGTTTTCGCGGGGCGCTGGGATCCGAGTCTTGGGTTCGTGATGGGCGGCGCGCTGCTCGTGTCGCTGATTGCGTTTGCGTCAGTGAAGACGAAAGAAACGCCATGGGCGAATGCCAAATTTGAGTTGCCGACGCGTCGCGATATCGATGCGCCACTGGTTATTGGCGCGATCCTTTTTGGCGCGGGCTGGGGCATAGCGGGCTTCTGTCCGGGGCCTGCCTTTGCGAGCTTGTTAACGGGCGGCGCGGATGTGCTGTATTTCGTTGTGGCGATGCTTGCCGGTATGCTCGTCGCGAAGAAGTGGTTCGCTTAGGAGCGCGCGTGGCAACGCCGAGAGACATTGTGTTGGTTCAAAGCATGCGCACACCATCATGGTCGCAAGCGTGCTGGCGTCTGCCGCGCTGCTCGGTGTGATGGCGTTTGTTGGTGCGACGCATGGCGTGTCGTCAGGGGCCGCGAGTACTGGCATTCGCCTCTCGGTCGGCGTCATGGCGTTACTTGCCGTGGCGTTCTCCGTGGTCGCGCTGGTGCTGCTCTCGCGAGCGAGCCGCGACTCCGATCCCGAATTGATTGAACGCGATTGGCGGCGCGCGCATCAATGCGTGATGATCGCAGGTGGTGCGTTTGTGCTGTTTGCGTTTGGTGCGTTGTGGGTAGCGTTGTAGTGCAGCGTCAGCAGAGAAACGAAAAGCGAACGCCGTGCAGGCGATCCGGCAAGAGATACAGATTCCACGCGACCAGCAGCAGTAGCGCTCCGCCTAAATAGCGCCGCGTCCTTGCTGTCTGCAGTTGCTGAACTGCGTTTTTTGACAGCATGCCGAGCGCGAGTAAAACCGGTAGTGTCGACGCGCCGAACGCCGCCATGACCAGCGCGCCGTCAAGCGGATGCGCAGCAAGCACGGCGAGTCCCAGCGCGCTGTAAATCATGCCGCACGGCAGCATTCCCCAGAGTGCCCCTCGCAGCAAATCGCCGCCTACGCCGCCGCGCGCTGAAGCCCATGTGCGCGCGCCATCGAGCTGTCGCCACACGCGCTGACCCACGTTCTCCACAGGCGCGTAGGCCTGCCGAAATCCCATCAAGTACAACGCGGAAAATAGCAGTAACAAATTCGGTAGAAGTAACCACGCGGTTTGCAGTACTTCGTTGCGCAGAAAGCTAGTCGCGGCAGCACTGAAGGCGGCAACGATGGCGCCTAACAGCGCGTACATGCTGATGCGCCCAAAGTGCGATGCGAGTGGCTGGCGCGGGCGCTCGGGTTGGCGTGTGACCAATGCCAGTGTAATGGGGCCACACATGGTGGCGCAGTGCCCCGCGCCCATGAGCCCCATAAGAATGGCCGAGGCGAGCAGCGTTAGCGTCATCGTCGCAACCGATTGCCTTTGCTATCACCCGCCTCCGCATCAACATCGTGCAGCCACAATGTCGTCACGCTTGCCGCGACCATGATGACCCAGAACACTAAGAAACCCACGGTGTACGCCGCTGGACGCGACACCCCCGGATGCACACCGAACAGCATGATGGTCTCGGGGTCGATCAACGTGAACAACACCGCATCGGCGAGCGCTGCGCCGAGAAAGGCGGGCCAAAGCACAGTGCCCCAGGTGGCGGTGTTGAACTTCATGCGTCCTCCTCTATGACCGCTTGGGTATGAGCAGCGATTCCACACGCCAGCTTCGCACTGGAGCATCGGTCACGATCACGCGACGACGCTCGATGAGTTTCTTCTGCAACGCAATTTCGTAGACGCCTGCTGCATTCGGCGATACCGTGGCTCGAATATCCAGATCAGCATCGACCGGATGCGCGAGCACCACATCAATACGATCACGCAGCGATGAATCGGGAAACGTGATCAACACCGCCTGATCGGTTGCGGTCATTTTCATGCTGCTCAAACCGAGCTCCTCGGCACGACGCAATTGGGCAAGCTGCGCATTGATCGCCTTGCCCTGCTTGTAATAATCGCTCGCAACCAGCCCGTCTGGATGCTGAACCACGAAAAACGCCGTGATGATGCACGCAACGACGACCGATGCCGGCCCCGCGATCAGAATCCCGGGCCATATCCAGCGACTGACCGGAACGATGGCGGGAACGGGGGGGGTTATTGCATTCACAGGCTACCTCGGAACAAGAAATACAGTCTTCTCGGTGACGCTGATGGCTCCGTCCTGTTCCGACTGAATTTTGAAATGAATGGTGTGGCTGCCAGGCTTGACGGTGTCGAGCGGAATCCGCACCGCCACGCTCGACGCAGCCGTCGAAGCCGACTCAGCGCTGATCTGACCGCCGCGATTAATTTGCGCATCGGGCAACCCATCCACCGTGACAACGAAGCGTTGCGCCCGCTCGGCAGTATTCATCACGTTGAGTTTGTAGATATTTTCAATGTAGCGTCCCTCGACTTCACGCGCCAGCACCCGTTGATCGCGAATGACATCCACCTTGAGTGGATTGCGCAACACTAGAGACGCCGCCAATCCCCCGACCAGCAGCACCAGCACGGCAAAGTAAATGAGGATGCGCGGACGCAGCATGTGCTCGCGAATAGCCGCCATGTCCCAGCTTTTTTCCAGCGCGTTTTCGGTGGAGTATCGAATCAATCCACGCGGATAGGCCATCTTGTCCATCACGGTGTCGCAGACGTCAATGCAAGCGGAGCAGCCAATGCATTCGTATTGCAGCCCTTCGCGAATGTCGATGCCTGTGGGGCACACCTGAACGCACAACGAACAGTCGACGCAGGAGCCAAGATTGAGCGCTTTCAAAGCCACAGGATCAGCAGATTTTTTGCGGCCACCACGAGGCTCGCCACGCGCCTGATCGTAAGTGACAATCATCGTGTCACGATCAAACATGACGCTCTGAAAGCGTGCGTAAGGGCACATGTATTTGCAAACCTGCTCACGCATAAATCCGGCGTTGCCCCAAGTAGCAAACGCATAGAAAAATATCCAGAACGTTTCCCACGGGCCCGTGGAAAGCGTCAGCACTTCGTTGGTCAGGGTGTGGATCGGAGTGAAGTAGCCGACAAAGGTGAATCCTGTCCACAACCCGATCAGTACCCAAAAAAAGTGCTTGCCGCCTTTGCGCCACAGTTTGTTCACCGACATCGGGGACTGGTCGAGTTTCATGCGAGCGGTACGATCACCCTCAAATTTGTTCTCGATCCACATGAAGATTTCGGTATACACCGTTTGCGGGCAGGCGAAGCCGCAGAAAACACGGCCCGCTATGGCCGTGACAAAGAAGAGAGCGTACGCCGATACGATCAAAATGAACGTGAGATACAGCACATCTTGCGGCCAAAACACCCAATCAAAGATGTAGAACTTGCGGGCGTTCAAATCAAATAACACCGCCTGTCGCCCGTTCCAAGGAAGCCATGCCAAACCATAAAAAATGGCCTGTGTAAAAAACACCATGAACACGCGCAAGTTATTGAAGCGACCCGTCGCCTGCTTGGCATAAATCTTCGCCTGCGACTGATAGAGCGAGATTACCTTGGTCTCGCCCACCACTGCTCCTGTGTTCATCGCTGCACAGCCGTGTTCCGCATCACGGCTTGCGGTTGGACTGCGGTTGCGACGGCGATTGCTCTTGCGACTGCGCGTAAACGTAGGCCGCGAGAATATGTATTTGTGGCTCGCCCAAGATGTCCTTCTGCGCAGGCATGTGGCCTTGACGACCCTTGTTCAGCGTTTCAACAACCGTGGCCAAACTGCCGCCATAGAGCCACATCGTATCGGTCAGATTGGGTGCGCCCAAAGCCAGATTACCCTTGCCATCCGCACCGTGACACGCGACGCAAAGCTGCTTGAACGTAGCGTCTCCGCGAACCACGGCCTCTGGCACCGTTGATCGGCCAGACAGTGACAACACGTACTGTGCTGCGTCCGTAATCTGATCCGGTTTCAGTACCGCAGCGAATGGCGGCATCACGCCATTGCGACCTTCGAGGATAGTGGTTTTGATGCCTTCCGGTGTGCCCGGATAGAGCCAATCGTTGTCAACGAGGTTGGGAAATCCCTTGGAGCCGCGCATGTCAGTGCCGTGGCATTGCACGCAGTAGGTTTGGAACAGGCGAGCGCCAATCTTTAGTGCCCCGTTATCCATCGACACCGTTTTCACGTCTTGCTTCGCATACGCGTTGAAGATAGGGTCGGTCTCAGCGTTCACCGCCTTCACCTCGTCACGATAGGCGGACGCGGTGCTCCAGCCGAGCAAGCCGTTGGTCACGATCAAACCGGGATACAACAGTAGATAGCCGAACGCGAAAATAACGGTGATGTAGAACAGATTCGACCACCACTTCGGCAGCGGATTGTCGTACTCACGCAGGCCGTCCCACTCGTTTTGGCCGTGCAATTTTCCTGCTTCCGCGCCCTCAACCTTCTTGCTGTTCGCACGCAGCACCCACAGGCAGGCGAGAAGGCTCAGCACCGTCATGATGGCTACATACCAACCCCATCCGGGCGCGAGAAATCCTGATGCCAGAAGGTCGTTCACAGCTTCGTCCCCTTCGTCCCCATCGTCCCTTTAGGCGTCACAGCGACAGCAGTCTGGCGATCGTCGTCGAGCAGCGCGTCGTTCATTGCGATATCCGCCTGCTGCTTGCTACCCGGTCGCCACGCCCACCAAATTATTCCGATGAACGTCAAGAAAGAAATGACGGTCACCACACTTCGAAGCTCGTTCACGACTGCCCCTTCGATGCTTTGATTTGTATGCCAAGGCCTTGTAAGTAGGCGACCAGCGCATCAAGCTCGGTTTTGCCTTTGATGACCTCGCTGGCGTTGGCGATTTCTTCGTCGGAATAGGGATGCCCCAGCGTTTTCAAAACCTTCAGGCGGCGTGCAATAGAGGGCCCTCTAATCGGACGATCCAGAAAGTCGTAGCGTGGCATGTTCGAGTCGGGCACCACCGCGCGTGGATTGTCCAGATGCAGCCGATGCCATTCATCGCTATAACGACCGCCGACCCGCGCTAGATCTGGGCCAGTGCGCTTGCTGCCCCACTGAAACGGGCGGTCATATACGAATTCACCGGCGACCGAATACGGGCCGTAACGTTCTGTCTCGGCGCGGAACGGACGGATCATTTGCGAGTGGCAGTTGTAGCAACCTTCGCGCACGTAGATGTCTCGCCCCACCAAACGCAGTGGGTCATAAGGCTTGAGACCCGCGACGGGCTCAATGAGGTTCTTCTGGAAAAACAATGGCACGATTTCAACCAACCCGCCGATGCTGACCACGAAGATGACCAGCGCAATCAGTAAGCCCGTTTTGCGCTCGATAATGTCATGGGTAAATTTCATGATGTTGATCCTATGCGGCCACGGGTATCGCAGGTTCAGGCACCAGCGCAGCACCTACGACGGGCGGCGGCACGATGGCGTTGACTACCTTCGCCCCGCGCACGGTCATGTACACGTTGTAGGCCATGAGGAACATGCTGCCGAAGAACAGCAGCCCTCCGACAAAGCGGATGAACCAGAACGGGTAGCTGCTCTTTACCGACTCAACAAAGCTATAAGTCAAGGTGCCGTCCGCGTTCACCGCGCGCCACATTAAGCCTTGCATTACGCCCGAAATCCACATCGATGCGATGTAGAGCACGATCGCAAACGTTGCCACCCAAAAGTGTATTTCGATCAGCTTGCTGCTATACATTTTTTCCTTGCCAACCAAGCGCGGAATCATGTAATAGATCGCACCAATGGACACGAACGCCACCCAGCCCAAGGCGCCGGAATGCACGTGACCGATACCCCAGTCGGTGTAGTGTGAAAGTGCGTTCACCGTCTTGATGGACATCATCGGCCCCTCAAAGGTCGCCATTCCGTAGAACGACAGCGAGACCACCAAGAACTTAAGGATCGGGTCGTCGCGCAGCTTGTGCCAAGCGCCTGAAAGCGTCATCATGCCGTTAATCATGCCGCCCCAAGATGGCGCTAAAAGCACAATCGAGAAGACCATACCAATCGATTGCGTCCAATCAGGCAACGCGGTGTAATGCAAGTGATGCGGGCCTGCCCACATGTAGGTGAAAATCAGCGCCCAAAAATGCACCACTGACAAGCGATACGAATACACCGGACGCTCCGCTTGTTTGGGCACGAAGTAATACATGATGCCGAGAAATCCTGCGGTCAACAAAAAGCCCACCGCGTTATGGCCGTACCACCACTGGATCATCGCGTCCTGCACGCCAGCGTAGGCTGAATAGGATTTAGTCAACGAC
>JANNYE010000052.1:0-17547 GCA_031409935.1 Burkholderiales bacterium | reverse complement strand
CTGTTTGGCGGGGTGACGATGATGCAGTTTCATCTGCAAAGTGAAGGGGTGGACATCCCGAGCCAGTTCCTGTCGATGGCCCCGTATGTGGCCACCATTGTGGTGCTGGCACTAATTTCGCGTAACCCAGCATGGATTCGGATCAACATGCCCGCTTCGATCGGCAAACCGTTTTATCCGGGCTCGTAAAATCATTTTTACGGCAAAACTTGTTTCGTCACTGTTTTTCAATTAGAGGGATCCTTATGAATATGAAGCGTAGTCTGCTCGCCGCAGGCATGAGCGCCGCATTACTGGCCGCACTGGTTGGTTGTGGCAAAAAAGAAGAACCGAAGGCTGCGGCACCGGCCGCAGCGCCTGCACCCGCAGTCAAAAAGGCTGACCCGCTCAAAGTGGCCTTCGCCTATGTCGGCCCAGTCGGCGATGGCGGCTGGACCTTCGCCCATGACAATGGTCGCAAAGCGGTTGAAAAGGAATTTGGCGACAAGGTCGTCACTAGCTTCGTCGAAAAAGTGCCAGAGAGCGCCGACGCAGAACGCGTGTTCCGCGACCTCGCTGGCCAAGGCAACAAGCTCATTTTCGGCACCACGTTTGGCTACATGGAGCCGATGCTGAAAGTGTCACCCGATTTCAAGGACATCAAGTTCGAACATGCCACCGGCTACAAAACCGCCGACAACATGCGCACCTACGACAGCCGCACCTACGAAGGAGCGTACATGGCGGGCGTGATCGCAGGCAAGATGACCAAGAGCAACACGCTGGGCGTGGTCGGCTCGATCCCGATCCCTGAGGTGATCCGCAACATCAACAGCTTCACCATGGGCGCGCAAAGCGTGAACCCGAAAATCAAGACCAAAGTCGTCTGGGTCAACGAATGGTTTAACCCACCGAAAGAAACCGAAGCTGCGACCGCGCTGATCAATGGCGGCGCTGACGTGCTGATGCAAAACACGGACTCTGCGGCCGTGCTTAAAACAGCAGAGGCAATGGGCAAGCGCGCGTTCGGCTGGGACAGCGACATGACGGCCTACGGCCCCAAGGCGCACCTCGGTTCGGCCATCATCAACTGGGCACCGTACTACATCAAGTCCGTGCGTGACGTGCTCGACGGCAAATGGGCCACCGGCTCAAGCTGGTGGGGCGTGAAGGAAGGCGCGATCGATATGGTCTCGCTGGCGGCTGACATTCCTGCGGACACCAAGGTCCGGATTGACGAAATCAGAGCGGGTCTGAAGGCCGGTACGTTCCATCCGTGGACTGGCCCAGTCGTCGATCAGTCCGGTAAGGAATTGATTGCCAAAGGTGTAGTCGCCGACGACAAATTCTTAAGCGGCGTAAAGTTCTACGTCAAGGGCGTCGAAGGCAAAGTGCCGGGGGATGGGAAGTAGGCTTGCTCCTTCTCCCGCAAACGCATCGCCTGCTGGCGCAAGCGTGCGCCGGGGCTAGGGATACGTTGGAAAAGCCGCGTTCGCGCGGCTTTTTCGTGCCGGAGATGGGGCTATGTTCACACTGGTTGTAAATAATGCTCACAACATTGCGTACTCGCGCGAAAATTTCAACGTGACGCCGACTGAATACGCCGAAAGTCCCGGAAGGTTGGGCGACGACGTGTGACGTGCGCACTGCGTCAAACGTGGCACGCACGGTACCCGAAAGGCTCGCAGCGACCGGCCACCGGTGGGCGCGCATTGCCGGTGCCGCAACATGCGTCTCGCCAGCCGGATCGCGCCGATCTGCAAACTCATCAGTAGCGGCGTACGCGTGAACCTCGGCGTCTAATTCCGTTTCTAAATCAATAGGAGACTAGGCGCGACGACGCAGACAGTGCGTTAGCACGGCAAGGCGGAGCAACGACGTATCGTATTGATTTAGAAATGGAATAAGACCGCGCCAGCAACGACGGTTCATAAATGTTGAACCCAGATTTTCTATTTGGAAGTATCAGGGTGTGTCAATTGGGTCGTGAAATGCAAGGGTAAGTCAAACTGTTTGGATTGATCCCTGAGCCCTGAAATCCACTCGCCCTTTTGCATCGCCGTGGCTAGTTTGAGCAGCGGGCGTCTACCTTCATAGGTGGTGAAGCCAGATTGTGCAGAGAGCTGATGCCGCAGCGTCGAGAGCGTGTGCTGGATCGGGGCTAGTGTCTCGCCTCATAAATTTCGATACATAAAAGCACCGCCTTTCCGCGCCATGCGTCGTTGCAAATACTCGCAATAGCGAGCTATTGCTGTGCTTTGCGCCTAGCCTGACACGAAAATTCAGCACTTTTCTTGCACCGAAATTTTTGATTCGAGACACTAGCAGCCTGTCGGAATTGAAACATCGTAGCGAAAATTCACCGGGCCGGTGAATTTGCAGCCGATGCCTTTCAAGTCCGACAGGCTGCTAGGGCTTGGCGGGCACCACTTTCGCGGTTGTGAAGCCACGCTGGGTCAACAGCGCGTCAATGCGCGCCATAGCGTCTGCGCGCGCTTTTGGATCGGGGGCAACGGTCACGCCCTTTCCTACGTTCACGCCATTCGGCACCTCGCTCCTCACGCGAAATTTACCCGCCGGATTATCGAAGTCGTGAAACGCGCCGGGGTAGAGCGTGATGCTTATCGGCTGCTCGTTGTTTTTGAGCCGCGCGGCAAACGCGGAGCATGGCGCGGCGGGCGTCCAGTCGTCAGCGTCGCCCATGAGGATAGTCAACGGTGAGGAAATTTTTTGTGGCGCATTATCTTTGGCAAACGGTGAGCATCCGGGATAAAACGCAATGGCTTCGGCGAACTTCACGTCGTCGCTCAAGTCGCTGAACGCTGGCTTATGCGTCACCGTATTGAGCACTGTCGAGCCACCGTGTGACCAGCCCCAGAGCACGATTTTTTTCGCGTCTACGCCGGGTTGCTTCTTAAGCCAATCGTGCGTCGAGATGACGTCTTCGACACGATCAATCTGTCGGATCGTGCGCGACTGCATCTTCACGGTGCAGACTTCCTCGAACCGCCGCGATGTGAAGCTCTCGGGAAACACCACCGCGATGCCACGTTCGATCAGCCAGTCTTTCGCCGCTTTATGTCGTGCGTTGAGATTGCCATTGGCACCAAGCCCGCCGCAACCATGCAGCAGGATCGCCGCAACGCCGCTCGCCTTGCCTGCTTCTGGCGTGAACCACTGCGCGCGCAAGGTTTTGTCTTCGCCGATGTGGGGGGCGGGGATTTTTATGTTTTCGGCGAATATTGGTAAAGACACCAAACCGAATACCAGCGCGACTGCCACTTCTAGGAGCGGCTTGCCGCGACCCGCTGTGCGCAACGAAGGTCGCGGCAAGCCGCTCCTACAAAAACTTTCTGGTCTCATACCAACACCGTCTCGCCCTCTGCCGGCAACTCGCGCGGTTTGCCGTCCATGGTGATGGCCACGTAGGTCAATTCGGCCTCGGTCACGCGCACCACCGTCGTGCCGCGATTCCTCTCGGAGAACACCTCGACATCCACCGTGATTGAGGTGCGTCCGACGCGCTTGATGGTGGCGTAAAAACTCACCACGTCGCCAATCTGCACCGGCTGCTTGAACACGAACGAATTTACCGCCACCGTCGCGATGCGCCCTTTGGCGCGACGCACCGCCGGGATGCTGCCTGCCAAGTCCACCTGCGACATGATCCAGCCGCCGAAAATGTCGCCGTTGGCGTTGCTGTCGGCGGGCATGGGGATCACGCGCAGCGCGAGAGGTTTGTCGGGCAGTGTGGTCATGATGGGCAGCGAGTGAAAGGATGATTCCGATTATCGGTGAAACATATCGGCAAAGATCGCGCTGGCAGAACTACCGGGAATTTTTCGTCTGTACGTTCAGTCTAGACTTCGTCTGCTTCAAACCGCCGACGCCCCATTTTCCGGAGAACGCCTTGATTCAAACTTCAACCAAATTCACTCGCTGGTTCGCGCTCGTCGCGGTTGCGTCGTTAGTCTTTGGCCTGCAAACGCCACTCTGGGCGCTGGCCTTGCCGCAAGGCGTCACTGCGGGCCCGAGCGTCGGTGGTATCTCGGAATATCGTTTGCCGAACGGGCTCAAAGTGCTGCTGTTCCCCGATGCGTCGCAGGCGAAGATCACGGTCAACATCACCTATCTCGTCGGCTCGCGGCACGAAAACTATGGTCAGACCGGGCAGGCGCATTTGCTGGAGCACATGCTGTTCAAGGGTTCGACGAAATTCCCCGATGTGAACGCCGAATTCTCCAAGCGCGGCGCGCAGATGAACGCCACCACACGCACCGACATCACCAACTATTTCGTCACGCTGCCCGCCACCGAAGACAACCTCAAATTCGCCATCGAGCTGGAGGCAGATCGCATGGTCAATGCCTTCCTTAAAAAAGAGGATCTTGATAAGGAATTCACCGTTGTGAGGAACGAGTTCGAGCAGGGCGAAAACGAGCCGGGGCAAGTGGCCGCAAAACGTTTGTTTTCAGCCGCGTACGACTGGCACAACTACGGCAATTTGCCGATCGGCAATCGCGGCGATATCGAGAACGTCGCCATCGAAAATCTGCGCGCTTTTTATCGCATGTATTACCAGCCTGACAACGCCACGCTGCTGATCGCGGGCAAGTTCGATGCGGAGCGCGCGCTGCTGACTGTGTCGCAAGTGTTCGGCCCTACCCTAATCCCCAAGCCTACGCGCGCGCTCCCTGCCATCAACACCGTTGAGCCGACGCAGGACGGCGAGCGGAGTGTGGTGGTGCGGCGCAAGGGTGAAATTCAGATTATTTTCGCCGCGTACAAAGTGCCCGGCGCGCTGCATCCTGACTCGATGGCGCTGACCTACGCGTCGCTGATTTTGGGGCAAACGCCGTCCGGCCGGCTGCACAAAAAACTCGTTGAAACCGACAAGATCGCGCTCGCCGGCTACGCGCAAACGCTCGGCTACGTTGACCCACAGCTCATCATCATGACCACCGTGCAAAAGGCGGGCGAGGACGTCGACAAGCTGCGCGCCGCGCTGGTGGCGGAGGTGGAGGGCTTTGCCAAAGCGCCGCCGACACCGGAGGAAATGGCGCGTAGCAAACAGATTCTTGAGAACGGCGCAGATGCCGTGTTGGCACAACCAGAGCGCTTGGGCTTGGCGCTTTCAAGCTACATCGGCCTCGGCGACTGGCGCTTGTTTTTCTACAACCGCGAGCGTTTGGGCGGTGTGACCGCTGCGCAAGTTCAGCAGGTCGCGGCGAAATATTTCATCCGCGACAACCGCACGATGTCCACCTTTCTGCCAGAAAACGAGCCGAAGCGCGCCGAGATCACAGCAGCCCCGCTGGCTGAGGCCGTGCTCGCGGGCTGGACGCCCACGACCACCGTGGTGCAGGGTGAAGTGTTCGAGCCGACCGCGAAAAACATCGACGCACGAACGGTGTTCAAACAGATTGGCGGGCTCCAGGCGGCGCTGCTGCCGAAGAAGACGCGCGGCGAGTCGGTGCAAGTGCGCATAAGTTTGCGCAATGGCGATGAAACTTCGTTGACCAATCGCAGTGAATTGCTCGATTTGTCGGGACAGATGTTGACGTTAGGCACTTCGAAATATAGCCGCGCTGCGCTCGCCGATGAGCTGCAAAAAAGGCAAATTCGCGGCGGCATCACTGGATTTGAGACCAAGCGCAGCGAACTGCTTGCGGCCATTGATTTGGTGGCTCACGTCGCCCGCGAACCGATCTTTCCAGCGGAAGAAATTGAGCAGGTACGCAAGAACGCCCTCGCGGCCATCGCGCTGTCCAAGTCCGATCCGGGCGCGTTGGCGCAGGAGCGCATGTCGGGCCATTTCAACGCGTATCCGAAAGGTCACCCGAATTACTCGATGTCAACCGCTGAAACCGAGGCGCTGTTCAAGGGTTTCACGCGGGAAGATTTGGTCAAGGTGCGAGCCGATCTTTCGGGCGCATCGAATGGCTTCGTCGTGATCGTGGGCGACTTCGATGTTGATACCGTGAGCGCGGCCATCGACAAGGCGTTTTCCGACTGGAAAAGCAAATCGCCGTACACGCGCATTGCGTCAAAGCTCGCGTCACCTGCGGCCATAAACGTTTGGATCGATGCGCCCGATAAAGAGAGTGCCATCCTTAGCGCCCGCGCCACGTTCGCCATGAAGCGCGACGACCCCGACTATCCCGCGATGTGGGTGGCCGACACGCTAATGGGCGCAGGCGGCGACCTTGACTCGCGTTTGATGAAACGCATTCGCGGCAAAGAGGGCCTGAGCTACGGCGTCGGCAGCAGTTTTTCAGCGGGCGTTTGGGAGCCGGTGGCCAGTTGGGGCGTGTCTGGCAGCGCGGCACCGGGGGCGATTACCAACATGGAGCGTTTCATGATCGAAGAGATCAACCGTGCGCGCATTGAGGGTTTCACCGCTGACGAAGTGGCCCGCGTGAAAACAAAAATCCGAGCCAATTACGACCAGTTTTATGCGAGCGACGCGCAGGTCGCAGGCGCATGGCTCGACCGCATGGATCGCGGCCTGACGTTCGCCGACTACGAGGCGTTCGTAGCCAAAGTGCAAGCGGTCACGCCAGAGCAGGCCACGGCCGCGTTCCGCAAATACGTCGACCCGGCAAATCTGTCGATTGTGAAAGCAGGGGACAAGAAAAAGGCCGACGCGAAGTAGTGCGGTCGCAAATGCCTCTTTAAGAGCCCGCTTTGAGTAGTCATGCCTCGATTACCGCCGGTAGTCATCGCGTCGCGCGCGGCCCAATTGCAGCGAGCTTCGGTGACAGTGGGTCAACTCGCTACACACCGAGCAGTGATTCTCAAGCCTGATCGTGTCGCCAAAGGTATTTCACCTTCGCGCTATTGAGATGCGTCCACGGCAGGAGCCCGTCAAATTGCAGACGCCCCACGACAATGCCTGCTGCTACCTGTTGTTGGCGAGCAAACGTGCGCACCGCAGCCTCGCTGAAATGCGCCTTACTGACGAAGGCGTCAAAGCTCGATCTAGGCAATAAAAAATCGCGAGCAAACGCATCAGCCTCTGCCTCTTCCGCTACGTTGAGGCCATCCTCGCCCAAAATATCCAAGAACGTGAGCGATTTGCCGTGCTTCAACAGGTGCGCGGCTTCGTGAAAAAACGTAAACCACAATTTATCGTCGGACTTGCCGCGCAAGCTCAACGCAATCAGCCCTTTGCTCGGACTCAGCCATTTTGTAGCCCCGCTGACCGGGCAACCCGTCGGCGCGGGCGCAATCACCACCGCCACACCTGCCAATGCACACAGTTTTTGCAGACTAGGTAAGAATCGGTTGGGGTCGGCTTCACGGCTTAGGGTTCGTGCATGCACCAGTGCGGCTTCAAAGTTTGCCTTATTGAATTCACTGACGGCAATGGCGTCCGCCAACCGCTCGCCTTGCCTCAGCCACGCCGCAACGGCCTCGGGCGTTCGTGTGAGTTTGGGCGCGGCGCGGTAGGCCGCTACCGGCTGTTGATATTGCAAGCGCCATGCGGCCACACTCGACACTGCAAAGTAGCGCAAGCATTCATGCACTTGCAATGCCTTGTTCTCAGCCTTTTTTACCCAACCAAACTTAATCATGTCTCGCAGGGGTAGCTCCTTGAGCCAATCCACCTCTGCGGCAAGGGCTGCCACATCAGCGGTGACGGCCAATTGTTCACGGTACTGCGCCTCAAGCCCCAACCAGAACCGCACCGTACTGCCGAGCACTTTTTCGAGCTTGATCGCGGTCTCTTGCGTGATCGATGCGGCCCCTTTGAGCAGCTGATTGATGTGCTTTTGTGTGAACCCAGCGCGAACCGCGAGTTCCGCTTTAGTCCAGCCCCGTTCCTGCAATAAATCCGCGATGATGTCGCCGGGCGTGACGACCCAGTCAGGCGCAAACTCGCCGAGCGATTCATAGGTTGCAGACAATTTGCCTAGCGTTTCAGCCATGATAGTTCCCCAATTCAACGATGGTTACGGCACGCACATTGACCCAGTCAATGGAACCATCGGGTTTAACGAGTGGCGGCTGGTGTGAAGACCTGAAAACCAGTCGATCACCGCCCTGCAAATCGACTGCAAAATCACCCTTGCGATCACCCAATAGCGGGTGTGGCCGACCAGCTACAAGTTCGCCAACATTGTCCGCATTGAAGAGCTCAGTCAGCCTGAGTTGTAGCTTCTTGGCTGACAGCGCACCGAGTGTTCGGATGGCTAATTTGGACTGCTTGCACAGCGCTTCCACGTCATGATTGACGAAAGAGATTTTCATGAATCGAAGGATGTTACCAAACTGGTAAATACAATTTCTGCAAAAACTTGGGGAGTGGGTATCTCATTACCACCAGCCCATTGGGCAGCGCACCGCTCGGTGGGCAGAGGCTGCCCACCCTACGTAGTTTGAACGGGGCTACTGAATCAGTCCGCTTGCTACGCGGCGATACGCGTTGTGGGCGTCCACTTTAACTGCGTCTTTTACCAACGGGAAGGTGCCGAGAATGTGTACGAACTCTGATTCGGTAAGGCCGTAGAGATGCGCCACGAGGCCGTCGAGTTCGGCGCGCAGTTGGGCGCGCTCCGCTGCATCTGTTGCGCCATCTTTGTGGCTTTTGAGGCCCACGGATTTGGCGAGGTCGTCGAAATCGGGGGTGGTGCAGATTAGGCGGGCGGCGCGGTGCGCTATTTGCTTTGCGAGTGCTGCTGATTCGTCACGCGGTACTGGCACTTGATAGACATAAAACATGTTCAAGTGCGATGTAATTTTCTGCCGCAGCAGCCAGTCAACAACGAAACCATTAAGCACGCCGCAGACATAGAGCTGCTGCGCTGCACTCATCGTCTTTTGTTGCCGCCAAGACTCGCCTTTTACGACGAACTCCCAAGGCTGCTGCAAATTGATGGTGTTTCCAGCAAAGTGGCCGCGCGGCAACATGCTGCAAATCATCGCACGCTCATTCGTGCTCGCCGCGATATCTCTGAACCCGAAGCGATAAAGAGCAGAGTCAATTTCAACGCTGTTCACGTCTACAAGAGGTTCGACTGCCTCGGCGCTGAGGCCAGTTGCAGCACGCAGCATTAGCTTTAACTTGCGAGCGGCGGAAGCCCTTAGCATCGTGCCGCATTCATCGACATCGACCCAATACCGCGGCTCCGCATAGTTCGCATCAAACTGCCAAATCATCTTCCCTTCGTACAAAGGCAATCGCCCCGGCCCCGGCGCTGTTTTGAACAGCTTGCTGTCGTTGGTCATGTCGAATTCGCGTGTCAGCGAAAGATTCCACGTGCCCTCAATGCGTTCACCCAACAACGGGTGACGCAGCATTTTTTCGGCGATTTCGATATCCAGCTCGCTCTTGAACTCCATCACCGAATGGCTGTCGGGCGACAGCCGTTTGATGAGCGGAACGTCGAGCCACAGTGCGCCCTGCGCTGGAAAGCGATCCAGCTCTGCCACGTCGTGTCGCATGAAGGCGGCTGGAAAGCGCTGAGTGCCGCGCGCGGTCGCCGCTGCTGCGGTTAACAGATCGTCGGGGGGTGCGCTGGCGTTGGCCTCGCCCGCAGCCTGCACCCGTAGCGCCACAGATTTCTCAAACGTGAGCACGACAAATTTGAAGCGACTATCAACCCCCTCAAAAATAGCTTTGCGATTTTCAAAACAGAACAAGCCTTGAATCTGGGTGTGCTCAAACAGTAAATCGCGCAGCCCTTTGGCACCGAGGTCGGTATAAATGCCGCTCGGGATGACGATGCCACACTCGCCGCCTGGCCGCAGCAAATCAAACGCGCGCTCGACGAAGAGCTTGTAGAGATTCAAGTCGCTGCCGGTTTTCTTGCCCGAGACGATTGCGCTTTGGTGTTTGTATTCCGGCGCTGCGCGAAACCAGCTGCTCATGTGCGGAAACCGGCTCTCGTAACTCAACCACGCCTCGCGCACATCCGCCGTTTGCAAGAGCTTGCCTTGCTCCTTCTCGAACTCCTTGATGGTCATTTTGTTCTTGCTGACGATTCCCGAATACTCAGCAAAAAACTCTTTCGCCTGCGGCTTGAACACCTCCCACGGCGGGTTGGCCAGAATGATGTCAAACCCACCCCGGCGCTGCACGATGTCGTCAAACACATAGCCCCAATGGAACGGCGTTTGCGCAGCGATGTCAGCAATCTCAATGCGCCGTTTGGCCGGCTTGCCCAGGGCTTTCTTTTTCGCGTCCCACGTGGCTTGCTCAAACTTCACGCCAAGCGCTTCAAAGCGGTCCCGCAACAGCTCGTTCATCACGCCGTTGGCAAATTGAATCTTGGCGTCAATGCCGTCGCGTAGTGCGCGTAAATTGGTGCTAGCGCCCAGCGTATTGGCGGTTTGCCGGTAGTTCGCCAGCTCGCGATTTTTCTCCGTCACCAAGTCGCGGTAGCGCGGCTTGAACAGGTCGTCCTGCTTGCTGTTGAACTCTTGCTCATCGATGCGCGTGAGCCCGACCAGTGAATTGCCGGGGATGATGTTGAAATCAATATTTGGCAGCGGCTCCAGATCGGCCACGTTCCGCACCGAGGCGACCATCGCCAGAAATAGCCGCAGCTTGGCGATTTCACACGCCTCTTCCATGATGTCCACACCGTACAAATTGTCGGTGACGATGCAGCGCTTGATGTAGTAGCCCACGCTCGGGTGCTCGCGCTGAATCTCGCGCAGCCAGTGCTGCAAATCACTGCTCGCGCCCAATTCAGCGCGGCCCACCACGGCGTAGTACACGTTGATCATGCACTTGAGCGCGGCCACCAAAAACGCACCGGAACCCACCGCCGGGTCAAGGATGGTGATGCTGGGCAACACTTCTTTTACGAGCTTCAGCGCAACATGGGTGTCCATGCGCGCGAGCAGATCGGCGACCGTGTCGAACTTGATTTCCTTGAAGCCGAGCTCCGGTATCGCCGGGGCGTAAACGCGCTCAAGGATCAGTGTGTGGATCCTGCGCTCGGCGAGATAGCCGGTGATTTCGGGGCGGGTGTAGTACGCGCCAAATGCCTTTTGGTTGATGTATTTTTCGAAGATGTAGCCGAGCACATCGGGGTTGATTTCGTCCGAATCGCCGCCCGGTGTGTCGTCCAGATGCCAGGTGAAACTGGCGAAGAGATTGAAGATGCCCTCAAACGCGGCGTCGGCCACCGTGAGCGTGGTGCCGATGCGCGGGTTGCGGTTGGCGTCCAGCTCCAGTTTGTGATGAAGGAACAAGCCACCGTTCAGATACGGAATGGTGCCAGTGAGGGCTCTGGCGGTGGCGCTGCGGTCTGCTTCTGGCTTGGCGAAGGCTTCGAAGAACAGGGCATTGAGGAATTCGCCGAAGAACCTGCCGTCGCCACGGGATTTACTGTCGGTGAGTTTGGTGCGCAGGTAATCGGTGTTGCCACCGTCGAGAAAAAGTTTCTTCTGCATGAACCAGACGAACATCAAGCGGTTCAGCAATACGCTGGCGTACCAACGTTTGTCGCGTTCGTCGTCAATGCCTTTGATGTGCGTGAGCAGTTCGAGGTGCTGCTGCTGGTAGGCGCTGAAAAACTTCTTGGTCGTCTTTTCAACGTCGAGCGCGGCCTGAATGCGGCGTGCGGCTTCCAGCACCGAAACGCGACCGGTCTCATCTAGCTCGGAGAGCTCCACCACCATCGCTTGCAGTTTCGATGCGAACAAATCTACCGGCTGACCGCGAAAGTAGTCGTGTCGGCGGCTGATGAGTTTTGGCTTGCCTGTGGCCGAATCTTTCTCGCGCTTCACCCAGTACCATTGGCTGTGCGAAGCTTTGTCCTTACGGTCGGTAAAGATCAGTACGTTTTCAGCATGCTGCCGCGCGATGTGTCGCCAAACCTTGAGTCGTGTTGCCTCGTCCGGCCACTCGACCTGCATCACCACCTGAAGCGCGACCACGCCGCCCAACTCCGCGACTGCGCGAAATTCGTACTCAGCACCGATTAAAGGCTCGTGCTGCCAGTTGCGATTGGCGGGCGCGTGGTTCCAGCCGAGCACGTCAACAAACAGTCGGGGGAAATCGAATGCCGAGAGGTGGCGCTCGAAATTGACGAAATCGAGGGTTGCCATTTAGGCGTTGCCGGGCGAATCAAGGGTCATAAGTTAAGGGCGCTTCTGGGTCTTAATTAGCAATTTGCTAATTAAATCAATGGGTTGAATTTTTTAAGGAGGGCATAAACCGTCATAAAAGGACATAAAACTACGCTTTTAATAGCTTGCTTGCAGTGTAGTAAGCCGCCTTTCGCTGCCCGTGAAGGATGATTTCTGCGTCTTTCACCATCCGCTCCAGAAGCGCGCCCGCTTCACGAGGTGCGATTTGACAAAGATTGGCCACTTCGCTGCGTCGAATCTGGCCATGTTCATTCAGATAGTTTTTGATCATTTGCGCCTGCTGAATCGGTTCAAACGCCGCCTGCCGAACATATTCGGCCTTTTGTCCTAGTTCCCGGTAGACGGCAGCGCTCAATGTGAAATGCCGATTTTTTCCTTGGCCGTGAGCGCGCACCAAGCCGCTTTCAGACAGGGACTCCATCAAATTTGATGCGCGCGCCACACGACACTGCAACCGCACAGCCAATTCGCCCGCACTCAAGCGTCGGGCTTCGCGCAACGCTGTAAGGATCAGCAGCGTTTCCACCGGCAAATCGCCTTTCTGCCGCGCCTCTTCTTGCAGCACCATGCGAACGAACGCTAGATCGGCGGGGGCGGTGCTGATGCTGAGTTTGACCAGATCGGGCATGGACTGCGAATAGTCGGGCTCAGGGCGGCCAAAGCGCAGCATGCCTGAGAAGATCAGGTCTACACCACGCCCGGTGCGATCCACGAGCCCCAGACGCTTAAAGGCATCGGCCAGCGCGGGATTGCGGGGTCGTGGCTCGGTAGTCAGCAGGTTTTCGACCGTTACGCCTTCAACGAATCCACCGGGATTGCTGATGATGAGATCAATGTCCTGCCAGCACACTCGCACCGGACCGCGTCGCGCGTAGTCCCGGTGAACCAGCGCATTGTTGATAGCTTCACGTAGGGCGTCTACGTCAACGCGGCTGATACCGATGCGAAACAAGCCCTCGTTAAACTCCTGCTCGGTGTTGATGCCGCGCGATAGCAGGTCTAGCCACTCCACGATTTCAACCAGCGCTGCACGCGAACTCTCGTTCACCTTTACGCGCGCGTTGCTGAGCACTTGAAAAAGTACTTCGTGGGTGGGCACCAACCGTTGCAGGCTTGCCGTGGCTCCGATTAGCAACAAGCCAAGCAACGTTGGGCGGCGAACGCCGTTGCGCGTTACGGTGAGCGAGAGCGCCCCGTCGAGCTGCTCATCGCTTAAGCCAACGAGTGATTTATCGCTGCGTGGATTGGTATTGATAATGCGTCGTAGCCGCTCGCGCTGCAACACGTCAAAGTCGTCAAGTGTTGCGCCTGCCACCGACTCGGACGACATATCGATCAGTTGAAAATCCGCTTGACGGCTTGCGTATTCATGCGGCAAAAACGGTACGCACTCGGGTTGCCCGTTGCCTCCGATGCGCCGCCGCTTGACCAAACCGTCTGATCGGGCTGTGATGGCGGATGTCTGCGGCACACGTATCAATGCAACGCGAAGACCGTCTTGCACCACGGCGTCAACCTCAACCGATAAAGCCGGAGCGGTGCGGTTAGCTACCAGTGCGGCGAGCGGTTGAATATCTTGCGGGCGTGCTGCATGTAACCCGGTTACCGTGCCGTCGTTCTCTATGCCTAGATAAAGTGTGCCACCCTGAGCGTTGGCGAGACAAATTAAGGCTTCAATCAATTCGCCGTCATCGAGCTTGTCGCGATCACTTTTGAATTCAACGACTAGCGTTTCCTGTGTCGGAATGAGCCGCGCTGTCATTGGTTGATTCCAGCAATCAAACCCATAGAGCACACCACGCGCGGGTCGCGCAATGCGGCGTCTTCTTCCGCGTAGGTCAGGCGACCTTCTTCACGTAGGGACTTCACTGCTTCGCTGAGTTCTTCATCGTTTACGCCGCTGCGCATGAGACGGTTAAGCAGGTCGCCTGCTGTTTCGAGCAGAGGCCGTTGGTAAACGTCGTCGAGCGCACGTTCCAGTTCTTCGTCGCGAAACAGCGTTTGGCCTTGTTGGGTAACGTAGTGCTTGAGACGCTCGTAGGTGCGGCGGCGAGGGCTGGACGGACGACCGAGACCGCCGCCGACGGCTTTGTCCTGACTCACGGCGAGGGCCAAACCCTTAGCGACAAGATCGTGATGGTTCTCGGCGCGCGGCAACGCGGGTCTAGCCGCCTCACACTCTGCAGCACGAAGCACGGTGAATTGCGACTCGGTGATGGTCTTGCCGTTCACACCGACCCACGCGAGGTGATCGTTGCCTTCGGGTGATTTCACGTAGACGAGAGAGCCACCCGCCGCAGCCTCATCTCCCAACAGCGGGAAACGCGCCGCATCCATCGTGAACGATTTGGCGGAATACACCACGGGAGGAAGCGCTTCAACCGCGCGCGCTAGTTCTGGGTCGTCTTGCGTGGCTTGCTTCCAGACCTGCAGGGCGTACGAGGCGAGATCGACCTCGTCGTCGTTATCGTCGAGCACACCGGATTGCTCGGTGTAGAGATTGCGAATCGTAAGCTCGGCTTCCTCATCTTCGAAGAACGCTTCATCGGTGCCGACGACTTCAGCGTTTTCTTTCAAGCGTTGCTGAATGCGCCCGCGAAGCTGGATGAGCCGCTCGACGCCGTCTGCAGGCAGAAACGAATAACAGTGAATCTGCTCGGACTTCTGCCCAATCCGATCAACGCGGCCCGCGCGTTGGATCAGGCGGATGATGGCCCAGGGCAAATCGAAATTCACCACGACGTGGCTGTCTTGCAGGTTTTGCCCTTCCGACAAAACGTCGGTGCAGATGAGCACACGCAGCTCCTCACCTTTGCTCATCGTTTTGTTGTTCGACTTGGGCGAGAACTTGCAGGCGAGTGCGTACGGGTCAGCACTCGCGCCCGTCGCTACCTCAAGGTGCGTGACACCCAGCGCGCGAAGCTCGCGCCCGAGATAGCGGGCCGTATCGGCAAACTGCGTGAAGACGAGCACCTTTTCCTTGCCGTGCGTCTGCGTCAGCAAGGTGCGTAACGCCTGAAATTTCTTGTCTTGTTCGGGCACCCATTGACCGTTTTCGCGAAGAAGCTGAGACAGCATTTCCGTATCTGCCCCGAGGTGCTCTGCAAGTCTTGGCCTGAATAGCGAGGGCCGAATCCACTTGAAGCGCTTTTTGTATTCGCCCGAATACTGTCTGTAGATCGCCTTGGCGCGAACCATATCGTCTGGCACGCCATCTTCGACAGGAACCTCATCAATCAATCCGTCAAGCAAGTCTTCCGTTTCGCCCTGCAAGCCCTCTGCGTCTTCGTCAGTTCGAACCCCATCGAGCAAATCAGGATCCTGAATGCCAATTGGTAAATCAAGCCCGTTCTCAATGGCGTAAAGGTAAATCTGGTTGCGCAAAATGTGCCGGTCAATCGATTGGATGAACGAGTAACCAGATGATTCAAGGCGCTTGAAAAGATTGGTTCGACAAAATCCCATGAGCCGCTTGCCCGCGCGGCCAAGGTTTTCAATCTGTTTGCGCTCGGCAGCAGTCGACGCTCTTTCAGCCTGTGGATCAACGTAAAGCCCCAAGCCATAACGTGGAACGTGCAAATCGTTGATTTGATCGACGACTGCAGGTGAATAGAGGCGCGCGTAGCGGTCGGCTGCGTCGGTTTCGTCAACATCGAATTTGAGCGAATGCGGCAGGCGCGCCGGAAAGTAGCGTTTTTCGCTATCGTGCCCAGCGATGAATCGCCGTCCGGTCGAATCTGCTTCGGTGTAATAGGCGATGATGAAACTGCGAGTACGGCGCACCATGTAAAGGCGAATCAACTCGCGCCAGTCATCAAACTCGTCGCTTTTCTCAATCGCGAGAATCGAGTTGACCCGGCACTGATGTTTGCGCTCGAACTCGGCTTCGGACAGCCCGAGTTTTCGCATGAAGCGTTCAGGCCGAATGCCGATATTGGCTTTTTCGTCGATAAACAGGCGCAACTGGCTCGACAGGTCGGATTTGGTTTTGTTGTACGGTGTGGCTGTCAGCAGGATGACCTTGGCATCCACCTGTTTTATGTATTCCGAAATCGCCTTGTAGCGCCGCCCCTCGCGGTTGCGGAGGTTATGGCTCTCGTCGATGAGCACGAGTCGGTATGCCTTGAGGTCAGGGAGCCTTTTCGTGGCTTGCGAAATGGGCAGTACGGTGCCGCGCAATCCATATTCTGTGCGGTAGCGCTCCCACATGGGCTCCAGATTCTTCGGGCAAATGATCAGCGTTTCGTAGCCGAGATCATCTTCAAACATTCGAGCGAGGGCGGTCGCCATCATGGTCTTGCCGAGCCCGACCACGTCACCAATCATGACGCCACCACGGCGGTGCAAATGGCGAGCCGCAATCTTTACGGCGCTTTTCTGGAACTCGAACAAGTCCCGCTCAAACCGTGCGGGCAGCCGAAATTGGCTCAAACCGGCGCGCGCTTCAGTGCTCAGGTGATAGGCGATGTTGAGATAAATATGGTGCGGCGGGATCAATGCTTCCCGCGCCCAACTGCTCTCAATGATTTCGGCAAGATCGGACGATACGTCCAAAGCCCAGCGCTCAGCCCAGCGGGCATCGAACCACTTGGAAAGTTTGTCGGTTGCCATGTGGTCAAGCACATCGACGTTAAGCTCGCCTTGCCGTGACAAGCCCTGCATGGTCAAGTTGCTGCTACCGACAAAGCCGGTGATGGGGTTGTTTACGTCGTCACGAAACAGCAGATAAAGTTTCGCGTGCAATGGGTAGGGCAGGAAAAGCTTTACGACGACTCGACCCGCTCGAAGTTGACGCGCAAATTCACGCAACCCGGCTTCGTCCTTGCCGCTTGGGATGCCCAGCGTGATTTGTTCGCGCAGATGCGCGGCGAATTTGTGCTTTAGTAGCGTCGCTCTGGCGTTATCAATTAGTCCTGAGCTCGTCGCTTCCTTCGAAAGACTGTAAAGCTCGCGAATCTCCTCATGTGGCGGTCTTTGCATCCCCACGAGAACACGGCAAACCTGACCTTGCGCCGGATCCCACGGGGCAACGAGATCTTCAATCGACTGCCAGCCACGGAGATTCAAGTACCCGACGCAGAAATCCGCACGATGCGAAACCTGCATCGTCGCCCGTAGAGTGGTTAGCAGGTCGTCATTGATGTTGTCGAAAATCCGAGCCATGCGCTTTTCCATCTCCCCTTTGTGGCAATGGTAGTTTAGGAGCGCGCAAAGCACACGTCGCGGCAACAGGGCGAAAAAAGCCTGATGCGCTTTCGCGCACCAGGCCTTCCTCGTTGGCGGGCGATTTAGCCCAACTGCGCCAACATATTCTCAGCGAACTAGATAGTGTCGTCACGAGATGATAGATAATATCGCTTTACGTTCATCGGAATCAAACATTGAGCGAAGATTTCCGCAGGCATGACATTTCCGACCATGTGTGGTCATTACTCGAAGCCCGCGTTCCGGGGCGGGAAGGTG
>JANNYE010000051.1:0-21875 GCA_031409935.1 Burkholderiales bacterium | reverse complement strand
TGGGGCGAGGGGCAAGACGGGCAGCTGGGCAACGGCGTAAGCAAAGCGCGTAGCCCCATGCTCAATCCGGGGAGCAACGTGCCTATCACGCCCACCGGATTGGGTGCCGGTGCTGGTGCAAGCGCCATTGCTGCGGCCACGGATGCGACCTGTGTGGCATTGAACACCGGCGGCGTGCGCTGCTGGGGGCGTCGCCCGTCGGGTGGCGCGGGCGACGGCAACCCATCGACTTCAACCGCCGACGTCATCCAGCCCACACCCGTGAACGTGGTCGGCGTGAGCGGCCCGGTGGTGGCGCTCGGTGGCAGTAATCGTTATGTGTGCGCCGTCGTATTGAGTGGCGCGGTGGAGTGCTGGGGCACCGCACCCATTACTGTCGCGGGCAACGACGAAACCCGTGCCACGGCACATTTGGGCGGGCTCAACCTCGACACCCGCCGCGTAATGGCCGAATACCGCCACGGCACGCTCGACTACTTTTTCTTAACGTCTCGCGTGTCAGAAAAACTCTTGCTCAAAGCCGTCGCCCCTGAATTTGCGCTCACCGGCAACCGCTTCTTCGTCGACCCCACCGGCCTTCGCGCGGGCAGTCAACCCATCACCCGCTACTACTTCGACAAAGTCGCCCGAGCCGAGCAGCGTGGCTCGCATTTCTACACCCCGCTGGACGCTGAGCGCTCGGCGCTGAATGCGCAAAACCCCAGCAACGCCAATGTTCCCCGAAAACCCTACAACGAAGGCGTGGACTCCTACGCCTTCGCCCCGGCCGCTGAAGGCGTCGGTGGCAGTTGCGCCGCCGGGCAACTGCCGGTGTACAGCGACTTTCGCGGCAACACTCGATTCCCAGACGACCCTAACCTCCGCTTCACCACGGATTTGTCGCTCTACTACAGCCTCGTCACCGCCGGCTGGGATGGCGAAGGCGTGAAGATGTGTGTGCCGGCTTGCGGTGGAAAAACGAGCGCCAAAGTAGGAAAAACCCTGAATCTAAGCACGCGCGCGCATGGCGTGAGCGGTACGGCTACGGTGGTGGACGATTGCACTATTGAGCTGAGTAACTTCAACTACGATGGGGGTGGTTTGCCCGATGTGTACGTGTGGGGCGGGAAAGGCGGTAATTACAGTAGCGGCTTCCGTATCGGCAGCAATTTATTTGGTACGCGGAGAACCAATGCAACAGTAACAGTCACGCTGAAACCGGGCGATCTTGACAATCTAGACGGTATCAGCATCTGGTGCGAGGGCGCACGGGTGAGTTTTGGCGATGGACTGTTTAATTAGGAGTGGCCCAGTTGTTAAGCCAGCCGATGGGTGCAGCTCGCGTAGGTCGGAACGCTTGCGGTTCCGCCGAATGCGGTAGCGGGACGAACCACGCGATTGAATAGCCTTCGGCGACGCAACAAGGCGGAACCGCAAGCGTTCCACCCTACGTAGCTACGTCACCGCCGTCGGTTTCAGTTTCGCGGCGCGCAACGCCCATGCGCGGTTGATTGGGCTCTGCGGCTTCCACGACAGGCGTTCGGCAACGAATGCATTAGCAAGCGGGCGATCGCCCAGGCGGATCGCGGCTTCTGTCAGCGTCCACGAAAACATGTCGCGCTGCGCGTGGCTACCGCCAAAGCGATTGGCCTTGCCGCGCAGCGATAACAGCAGCTCAATTGCCTGCGCGTAGTCGCCGCGACCGAATGCGGCGATTCCTTGGCACGCAGGCACGCCGATCTCACGACTCATCATGGCAGCGGTTCCGATTCCCGAGGCTGCCCGTATCGCGGACGCGATCTGCCACTGCTGCGCGCGAATGTTGCCGGTGCCAACGAATGCCATCATTGCGTTCACGTCGTTGAAGGCATAGTAAGCGTCGCCTGCGCGCGTCTGCCACTTGTTGCTTAAGTCGCCCCAGCGGTCGCCGACGTCGTGGCCGAGCAGTGACAGTCGCCACAGCAAGGAAGATCCGTCGACAAGCTCAAGCGCCTGGCCAAAACCCCCGGCAGAAATCTTCTCGTCGAACAACCGCAGTGCGGCAGGCGCATCATCCGCATCGATGTGGAACAGCGCCATGTGCCACCACAGGTGGTAGGCGAACATGCTGTTCGGTGCCCATCCGTCGACCCCTTCAGCAAGGAAGGCCGCGCCCTCATGAGCGCGGCCCTGCATCTCCATGACGTGCGCAACGGCGTGGACTGACCAGCCGTCCTGCTTGTTCACCGCGACAGCCGCTCGAGCGCGCGCTTCTGCCTGCGCATAGTCGCCCGCCTCTTCGAGACCAAAGGCATACATGCCTTCGACAAAACCATAGCCCGGCACGTCGCGGGTCCAGTGCGGCAGCACGCGGGCCACACGATCACGCAACAGGTGCGAATGACCGAGAAAAAAGTCGCCAACATGCGCGAGCTGAAGTGCCAACAAATCGCGCGGGTGGTTGATGGACGCGCGGCCCCACAGCTCAACGGCCCGTTCCCACTCTCCGTCGAGCCATGCGCGCGCGGCGGAAATGTGCATTCGCTCACGGTCATTGGCCGTCGGCAACAGGGCTTCGGCCGCCTCCACGCTCTTTATCAATTCAGGCTCGAACGCCTTGTCGGTCGCCGTCGCCAGCGCGCCCGCGCGAAAGGCATGAGCCATCGCAAAATCTGGATGATCAGCGATGATCTGGTCAACGGCGGCCAGCGGGTCGGCCTGGTAAGCATGCAGAAGATCGCAGGCGTGATCGAGCGCATCGATGGCCTGTTGCGAACCATAAGAAATGGGATTTCCGCGCTGGTCATTCTTCATCATCGCCTGCTTTCATGCTGTGGATGTGGACGAGTATGTCAGCCGCATGAACGACGGTATCACACCTCTGCCGCCCACGATACCCCCTCGATTCACCGACGCGGTGCGCACTTTGGTGCACGCCTTACGCTTCTGGCTTTGATGCAGGAGCGGCTCTGCCGCGACCGGGCACAGCATGACAGGTGTGACGCAGGTAACAGTTTGGTCGTCAACCTTGTCACGTTTATCAGTTGAATCACCTGGGAGGTGGGGCGCGGCGGAGCCGCTCCTGCAATTCAATTTCTGATAGCAAAGTGTCACTATTGAATTGATAAGAGACTAAAGTCCACTCCTCGACTCATCAGGAAAAGCATCCGCCATGTTGCCTGCGGCGCTCATCACCATTCTGTTGATTGAACTGGCGTACTGCCTCACGTTTGCCTATCTCGCGCTGGGCGACGGCATGGTGCAGCAGCTCGACGGGATCGCGATTTGCATTCTCGTTTACCTAATTTCGGTTCGCGTCGGGCTGGTGCTAGCAACGTTTCTGGTGGCCCATCTGCTCAACCCGGTGCAGCCTGCGATGCGTTTATTCAGACGCCTGAGCATGCTGGCCAAAGAGTCGGCTGTTACCTTATTCGCATTCAGCTTTCTGATCCCGCTGTCGTTTCTGTTCGCGCCGCGCCTGCGACGCACAGTGCCCGCTAACGTCGTGCTGATGGTGCATGGATTCATGAGCAACAGCGGTATCTGGTGGTGGCTGGCACGGCAGCTTCGCCGCTGCGTGGGTAGGGGCGTGGGCGTTGACAGCTTGAACCTGACGCCGGTGTTTGGCGATATCGAGCGCTACCTGCCGCAGTTGAATCAGCGCATTGCGCAATTGCGGGCGCGCGGTGCCGAGCGCATCCTGCTGGTCGGGCACAGCATGGGCGGGCTGGTGTGTCGCACTTGGCTGCACGACCATGTGAGGGATGGCAGGACCGCCGACGGCCTGCGCTGCTCGCTGCTGACCCTGTGCACGCCGTGGCAGGGCACGCGGATCGCGCGGATCGCACGCTTGCTTCCGGGAAGGAACCTTTCCCAGATGACGCATCAGAGTGCCTGGGGCAAAGCGCGACTGCGCACGCCGGATTTTCCCGCGATATCGATGTATTCGGCGCACGACAACGTGGTGATTCCCTACACCTCGGGGATCGACGAGCATATCGATTCGACCGAGTTGCACGCGCTCGGCCATTTGAGCGTGCTGTTTGACCGGCGCATCGCGGCGGCTGTCGTTGCCCGCTGTCGATCATGACGTGGTAACCGCACTAAAATTTCAGCAGAGGAAATTCGATGAAACGTATTGCCGTTCGATTCAAGAATCAGCAGGGCGAGAGCCTGTCGGGCAACCTGAGCCTGCCCGGTCGCGGCCAGCCGCGTGCCTTTGCAGTGCATGCGCATTGTTTCACCTGCAGCCAGAGCATACGTGCTGCCAACGTGATCTGCCAGCAGCTCGCCGCCTCGGGTATCGCAGCGCCGCGATTCGATTTCGCTGGCCTTGGTCAGAGTGACGGGCAGTTCGCCGCTACCAGTTTTTCGACCAACATCGCCGATATCGAAGCGGCGGCGCTCTACCTAGCTGAACATCATCAAACGCCGAAGCTGCTGATCGGTCATTCGTTGGGCGGCACCGCCGTGTTGCGCGCGGCACCGAATATCGCCAGCGCCGTTGCGGTGGTGACCCTGAATGCGCCAGCCGAACCAAGTCACGTCCTGCATCTGTTTGCCAACGATCTCGCTGCCATTGAGCGCGATGGCGAGGCCCAGGTGAGCCTTGCCTGACGCCCGTTTCTAATTCGCCAATCGTTACTAGACGACCTGCGCGCTGGCGCACAATGGCGTCGCGATGCGTCTGTCGCTAAAGACGACCCTCGCGTTAATCCGCGTGGAACCGCGTGGATCGTTTCGTGATCGGTCGTCGTTTCATCTTCTTAAGGAGGTTATATGCGCATCAAAGTATCCCCGCCCAAAGCGAACATAACGCCCGCTGCAACCGCGCGAGGCCGGAGGGTCGCCGCTCCCGTCGCACAGAGCACTGCTCGAAGAGTTAGCAAAACCAGCATCGCCAGTACCGTCAACAATGCCAACCAAGGCAGCTCCGGCCTGACCGGCTATTCCATCGACTTAACCGACGCCGCTGGGGAGACCGCGTTTGCGAAACTCAGCGAAGCGCGTCACGCAGCGCACGGCATCGCCGGCCCCAGCGCAGCTCGGAGCGCGACGGCAAGCTTCAAGAAACTTGATGCTGAGAGCGCGGCCCTCGCGCATCTCGATCAGGCGCTGGCCAGCGATGCGGTGAAAAAATTCGCGCGCCCAAAAATCGAAACTGCCGACAGCGATTTCAAAAGTCTGGGGGCTGAGGCCAGTCCACTCACCCACTCCACGGTGGTCAAATTTCGCCAGCAGTTCAACAAGATACCGGTGTACGGATCGCTGGTTATCGTTGAGCTTGATCGCAACAACGCGTGCTTGGGCATCAACTCCACCCTCGGTACACCCAGCGGCGTCAAGCATGTCGCAAACATCTCCCCCGCCGCCGCGTTGGCCACTGCCGCCAAAGCCGCAGGCGTTCGCGCCACCAGCGTCAACGAGACGCCGCGTTTGTACTACTACTTCGATCAGCACGAAAGCAAATGGCGACTGACCTACATCATCGAAAACGTCACCACGGTGCGCGCGAAAAACAAAATCAAAGGGGCCAGCGACGCACCGATCAAGGACTACGTCGTTGACGGGCACAGCGGCAAGCTGGTCGCTGCACTACCGCGCATTGCGACCATGGCTGCATCGGTGGAAATAGTGAAGGACGCGAACAACAAGTCGCGAAAAATCACCGTTGAAACGCTGCCGGGGAACCAGCGGCAAATGCACGACGCCGTATTGAACGTCACCACCTACGGATTTAACTTCAAAGATCCAAGCACGCAGGGCTCACTGCTGCCTGGTGCGCTCTACGTTGCGCCGCCAAGCCCGTGGCCGCTGGAGGCGATCGGCGCGCACGCCAACGGTACGGCCGTGGCCAAATTTCTGCGCGATGTGGTGCTGCGAAACAACATCGACAATCGCGGCGGCGAGATGATCTCCACGGTGAACTGTTGGGATCGCGCCGAGGGCGTGGTGCCGCCTAAGCAATGGCAGAACGCCTACTGGAACGGCGTGCAGATGGTGTACGGGCAGATTCTCTTTCCCGACGGCACCTTGTTCTCCGTGGCCTCGATGCTGGACGTGGTCGGCCACGAGATGTTTCACGGCGTCACCGATTTCACCTCACGGCTTGAATACGTCACGCAGTCCGGCGCATTAAACGAATCGTACTCAGACATTTTTGGCGTGATCATTGCGAACTGGGGAAAGGCGCTCAAGAACTGGAAGTGGGACATCGGTGTCGGCTTTGATGGGCCAGGCACGGCGCTCAGAAATATCGAAGATCCGACGCTGCACGGCCAGCCCAAACACATGAATAATTTTCACACCGCCACGCCGCCGTTCACTTACGAGCGAAACGACTACGGGCATGTGCACGACAACAGCGGCATTCACAACTTCGCCGCGTTCAACATCATGACCGCGATGGATGCCGGCCAATTGCTGTTCACCAAGAAAGAAATTGCCGCGATGTTTTTCATTGCATTGACCGTGCATCTTTCACGCACATCTCAATTCAGCGACAGTCGACGCGGCATGGTCGCCGCCGCACGATCATTGTTTCGCGGCAACAGCGCGGCACTGCTCGCCAAAAAAGTCAAGGCAGTCGAAGATGGATTTGATGCGGTGGGTATCGCCTAGCTCATGGGGCGGAACGCTTGCGGTTCAGCCGAATGCGGTGGCATAACAGTCAACGCGATTGAACGGCCCTCGCCGACGTAAAAAGGCGGAACCGCAAGCGCTCCGCCGTACTGCGCTACGTCGCTACGGCGCTAGGGTGCGAAGTTCGTCCCGCAGTTGGCGTTCAGGAAGGGTTGGATCGTCGCCCATGTGGTGCGCGACGGCGTGCCAGTGCCAATGGCTCCGTTGGTGACTGCGGTGAGCTTTAGCCCGAGCATCGCACGGAGCAACATCAGGCCGTCGGTCAGCGGCTGAACCAGACCGTTGCCGTCGACGTCGAGGCAGCCCAAATCCGGGAAGCTCGCAATGACAGTGCAGTTTGCATTGATTGCGTTGGTCGTGAATGTGTTCCCAACCAGATTGCCGCCGCAGGTACCGGTCACGACTACGCGGTGGAATGCTGCGGGCGTGAGCGTGAACACTGCGGTCTGCCCGGTAGTCCTGTTCACTGGCGTGTTCGGACTGATCGTGCCGCCCGCGCCGAACGACGGCGTGGCGACGACCGCAACGGCGGCGCAGGTCACGGAGCCAACGCAGGTGTTGGGCAGTGGGTTTCCAATACAGTTGCAAGAGCTTCCCGCCGCAGCTACGCCGGAACAGCACCTCGCTCTAAGCGTGTTCAGACAGGTATTGGAATCTTGGCCACCGCCGAAAACAAAGGTACCGGTGGTCACGCCGGCGGGCGGAATGCACGCCGTTTGCGCGGTCACGCTCGAGGTGCCCAAGAATGCGGCGATGACAAACGCCATCGCCATCAGTGCCTTGTTCATAGTGCGACTCTCCTGTCAGCGCTTGAAGCCGGAGTGTACGCCCGCGCGGGTGGGGTCGCAAGCCAAAGTGGCGTAGTGGCGTCGGGTGCGCACGGACTCACGGAACGGCATCAAACTCGCCTGCGCCGTTCTCGAATTCAACCATCTCAACTCCGCTGGCAGCACCTGCCGCAAGCAGTTGTGTATCGAAGCCGCTGTAGACCGCCAGGGCAACGGCGTCGCGGGTGACTGTTGGGCGCTTGTAGCCCGAGCTGCTGTAGAGGCAGGTGCGCAGCACCGGGATGGTACTCAAGCGTGCATTGGCGGGAACCAGTGTGGCGTTGTAGTGGGAAAGCACATTGATGATGTTCACGGCCGCGCGGGTGACGGCATCGAGAAAATCCTGATCCGACGCGTAGCCCGGTCCGTAAGGCGGAACGAGGTAGAGCATCGCGTAGTTGGACGGCTCGTTGTGTGGTGTCATCCCGTCGGTGAAGACATCGAGAAAGACGGTCTCGGCGGTGCCACCCGACGCACCGGGCTGATCGGTCGCCGAAAGAATCACCGAGACCAGACGCACCGGGTCGGTTGCTGCGTAGTTGTTGCTGACAAAAGTACCCGCGCGCGCTTGAGCGAGGGCGTTGGTGTGTATCGCGGTGTACGCCGCTGAATCAGCAACCTGTTTTGAAAAAGCCAGATTGATTGTGCCACCGCCCACGTAGAGCCCGTTGTCACCCGCGTTGACTGACACGAGGTTGTTGCCGGGGTCGTTCAGGTGGCGATAGATCGGGGCGAATTTGCCGCCCGGCGAGGCAGGGATGAGTTGATACGGCACGCCGCCGACTTTGTTTGAGTGCTGATGTGACATTGCGAGACTCCTCGTTTGCCCGATGCGCATAGCGCAATTTATCACGGCTTCGCACGCCCCGAATAGTGGCTGCGCGGACTCGTCGCGACGGCTCTCCGGTGCCAGCGCATCGCATGGTAAGCCCCGCTACACTGGAGACGCGTTGATCTGATTCGAGTCGATCATGCGAGCCAACACAAAAGCGCGTGCCGCATGGCGAACGGCGCATGCCACCTACCAAAAGCCACAAAGGATTGACTATGAAACGATTGCTAGCGGCAATTGCCGCCATGCTGCTGCTGAGCTCGACGAGCTGGGCGCAGCTCTTTCCGACCCGGCCCATCACCATCGTGGTGCCGTTCGCTGCCGGAGGGCCTACTGATGTGATTGCGCGCACCTTGGCGCAGCACATGACCGCGTCGCTGGGCCAAAGTGTGATTGTTGACAATGTGGCGGGCGCTAACGGCAATATTGGTGTCGGCAAAGTGGCCCGCGCGGCCCCCGATGGCTACACCCTGAGCATCGGCCACTGGAGCACCCATGTGGTCAATGGCGCGGTGTATCCCTTGCCCTACGACGTGCTCAGAGACTTTGAACCGATCTCGTTGATCACGACAAATTCTTATCTCATCGTGGCCAAAAATGCCGTGCCTGCAACGGACTTAAAAGGTTTTGTTAACTGGCTGAAAGCCAATCCCGACAAGGCGTCCGAAGGCACAGCGGGTGCGGGCAGCCCGCAGCATGTGGCCGGTGTATTTTTTCAATCGGCCACGGGCACGCGGTTTCAGTTTGTGCCGTATAAAGGTGCGGCACCCGCCATGCTGGGGTTGGTGTCGGGTGATATCGACATGATCATTGACGACCCGACCAATGCGCTGCCGCAGTTGCGCGCCGGAAAAATCAAGGCGTTTGCCATCACCGCCAAAACCCGTCTCGCATCCGCGCCTGATATTCCAACGGTGGATGAGGCGGGGTTGCCAGGGTTTTATTTCTCGCGCTGGCACGCGTTGTGGGCTCCGAAGGCCACACCCAAGGACGTGATTACCAAGCTCAACACGGCCTTGGTCGCAGCGCTCGCGGATCCCGCTGTGCGCGCCAAATTTACGGATCTCGGACAGGAGATCTTTCCGCGCGATCAGCAGACGCCCGCAGCGCTCGCCAGCACGCAAAAGGCAGACATCGAAAAGTGGTGGCCAATCATCAAAGCGGCCGGCATCAAGGTCGAATAGCAAACGCGCAACGCTCTACGTCGCGCGGCCGAAGCCTTGACAACCGCACAATCGCCGCCAACTTAGTTGTTGAAACTATGAAGGAAATTGTCTATGCCTCGCTCCGCTGTTCGCGCAACTTCGTTCGCCACGTCTTCCCCGACGCAGGCGTGGTTCACGTCAATGCTGCTGCTTGCGGCGATGATCATCAGTCTGCTACCGGCCACCGTCATGGCCATTGAGGAGCCGAAGTTTGAGGTAATCAGCAAAGACGGCGACTTCGAGCTGCGCCAATATGCACCGATGGTGGTGGCGGAGACGTTTGTTGACGGCAATCAGGACGACGCGTCCAGTCGCGGCTTTCGTGCAATCGCGGGGTACATTTTTGGCGACAACAAGCGCGCTGGGCAGGGAGCCGAAAAGATCGCCATGACCGCCCCCGTCACGCTCGAAAAACAGGACGCGTCGCAAAAAATCGCGATGACTGCCCCCGTGACGTTGGAGCAGCAAGGCGGCCGCTGGCGCGTGCATTTCGTGATGCCGTCGCAGTACAAGTTAGCCGATTTACCGAAGCCCAATAACCCTGCGGTGACACTGCGCGAAGTTCCCGGTCACAAGATGGCCGCGCTGCGCTTTTCAGGCTTTGTCGGTGAAGAAAAAGTGGCAACCAAAACTGCCGAGCTGCGCGACTGGATCGTCGCGCGCGGCATGACCGCGACGGGTACGGCACAGCTCGCGCGCTACGACCCGCCATTGCTGCCGCCGTTCTTGCGCAGAAACGAGATACTGACCGAGGTCAAGTAGGCCGCCCGCGTCGGACGCGGATTACTACTTTTGACATATTTCACATCGCGATTAGGCGGACTAGACTAAAGCGTCATCAACTTCAAAGCTGTCCGCCATGAATCACCGTCTGGTCTCCATCGTTGTCGCCACCCTTCTCGCCCCCGCGCTGGCTTCGGCTCAGGTGAGCGACTCGCTCATCAACGCTGCCGCAAAATCGTCAAGCAAAAAGGCGGACCTGCTGCAGGTGCTCATCAAAGGGCATGTGGTCATCATCGCCACGTGGACGTCCGGCGCTTCGAAAAAAATCAATATTCAGGACTTCATGCGTAACGGCAAGTCGTTCATTCCGATTTTTTCTGATCAGCAACATTTCAAAGACGAAACGCGCGGCTCGGCCTTTGATGGCAAGGGCGTGTCGATAGACGCGAACATGCTCGCGTCCCTGCTCAAGGGGGACGAGACGTTGGTGCTCAATCCCGGCAGCAAATCTCCCGTCGACATTCAGGCGAAAGAATTGAAGGCGCTGATCGACACGAGTGTCGTGTCACGCCTGAAATGACGCATCTCGCTTGCCCAAGTAGTCGGTGTACAGGCGTCGTTCGAGCCTGGCGCAAGGCTGCGAACGCGCGCGGCGCCGTGGGCGAAGGAATTTCGCCTGATTGCGTAGCTGCGAGCGGTGCGAAACGACGTGTCTGGCAAAACTTGCGAAGGAAATCGCCCCACGTTCATATGATTTCGCGCAGAATTCCTCAAATTCATCCGTTCGGTTGATGCGTTCGACGCGGGTCAAGCGATGAATTCAGCCGGACTCAACCCACTTCGGAGTTGCCATGCGTAAGATCGTTTCGACCTTCGGGCTCATCGCCAGAGCCGTCCTCACGACGATGCGCCGCTGTCGGTGGGACTTCTATTCACGCGGGTGTCCGCCAGATTGTTGAGCCGCAAGCGACGATCCTTTGTCCAGGAACAGTACCCCGTGCCCGCGCTCGACCTACCTAGCGACCCGCCCGACGTGCAGTCCGAGCTGACGCAAGTCCGAGACTGGCAGCGCCAGGGAAACCAAGCGCAAGCCCGGGCTTTGTGCCGGGAGATTCTGGCGCGGCATCCGTATCAACTCGATGCACTGCGAATGCATGTGGAGCTACTGCTGCAAGCAGGAATGACAGTCGAGGCGGTGTCAGTGGTGCGCGCTGCGAGCGCGTTTGGTGCGCACGATCCTGAGCTCGATTGCCAACTGGGCAAGGTACTCATGCGTCAGGGTCGCGACAACGAGGCCATATCGGTGTTGACGGCAGCACAGCGCGGTCGCGTTGCGCATCAGCCCACGATCAAACTGATGGCAACCTTGCTGCATCGAAACGGCCAGCAGGAGGACGCGCGAAGGTTGCTGGGTGACACCCTGTTTCGGTTGGGTGCAACCGCTGCGGCGGTGGACATCATGGAACACTGGCAGACGCTCATGCCTGACGATCCGGTGCCGCAGCATCGTCTGGCCGGGCTACGCGGACAGGCCGCACCGGCGCGCGCTGCGAACGCCTACGTGAGCTACCTGTTTGATCGCTACGCCGACTCGTTTGATGCGTCTCTGGGCGGACTGGGTTATCAAGCCCCCACCCTGATTGCACAACTGTTGCAGGACGCTGCCGTCATACCAGGCGGCCAATGGCGAGTGCTCGATGCAGGGTGCGGCACCGGTTTATGCGCACCGATGGTACGGCCATTTGCCAGGCATCTGACCGGAGTTGATCTGTCGTGTGCCATGCTGGCCAAGGCAGCCGAGCGGGGTGGCTACGACGAGTTGGTGATCAGTGAGATCACCGCGTACCTGACTCAAAATCTTGCGCGTTTTGAGCTGATTGTTGCCACCGACACCCTGATCTATTTTGGCGATCTGACCGTCGTGCTGACCCAAGCCGCGCGTGCTTTGCGTCGCTCAGGCTGGCTGGCATTTACCGTTGAACAGTTGGCAGACGCCACGGTTGCAAACGACTATCAGCTGAACGCCAGCGGGCGCTACGGCCACTCCATTGGCTACCTCAGGCAAACACTTGCGGCAGCCGGTTTGGTGCCGCGATTCTTGAACGCGGGCATACTCCGCCAGGACGACGGCCAACCGGTGGCAGGCTGGGTCGTGCTGGCGCAGCATGCAGCGGACGACGAAGCCGCTTAAGCGAGCTCCAGTTCCCCACCCAGCGCGTCAATCAGCTCGGCAATGAGTTTGCTCAATTCGCCGGTGACAATGGTCACGTCAGAATCAAAGCGATCTTCGTCTTCGCCAGCGCTGTCGGGGCCGTCCAAAACGCCCTCCAGAAACTTGAGCTTTTTAACTTGCAACACATCGTTCAAAACGAACGAGACACGCCCGTTCCAGGTCAACGCGAGCTTGGTGACCATCTTGCCGCTTTGAATGTGCTTGCGCACTTCTTCAACGTTCAACGTGTGTTTTGAGTAGCGCACCACGCCCTGCGAGTCGTCAGTCGCTTTCAGCTCGCATTCACGATCCACGTCGAAGCGGCCCGGCGCTTCGTGACTCAACAACCACGCCGCCATTTGCGAGCCGGAGGATTCGTTGGTTTGCACTTGCGTGATCACGAGGCCATCAAGCGAGCGCAACAGCGCGGCAACGACCTCGTCGGCCTTGGTTTGTCCGGCAACGTCCATCACCAGTAAGCGCGCCGCTTGATCGATCCACACGGTGGTGTTTGAGATGCGTGTGAACGCCTTGGGCAGCAGGTCGAGCAACGTTTCTTCGCGCAGGTCTTTTTTCTCCATGCGGCTTAGTTTTCGGCCCGTCGTTTCCTCGATTTTTTCGACGCGCTCTTCGGTACGTCGTTTCACCACGGAGGACGGCAACACCTTGGCCTCCATGGTCAAGCGCAGCATGAGTTGACCGCCGATGGATTCCACCAGCATCGCGTGCTTTTCACCGCGTGGCTCCGACCAGCCGACGGACTTCTCCTGCGTCGGACTGCATTCGCGAAAGCGCATTTGGGCCAAGCCCGCTTCGATCTGCGCGGTGGTTTTCGACCACGATTTCTCAATGCGAAACAGCATGAGGTTTTTGAACATGAGTGCCCTTGTGTGTAGATTGTTTTTTTCGGGCTACAGAAGTATGGAAGCACCGCGAAGGATGCGTATGATTGCACCGACACCACTGATTTTAAAGAAGGCGGATGCGCGCCTCGACGCCTACGCTGCGAGCGGCACCAAGCGGACGGTGGGAGCGGTTTTACCGCGACGGACTACACGTCGATAGGCCCATCGCGGTGGAACCGCTCCCACATCCCCGGCGGTCGTTAGGTTGCTTTACGCGCCGGTAGCATCTTCTTCACAACGATCACAACGGCAAGCACGATAGCCCCGGCAATGATGCCCGCCACGCCATCCAGCAGCGTCGGAGCGATGGCCGAGAGCGGCGAGCCAAGGCCTTTCGAGAACGCTTCGATCCAGTGATGAATCACCGGAATGCCGTGGGTGAGGATGCCGCCACCTACTAAAAACATCGCGGCTGTCCCCGCGATGGAAAGAAACTTCATGAGGTAGGGGGCGGTCACCAGAATGCCGCGACCAACGCTCTGCGAAAACGCGTCAGGCCGTTTGGTGAGCGCGAGCCCACCATCGTCGAGTTTGACGATGCCCGCAACGAGCCCGTATACGCCAATGGTCATGATGATGGCGATGCCTGTGAGCACGCTCACCTGAGTGAGAAATGACGACGTGGCGACCGTGCCCAACGTGATCGCGATGATCTCGGCGGAAAGAATGAAATCGGTGCGGATTGCGCCTTTGATTTTGTCTTTTTCGTAGGCAACCAAATCCACTTTCGGATCGGCCAACGCTTCGACCAAATCCTTGTGATGCGCGTCGTCCTCGGCTTTGCTGTGCATGAATTTATGCGCGAGTTTTTCAAAGCCTTCGTAGCAAAGAAACGCGCCGCCGATCATCAAGAGCGGCGTGACCAACCACGGCGCAAACGCGCTGATGGCGAGCGCGGCGGGCACGAGGATCGCCTTGTTTATGGCAGAGCCTTTGAACACCGCCCACACCACAGGCAGTTCGCGATCTGCCGCGACACCAGACACCTGTTGCGCGTTCAAAGCGAGGTCGTCCCCCAAAACGCCAGCCGTTTTCTTGGCAGCGACTTTGGTGAGAATCGCGACGTCGTCGAGGACGGTTGCGATGTCGTCGATGAGGGCTAAAAGACTGGACGCCATACTTAAATTCCTTTACAACTTAATTGTTAAACGCCCATTTAACTTGGGCTTAGCGCATAAAAACGACTTAAGTCGACTTAAAGCTATTTATGGGTCTATGCCCAATGCAAACGGCGCTTTCAGCCTAAAGCTAATAGCAATAATCACGCCCGAACCTGCTGCGTGGCCAAAAATTTTCGCACCCCTCCACGAATGGCGCGTGCTAACTTTAACTGGTGTTTTGGACTCGCTAATTTCTGCTCCTCCTCGGGGTTCGAGATGAAGGCGGTCTCGATCAAAATCGACGGCACATCGGGCGAACGCAGCACCGCGAATCCCGCCTGCTCCACCGCGTTTTTATGCATCTTGTTCACCGGTTTCAGCTCGCCAATCATGCCGCGCCCGAGCTTCAACGATTCGGCATTGGTGATCGACTGGCTCATCTCCAAAATCATTTTTGCCAGCGTCGGGTCACGCCCGATCAGTCTCACCCCGCCGATCAAATCGGACTGATTTTCTTTGTCGGCAATCCACTTCGCCGCCGCGCTCGACGCGCCCCGCTCGGACAGCGTAAACACCGAAGAGCCGCGCGCATCGGGCCGCGTGAAAGCGTCGGCGTGAATGGAGACAAACACGTCGGCGTTGACGCTGCGCGCCTTGCGCACCCGTTCGCCCAACGGGATGAACACGTCTTCCTCACGCGTCATGAACACGATCACGCGGTTGTCCTGTTCCAGTAGAGCTTTGGTTTGCCGCGCAATCGCCAGCACCACGTCTTTTTCGTAAGTACCCGCTGGGCCGATGGCGCCGGGATCCTCGCCACCGTGACCCGGATCGAGCACCACGACCCACGGCTTGATTTGTTTGGCGAGGGGCGGGCGGGTTGCGACGGCGGGCGGCGTTGGCGGCGTTGGTTTTGCCGCAACCGGAGGCGATCTTGGTGGCGCAACGGGAGCCGACGGCGCTGCTTTTATCGGCTCGCGGTTGGCGATCTCAGCCTGCGCTTTTTCCAGCGTTGATTCACGCTCAGCGAGTTTCATCAAAAATTCGGCGATCAGATCGTCGGCGTTCGTCGGCATGAGATCAATCACCAAACGATGCCGATATTGCCCCACCGGCGGCAACGCAAACGCCGCTGTTTCTGCACGCGATTTCAATTCCAGCACCAGCCGTGCGGTGTCGGCACGATACTGGCCGATGCGCGCGCGTGACAACACGCCGGTATCGTTTTTAAGCGTCTCCAACGCCTTTTGAAACGCAGCGTCGGCCTGCACGTCACTGATGTCCACGACGGTGCGGTCGGGGTTGGCAAGCGTTGACACGAAAAAGCGCAATTCGGTGTCGGATTCGATGGTGATGCGAGTGCTAGTCTTGCCCGGCCACGCGCGCACCGCAAGCACTCGCGGCCCTGCGAGGGCGAGCGTGGCGCTGCCGCCCGCCACCAGCGCAGCGAGAAGTTGCAGCGCTTCGCGACGGTTCATGGCTCTGTCCCCTCCCCCAGCGGGGGAGGGGATTTAGCTCCCTCCCCCAGCGGGGGAGGGTTGGGGTGGGGGCAGCTCGCTTGTAGAACCGATTGCGTTAAATCACCTTCCCCCACCCCCGCCCTCCCCCGCTGGGGGAGGGAGTTTTCTGCTGCGTTCAAATTAACGGCTGTCACCCGCCTGCCCTCGTCCTCAAAATCAAACCGAATCTCCACATCAAAACTCACCGCGCCACCCAACCGCTGCGGCCATTCAACAAACCGGATCGACGGCGTCGCAAAATATTCAAACCCACCGCGCGCTTCAAAGTCTTCCACATTTTCAATGCGGAACGCATCGAGGTGATGCACCTCACCCTTTGCTGTGTCGTAACTCTCAACCAACGCATAAGTTGGGCTTTTGATCGCGCCGGTCACACCAAGCGCGCGTAGCACGCCGCGCACAAAGGTCGTTTTGCCCGCGCCCAAATCGCCAATCAACGCCACCGAGCACGGCGCTTGCACTGAATCGGCAAACCGCGCGGCGAAAGTAAGTGTGGCCGCCTCATCCGCCAAAAATTCTGAGGTTTCTACAATCGGCTCCATGTCAACTATTGAAACCATGATTGATCAGACGCTGGAAGCACGAATTGTGCAGTTGGGTCGCAGCATGGGATTTTCGGCGGTCGGGATAGCTGACATCGCGCTTGAGCACGAGGCGGCGGGGTTTCAGGCATGGATTGCAGCCGATCATCATGGCGAGATGGAGTATATGGCCCGCCACGGCAGCCTTAGATGGCAGCCAGATGAATTGCAACCGGGCACGCAGAGTGTGATCTGTGTGGCGCTGGATTATTGGCCGAGCAACGCGAGCGGTTCTGCCCCCTCTCCCCCGGAGGGAGAGGGCTGGGGAGAGGGGGAAGCTCACGAAGCCGATCCAGAGTCACCGCACCCTCCCCCTCTCCCCCAACCCCACCCCCTCCAGGGGAGAGGGGAGTTTGCGGACGCTGCAGCCACACTCGAAGACCCGCAACGCGCCTACATCTCCCGCTACGCCCTAGGCCGCGACTATCACAAGGTCTTGCGCAACAAGCTGCAAGTCTTCGCCGAAGCCATCAGTACGCAAATTGCCCCGCACCATTTCCGCGTCTTCACCGACTCAGCACCGGTCATGGAAATTCCGCTTGCGGTAAAAGCCGGTCTCGGCTGGCGCGGCAAGCACACGCTGCTGCTCAATCGCGAGCGCGGCTCGATGTTTTTTCTCGGCGACATCTACACCTCACTCAAACTAGCACCGCCACAGCCACAGAACGACCATTGCGGCACTTGCACGGCCTGCATCGACGTGTGCCCCACCCAAGCCATTCTCGGCCCACACCGACTCGATGCGCGCAAATGCATCAGCTACCTCACCATCGAACTCAAAACCGCCATCCCGGTGGAGTTCCGCAAGGCCATCGGCAACCGTATTTACGGCTGCGACGATTGCCAACTCGTCTGCCCGTGGAACAAATTTGCGCAGCGCACGCCGATCCCGGATTTCGAGCCGAGAAACGGGCTTGATTCCGCGACCTTAGTCGAGCTTTTTTCATGGACAGAAGCCGATTTCAACCAGCGCCTGCAAGGCAGCCCCATTCGCCGCATCGGGCATGAGCGCTGGCTGAGGAACATTGCGGTGGCGTTGGGCAACGCGCCACCATCGGCTACCGTCATCGCCGCGTTGCAGGCGCGGGCGCAGCATGCCAGCGCGCTGGTGCGCGAGCATGTGGGCTGGGCCCTGACGCAGCATCCTCCGGTGTCATCGACTCCATCGTAAAATCGGCAAATTACTGAGGATTTGTCCATGGCCCGTGCCCCATTTCGCCGCAAAAGCGGTGCCCGTGAAGCTAACCAGCTGGTTCGTCTGGCCGAAGGCTTGGCTTCGTCCAAGAGCCGCGCTGAAGATGTGTATTGGGAGCGGGAGCTTGAGGCTGCCGTGACCACGCAGCTTGAAAACAATGACGAGGACGCGATCAATCGCGCGCTCGACAAAGCGCACGACGCGCCAGAATCCACGTTCGATGCGCTGGCCGACATGGTGGAATCGTTGACCGAATCGATCGTGCTCGACTCCGAAAAAGGCCCGCAGCGAATCACGCTGTTTTGCGCGCCGATTCTGGTCTGGGGCCGCAACAAAATTCCGGCGAAAACGATTGCCAAACAGCAGTTGCAGGACATCTCCGTGCAACTCGCCGCGCATGTGTTTTCGTCGAAGGCGAAGATCGCGTTGGCGAACTTTTTGTTTGCACCGGATCAGTTGCCGCACAGCTACAGTCAGTCGCGTGAACTGCTGCAGAACCTAGGCACGGCGATTCGTGAACGTGGTCATCTGACGATTGACCCTGTGACGGTCGAAGACGCGCCCGATGTGGTGTGCGACATGCGCATGATTGTCGGCGCGTTTCAGGTGACCGAAGGCGAGCCGTTTTATGCCTGGCAGGAGACCACGACGCAAGTCGAAGAAGCCCGTCAGGCGTGCCTTACGACGTGGCGCGCGCAGGGTGGTAACGCGATCAAACCGTTGCTGGTGGGCTTCCCGCATGAGCTGACCTTGCCGCGTTCATTCTTTGCTGCCTGTCGTGATGCGGATATGGCGTCCCGTGCCTATTCGATCGGTGCATCAGTGTCGTATCTCGAAGCCGTAACAGGCACGACGCCGGACAAGTTAACCGCCGTGATCGGTGGCTGTTGGGGCAATGAGCTGGAGGAATATCGCATTGGTTTTTCGATGGGAGAAAGTGACGACATCGTGCATGGTTGCGTGTGGCCGCTGGTGTCCGACGAGGGTGACGACACGCCAGTGGTCGAAGAAATCGAAGGCTTGCTGCGTGCCGCCAATATTGGCACGATTTTGTTGCTGGAGGAGCAACTGCCGCTGGAGTTTTGCGACGATTGCGGCGCGCCCCACTTCCCCAATCGCGACGGCGAAATGCTGCACGCCCATTTGCCGGAAGATGCTGAGACAGGGGCGGTGCATTTGCATTGATGGGCGGCTAGTTTGATTTTGTGGGAGTGGTTTTACCGCGACATTCGCGGTAAAACCGCTCCCGCAATTGGACATCAGCTTTTCTTTGATGCGCCCATTCAATATGGGCGTAAGCTCAATTTATTGCAAAAGTCGACTTCAGCCACTTTAATTACCCAAATCCATATCAAACAGGCCTTTCAACCAAAAGGTAACACTCTGTAATGCGCGTGATTACCCGCCGCGAATTGTGGCTTTTCATCGCCGTCGTCGTCCTCTGGGGCGTCAATTGGCCGATGATGAAAATGGTGCTGGCGGAGCTGGACTTTTGGGTGTTTCGCACCTATTGCGTGCTGGCGGGACTGGCTTGGTTTCTGGGCTACAACCTCAGTGCTGGCGTGTCCCTCAAAGTGCCTCGCGAGCACTGGGCTCGGCTCACAATCTGCGCACTGTGCAACGTCGCGGGCTGGAATATTTTGTCGGCGGCCGGGCTTAATTTATTACCTTCGGGCCGCGCCGGAATCCTCGCGTACACCATGCCGCTGTGGGTCGTGCTGTTGTCGCGTTTCTTTCTCGGCGAGGCGCTCACCAAACCGCGCCTGCTCGCCATCACGCTCGGTATGACCGGCATCGGGCTCTTGCTCATCGACGAATTTCACACGCTGCAACGCGCACCTATCGGGGCGTTGCTGATGGTTGCGTCCGGCTTCGTTTGGGCGTTTGGTATCGTGTTGTTCAAAGGCTTTCCGAAGTCCATACCGACCACAACCTTGATGATCTGGAGCTTCATTCTCGGTGGCTGGCCGATTCTCGTAGGCCTGCTTGCAGTCGGTCGCGGGCCGTGGTTGCCCAGCGGCGTTGCAGCGTGGTCGGGCCTGCTGTTCAACGTCTTCGTTGTGTTCGGCTTCTGCTGGTTCGCATGGAACGAGCTGGTGCGCGCGCTACCCGCACAGGTTACGGGCATCAGTTCGCTCGCCGTGCCCATCGTGGGCTTCGCCAGTGGCATGCTGGTGCTGGGTGAAACGCCACATACGTTTGACTATGTCGCCCTGCTCGCGATTGTCGCGGCGGTGTCGCTGGTGCTGAAACCGTCTAAATAGTCGCGTTCGCGCTATGGCGCGAGCGACATCCCGCATTGCGTCACCAGATAGTCGCGAATCAACGGCCAAGTTTTACGGGTGGCGTTGGACGGGAAGGTGATGCCGTTCATCACCGCCACGCCGCTGATACCCAGCATCACGCGCATGTTGATAAGACCGTCAATGGTGGCCGTCATGCGTCCATCGCCATCAATATCGGGCTTGCAATTCTGATAGCCGAATGGCCCACCGTCGTAGCGCAACGAACAAAAATCAGTGCGTGTGCCATCGCCACAGCCGCCCGCGAGCAGCAGTTTGCCGTCTGGCTGCAGCAGGACCGCATTGATTTGATCGACGACGCCCCCGATCTGCGTGACGACTTTACCGTCGCCATCAAAGCTGGTGTCGAGGCCGCCATTCGCGTGGTAGCGAACCGCGCAAGCGGTGTAATGCTGGGGCAGCCTCGTACTTAGAACACAGGTGCCGGCTAACACGAGTTTTCCATCGGGCTGCAAGGCGACCGCGGACGACACGTCGGTGATGCGGACGACAGTGATAAGCGCAGTCTTTCCGTTTACGCCAAAACTTAAGTCTGGCGTGCCGTTAGCTAAAGAACGCAGGGCGCAAAACTGCACGTTGTCGCCGTCGCCGCACTTGCCTGTGAGCACCAGTTTTCCGTCGGGTTGCAGAATAATCGCCGTCGCGACATCGCGGCGAACCGGCGTGAACGAGTCGAAAAAGATCGCGCCACCGGTCGCAGGATTGCCGAAACTTGGGTCGAACGCGCCATTCGGCAACAACCGCTGCGCGCAGAAAAAATCAAAGTCGTCGCTATTGTCTCCAGTGCCGCGGGCATCATGGCAGTACCCGGCCAGCACCAGCTTTCCGTCGGGCTGCAACACCACCGCGTTGGCAGCTTCGTTATTACCGCCAATCTCGCTCAGGACCGTACCACCGCTGCCAAAACTTGGATCCAGTGTGCCGTTGGCGAGATAGCGCAGTGCGCAAAAATCTCTAAGTCGTGGAGCATTGTTACAGCCGCCCGCCAGCACCAGTTTTCCGTCGGGTTGGAGCGCTATTCCGCGCGCCTCGCTGTTGTTGCCACCGGGCATGATAGTGATGACTTTACCGGTGCTATTGAAGCTTAAGTCGAGCGTGCCATCGGCGCTATAACGCAACGCGCAGAACGCAGTGAATGAGGCATTCGAACAAGACCCTGCCAACACCAGCTTGCCATCGGCCTGCAACGCAACGGCATACGCAATGTCTGTGCTGCCTGTTCCCCCCATTGAGGTGATCACTTTTCCGCCGCTGCCAAAGCTTGCGTCGGGTGTGCCATCAGCGTTGTAGCGCAGCGCGCAAAAGTCATTCAGGGTCGTAGTGAAGCTCCTGCAGTCACCGACCAACACCACTTTGCCGTCCGGTTGCAGCACCATCGCGCGGGCGCTGTTGTCGCCACTCGACACTGGCGTGATGACCTTGCCGGGAACCACGTTGCCCGTGGCCCAGAAGGCGTCTAGCGTGCCCGGTGAGCCGGGGATTGCGTGGGCGGTGATTGCGAGTAGCGAAAACAGCCCACACATCGCACGTAGCCCAAGGCTCAGACCTTTAACCATGACGCGAAACGGTGCAGCAACAACGGGAGTGGGCATCAAAAAACTCGCAAGTGAAGGCCCCAGCGATTCGCGGGGTCGGCGCACTGTAGAACGAGCGCGCGCGATGAAACCAGACATTGCGCTGAAAACGAACGACCGATCAGCGCTTTTGTAGGAGCGGCGAAAGCCGCGATGGGTCGCACGAAATCCCATCGCGGCTTTCGCCGCTCCTACCAAAGCGCTGATCGGTCGTTCGTTTTCAGCGCAATGTCTGGTTTCATCGCGCGCGCTCGGTCGACAGTGCGCCGACCCCGCGAATCGCTGGGGCCGGCACTTG
>JANNYE010000050.1:0-70498 GCA_031409935.1 Burkholderiales bacterium | reverse complement strand
TTGCGAATATCGCCCTCTGCCGGGGCCACGGTGATGGCCTGCTTGAACGCAGCGTCGGCCTTGGCGAATTCGCCAAGATCCGCATGCACCAAGCCCAAAATGCTGTGCGCTACGCCGTAACGCGCGTCGAGCCTGATCGCTTCACGAAGCTCATCAAGTGCCACGCTCATCTGTCCGCGCTGAAAATAATTGGACGCCAATTCGGTGTGAACTTTCGCGCGATAACGCAGTGGGTCGTCGGCGCGGTCTTCGGTGGCGGACTGCGAATTCTCGTCAGGCTTGTCCCGATTGCTTAGGCTTGCGCAGCCAGACAGCCCCAAAGCGAACGCGAGCACAAAAAATGCGCTCACGGCCCGGAAATTTATCGAAAATGTCACGCGTTTTCTCCCACAGTGTTCGCCATTCTCGCCGATTGAATCGCTATTGTCCGGCGCGTTCGGTCTTTTATTTGTCCCGCCAACTGACCGCATGCTGCATCAATGTCATCACCGCGCGTTTACGAATCGTAGTCACGATGCCAGCGTCCGACAAGCGGCGCTGAAAGGCGAGAATTTGCTCGCGCGGCGACTTCTTGAATTCAGAATTCGGGAATGGATTGAACGGGATCAGATTGAGTTTGCAAGGTACTTGCCGCGCAATTTTGATCAGCGATTCGGCGTGCTCCATTTGATCGTTGACGCCGTCGAGCATTACGTATTCGAACGTAATGAAATCGCGCGGTGCAAATTCAAGATAACGGTTGCAGGCCGCGAGCAATTCGGCAATCGGATAGCGCTTGTTGATTGGCACCAGCATGTCGCGCAGCACGTCGGTCGGCGCATGCAGACTCACCGCGAGCGCGACTGGGCACCGCTTGGCCAGTTCATCAATTTGCGGAACGAGGCCCGATGTCGACACGGTCACGCGGCGGCGCGACAGGCCATACGCATTGTCGTCGAGCATGAGTTCGAGTGCAGGCACGACAGCCTCGAAATTAGCCAGAGGTTCGCCCATGCCCATCATCACCACGTTGGTGACCGGCTGCACGCCATCGAGCGTGCGGCCTACGATGCCCAAATCAGCCTTGAGCGTAAGGTCGGCGTAGCGCAATTGGCCGATGATTTCGGCGGTCGACAGGTTGCGGTTAAATCCCTGCTTTCCGGTCGAACAAAACGCGCAATCAAGCGCGCAGCCCGCCTGCGACGAGACGCATAGCGTGCCGCGGCCTTCCTCCGGGATGAATACGGCATCGACCGCGCTGCTGCCTACGTCAAATAGCCATTTACGGGTGCCGTCGGAGGCGGTGGAGTCACGAATCACCGTGAGATCGCGGATTTCCGCATGGGCGGCGAGAGTTTCGCGCGTGCCCTTGGCGATGTCAGTCATCGCGGAAAAGTCAGTGACCTGCGATTGATGCAGCCACTTGAGGGTTTGTTTTGCGCGCATCTTCACGCTGCTCGGCTTTTCGCCGACCTGCGCGAAAAAAGCCGCCAGCGCGGGCTGGTTCAGCTCTAGAAGATTTTGAAGATTGGAGGACACTTCAATTTGAAATTCATGCGCGCACGTTGGCGGACATTACTTCGCGCCGAAAACCTGGCTGGCCGGAAAGAAGTAAGCGATTTCTTGAGCCGCAGTTTCTACCGCGTCAGAGCCGTGAACGGCGTTGGCATCAATCGAATCAGCGAAGTCCGCGCGGATGGTGCCCGGCGCGGCTTTTTTCGGATCAGTGGCACCCATCAGGTCGCGGTTTTTGGCAATCGCGTTTTCGCCCTGCAGAACCTGAAGCACGACCGGGCCCGAGATCATGAACGACACCAGATCCTTAAAGAAAGGGCGCGCACTGTGAACGGCATAAAAGCCCTCGGCCTCGGCCTGCGACAGGTGCGCCATGCGCGAAGCGATGACCTTCAGGCCCGCAGCTTCGAAGCGGCCAACGATGGCGCCAATTGCGTTCTTGGCAACCGCGTCAGGCTTGATGATGGAAAAGGTACGTTCGATGGCCATGATGAATTCTCCAGAAAAAGTGCAGTTTCAGGTGGGTGCGATAAAGCGCCGTCAGTGAGCCTGTGGTGAAAAGGGTTTCACGCAAACAATCAGACCACTCAAAAACCCGAAAAACGCTTATGAAACAAAGCCCTACATTCTACATCGTAAATATCGCGGTGTATTGCTCTGCACTCAGGTTTCGCGGGCTGCGGCGCTTAGCGCCGCAACGCCTGCCTCAATAGCTTTTCTTCTAAAGCTTTACAGCCGTAATATTTTTTGCGCATTTAGCTATCTATCGACTTTCGTCGAAAGTAGCGCTTAGCGCGCTATTAAACCGAGACTATTCATTAGGGCCCGTCATCCCCTTCGTCGTTCCTGCGAAGGCAGGAACCCAGCGACTTTCGACATTGGCGCGGGTTTTCGAGTGCCCGAAAGACGCTGGGCCCCTGCCTTCGCAGGGGCGACGATTAGAAAAACAGGCTAATGAATAATCTCGGTTAAGTGGCGATTTAAAGCAAAAGCTGTAAATTTTTTCTTGAGATGTCCACGGTCGATCCACGGTCAAGCGCGGCCAAATAATTTAAATTTCAGATATTATTGAAACTACAGAAACAAGTCACATATCACCTTTACAACCGAAACAAAATTCCATGATGGCGCTCCCCCCACTGACTCAGCAATTCGTCTCTCACTTTGGCGAAATGGGTTCGCGTTGGGGCATCAACCGCACTGTGGGCCAAATTTATGCGCTGATTTTTGTGTCAGCGAAACCGCTCAATGCCGACGACATTGCGGACGCGCTCGGGTTTTCGCGCTCAAACGTGAGCATCGGGCTCAAGGAGTTACAGGGCTGGCGACTGGTTCGCCTCAAACACCTGTCCGGCGATCGCCGCGAATACTTCGAGGCACCGCACGATGTGTGGGAAATATTCAAGTCGTTGGCCGAAGAGAAACGCCGCCGTGAGGTCGAGCCCACCCTCTCGATGCTGCGCGCCGCGCTTGTCGAGGTCCCCAGTAACGACGCCGACCTGCACGCGCAACAACGCATGAGGCAGATGCACGAGCTGATTGATCTGTCGTCAACCTGGTTCGATGATGTGCAACGGCTGTCGCCGGAAACCCTGGCGCGGTTGATGCGCATGGGTTCAAGCGTCAAGACGGTGCTCGACATGACCGATAAGTTGAAGCTCGTGGGACGAAAGAAAACCGCATCGTCTAGCTCGATGGCTGTCGGCGAGGCGAACCAAGCTGACAGCAGAAAAAGCTAGTGTCGAACTCACGTTGTGTTCTCAGTACCTGTCGTTAAGAAGAGGTTTTAGATAATGAACGAAACCGCCCTGATCCTCGCTCGCATGCAATTTGCGGCAAACATCACCTTTCACATCCTGTTCCCGACCATCACCATTGCGCTCGGTTGGATCCTGTTTTTCTTCCGTATGCGCTTCAAAGCGACGCGTGATGAATCGTGGGAAGAGGCGTATTACTTTTGGACCAAAATCTTCGCGCTGACCTTCGCGCTGGGTGTGGTGTCCGGCATCACCATGAGCTTTCAGTTCGGCACCAACTGGCCGGGATTTATGGAAAAGGCGGGCAATATCGCCGGGCCATTGCTGGGTTACGAAGTGCTCACCGCGTTTTTTCTTGAGGCGACATTTCTCGGCGTAATGTTGTTTGGGCGAGGTCGTGTGTCCGAGCGGACGCACCTGACCGCAACCTTCCTCGTCGCCTTCGGCACCACCATGAGCGCGTTCTGGATTCTGGCGCTAAATTCGTGGATGCAAACGCCCGTCGGTTACGCCATTGTCGACGGAAAAATGATCGCAACCGACTGGTTGGCGATCCTGTTCAACCCGTCTTTCCCGTATCGTTTCACGCACATGCTGCTGGCCTCGGGGCTTACGGCGAGCTTTGTCGTCGCGGGCATCAGCGCCTGGCAGGTGTTGAAAAAAGTGGATAGCAAAGCCACGCACAAGGCGTTCAAAACCGCGTTAACCGCCGCGGCGATCTTGATCCCGATTCAGATTTACGTGGGCGACATTCACGGCCTGAATACGCTCAAACATCAACCCGCGAAGATCGCCGCCATGGAAGGTGTCTGGAATACGCAAAAGGGCGCGCCCGTGGTGCTTTTTGCATGGCCGGATAAAGAAACTAAATCGAACCTGTACGCCATCGAAATTCCGAAACTCGCGAGCCTGATCCTCACCCACGATCCAGACGGGGAGATTAAAGGCATCAACGAATTTGAGGGCAAGCATCCGCCGGTCGCCCCCGTATTCTGGGCGTTTCGCATCATGGTCGGCATGGGCATGGCCATGCTCGCCGTCAGTTGGTTTGGCATGTTGCTGCTGCGTAAACGCACGCCGGATACCCTGCCGAAGCCCTATCTGAGATTGCTCGCGTTAATGGCATTCTCGGGCTGGATCGCAACCGTTGCTGGCTGGTACGTCACCGAAATTGGTCGCCAACCCTACATCGTCTACGGCGTCATCACCGTTGCTGAAACTGCCGCCAAGCACGCGCCCGCGATGATTGGCTTGACGCTCACCGCCTATCTCGCGCTCTACATTTTTTTGCTGATTTCATACGTGTTCGTGGTCAAGCGATTGTCGGAATCAAGCACCCGCGGACAGGCGTCGAAATTGCCTATCGCCCCAGCGCGCAAGGGCGACACCCTTATTGATGCCGCAGGAGGTTGACATGGATATCGTTTTGCCGCTGATTTTTATGGGTGTGATGGGGCTCGCGATGTTGCTCTATGTCATCCTTGATGGCTACGACCTTGGCGTCGGCATCCTGCTGCATTTCGCGCCCGATGAGCACAAAGACATGATGGTTGCCTCCATCGGCCCATTTTGGGATGCCAACGAAACATGGTTGGTGCTAGGCGTGGGCATCATGCTAGTTGCGTTTCCTTCGGCGCATGGCATGGTGCTCGCCGCACTCTACCTTCCGGTGGCCATCATGCTCATCGGGCTCATGATTCGCGGCGTATCTTTTGACTTTCGCACCAAAGCGGATATCGCGCACAAGCCGCGCTGGAATCGGGCCTTCATGCTGGGCTCGTTAGTGACGGCAATGAGTCAGGGCTGGATGCTCGGCAGCTACGTCAGCGGTTTTCGCGACGACTGGTGGACGTGGGCGTTTAACGCGGTGATTGCGTTGACGGTACCCGCCGCTTATGTTGTTCTTGGCGCAGGTTGGCTCATTATGAAAGCGGAGGGCGACTTGCAGGCACGCGCTGTGGTGTGGGCGCGGCAGGCCATTCTGCCGTTCATCATAGGTATCGGCGCGGTATCAATCACTACACCGCTCATCAGCGAAACGATTTTCAACAAGTGGTTCAAGTTGCCCGGCTTCTTTGCGCTATTGCCGATCCCGCTGATTAGCGCCGCAGCCTTCGGCGCGCTATGGAAAGTCACCGGAAAAAAATCACTGATTGATGCTGGCTATGGCTGGATTGTTTTTGCCGCGACGGTGCTGGTGTTGATACTCGCCACCGTTGGCTTGGCGTATTCAATCTATCCGTACGTGGTGATTGATCGGCTCAACGTGTGGGAGGCCGCGAGCGCCACCAGTTCGCTGGTAATTTTGCTGGTAGGCACCTGCATTGCACTGCCAGCTATCGTCGGATACACCGTATTTGTCTACCGAATCTTTTGGGGAAAAGCGCGGGAGTTGACTTACGGGACTTAAAGGGGAGGTTGCTTGGTCGGCTGTGCTGAGCCGTCAAGTGCCAAACACCGGCGACACAAAATCGGCAGGCAACGTCGGCAGATCGGTCACGCCAACGCTGACCCCGCATTGCATCAGCAGCGTGGTCACCTGTCCGCGATGGTGGGTTTGGTGATTGAAAAATTGCATCATCACCATTGGCAACGGAAGTGTGATCTCGCCTTTGTCTCCAGACAGTCGACGGAACGTGAGCGAGCGGTTGAGGCGCTCTTCCGTGAGCGACGCAACGAAACGATCCAAACGGTTATCGGTGTGCTCTCGCTTTTGTGTCAACGCCTCAAAATCATCGTGCAATTCTTGATCCAGCGAAGCGATGCTGGTCGGCACGGCATCGAGCCGATCCAGCCACAACTGATCGGCAACTACCAAGTGATTGAAGGTGCCATGAATGCTCTTGAAAAACGCTCCCATATTGCGCTTGCGGGTGCCGTCGGGAAGCGTTGCTGCGGCCAAATAAATGCGCTGGTTTTGCCAGCGGTTGTAGCGCGCGAACTGTTTGCAGAAGTCAATCGTTACCATGCGCAAAGTATAGGGGGCACACCGTGAGCCCCGGTGCGCCGCCCGCTTCGAGCTTGGCTGCACTCAGAGCATCAGCTTTTTGTTGAAAGCCTTATTTTAATTGGGCTAAAAGCGATTTTAGTTAATAGTCGGTAATTACAAAAATAGCGCTTCAGCCCAAGTGAATAGAGCGATATGGCAAAAAGCTATAACGATTTTGCCTGCGCTGCGGCCGCGCGCAGTTTGTCTTTTTTGCTCGGGCGAAGTCCTTTGATGCCGCCGTTAGCCGGGCCAGTTTCGGGCGCGGTCTCCGTGGGTTCGAAACCGGCAACGATTTCAAGCGGCACGCGCACCTGCTGCCGTTTTTGAATTAACCAAAAATGCGCCTCAGAGGCCGCGCTCACAAAATTCACCGCCAAGCCAGCAACGCCCGCGCGCCCAGTACGCCCGATGCGGTGCACGTAATCAACGGCCGATCGCGGCAGATCAAAGTTCACCACCACTGGCAAATCCGCAATATCAAGCCCGCGCGATGCAACGTCGGTGGCCACCACCACTTTAAGTCGCGATGCCTTGAAATCGGCGAGCACCTGCGTGCGCTTGCCTTGCGACAGTTCACCATGAAACGGCTCGGCGTTGATGCGCGCTTTACGTAGCTTTTCAGCAACGATTTCGGCTCCGTGTGTGGTGGCGACAAACACCAGCACGCGTTGCCATGTTTGCTTGTTTTGCTCGATCATGTGCCGCAGCAACTGCGTGCGGCGTGGCGCGTCTACCAGAACGGCGCGTTGCACGATGTCGGGCGCTGTCTCTGGTTCGCGAGGCACCACGACGCGCGCCGGATCAACGAGCAGCGTTTGCGCCAAATGCTCAACTTTCGGCGGAAACGTGGCCGAGAAAAACAGGTTCTGCCGCGCGTCTGGTAGCAGCGTCAGTACGCGGCGCAACTCATCAGCGAAACCCAAATCAAACAGACGATCCGCCTCGTCAAGCACCAGCACTTGCACGCTGCCCAGTGCCACCGCGTTGTTACCAATCAGGTCGAGCAATCGCCCCGGCGTGGCAACCACAATATCGGTGCCGCTCCTCAGGCCCAGCATCTGCGGATTGATCGACACGCCGCCAAATACGGTGGTCACTCGCAAGGCACGCTTACCGTGCCCTTGCAAATGTTGCGCCAGATCGCGAAAGACCTCTCCCACCTGAACGGCAAGCTCGCGGGTCGGCACCAAAATCAGCGCTCTTGGTGAGCGCGCCTTATCGGATTCTGCGGATTTTGCTGCTGCGCTGCTCGCCGTCTGCTCCAGTCGTTGCAAAATTGGCAACACGAACGCAAGCGTTTTACCGGAGCCGGTTTGCGCCGCGCCGAGCACGTCACGGCCTTGCAAAGCGGCGGGAATGGTGGCGCTCTGGATCGCTGTGAGCGCGACGAAATCTTTGGCGGCGGTCAAGCCGAGCGCGTGCAGCAGCGCGCGAGACAGACCGAGAGACGAAAATGGCATTGAGGGCACTCCTATAAATTCATTGTTCGGGCGAACTGCCGCGTTGCACAGTGCTCGCAATCCTCACGTACCAAGGCGTACGTTTCGGTTGCTGCGCGCCGTGCGCCTTGCATTTCATCCCGAAAAATGAATTTCTAGGAGTGCCCTTGAGTTTTTTTGTAGCGCGGGAGTGTCGAGTTTAAGCGGCCTCAGGCGCTTGGGCGACAATTGCGCCATGGACAGCACACTTCCCAAACTCTTCCTCGTTCGCCACGGCGAAACGGCATGGTCGCTGGGTGGAAAACACACCGGGTTGACCGACATTGCGCTGACCGAACGCGGAGAAAACGAAGCCCGCGCGTTGCAACCAACGTTGGCGAAACTGCATCCGCGCGTGGTGCTGACCAGCCCGTTGCAGCGCGCCTCAGTCACGGCTGCGCTGGCGGGATTTTCTGACGCGCAGATTGATACCGATCTGGTCGAGTGGGATTACGGCGCGTACGAGGGCCGCACTACGCCTGACATACAAACCGAGCGACCGGGTTGGCGGAAGTTTGTTGACGGCTGCCCGGAAGGTGAAACGCTCGCGGCAGTGGGTGCGCGCGCTGATCGTCTGGTGATGCGTGTTCGCGCGTTGCAGGCGGATGCACTGGTGTTCGCACATCGTGACCTTTTGCGGGTCGTCATCGCACGCTGGATCGCACTGCCAGCGGTTGATGGCTGCCGCATGCACCTCGCCACCGCGTCACTCAGCACACTTGGCTACGATCACGACTTGACCGAACCGATGATCCTGACACTTAACAACACATTGTCTGCATGAACACAGTCTCCCACGCCATCCCTGGTCTCATCCTTAACTCACATCGATTCGAGGTGCCGGTCAACTACGCAAAGCCCAACGCCGAGAAAATCAGCGTGTTCGCTCGCGAAGTGCTCGCTCCAGGCAAGGAGAATTCTGACCTGCCGTATCTCGTTTTTTTTCAAGGCGGGCCGGGTTCTGGCTCGCCGCGTCCGATGGGTAGCAGCGGTTGGTTGCAGCGTGCGCTTAAAGAATTTCGCGTGTTGCTGCTTGACCAGCGCGGCACAGGGTGCTCAACGCCGATCACAGCACAAACGCTGCGCCACCTGACGCCCGAGGCGCAGGCCGATTACCTGCAACACTTTCGCGCGGACAACATCGTGCGTGATGCCGAGGCGATTCGCAAAACGTTGATTGGTGACAAGCCGTGGAGCATTCTCGGGCAGAGCTTTGGTGGCTTTTGCGCCATGAATTATTTGTCCACTGCGCCGGAGGGTTTGAAAGAGGTGCTGATCACCGGCGGCATTCCTTCGCTCACGCGCCCAACCGATGACGTGTATCGCGCGACTTACCCGCGCGTGATCGCCAAAAACCGTGCGTACTACCAGCGCTATCCCGATGACGTGCTGCGCGTGCGCGACATCGTGCGGCATCTCGCTGAGCATGACGTGCAATTGCCCGGTGGCGGTCGGCTCACCGTGCAGCGCTTTTTGCAACTCGGGTTGGCATTCGGCATGAGCGACGGTTACGAGACCGTTCACTACCTGATCGAAGACGCGTTTGTTGATGGCACGGGTGAAGGTCGGGGCCGCGAAATGAACTGGAATTTCCTGTCGCATGTGGAGCATTCGCAGAGCTTCGATACGAATCCGATTTACTCCTTGCTGCAAGAGGCTTGCTACACGCAGCAGGCCGCGAGCGACTGGTCGGCGGAGCGATTGATCCACGAATTTCCACAGTTCACCTACGACGCTGATGGCCCAGTGTTGTTCACTGGCGAGATGATCTATCCGTGGATGTTTGACCAATATCCTCAGTTGCAACCGCTCAAAAAAGCAGCCGACGTGCTCGCGAAAAAAGCGGATTGGCCAATGCTCTACGACGTAGAAAAACTACGCAAAAATCGCGTGCCGGTTGCGGCAGCGGTGTATTACGACGATATGTACGTGCATCGAGAATTCTCGGAAGAGACGGCGCGGATCGTCCCGAACATGAAGCTCTGGGTGACCAGTGAGTACGAACACAACGGATTGCGCGCGGACGGCGAGCACGTTGTGGATCGGCTGCTCAAGATGACGCGCGGGGAGTTGTAGACGCAGCTTGTCGGCTTACCACGGCAAAATACAGCCCATGAAACCGAACAAAAGAATGCAGGCCCTGATTGATGAGGGCTTGATCGACACCGTTGTCCGCCAGTTGATGAGCGGCAAAGAAGCGATGGTTTTCGTGGTGCGCAATGGTGACGAAACGCTGTGCGCCAAGGTGTACAAAGAGGCGACCCATCGCAGTTTTCGCCAAGCTGTGGACTACACCGAGAACCGCAAAGTTAAGAACACGCGACAGGCGCGCGCGATGGCGAAGGGCAGTAAATTCGGTCGTCAATCGCAAGAAGCCGCGTGGCAAAGCGCGGAAGTTGACGCGCTGTACCGGCTCGCGGCGGCGGGCGTGCGCGTGCCGAAGCCATTTAATTTTCATGACGGTGTGTTGTTGATGGAGCTGGTGGTAGACGTTAACGGCGACGCTGCGCCGCGATTAAACGACGCGCTGTTCACGCGCGAGCAGGCATTGCAACATCACGCCTCTCTCTTGATCGAAGTGGTGCGCATGTTGTGCGCGGGCGTGGTGCATGGCGACTTGTCGGAGTTCAACATTTTGCTCGCCGCCGACGGCCCGGTGATCATCGATCTGCCGCAAGCGGTGGACGCAGCGGGCAACAATCACGCCAGCCGCATGCTGTTGAGGGACGTCGGCAACCTGCGCAACTTCTTCGGACAGTTCGCGCCAGAACTCAAAAAAACCGAGTTCGGCCCCGAGATTTGGCAACTGTTTGAGCGGGGAATGCTCACGCCAGAAACGCCGCTCACCGGTCACTTCGACCACTCGACCGCGCCAGTTGATTTGGCGGAAATCATGCGTGAAATTGAGGACGCGATGCTTGAAGAAAAAGCACGGCTTTTGCGGATGGCGGAGGCCTGAGCGCCGATTGCTCGAACAGCTCGGCAAGCTCGTGCCGCCTCAAGCTCGGGGGCGTGGCATGCCAAATCGCAGTGCGAAGCGCGCGCTACACATCTGTCATTTACGAAGCGATAGCAACGTTAGCCAAGAACGCAACGGTGTCACGTTGCGTCGCGGCGAGGCAACCGCCGCGCCATGTTGTACAAACGCAACGACCTACTTAACAGCTTTCTGCGCTCTTTGTTGATTTCGTTGGGCTAAGTAGACGTTTTTTAAAAAGTCGACTACGTAAATAATTTCGACAATGCCCTTTAAAACAATGGGTTTCAGCCAAAAGCTAATGGTAAGTCTGTGTGCGTCAGTGGCGTTTGCGAGCAGCCACTAAAAAGCCAGGATGCTCGCACACGAGTGAATTTTTCCATATTTTTCAATGAGATATGAAAATTGTACGACTGTGTGGCGATGGGGGTATCGCGCGCCACGCGGCAGTGTGCGCGCTGGCTGCGGCAATTTCACTCCTCGCTGCTTGGTGACACAATCAAACGAGCCGTTCAGCGAATCATCCCTAGCGGATTCAAGAGGTATTTTTATGATTAAAAAGAAACAACTGGTCGTAGCCATCGCAGCAACATTTGTCGTCACTGGGGTCGCCTATGCGCAGCAGGTTGCTCAAACTGCGCCGCAAGGTTCGGGTCAGAGCGGCGCACAATCAACCTCCGCACAGCAACCGAAGCCCGACGAACCGGCGAAAGTCGATACAGTCGTGATTTCGGGCTCGCGGATCAAGCGTGACAGTTTCAGCACGCCCGCGCCGGTAACCATCATCCGTAACGAAGATGCGGCGCTGGCCGGTTTCTCGTCAGTTGCGCAGGTGTTGCAAAGCACCAGCGTCACAGGGGGGCAGGGACAAATTAATAACGCCTATGGCGGTTTCGTGACCGATGGCGGCCCTGGCGCGAACACGATTGGTTTGCGGGGCTTCGCACCCACTCGCTCTCTGGTGCTGCTCAATGGCCGACGCATGGCTCCGTCTGGAACGCGCGGTTCGGTCGGCGCTGCCGATTTAAACACGCTTCCTAACTCTATCGTTGACCGCATTGAAATCTTGAAGGACGGTGCATCGTCGATTTACGGCTCAGATGCGGTGGCGGGCGTCATCAACATCATCACTAAGAAGAACGTGACTTCGATCACGGCAGATGGTTCTATGAGCGTTCCCGAGGATGGCGGCGGCAGCGTTAAAAGTTTCTCGATTTCCGGTGGTCGCGTCACGGACACGACGCGCTTTTTGGCCTCGTATTCGTTCCTCGAGACAGACAGCTTGACGTTGGGCCAACGCGACTGGACGGCTTGCAACACCGATTACCGCCGAACCAGCGTCAATGGCGTGGTCGGAGCGTGGGGCAGTTTCGACTTTGTTGACCCGAAAACGGGTAAGCCGAAGTGTTATCCGATTAGCGGCACAGGCTCCAACGGCGTAACAATCAACACCATTGGAACCTCTTCAATAGCGGGTGTCGGTGCGGCGGGCTCGGTAGGCACTGCGTTCAACCGCTGGCGCCCTAATTCAGCGGTAACCACCGGTCTGGCAGGGTACGAAGGCGTGGGTGGCGGTGCCAACAGTTTGGGGGTTCGAGACACCTTTGATCTGCGGACACTCAACCGGAGCTTGATATCACCATCACGCAACCAAAACGTCTACGCGCAAGGCGGGTTCGATTTAGCTGCACTGGGCGACGCTGAGCTCTACTTCGAATTGCTTGCAAATCGTCGCGAATCGAGCCAAACCGGTTTCCGTCAACTCTCGCTCGACTACGCGAAAGGCAGCCCGCTGATTCCAGCAGGGCTTGCGTTTAGTACGCTTGGAGCGGCGACATCGATTACCAATGGCGCGAGTCTTGGCGTACGCGCGTTTATCGGCTTTGGCAATGACACATCTTCCCAAGCCGTTGACTTTACTCGGCTAGCCACCGGGATACGCGGCGCGCTGGGTCGCTCGGGCTGGGACTACGACGTTTCGCTCACGAGCAGCAACAGCAAGGGCTCGTACATCTTTGAAGCATTTCTGCAAGACCGTTTAGCTCAGAGCTTAAACGTGGTCAGCAATGGCAGTGGCGGCTTCAGGTGCGTCAATGCGGCGAACGGCTGCGTTGCCGCCCCCGCTTTGACCCCAAGCGTAATCGGCGGAACACTACCCGCTGAGTGGGTGAAGTACGTCTGGCAACCGGTCACAGGCGTCACCAAGTACCGCGAAGATGTGCTGACCGCGTCCGTGACCGGACCCATGTTCACGCTACCGTACGGCAAAGTGAAGGGAGCCTTTGGCGTTGAGGCCCGCAGAATGCGTATCGACGACACGCCAGCGGCCGATTCAATCGCGGGCAATCTCTACAACTTTACGTCTTCAACGCCCACGCGTGGCAGCGACAAAGCCGATGATATTTTTGGCGAGATCGAAGTTCCTCTGCTGAAGAATTTGCCTGGAGCACAAGAGCTCACGGTTAACGCTTCGGGCCGGTGGGCCAACTACCAGTCTTACGGAGCCGGCTCGACCTACAAAGCGGGAGCATTGTGGACACCCGCAAAGTGGGTAACGCTCCGCGGAACGATGGGCACGTCGTATCGTGCGCCTGCGTTGTACGAGCAGTTTTTAGGGGCCTCCTCGGGCTTTCTTAGCTCAACCGTTGACCCGTGTAACAACTGGGATTCGCCGACCAACGCAGGCACTATACGCGGCACTAACTGCAGAAACGAGGGGCTTCCGGCGGGCTACAGCGCGAACCAGAGCATTACGGTCTTGGGTGTTGGGGGGCGTGAAGCAGGCCTAAAGGCTGAGACCTCTCTAAATAAGTCGTTCGGCGTAATTTTTCAACCTGAACTGCCCTCGGGTTTTGGTGATCTGTCGTTGGCCGTCGACCGCTTCGACATCGAGGTGGACAACGGCGTTCGAGCCGTGGGCGGTGCGGCTATTTTGACGCGCTGTTACGACGACCTGCAATTCCGCTCTGGCGGCAGCTTTTGCCGATTGGTTTCGCGCCGCTCTCCGAGCAACGGTCTCACCGTAACGAACGGGTTCATTAATTTGGCAACCGACGTAGTCCGCGGCTACGATTTAACCGCTCGCTATACCAACCCGGTGGGAGTCGGTCGTTTGCGGATGAACTTGTCGGTTACCAAATACGACACGCAGGCAAACAAAATATTTGCGGACGACCCGCTGACCGATGACAACGGGACGATTGGAAGCCCAGCGTGGTCGGGCGCGTTGGATGTGAACTACGCCGTGAAAGACTGGAACTTTTTCTACGGACTTGAGTGGGTAGGTAGAACTTCAAGCTACACGTTTTTAGGGGAAGATGCTGCTACCAGTACGTTCAAGTTGAACACGCCCGACTACTTCCTTCACTCCGCATCGGTTCGATACACAGACACCGTCGGCAAGTGGACCGCAACGCTTGGCGTGCGCAACCTGGCTAATGCCAAACCGCCGGTTATCTCAGCGCAAGCAGGCTACAACCGGGTTGGTAACGCGCCGCTCTACAGCGGTTACGACTATGTCGGTCGTCGCTTCTTCTTGAACTTATCGAAGTCGTTCTAAGTCGCAGCAATCAACGCCCTAACAGCGTCGTCTGTTAGGGCTTTTTTTTTCAGAGATCATCATGTACAAAGCAGTATCCCTTTTGGCGCGAATGAGCCTTTGGATCGCGTTTCCGTTCGCGCTCGCAAGTCCCGCCGATGCGCAGGACGGCACTAAATTAGAGGCTATTCGGGTACCAACACCCGCCCAGCTCGCGCAATTTCCAGTGATGACCGGATTTCAAATTTCTCCCGATGGTAAACACATGATAGCCATAGAGAGCGCGGGTGACACACGTAATATTTTGGTCTGGAAGCTCGCGAGTTTGTCGGCTAAGCCTACCGTTATTTCTGCCAAAAACATGCAGATCAGTCGTGCATTATTTTTAAAGAACGATATGTTGCAAGTCGTTCTAACGCAACCCTTCGACCTTCGCACTGACCGACTGGTGAAGACGTTCGTCAGCAAACTGTTGTTTACTGACCTTGAAGGCAAGAAGTGGGTTGAGCCGATGGCAGCGGTGGAGATTGCCCGCACACCCGAAGCAAAACTTCAAGAGGCGCTTTTTAATCCTTCTGTGTTGAACAGGATGCCGGCTGATCCCGACCATGTCGTACTAGAAAGTGACTCTCGGGGCGACAATCGCGACGTGTTTCGCTACAACGTGCGCACGGGTGTTTCTACTCGGTTAATGCGCCTTGGCGAGACAGACTCCACCGTTTGGGTTAACGCTGCAGGCCTGCCGTGGGCTAAGTCGCGTGGCGGTACGGACAGCCGCGGCGCGTACATTGCTCTTGATTTTCGCGCTTCCGGCGGCGAATGGGCGGAGCACTTTCGCAGTTATGTCAAAGATCGCGACGTGGTCGACGTCGTGGCGCCCGGTGCAAACGCCAACACCGCCATTATTCGAAACAATGTGGGGCAAGAGTTCTCAAGCATTCACGAGTACGACATCGCCGCGAAGAAGCTTGGCACCAAACTTTTTGAACACAAATTTTTCGATGCGGTTGGCGTGCGCAGTTTTGCGAGCGACGGCGCCGCCGGTGCCGACGGATTTGATGGCTATATCTACGAAGGTCTGTCGGTTCGTGATGTGCACTGGGAAAAGGCAGAGGTTGAGGCAACAGTCCGCGGCGTCGCGCAAACGCTCGGACTGAAGGAGACCAAGCAGAGGCTGATGACTGTTTCCGGCGACAAACAGGCAGAGGTCGCCACTTTTGACGGCGTAACGGTGAATGTGGTGCACCGCGTCGTCGGTGAGTCGCCCACCTATCTGTTCCGCGTGAGCGGCTTGACCTATCCGACCGAGCACTACCTGCTGCACAAGCAAAAATTGCAACTACTCGCGAAGGAGTATCCGACGGTGGATCGGGCTGCGCTTGGCTCTACACGCTTCGTTTATTACCCAAGTCGCGATGGGCTCAACATTCCGGCGTACCTGACTACTCCCAGCGAAAAAATGTGTGGCCTTGGCCCCTATGCGACCGTAATTCACCCGCATGGTGGCCCGTGGGCGCGCGACACGAACGAATTTGACTCCAGTGGTTGGGTGCCAATGCTGGTCACGCAGTGTCGGGTAGTGCTCCAGCCGCAGTTTCGTGGCTCGTCAGGCTGGGGGCGAACCCTGTGGTTTGCAGGAGACCGCGAGTGGGGGCAAAAAATGCAGGACGATAAGGACGACGGGGCGAAGTGGTTAATCAGCCAAAAGCTGGCTAACCCAAATCGGATCGCGATGTTTGGATTTTCTTACGGTGGATATGCGGCGTTCGCGGCCGCGGTTCGGCCGAATGGGCTCTACAAGTGCGCCATCGCTGGCGCAGGCGTCTCTGACATCGAAAGAATCACGGCTGGCATTTTCACTAACCCCTTTTTCCGGGATCAGCAGGAGGCGACTATGCGAGGGCTCAACCCCCTTCAACGCGCGGCTGATATCAAGATTCCTATCATGGTCTATCACGGCGATCGGGATCAGATCGTTCCATTGATCCAGTCTGATCTTTTTGTGGAGCGCGCGAAAAAATCAGATAAACCCGTCGAGTACCATGTGTTGAAGGACTATGCGCACGGCAATGCATGGACTCGGCAAACCATGACCCAACAATTGACTCTTATCAGCGACTACTTGAAGACGGGTTGTGGTGGAGGGCTATAGCCGCGCGATGTCTACGAGACAGGCGATAAACGCGGCTACGGTCGCGTTTTTTATGCGGAGCCATGCATCTGAGCACTTCTACGGGTGTCATTTTTTCAACATTGTGACTGCTACTTTCGGTGACCTCAATATGCGGCGTGTGACGCCACTAGGATATTGAATGCGCCGGATTTTGTTCTCGGCAAACCTAGATTTGGCCGCCACCGCGGCGACGGCGAGAGTCGATGCCCGACGTAGGTCAATGATTATGCAGCGGGCGCGGATACCGACCTTCGCCGCTATGGCGGGATACGCTGCGGAAACACAGATTGAGTCCGCGCTTACCGCACCGACAAAGTGAGCGTTTTTTTGTTGCATCGCGAAGACATGCGCGCGAAGCCATGTTGTACAAGCGCAACGATCCACTTATCAACTTTTTGCTAAAACCGTTATTTTTATTGGGCTAGGCAGACATAATGTAAAAAGTCGACTATCGATATAATTTCTGTGTATCCCAATTAAATAAAGGGTTTCAGATAAAAGCCAATGCAAATGGTGTGCTCGTTATCGGCGTTTGTGCGCAACTGAAGAGACGCACGTACAGTCGCACATCAGTTAATTTCGCTATATTTTTCAATGAGATACGAAAAATAGATGACTGTATAGCGAAGCTGCGTGGTCTGACGCGCGACTGCGCGCGCTGGCGGCGGCCATTTCACGCGTCGCTGCTTGGTGACACAATCCATCAGTTATCCTGCAAACCACCCGCAGCGGGTTTAAGAAGGTATTTTTATGATCAAAAAGAAACAACTAGCGATAGCCATCGCCGCAACGTTTGCTGCCTCGGGTGTTGTCTACGCCCAGCAGCCACAAGTCGTCGAAAAGGTTGAAGTCACCGGCTCCAACATCAAACGCTCGCAAACGGAAGGTGCCACACCGATCACCGTGATTACGCGTGAAGATATCGTTCGAAGCGGTGCCACCAGCCTCAACGATGTGTTGCAGAACGTGTCCTCATCCGGCTTGGGCAGTTTTAGTGAAACCAACACCAACCTGTCCTCGGGCGGCGGCTCAGCCGGCGTCTCGCTGCGCGGTTTGGGTGCCAGCTACACGCTCGTGCTGGTTGACGGTCGGCGCGTAGCGCCTAGCGCGTTCGGCGGTGCCACGGGCGTAGCGTCGTTCACCGACGTGAACAGCATTCCGTTGGCGGCCATTGAGCGTGTTGAGGTACTGCGCGGCAGTGCGTCGGCCATTTACGGCGCAGACGCGGTCGGCGGCGTGATCAACATTATTTTGCGTCGCGACTTTAAAGGCGGCGAAGTGACGGCCTCTGGCGGGCAGACGCAGCGCGGCGATGGGCGTGAATTGCGTGGCAGCGGCGCTTACGGCTACGGCGATATCGCTAAAGACAAATTCAATGTCATGGCATCGTTTGATTACTACAAGCGCGAGCGCGTCCAGAGCACCAGCCGTAAGTACGGAGAGAGCGCCGACGGCACGCTGCTTAGCGCAGACTTAGGCGTTGACACGCGCTCGTTGACCGGCAGCCCCGGCACCTTCCGCGTGCTGGGTGCCAATGGTGTTTACGGTCCATTCCGCGCTATGCCAAACTGCCCGGCTATCGATAAATCGCCGGTCACACCGGGCGCGACTGAGAACCAATATTGCTTGTTCAACTTCCTGAAGTTTTGGGATCTGGTGCCACCATCGGAGCGCATGGGCGGCGTGGTGAAGATGAACTACGAAATTTCGCCAACGCTGTCCGCCTTTGCGCGTGCCGTGGCGAACCAAAACTCGACGTTGTTTAACGTAGCTCCAACGCCGCTTCCAGCCGGCACGATTCTGGCCACAGCGCCGGGCAACAGCCTCGGCCAAACCTATCAGTACCAATATCGCATCACCGCGGGTGGACCGCGCGTTAACGATCAAAAGGTCGACTTCAATAGTTTCGTTGTCGGTCTGCAGGGGCAAGTTGGTAAGTTTGATTGGACGGCCGCGTTTAATTCTTCGGCTACCAAGCAGCGCAACAACGGTAGCGGCTATGCCAACACGGCTCTGATTGCTGCGGCCTCGGCCTCGGGCGCTCTGCGACCGTACGAGTTTGCAAGCAATCCGGCATTGGAAGCCGCAGCTGCGCGCGCCATCTCGGCAAGTTACACGCGTATCGGAAAAGCCAAATCGGACGGCATTGACGCCAAAATTTCTGGCGACATCATGACCCTTCCGGCCGGCCCTTTGTCGTTTGCTGCTGGCCTTGAAGTGCGCCGCGAGTCGATCACCGATCGCTGCATCACCCCCGAGTGCACATCGGGACCCGGTGGAACCAGCTTGATTACCGGTGCCAACTCCACGGCAGCGGCTGGCAAGCGCGACATCAACGCGCAATTTGTTGAGCTTCGCGCCGCCGTGCTGACTGGGCTGGATGTCTCGGTTGCGGCGCGCCGCGATGCATACGAAGGTGAATCGTCGCCAGATGCAAACGGTATCGTTCGCACTGGTAAGTCCTCGAAAGTGGTGCCACAATTTTCGTTGGAATTCCGTCCCAACAAGACTTTGCTGCTGCGTGGTGTGTTGGGTGAAGGTTTCAAAGCCCCGACATTATTTGAAGCGTATCAAGCCACATCCGAGTCGTTTAACAGCGGCACCACGTATCGCGATCAGCGTCGCTACCCGGTGACTCTGGCCCGCGAGGACAGCGGTTCGGTGCAGATTCGCAACTTCCGTGGTGGCCAACCAGCGTTGGTGCCGGAAACGTCGAAGAACTTCGGGCTCGGTTTTGTGTTTGAGCCGGTCACCGACCTGAGCATTGCGCTTGACACATGGGGTATTGAGCTCAACAACACCATCGGTCTGCCAAGCGTTTCGCGCTTGCTGGCTCGCGAGGCGGCTAACCGGGGCGACCCGTTGGTGGTTCGTGGTCCCGCCACTTCAGCTGACACAGCGCTTGGAATTCCTGGCTCAATTCAGTACCTGACGCTCACCTACTCGAACTTGGGTCAAACCAAAATTCAGGGCTCGGATTTGGATATTGAATACAAATATCGCACCGCTGAGTACGGCAAGTTTGGTGTGCGCAGCGTGCTGTCGTACATCTATTCGTACAAGCAAGCACCGGAGCCAGGCGTACCCATGGTGGAGTACATCGGCACCTACGAATTGCCACGGTTCCGTATGTCGGCCACGCTTAACTGGTCACGTGGTCCTTGGGAAGCTCAATGGCAGGCGCGCTACACCGGCAAGCATGCGCAAGAGCTGCAAAACACCGACGCTGACAAGGTCGCCCCTGAGATGTATCACGATCTTGCGATCAACTACACCGGATTCAAAAACCTTACTTTGAATGCGGGTGTGCGCAACATCTTTGACAAGCAGCCATCGTTTGCGAACGGCGACTCGCAGAACTACAGCTACATCTTTGGCGACCCGCGTGGCCGTGGCTACTGGATTAGCGCGAACTACAAGTTCTAGGCGGCACAAAGGGGCAGCTGGCGCGCGTCGCTAGTTGAACCAAACAGGGCGCAGGTAACTGCGCCCTTTTTTTGTCACTTACAATCATGCCGTAGTCATGTATTTTGCTGAAACGGAGTAGGTATTTATGAATAAATTTACGACCTCGCTGTTCGCTGCGTTGCTTGGAGTGTCCGTCGGCTTACCTGCAATTGCGCAGGTTTCTGGTGCAACCCTTCCTGTTGAAACAGTGTTTAAGCGGGCCGAATTCGTCAGTTACGTGGTGTCGCCAGACGGCAAGAAACTCGCCTCGCTGGTGCCGTTCAAAGGCCGCGACAACGTGGTGGTGATTGACCTTGAAAAACGCACCCGATCCAACATCACCAACTTTGATAGCTACGACGCCACGGGCATCAATTGGATCACCAACAATCGGCTCTGGTTTCGCACCACTGCCGGGCGTGATGTGGGCGGCAATATTCGCTACAAAGGAAGCTACGCGGTCAACATCGACGGCTCCGAGATAAAAAACATCGACTCGTTTCGCGGCACCCCGACGGGCGCGCGATTCGTTAAAGTGATTGATCGTGAAACTGGCGACATGATCATGGAGGCCAATCTGCGCCGCCGCGGGGCCGCCGACCTGTACCGTATCAACACGACCAGCAGCAAGCTTGAGCTGCTCACCTTTGACAGCCCCGCCGATACCCGTCGATTCTTGGTGGACGGTAACAACGTGGCCCGGTTTGCGTGGACCACCGAAGACCCAAAGAACTCGTTGGAGGATCAGCTTTGGTATCGCACCAACGCCGATAGCAAGTGGCAGAAGTTGCAGAGTTGGAAAGAAGAGGGCGCGTACTGGGAGCCCGTTTCCTTCCGTGCGGATAACGTTTCAATGATTGTGCGCAGCAATATCGGACGTGATCGCTTCGCGCTCTATGAGATGAATGTTGCCGACTTCAAGCTCGGTAAGCTCTTGTTTGAACACCCGTGGGTTGATCTCGGCAGCGACGAAGGCGGCGGACTCATCATGCTTGCGGACCCCAACAAACCCAATGAGCCCGCGAAAATTGTGGGCACTCGCGCCGACGCCGTGAGCCTAGAGATCGACTGGTTTGACCCGGAGCTTAAAACGATTCAGGCGCAGCTTGATGCGGCGCTTCCCGGAAAAATCAATATCTTCAGCGCAACCGCCGTGCTGGGGCGTCGGGTGGTGGTCACCAGCCTAGCGCCAGACGCTGCGCCGCGCAGCTTCCTCTTTGATCCAAAAACAAAGGCGATGGAAGAGCTACCGCAAAGCCGTCCGTGGCTCAACGATGTGGCGTTGCCAGATCGCAAATTTATGATGTACGTGGCGCGTGACGGCCTGGAAATCCCGTCGTATCTCACCACCCCCAAAGGTAGCAAGGGAAAAAAACTGCCGTTGATCGTCAACATTCACGGTGGCCCCTACGTGCGTGGCTACAACGTCATGGCGTGGAATAGCAGTCCCTACGCGATGGAGGCTCGATTCTTTGCGTTGCGTGGCTACGCCGTTTTAGAGCCGGAACCGCGGGGCTCAAAAGGGTATGGCCGTAAACTTTTCACCAGTGGCTTCGGCAAGTGGGGCGACACCATGCAGGACGACATCACCGATGGGGTGAAACATCTCATCAAAGAAGGTATCGTCGATCCTGATCGAGTGTGTTTGTTTGGCGGCAGCTACGGCGGTTACGCCACGCTGCAAGGGCTGGTTCGCGAGCCGGACATGTTTAAGTGCGGGCTGTCGACGGTGGCGGTGACCGATCTGGAGCTGTTTCAAGAGACGACCTGGTCGGACATTCCCGTGCAGTACAGCTCCACACAGAAATGGTTTGCTGAGCGCGTTGGCGACCCCAAAATCGACAAAGAGCGCCTGCAAAAGTTTTCACCCCTGCGTAACGCCAGCAAAATCAAAGCGCCGGTGCTGCTGATTATGGGCGAAGCCGATGATCGCGTGCCGCTGGTTCACGGCACCAAAATGCGCGACGCGATGAAGGCGGCAGGCGTGCCGCACGAGTTCCACATTTACGTGGGCGAAGGACATGGCTGGCAAAAGCAAGAAAACATCGTCGATTTTTATACCCGAGCCGACGCTTTTTTTGCCAAACATTTGAAGTGATGCCGCACGCACCGACGGCGGCGCTTTGAAAGGCCGGGCCTTACGCCCGGTTTTTTTTCGTCGCGTTCCGCTACGCGACTTGTCCAATGATCGTTCTTGTGGCGGCGCATCCCTTTGTAGTTCGCGGTAGCCACAGATTGAGCGCTGCACGGTTGTCTTGTTGTACAGATGCAACGCCTACCCATCAGCTTTTTCATGAAAGTGTTGAAAACAATGGGGTTTATCCATATTTAGCATATTGTCGACTTTTTATATTTCATAGTGTATGCCCTTTAAAAATAAGGGCCTTAGCCAAAAGCTGGTATGACATGCCAGTTTTCATCGCATGATGTTTCAAACGTTTGCAATCTGTTGTAGGTTTGAAGATTACAAAAATAGATATGAAAAATCAAAGACTTGTGACATTCGTTTCGGCAGATAACGGTTTACGCGGAACGCGGTCTCGCTGCCGCCGCTGGCGACATCAAGCTGACAGTAAACACCGGCTCATGCAGAATAAACGTGTCAAATTTTTGTCATCTTTCGGGGACTTTATGGAAAACATCCAGACCAAGCGAAAACTCATCGCGCTCGCGGTTATCAACGCGGTGGCGATCATGTCGCTGTCGGCCACTGCTTATGCGCAGTCGAGCGAGCCGCAAAAAGTCGAAAAACTAGAAATTACCGGTAGCCGGATTCGTACGATTGACGCTGAATCGGTTAGCCCAACCGTCATTATTGATGCGGCCACCATTCGCACCGAGGGCGCTCGCTCGGCAGAAAATTTACTCAATAATCTGCCACAAGTTTTTGCCGCACAAGGCAGCAATGTTTCAAACGGCGCAAGCGGCACGGCCGAGGTGAACCTGCGTGCCCTGGGTGCGGATCGCACCCTCACGCTCGTTAACGGTCGCCGTCTCCCGTATGGCTCCATCTCTACGGCGTCGCCCGACCTGAATCAAATTCCTGCGTCCCTCATCAAGCGCGTCGAAGTGCTGACGGGTGGTGCGAGCGCGGTGTACGGGTCCGATGCAGTCGCTGGCGTGGTGAATTTCATCATGAACGACAAGTTTGACGGGGTTCAGTTAGAGCTGAATCAAAGCTTTTTCAATCATAAGCAGCAAGGCTCCGGTGGTGTTTCTAGCATCGTCGCGACGCGTGCGCTCACCAATCCGGCCAATTTCGTTGTTCCAGGCGATAAAAGCTCGGACGGCAGAGTGTTTGACGCCAGCATAACGATGGGTAGCAATTTCGCTAACAACCGCGGTAACGGCACGTTGTTCTTTTCGTACAAAAAAGATGATGCCCTACTCCAGTCTGAGCGCGACTACAGCGCGTGCTCAGTGGCAGCTGGCGCAACGGTGTTTACCTGCGGTGGCTCTGGCACTTCACCGACTGGGCGCATTACCAACACTAACACTGGTCGCGTGTTCACTGTCGCAGATTCCGCCGGCACTGCCCGTGCGTTCGCGAATGCGACTGATCAATATAACTTTGGTCCGGCAAACTACTACCAGCGTCCCTCCGAGCGCTACAGCGCGGCGATGTTCGCCAACTACGATGTCGTTCCAGCAGCTAAAGCTTATGGCGAGTTTTTCTTCACCGACTACCGCAGCGTTGCTCAAGTTGCGCCTGGTGGTATTTTCGGAAACTTGGCTGATATTAGTTTCGACAATCCACTCCTATCGCAATCTTGGAGAACTGCGCTTGGTCTGACGGCAGGTGGTAATCCAACGACCGTGGTAGTACAGCGCCGAAACGTTGAAGGCGGCGGACGTCAGTCTGAGTACCGCAACACATCGTTCCGTACTGTAGTCGGCGCAAAAGGCGAGCTAGCAGGCTGGAGCTACGACGCATTTATGCAGTTCTCCAAAGTCATTGGGCAGGAGAGCACAAAGAATTACTTCTCGAACACCCGGATTGACCGCGCACTGGATGTGGTGAACGTAAACGGTGTGGCGCGTTGCCGCTCCGCAGTCAACGGGACGGATCCGAATTGCGTACCTTATAACGTTTGGTCGCGCGGTGGTGTTAACGCTGCCCAGCTTGCCTATTTGAGCCTTGACGGTTTGCAGTCTGGTTCGACCCAACAAAACATTCAGAACATCACTTTTACTAACGACTTGGGCCAGTACGGCATCAAGCTCCCAACGGCTAAAAATGGCGTCAATATAGCTATCGGTGCTGAGCGTCGTGTGGAGAAAATCTCCCGCCAAACCGATCAGGCCTATTCCTCTGGCGATCTTGCGGGTTCAGGCGGCCCTGTGATCGGAATTCAAGGCGATTACGCGGTTCGCGACATCTTCGCTGAATTCCGTGCCCCATTGGTTGAAGGCCGTCCGTATGTTGAGTCGTTGGTTTTGTCCGGCAGCTATCGCAATTCAGAGTACAGCACTGACAAGAAAACCAACACATTCGGTTTCGGCCTAGAGTTTCAGCCGGTTAAGCAGGCCAAACTGCGCGGTACGTATCAAGGCGCAGTGCGCGCAGCAAATCTGATTGAGTTGTTCCGCGCTCAGGGCTTAAACCTTTATGACAACGATGCTGACCCATGTGCCGGTGCCACCCCGACCGCAACCTTGGCTCAGTGTCAGCGCACAGGCGTAACGGCTGCGCAGTATGGCAGGATCCAAGATAGCCCTGCTGGTCAGTACAACACGCTTCAGGGCGGCAACCCCAACCTGAGCCCCGAGAAGTCAAAGAGCTACACCATTGGCGTGGCCCTTACGCCAACCCGTAACTTCAGCGCTACCCTTGACTACTTCGACATCCGCGTCAAGGACACAATCAGCACAGTTAGTCCAACCACTTCGCTTGATAAATGTTTGGCAACGGGTGACCCGCGGTTCTGTAGCTCCGTTCAGCGCGACCGACTCGGCACGCTTTGGTTGCTTGACGAAGGCCGTATCCTTGAAACCAATACGAACATCGGCGCGACGTCCACAAGCGGTTTCGACATTGGTATGAACTATCAAATGAAGTTGCCCGGTACCTACGGTCAATTGGGCCTTGATGGCGTTGGAACGTACCTGACATCACTTGCAACAGAAGAAATTGCCGGTGCGGGCAGCTACGACTGTGTTGGCCTGTATGGCAACAAGTGCGGCACACCAAGTCCAAAATGGCGTCACAAGGTTCGCGCGCTTTGGAACACCCCGTGGGGCGTTGATGCATCGTTGGCATGGCGCTACTTTGATGCGGTGCAAGTGGACACGACTAGCAGCAACCCGCTCCTGAAGGGGAACGTTAACGGTACGGATAGAAATCTCGCATCACGCAGCTACTTAGACCTGTCCTTGGTCTACAAGTACAACAAAAATCTGACCTTTACGTTAGGCATCAATAATCTGCTCGACAAGGATCCACCGATCACCGGCACCTCTGGTCCGAGTATCTTCGGAAACGGCAACACCTTCCCGCAGGTTTACGACGCACTCGGTCGTCGTGTGTTTATCAACTTGACTGCAAAACTCTAGGACAGACTGCTACATCGGGTTTTTTTGATCCGAAAAAAATGCCCGCTCTCGCGGGCATTTTTGATTGGCGTAACGTTTCGCAGTGTCGAGCAATCGTTTTTAGGATCTCTCTTGCGTTCTGGAAGTGGTGACCCGTTGACCTTTTAGCGCGAGGCACCAAGCGGTTGCGTAGGCAGACTTTAACATGCGTTTAGCCTGCCGACTGGCATGGTAATATGATGTCATACAAGTTGCAACCGATCTAAAGCGTAAGCGTAGCAGCGCACCGTCATGCATGCGCAATTGGCCCGATTGCAAGACAGCACCCACTCGCAAAAACACTGACACTTGACGCAGCAGGCTCAGCGGTAGCGCCGCTACACGTTGTCACATGCATTACATTACTTGCTTAATAAACTTTTCAGCGTGAATCCAAAATGTACTATCTGGTAATCACGCGCTATATGAAACAAGGAGCTTAGTCCGTGGTATCTATTTTTGGCCAACGCATTTCCCGCACGCTCAGTGCGGCCCTGTCGACGGTGATCACGGTCGTCTCGCTGGCGGGTGCACCGCTGTCGGTTGCTTTCGCGCAGGCACCAGCCCCTGCGGCAGCGACCAGCACCGCCGCTCCGGCGACCGTCGTCGCCCCGGCTCCCGCAGCAGCGCCGACGCCGGTGCCCGTGCCCTACAGCGCTGGCAAACCCACGACTGAAAAAGTAGAAAACCCCTACGGCCTCAAAGCGCTTTGGAACGAAGGTGACATCATCGCCAAAACCACGCTGGTGATCATGGTCATCATGTCGATTGGCACCTGGTACATCATGGCCGCCAAGTTGGTCGAGTTGTCAAAGATTAATCGTCAAGCCAAAGCGGCGGAAAAGAGCTTTTGGGCGGCACCCACAGTTGCTCAGGGAGTCGACTCATTGAAAGAGCAAAGCCCGTTCCGCTTTATCGCACAGGCTGGACTTGAATCCACCAAAAAGCATGAAGGCTTGCTCGCTCACATCAGTTTCGCCGACTGGACCTCGCAATCGATCCAGCGCGCCACCGACAGCGTGCAGGGCAACATGCAGAACGGCCTGGCCTTTCTTGCTACGGTCGGCTCTACTGCACCGTTCGTGGGCCTCTTCGGCACCGTCTGGGGCATCTACAACGCGCTGGTAAAGATCGGCGTATCTGGCCAGGCCTCCATCGATAAAGTGGCGGGCCCGGTGGGCGAATCGCTCATTATGACCGCCATCGGTCTAGCAGTCGCCGTGCCTGCGGTGCTTGGCTACAACTTTATCGTGCGTCGCAACAAAACCACCATGGACAAAATCCGTGGCTTCGGTACAGACCTGCACTCCGTGCTCATTGGCTCTGCTGGCAAGAAGTAGAAATATAGCGAGCTGTGATTAGCGAGAAGTGAGAAGTCGAGCGGTGCGCAATCCTCGCTCGCTGCGCACTCAATCATGGCCTACTCATTTTCGTAACACTGACGGCAAGTATTAGGACAACCCATGGGCATGAACATAGGCAGCGCCAACGGCGACGAAGACCAGATCAACTCCAGCATCAACACCACACCTCTAGTGGATGTAATGTTGGTGCTATTGATCATCTTCCTGATCACCATTCCGGTGGTCACCACCTCGATTAAAGTGCAGCTTCCGCAGGAAGAGATACAGGTTCGAGAATCGAAACCAGAAAACATCGTGATTTCGGTCAACGCCGCCAGCAAGATGTTCATGTACGACACTCCCATCGTCGATATTCGCGACCTGACGGATCGACTTAAAAAAGTGTCCAAAATGGATCCGCAGCCTGAGGTGCATATTCGCGGCGACCTGACAGCGAACTACGACGGGGTCGGGCGCGTGATCTTTGCCTGCCGCTCGGCCGGCATTTCAAAGATTGCGTTTTTGACCGAACCTGCGGCTCGTGAATAAAACCATAAGAGAAAACATCCATGGGAATGAGTCTAGGCAATAGCAGCGGCAACGGGGATCCCGAAGTCATGGTGGAAATGAACACCACACCGTTGATCGACGTGATGTTGGTTTTGTTGATCATGCTGATCATCACCATCCCCATCCAGCTGCACTCGGTGAACATGAATATGCCACCGGCGAGCAACATCAAGCCGCCCGTTGAACCCGAGATCGTCAAGATCGACATCGATGAAACCGGGCGAATCTTCTGGAACGGTGCCGCCATGGTAGACCGCACCGAATTGCAGGCAAAGATGGCTGCCTCCGCCGCGCTGCCGACGCAGCCGGAAATTCACTTGCGGCCGAACAAGCTCGCGAAGTATGAAATCGTCGCCTATGTCATGGCCGCCTCGCAACGCGCAGGCCTAGTCAAGATGGGCATCCTCGGGCACGAACAATTTTTATGAGGCACCGCCGCACACGCACGATGACGGAGCGCCGGATGTCCGACTCGCTTAACGTCCTCGTTTGTTGCTGGCCACTCTAAATGGACTACACCTACCAACCCAAGCAATCCAGCAAGCGAACGGTGGCTATTTTTGCCGTGCTTGCGCTGCACGCCTTCATTGTTTACGCCCTGGTCACCGGCCTGGCGCGCAAAGCGGTCGAAGTCATCAAGAAACCGCTAGAGGCGAAAATTGTGGAGGAGGTCAAACTTCCGCCCCCACCACCGCCCCCACCGCCCCCACCACCCAAAACACCGAACCTGCCGCCGCCTCCCCCTGCCGCGCCGCCCCCACCTTATGTGCCTCCGGTAGAGGTAGCCGTGGCGGCACCTCCAGCACCTGCAATTACGACGACGTCCGAGCCCCCCAAGGCAGAGTACAAAATTGCACCGCCACCACCGCCTGCGCCGCCTGCACCACCTGCGGTGGCACCACCAGCGCCACCACCGGCGCCGCCGCCGAAGCCTGCGCTGACCCGCATTGGAATGGGCTCCTTGCCGCAACCATGTCGTCCAGATTCACCACCTGTACGCGACATGAACAAAGCCGGTGTAGATCGCGTTGAGGGCACCATTCTGGCGACGGTCAACGCCGACGGCACCATCGGTAACGTCCGTGTCGGAACGGTCACTCCTGGCAATCTGCGTAGCGCCGTGCAGCGCACCTTTGCTGCCGCGCTGACTGACGCGGCCTGCAAAACCAAAGCAGATGGTGAAAAGTTTGAGGTTGAAATTCCGTTCCTGATGAAGCTGGATTGACGCATTGCTACTCACATTGCCGCGCTGCGAAAGAGGCAGCGGCAATGCAGCCTGAACAGGGGGCAGCCGTTTCAGTTTTGCCGACTTGCATCTCCTCCTCGGCGCGCGTGGCGCGCATCGGACGCAAATGCGCCACTGGGGCGAATGGCTCCGTGATGCGCGAGCACGGGAATCAACGCATAGCAAGCGCGCTACTATCTATCACCTCTGTGACGGCTAGGGTTCATGCCCAGCCTAAGTCATTGTTGATGTTCAGAATATAGCTATTGGACGTCGCCGGTATAGCGAGAAATTTCACTCGTTCAGTGTTCGCCGAACCGTGCCCAAAATCGGATGTTGAGATGGGAGCCTGCGATGAGTAAAGCGTTAACTACCCTGGCTGCGATTTCCTTGTCGGCGCTCGTTGAGGCAGCCGACGTCAAGTCGGTGGATGTGCTAAACCTCCCCCGATATCTTGGCACGTGGGTAGAGATTGCCTCAATCCCGCAATTTTTTCAACGCAAATGCGTGCGCGACACCAGCGCCGATTACAGTCTGGCCGAAGCTGCGACGATCCGCATTGAGAATGTCTGCACCCGCGCAGACGGAGTTCGCGAACGTGCAGAAGGTCGGGCGAGATTGGTCGATCCAGCCCATCCGAGCCAACTTGAAGTTACATTCCTTGAACTTTTCGGCGAATATCGCTTCTGGGTGAGTGCGGATTACTGGGTCATCGCGCTTGATCCCAATTATCAATGGGCCGTGGTCGGGCACCCTTCGCGCAGATATGGCTGGGTGCTTGCCCGTGACCGGCGTCTGAGCCCTGTTGTTCTGGCCGAAATCATTGGGCGGATCAAGTTGCAGGGCTACGATGCTTGCGAATTCGTGGTGACACCGCAGGCGGGTGGAATGTCGGTTCGTCGGCGATTCTGCGAAGTGTTGCAATGACCGAGTCGTAATGGAAAGCTACGCCCTCTCAGGCGGCCGTCCGTTTAAAAAAGACGCCAGCTCGCCGTGTTTCGGTGGCTCAATCATCTCCAGCGACAAATCCCATTTGGGTGTGCCATCGCGGTCATTGGCACCGCGCGATTCCCAGTCAGACGCCGGTAATTCAGGCTCGGTTGCCAGCCCCTCATGAACCTGTAGCAGAAGCAGGATGTCACGATAGGCAGCAAGACTAAACCCCAGTCGCGATCCGCCGCGATTGTCATACAGCAACTCCTCGAGAAACTTGCGCGCGTCTGAGGTGCCCCAGTCACGCTCAATTCTTGCTACGAGATGAGGGAACGCTTCGAGTCCGTCGTCGAGTGCGAGTTCATGGCCATAGTTGTCCCAGTCGGGCACCCGCCCGTTAAAGTGTTTGCGGAACTGGGGTGCAAGCTCGTCATAACCGCGCCGGTCATTTGTCTTTCGGTAAAGCTCAAAAATCATTAACCACGGCGCAGGTGAAGATTTGTCGCCTTGCTGGCCATCAATATGATCGCGCAACAGTGCAATGGCTTGATCGTTACGGCCAAGCTCAGCATAGACCTGAGCCTCTTCGGTTACTTGCGAGAGCACAGTCACGTCGACGTGCGACTCGGTGTCACGCAACTGGAACAGCGGATTATTTAGCCGATCCGATGCCTCACGCTCCGCCTTCGTAGCAATGATGGGTGATGCCGGGTTGGCTTTTCGCGTGGTCGGCTGAATTACGGGCTCAGACGTACTCGCGGTACCGAGCGCGTTGGCGGCATTGGCAGTGTTGGCTGCATTCGCCAAGGGCACCGCGTAGGTGCTCCTAGTTGACGCCGATTTTCCCGGATCGGACGCGGGTGAACCTCCGTCGACGATTGCTCGCACCGCCGAGGCTTCGTCGTCGTTGGCGTAGGCGGTTGGCTCATTTAGATGCGCGTCGAACTGCGAATTTGTCGAGCCGCGACGTTGTCGCAGCAAAAAAGCGATCAACGCGACGATCAATAGCACTCCTGGAATCCACAACCAGTTTCGCCAGTCCCAGCCGCTAGCTGCCCCAAGTGCGGGGCTGATTGGCGTTTTGCTGTTGACAACCGCAGAGCGTTCCGGCACCTTGTTCGCTACATTAACCGCAATGCCAGCCGCCGCGAGCTGGGATTGCAACTCGGCGAGACGGCGCTGCGCCACAACGAGATCGGCCTCGAGGCGTGGCGCAAGATCGCTGTCAATGGGTGCTGCGAGCAGTCGAGCCCGCCGATCTTTGTTGATGGCAGCCTGAAGCTCGTCAGTGACCGCAAGCCCCGGCGCGTTTGCCGGATCGATAAGCGCTAGGTCACTCGACACGCGCAACCGCGGCACAGCCAACGCAGCCAACGCGGCTTCATCGACCCGCGCGCCGGAATTTTGCTCTGATGTGCGCACCTGAAGCTGATCCTGAAGCGCTGGGCGAGTTGCCGCTGTTGCGGCGGGTGGCATTGGTGAGTCCGTGCGTCTGCTCGCCGCTGACTTTTTATCGATTTTGACTGCGGCCACGGATTTCTGCCTCGCAGCAGCGTTCGAATTGCCCGCGCGTTGAGCAGCGCGCGAGTTAGCGCTAGACGGCGTCCGAGGAGCTACGGACGCAGCGTCGGCGGTGGCGAGCGACCCGGCCGTCAGTTCAGTCGACGCGGCCACCGATTGAGCGGGCGTCACGTTAAGGCGCGCGCTCGGAACACGCGGATCGATTGCCTGCAATGTTGGCGGATCGAGCAGCAGCGTGTATTCGCGACGGATTGGGGCATCGCAGCCGGCTTCGATGCTGATGCGAACGATGGGCTCGTCGATGGATTGATTGCCACGAACTATCAGTTGCGGAGGTGTGCTGCTGTTTTGCAGTTCAATTCGCGCCTGCGTGACTACGTACAAACCATCAGACTTTGCAGGCGGCACAACGCGAAAGCAACGTGTTTCCAGCGAGGCGGCGCTCTCACCAAGCAGCTGAACCACCATACGCAACGGTTGCCCGAGCGTTGACGTAACCTGTTCAGCACCCAAAGAGAGCGCCGCTACCGGCATGCTGAAATAGACCGAACAAATTAGAGCTGCACTGCGCAAAAGCAGTCGATGTGCCTCTTTCGGGCTGGTCACGTCCTGCTCCCCACAATCACAATCCAACTCCGCAAACTATCGAGATTTGAGTGTACCTAAGAAATGCCAGGTTAACGCACGCAAACGACTTTTTAGGGAGACGCTGAATAAAGCGACGCGTTGCAGCGCGCCTTGATTTGGGATGAAGCGCGAGACGAAAAGCGCAGCAATAGCGGGCTATTGCGAGCATTTTCGACGAAGCGATTCGCCCAAATCAAGGATGCGATGCGCGCGGCGTTTTGTTCAGCGTTTCCCTAGCCCTCATGCGCAACATTGAAGAATTCGCGCCCACCTCGCATTTGCGCAATTCGTTGCACTAACCAATCAAGGTGCAGGGGCTCATCAACAAAGTTGAGGCCTTCGGTATTGACGAGCAGGAGCGGCGCGGCATCAAAACCATGAAAAAAATTCGCGTATGCATCGGAAAGCCGGGCCAGATAATCTGGGGCGATACGTTGCTCGTAGCGGATGCCGCGGCGGTGCACTCGATCAACCAACGTGTCGACCGAGGCTTGCAGCCCAATCACCAAATCAGGGCGCGGCGATTGTGGCTGCAGAAATCCATAAATCTTGTGATAAAGGCCGAGCTCATCCGCGCGCAGATTGAGCGCGGCAAACAGCGGGTCTTTTTCGAGTAAAAAATCAGCGATCACGCCGCGAGAAAACAAATTTAGCTGCGCCAGATGCTTGACCTGATCGGCGCGTTGAAACAGAAAATTGAGTTGGGTGGCTAAGGCGTGCCGCGCCGGGTCTGCATAGAAACGCTCTAAAAAAGGATTCTCAGCCGGCGCCTCCAGCAATAGTTCCGCCCCCAGTCGCGCGGCTAGTTTTCGGGCGAGACTGGTTTTGCCCACGCCAATGGGGCCGTCAACCACGATGTATCGAAGCGCGCTCAGTTCCATGAGCAATTGTGGCTCAATTTGCGCGGCTCGTTGTCAATCGTATGTGGCAGCAGGTTCGATGCCACGCCCCACCCCGGAATGGTGATATCCGGCGCAATTTCCAGCAGCGGCAACAAAACAAACTTGCGCAAATGCATGCGCGGGTGTGGCAACACTAGTGCGCTGGTATTCATGACAATATCGTCGACTAGCAGCACATCAATGTCCAGCGTACGAGCGGCGTTTGACGTGCCGCTTCGCGCGCGGCCCTGCGCAAGCTCGATGCCTGCGATGAGCGTCCACAGTTGTTGCGGCGTGAGTGAAGTTTCGACCGCGATGACGGCGTTAAGATAATCAGGTTGCGGAACAGCGGAGCCCCAAGCCTCGGTTTCGTAAAGCGATGAGGATAGCGCGACGGCGCACGAGGGTGCCGCGCCAATCGCCGCTCTTGCCGTGCGCAAATGGCCGATGCGATCCCCAAGGTTGCTGCCCAGCGCGACATAAGCCACATTAGCCACGAGGCCGGTTGATGCGTGCATTTATCGCTCTTAGCTGGCTGTCGATGTGCCGCCAGATTCGCCGCCCCCATTGCCTTCGTGCTGCGTTCGCCCTCTGCCACCGCGTGAACGGCGTCGGCGACCTGAGCCATCGCCCCCACCAGTGCTAGCGCCGGTGTAGCGCGCTTGGGCTCGTTGACGTTGATTAATAAGCTCTTGCCGGATGTCGGGATCCGACTCGATGAAATTCGTCCACCAGTCGGCCAGTTCTTGCTCGACTTCGCCAGCGGCTGCGCGCAGCAGCAAAAAATCATAAGCTGCGCGAAAACGGGCTTGCTCCACCACGCGCAACGCGGACTTGCTGGTGCGCTGTTCAAAGCGCGGTTGCATCATCCATATCTCACGCGTAACACCCGCGAAACGTTGCGGCAGGGTAATCGTTTCGCGTTGCCCATCGATGACCTCCTCCATCGCCTGCATAAGCGCCGGGATGCGGTTTTCGCCGGTCGCTTCAATTTCGCCCCACCGCTTCACCACCTCGTGCCACAACAGGCTCGCGAAGAGAAACGCGGGCGACACTGGCTTGTTTTCCCGAACACGCCGATCAGTATTGTCGAGCGCCAGTGCGATGAATTTTTGGCCGCCCGGTTGCTGATAAATCAAATCCAGAAGCGGCAGCAAACCCTCTGTCAAGCCATGTTTACGCAGCGCCTCAAGCGTTGCGTTGGCGTGACCGGAAAGCAGCAATTTTTGCACTTCGTCAAACAGCCGGGCTGGCGGCACATTTTTGATAAGTGCTGCGTGTTCTTTAATTGGCTTGGCTGTGGTCGGCGCAATCGCGCAGTTGAGCTTCACTGCCAGTCGAATGGCGCGCAGCATACGCACCGGGTCTTCGCGGTAGCGGGTTTCTGCCTTGCCTATGACTCGCAATGTGCGTTTTTCGATGTCTTTCAAGCCATCGAGATAATCGACAACAATGTCGTGTGTTGGATCGTAATACAGGGCGTTAATCGTGAAATCGCGACGCGCAGCATCTTCAGCCTGCGTGCCGTAGACGTTGTCTGAGGTGATCCGCCCGGTTGAGTCCGATTCCACTTCGCCGCCAACTTTGCCGCCCTCAACCGCCTTGACGGTGTTGCTGCGAAAGGTCGAAACCTCGATGGTCTCGTCGCCGAACATCACATGAACTAGGCGAAAGCGCCGTCCGATGACGAAGGCACGGCGAAACTCGTGTTTCACGTCTTCGGGGCTGGCGTTAGTAGCGACGTCGAAGTCTTTAGGCTCAACACCTAGCAGGGCGTCGCGGACCGCACCCCCAACGATGTACGCCTCGAAGCCCGCGCGCTGCAGCCGGTCACACACGTAAACTGCGTTTTTGCTCATGTGTTCGGGCCGGATGCCGAGCTTGGCACCGGAGGCCTCGCGGCGAACACCGGATTTTCGGGTGAGTACGCGCTCGAATAACGCTTTGATCATGGGTTGAAAGCCTGTGCAATGCACACCGCTTGCGCTGGACTGAACGCGCACGTCGCGATGTTCACCCCGCAGCGCCGTCATTGCGGTGCGGGGTCGCCCAATGCCGATGGCGACTCACGCACTGAAATGACCCCGAGGGGCGGATGGTTGAAAGAAGGCGGGAGTATAGCGACGCAAGGCCACCTGCGGGTTTGCGTTGATTTCGTTGGCTCGCTGCCCGGTCAGCTTCGAGTCAAAATTGGCGGTCTAGAATGGATTGACATTCTGATTTAACTACAAGCGTGAGCACTCATGTCATTCGACAAACTCTCCTCTGGCCGCGACGTCCCAAATGACTTAAACGTCGTGATCGAAATCCCGATGAATGGCGAGCCGATCAAGTACGAGGTCGACAAAGCGTCTGGCGCGATTTTTGTGGATCGATTCATGTCGACCGCGATGCACTATCCGTGCAATTACGGCTACATTCCGCAAACGCTCTCAGGTGACGGCGACCCGGCCGACGTGCTGGTGTTGAGCCCAGTGCCGCTGATGCCGGGCGTGGTGGTGCGTTGCCGCCCGATTGGCATGCTGAAAATGCAGGACGAAGCGGGTAACGACGAGAAAATTCTCGCCGTACCGGTTGACAAGCTCACCAGCATCTACCGCAACGTGCAAAGCCCGCGCGATTTACCACCGATTGAGGTTGATCGCATCACCCATTTTTTTGAGCACTACAAAGACCTTGAGCCTGGCAAGTTTGTGAAGGTGCTGGGCTGGACGGAAGCCGCCGACGCACGGGCCGAGATTGCGATGGCTATCGAGCGGTTTAAAGCTAAGCAGCAGTAGCAGATCGCTAGTTTTGTGGGAGCGGTTCCACCGCAACTTCTGCGTCACTTAAACGCCATCGCGGTAGAACCGCTCCCACAGCATGTCGTTCGCACCGCAAACCATCCATTCGCGCCACCTGCGCCCCCGCTCGTCGCAACGCCCTGACGCGCCCCGCCATCTCCGTAAGCATTCACTCATCAGCACTCCGCAACAGGGGAAACATCATGGGTGAATTCGTTAGTCAGGTTCTCAAGGGCACGCCGATTTGGGTGTGGTCCATCCTCGTCGCGTTGATCGTGCTGGGCGTCAATCAATTGCGCGCTCGCATCGTCTCGCGCTACTCGGTGCTGATCGCGCCGGTGGTGTTTTTGTTCGTCGGATTGGCGGCCGCAGGTCGCGGGCCGATTGGATTCTCGGTTTGGGCGTTGGCATTGCTCGCCACCGCTACCGTCACGTTTTTCGTTTGGCAACCCACCGGCGGCGCGCGCTACGACGCGAGCAAGGATCGCCTGAATTTGCCCGGCAGCGTGATTCCGATGCTCATCATGCTCGCGATTTTTTTGTTGAACTACGTTATCAACGTCGCGCTCGCGATCAACCCGGCGTTACGTTCCGAGCTTGTGTGGCAGGTCGGCCCGGCGATCATTCTTGGCGCGTTGTCGGGCGTGTTCTTCGGGCGCGCGCTGACGCTGTTTCGTATGAATCGGCAGTCACCAACCGCCGTCACCGCCTAAGAGAAAAACGCCACCCATGGATGCGAAAATCGAAGCGCGACTGCGCCCCGGAACGGACAATCACCCGCTGCAGGTGATCCCGTTTTTCCGGCGTTGGAAGCCGTCGCAACTGCGCAGTATTGTGCTCACGGCCATCCTGTGCGGCGTGATCATCGCGTTGATCGCGCTTACCGTGGCAGCTTTTGGCGGACGGCTCACTTGGACTCGCATTCAGGAGATCGCGGTGTTCACGCTGGCCATCGGTTACGTGCAGCATTTCATGTACACCATGGTGATTCGCACCTCGCGTCGCATGCACTCGTGGGCACCGGTGCTCATGCATCCGTTGATGCTGAGTCTGGTGCTACCGGTGTTTGGTATTTACGTCGGCTTTATGCTGGCGCTGGCGATTCTCAGCGGCGGCACGCTGCTGTTCAATTTTGGTCAGGGCTGGCGCGAATTTTTGTTTGCTGCCTGTATCTCGATTGCGATTGGCTGGATGCTGTGGGAGGCGTCCGAAGCGAGCCGCAAACGCGAGGTCGAGCGCCGCGAACGCGCTGAACTAGAGGCCGCCGCCGCCCGCTCCGACAAAGAGCGCGCGACGGCGGAACTTAAGGCCTTGCGCGCGCAAGTCGAGCCGCATTTTCTCTACAACACACTGTCAAATGTAGTCAGCCTGATCGACCGTGAACCGGCCACCGCCAAGCATATGACCGAGCGCTTGATCGGCTACTTGCGACACACGCTCGACGCGTCCCGTCGCGACAACGCGACGGTCGGCGACGAACTCAATATCATCGTCGATTACCTTGAAATTTTGCGTCTGCGTATGGGTGAGCGGCTCGCCTACGTGATCGAGGTGACAGATGCGACCCGCGCCTTGCCGCTGTCACCAATGCTGCTGCAGCCGCTGGTCGAGAACGCCATCAAGCACGGACTGGAGCCGAAAATTGACGGCGGACGCATCATTGTTGCTGCGGCTGTTCGCGACGGCGCATTGCAGATTCGGGTGGAAGATACCGGTCTCGGTTTCGGCGTTGCAACCGACACGGCGGGCAGCGGCAGCGGGCTGACGAATGTTCGGGCGCGGCTCAAAGCGCTACACGGTGATGCCGCGAAATTGACCATTGAACAGCCGCAACAAGGCACGCGAATTTGCATCCGTGTGCCGATTGCGACGGAGCCAATGTAGGAGCGGCGCAAGCCGCGATCTTGGCGCTGGTGCGCGCGCCAAATCGCGGCTTGCGGCGCTCCTACAAGTGGTACATCTTTTCGCTGAAAGACATATTGTATAAGGGCTAAAGCAATAATTTATAACTTATCGACTATATCAATAAACGCCGCTTAGCCCAATTAAAACGGTAATTTCAGCCAAAAGCTATTAAGGATTTTTCGATGTCAAACTTCACCGCATTGATTGCTGAAGACGAACACAATCTAGCGCTCGCACTCAAGGACGCGCTGGCCAGAACGTGGCCGGAATTGCGCATCGTCGATGTCGTCGGCAACGGTCCCGCTGCGATCACAGCGGTCGATCTTCATGCGCCAGACGTGCTCTTTCTCGATATCCGCATGCCTGGGCTTACCGGGCTGCAAGTGGCGCAGCGCCTTGGTGAAGGAAGGGGCAGCGATGGCCCACTGGTTGTTTTCGTCACCGCGTACAACGAGTACGCGGTGCAAGCATTTGAGCGCGAAGCGGTGGATTATTTAGTCAAACCGGTCAACGATGCGCGGTTAACAGAGACTGTAGAGCGCCTAAAAAAGCGCCTAACCGCACCCGATGTAAGCGCAGATACCGGCGAGCTAACCCGAGCCATGGAGTTGATTAAAAAACTGGCAGGCGGCGCGGGTGGCGCGTCCGCAACGTCATACCTGAAATTCCTGCGCGCTGGCATCGGCGACACCGTGCGCATCGTGCCCGTGGATGAGCTCACGCATCTGCAAGCGCAAGATAAATATGTTTCGCTCTACACCATTGATGGCGAGCAGCTCATCCGCATTTCGCTCAAAGAATTGGCCGACCAGCTCGACCCGAACATGTTCGTGCAAGTGCACCGATCCACCATCGTCAACATGCGCGCGGTCGTGACCGCCGAGCGCGATTTCACCAGCCGCGTGATGCTCACGCTCAAAGGCGTGAAAGAAAAAGTGCAGGTGTCACGGCAGTACGCGCATTTGTTTGCGCGGATGTAGCGCCCTCAGGCGCCGCTTAAATGGTGATGCCCTGCGCCGCCAGCGCTGCCACCAGTTGTCCCGCCGGGGCCGCGCGACAGGCAGCAAACGCGCGATTCCACGCGCCCTGATTTGCATGCAGTCCATGATTGGTGCTGGTGTCATAGGTGCCGTCGCCGCTGGCCTGTGACTGCAAATCGTTGATGATCTGGAACAGCGGGTCGCGGGCGTCGCGAATGGCCTGATTGATGTCAGTCTCGCTGCTCCACGTTTGCCCGATGAGTGCGGTGAGCTGTGCGTCCACCTGCCGCGTCAGCAACGCCGAAATCTCAAAATGCCCCTGCTCGTGCACCAGCATGGCAGGCGTGCGAGCGGCCCCCGTGCGAGCCCACATGCGCGAGCGGTTTAGCGACACCGAGGTGGCCACTGAGGTGATGCGGTACACCCGTGAGCCCACATTGCCGTCAAACGTCCACGGTGCCTGCGCCGCAAAAGTGGTTGAAACGAAGGCCGCCGTGTCGGCATCGGCGCTGGTAGGCACCCGCCCGGCAAAATCGGCCCACGTCAATCGATAAGCAAATCCGGTCATTGCCATGCTCAAACTCCGTCTCGCCAAACGACGCGGGTTGCGTCATTACTGGGCGTACTAGGTAAGACGCAGTGGCGGCAGAAAGTGTGTCATCGCCAGCGTGCTTGGTTTTTCGATAGCCATCGTCCGGCATGCAAGGGGCTTGGAAGCGAATGTAGCGCACGGTATAAACGTCGCTACTGCAGCGTGGAGATTGGGGCCAACAGCGCGTCCACATCGGCCACCGTCAATCCCGTCAACGCGTTGCCCTCTCCGTCCAGCAAAGCGCTCGCCAAATCGCGCTTGCGCGCGAGCATGGTCAGCATGCGTTCCTCCAGCGTGCCTTTGGCGACCAGCTTGGTCACGATCACCGGTTTGTCTTGCCCCATGCGGTGCGCACGGGCGGTGGCTTGCGCTTCAACCGCCGGGTTCCACCACGGGTCGTAGTGGATTACAGTGTCGGCGGCGGTGAGGTTGAGGCCCACGCCGCCTGCCTTCAAACTCAAAAGAAAAACCGACACGTTGCCCGACTGAAACTGCTCGATGGGCGTGTCGCGATCCAACGTGTCACCGGTCAATAACGCGAACTCGATTTTCTGTTCGTTCAACATGTCGGAGATCAGCGCGAGCATGCTGGTGAACTGCGAAAAGATGAGCACTTTTCGGCCTTCCTCCATGAGTTCGGGGACGTGGGTGCGTAGCCAATCAAGCTTGGCAGACCCTGCATTCATCGCCTTCGCGGCTGCGCCCGGAAGCTTGACCAGACGCGGGTCGCAGCACACTTGCCTTAGTTTCAACAACGCATCAAGGATGTGAATCGTGCTCTGCTTCAGGCCCTTCTTGTCGATGACTTTGCGGATGTCTTCGTGGATCGCTGTGCGTAGCGATTCATACATGTCGGCCTGCGCGGATTCGAGTTCTATCCAGCGCGTGTACTCGGTTTTAGGTGGCAATTCATTGAGCACCTGATCGCGGCCACGACGCAGGATAAAGGCGCGAATTCGGGCCTTGAGCTTCTTCATCTGCTCGCTGTCGGCGCGCTGTTCAATCGGATGCCGGAAGATGCGGTTGAAGCCGTCGAGATCACCAAGCAATCCCGGAATCAGCACGTTGTAGATCGCCCACAATTCGCCCAGATGGTTCTCCATCGGCGTGCCGGTGAGTGCGATGCGCTGATGTGCCTTGAGCGACTGCGCGGACTGATACGTTTTTGCTTTGGCGTTCTTGAGCGTTTGCGCTTCGTCGAAGACGACTACGTTCCACTCAACGTCAGACAGCATTTTTTCATCGCGTTGTAACAGCGGATAGCTGGTCAAGACGACGTCGGCATTGGCGAAAGCTTTTGCGTTCGACGAACGAACGCTTCCGTGGTGGCGATAAATTTTTAACGTCGGCGCGAAGCGCTCGGCCTCGCGCTGCCAGTTGCTAAGCACGGATGTTGGCGCGATGATCAGGCTGGGTTTGCCCGATGAGTTCGCGCTGTGAAGCCGATGCAAGTGCGCCAGCGTTTGCACCGTTTTACCGAGGCCCATATCGTCCGCCAACACGCCGCCCATGCCCAGTTCATACAAGTGCGTAAGCCATGCGAGGCCGTGGTTTTGATACGGGCGTAGCGTGGCATCGAAACCAGCAGCAGCGTTGATCGGCACCAGCTCCGCGCCGCCGCGCAGCTTGTCGCGCATCGTGAGCCACGCCGGATGGTCACGCCCCAAATACAGAACGGTGTCGTTCGGCAAATCCGGCAAAAGCGCGGCTTGCAGCCCGCTCATTTCGCTCACCGCACCGCCCTGAAACCACTCGAATACCGGCTTCAAAATCGCAGCGATGCGCTCTCCCGTGATGCGCACCACTTGTGCCGCATGCATACGATCCGGCACCGGCACGGAGAGCAACACATGCTGCACCGTGGGCAATGCGGCAAGCCATTGCTCGGGGTCCTTTTGTGCGGCGATCAACTTCGCCAGCGCGGGCGCTAAATCGACGCGTTTGCCGTCAACATCCACGCCCAGCGACAGGCGAAACCAGCCGATCTCGGTGCCGGGTGCCAGCTCTAGTGAGGGCTCGGGAATGTCTTCCATCGAGATCGGAAAACCGGCTTCAATTTCCAGCTCGAAGGCCGCCATTTGCGCGTCCGCCAGCACCGCAGGGCCGCGCCCCGACCAGTCGTGATCGGGCAAGCCCCACAACGATTCGCGCAACGATTTGATGTCGCGTGCGTAGGCCAGCGACGGCTCCACGCGGTCCGCCGGATAGAGCAGGCGCGGCATGCGCATCTCCCAGCGCGACTCGACTCGCACGTTGCGCAGCCGCTGCGAAATCACGTCACGTCCCACGCGCTCCTGCTCGACTGCATGCTCCAGTCCGTTGCGTTGGTACGCGAGCAATTTTCCGTCGGGATAACGAAACAGCAACTGCACCGCAGGGAACACGCGGCCCTGCAAGCTCGAATTGCGACCCCAACCCACCGACACATCAAACTCGATCAACGCAAAGCGCAGCACCGGTAATGGAACTGGCAGCGGCGCTTCGACATCGGTGACCGTCGGGCAGCGCGGCACCGCAGCGAAATCAGGCAGGTCGCGCAACGCATCAGCAACGAAAGCCCACGCGCTCGCATCATCCGCTTTCAACGGCGGCAAGGCAACGAGCCGCGCCAGCGTCGAAGCGCTCACGGCGGTTTGCATCGGACGCAAGGCGTTGGCTGCGGTGTCGATCACCAACGCTGGGTCGAGCGCGATGATCGGTAGCGGCAACGCGTCACGCTGTTCAGATGCCCGCGCGCGCAGGGCGATACGCTCGCCAAGCGGCGTTTTCACGGCGTCCCACGCAAGCGTCATCGGCTCCGCCTCTGCAAGCGTCAGCGGCTCGCCGAGTGTGGGCACGTCGGCCGACTTAAGCGCGCGAGTTCTCGCCTCGGTGTCAGTGAATCCTGCGGGTGCCATCCACAGCCGTTGGGTCGCCAACGCCATGCGCAACAATTGCGCGCCGGTGGCACCGTTCAATTGCAAAATCGGTCGCGCGGATTGCAAGCCGATAGTGGCGGCCAGCATGCGCAAAATCGGTTCGTCCTCGCCCGACACATAGCTTGGTGCGGCGTGCCCGTGATTAATCCAACTCAATGATGCGGCCTGCACGTTGAGCTTGGTCTCACCGCCCTTGAGTCGGCGTGCTTTGGCGATGGTGATTTCGCCGCGCTCGGTAAGCAGGTACGCCACAAATTCAGTCGCCGTCTTGGTCTCGGATGCGTCGGCGCGGTCTGGTGGAGGCGTTTGATCGAAGCCAGCGCGCAGCCACAGTGACAAGTCTGCTGCGAGGCCGGTGCGCACGATATTGGCGGCACTCGGTGCACCGCTGCTTACCGCCTGCGCGGGCACATCGTCGCCCGCAATCGGCTCGCCAACAGGCGCAGCGGTCACGCCGGTCAGCGTGCCACTTTTCTGTGGTTGCATCGTGGTCCACAGGTATGCCAAACCTGCGGCATGTTTGCAATTCAGCCGAACCGGGCAGGTGCATTCCGCCGCGAAGACATCGATGCCGAATTCAAAGAACTCCATCTCAACGGTGGTGGTGTACGGCTCGGATTGCGTGCCTTTGACCGTGGCAACCAAATGCCAAACGCGCTCTTCATCCATCTGTGCGGACGTGATCTGAATGCGCTTGTCGGTGACGTAATTGATGCCGTTACGAAAGCCTTGCTCGCCGAATTCCTTTTCGATATCGATGCGAGCAGTTTGCAGGTCAAGCGCTTCGCGCGCGGCGCGGGTGGGGGGCTTAGTCATCGTACTTCGGTGTTACGCGCGAATCTGGTTTGGCTCCTCCCCCCAGCGGGGGGCGAAGGCGGATCAGCAAAAGCCAACAGTTTGGCTTTTGCCCGCCGAAGCGCCAACCGCCTGCAAGCGGTTGGCTCCGGTTGGGATGGGGGTAGGTGGCAAAGCAGAGGGGAGTTGTCAGAGTTTGCTCTGACGTTCATCTTCCCCCACCCTAACCCTCCCCCGCTGGGGGAGGGGACGTGAATGCCGCCTCCCCCGTTGTGGGAGGGGACAACGAAATACATCAATGTGCCTCGTCCCAGTTCGCACCAACGCCTACTTCGGCGACCAGTGGCACGCGCAATTGCGCCACATTAGTCATCTTCAATGGTAGTTCTCGCTTAACTATTTCCAGTTCATCGCGCGGCACCTCAAGCACCAGTTCATCGTGCACCTGCATCACCAGTTTTGATTGCAGCTTTGATTCGCCGAGCCATGCGTCCACCGCAATCATTGCGAGCTTGATCAAGTCAGCCGCGGTGCCCTGCATCGGCGCGTTGATGGCCGCGCGCTCGGCACCGGCACGGCGCGGGCCGTTGCCAGCGTTGATGTCGGTGAGCGTGAGTCGGCGGCCGAATACGGTTTCGACGTAACCATTGGCACGCGCCGATTCTCGGGTGGCTTGCATGTACTCGGCCACGCCCGGATAGCGCGCAAAATATTTGTCGATGAACTGCTGTGCCGCGCCGCGCTCGATGCCGAGTTGCGATGCAAGGCCGAATGCGCCCATGCCGTAAATCAGGCCGAAGTTCACGGCCTTGGTGTATCGGCGTTGTTCACTGGTGATCTCGGAAATTGGGATGCTGAAAATATCGGCTGCTGTGGCTTTGTGAATGTCGAGACCCTTCGCGAACGCGTCGAGTAATGAGGCGTCCTGCGAAATGTGCGCCATGATGCGCAGCTCGATTTGCGAGTAGTCGGCGGACACGATCACGCTGCCCAGTGGCGCGATGAACGCTTTGCGAATTTCGCGACCCTGTGGCGTGCGCACGGGGATGTTTTGCAGGTTTGGATCGTTGCTCGACAGGCGGCCTGTGATCGCGGTGGCCTGCCCGTAATTGGTGTGTACGCGGCCTGTGGCCACGTTCACCATCTTCGGCAATTTGTCGGTATAGGTGCTCTTAAGTTTGGAGATCGAGCGGTGTTCGAGCAGCAGTTTTGGCAGCGGATAGTCTTCTGCCAATTCGCTCAACACTTCTTCGTCGGTGGAAGGTTGGCCCGTTGCCGTTTTGCGTTTAACGGGGATGCCGAGTTTGCCGAACAGGATTTCGCCTAGCTGTTTTGGTGAGCCTAGGTTGAAGGGCTGGCCCGCCAGTGCAAAGGCTTTTTGTTCGAGGGCGTTAATTTGCAAACCGAGTTCGTGCGATTGCTTTTGCAGCAACGCTGAATCGATTAACACGCCGTTACGCTCAATGCGCACCAGCACCTCGCGGGTGGGCATCTCTAGCGCTTGGTAGATGTATTTAAGCTTGGGCTCGGCGGTGAGCAGCGGATAGATGGCGTGATGCAACCGCAGCGTCACGTCGGCGTCCTCCGCGCTGTACTCAGTGGCGCGCTCGATGCTTACTTCGTCAAAGCCAATTTGCTTGGCACCCTTGCCTGCCACGTCCTCAAACTTGATGGTTTTCTCGTCTAAAAAACGCAGTGCCATCGCGTCCATGTTGTGCAGTTTGTGGCTCTCCAGCACGTAGTCTTCAAGCAGCGTGTCATGCGCCACGCCACGCACTTGAATGCCCGCGTTGAGCAGAATGTGTTCATCGTATTTGGCGTTTTGCGCGAGCTTTAATTTGCTCGCGTCTTCGAACCACGGTTTGAGCTTGGCGAGCGTCGCGTCGAGAGGCAATTGTTCCGGCGCGCCGGGGTAGCGGTGTGCGAGCGGAATGTAGACGGCGTCGAACGGCCGCCACGCGAAGGACAGGCCAACGATTTGGGCTGTCATTGGTTCGAGGGAGGTGGTCTCGGTGTCGAAGCAGGTGAGGGCGGCGGCGTTGATTGCTGTGATGACCTCAATGAGCTGGGCGTTGGTTGAGATGGTGCGGTAGGTGCGGGGCTTTTTCTCAGCGGGGACGTGAGTTACCTCCCCCAGCGGGGGAGGGTTAGGGTGGGGGAGGGTGGCAAGAGCAGTGTCGCTGGTAGAAGAGGCACTCGAACTGCCCCCACCCTGCCCTCCCCCTCCGGGGGAGGGTTCAAATAGCGAGGCCGTTGAAGGTGGGTTTGCATTGCGCAGCTCATTGGCCATCCCCTTAAATTCAAACCGCTCAAAAAACGCCAGCAACGCCGCGTTGTCCGCTGGCGTAACGGCAAGTCCATCCGGCACATACGGCAAGGTCAAATCACACTTCACGGTGAGCAGTTGTTTGGCTTTCGGCAACCACTCCAGCGTGTTGCGCAAGTTCTCGCCGACTACACCGGTGAACTTGTCGGCGTGCGCGACGATAGCGTCTAGCGTGCCGTGTTCTGTTAGCCATTTCACCGCTGTTTTTGGGCCCACTTTCGGCACGCCGGGCACGTTGTCTACGGTGTCGCCGATGAGCGTGAGGTAGTCCAAAATTTGCGCGGGCGTCACGCCAAATTTTTCGATGACGCCCGCGATGTTGAGCGTCTCCATCGACATCGTATTCTTCAAAATCACATGCTCGGTGACCAGTTGTGCCAGATCTTTGTCGCCGGTGGAAATCATGCAATCGAGGCCTGCCGCTTCGGCCTGCACCGCTAGCGTGCCGATCACGTCATCGGCCTCCACGCCGGTCTCCATGATGAGCGGCCAGCCCTGCGCGCGGATGATGTCGTGCAGCGGTTTGATTTGCGGCCGCATGTCGTCGGGCATGGGCGAGCGGGTGGCTTTGTATTCGGGATACCAATCGTCGCGAAAAGTTTTGCCCGGCGCGTCAAACACCACGCCGAAGTAGTCCGGCTTTTCACGATCAACCAGTTGCCGCAGCATCGACAGCACGCCACGAATGGCACCCGTGGGCTCGCCCGCTTTGGTGCGCAAATCCGGCAGCGCGTGAAAGGCGCGGTAGAGATATGATGAGCCGTCAACCAGAACAAGTTTTTTACGGGATTCCGACATGGCAGTTCACAACGAGAGCACTAAGGCGAAGATTGAGCACTTGAAAAGTGCGGTAGGCGCGACCGATTTAACCCCTGGGCAGGAGGCGTGGCGCGCTCTACAGATTATGTCGGAGTTCGTCTATGCCACAGAAAAACTGCGCCCGGTGCAGCCTGCCGTGTCGATCTTCGGTTCGGCGCGGATAAAGGCTGACAACCCGTGGTACCCGCGCACGGTGGCCATTGCGCGGCTGTTGTCGGACTCGGGGTTCAGCGTGATCTCTGGCGGTGGGCCGGGCATTATGGAGGCGGCCAACGTCGGCGCGTTTGCGGGCAAGAGCTTATCGATCGGGCTCAACATCCAGTTGCCGCACGAGCAGAGCGGGAACCCGTTTCAAGACATGGGAATCTCGTTCAAATATTTCTTCAACCGCAAGCTCGCCTTCGTACGCACGTCAGCGGCGTTGATTTGCATGCCGGGCGGCTTCGGCACGCTGGACGAATTGACTGAGGCGCTGACGCTGATTCAAACCGGCAAAGCCCGACGCATCCCGATCATTTTGGTGGGCCGAGAATTCTGGGGCGGGCTGCATGGCTGGATGCGCGAGGTGTTGCTGCGCGACCAACTGATCTCACCGGGCGATATCGAATTGATGCAAATTCTCGAAGAACCGCAGGAAATCGTCGACGTAATTTTCGATGCGTATGAGCGCATGGGCATTGCCCCGACCAAGGAAGAACGGCAGCAAATTTTGGGGATTTAGGGTTTTGTTGCGTGACAATTTTATGTATCAGCTTTTTGCTGGAATGCCCAATTGCTATGGGCACAGGCGTTAAATTGACTTTGAGTCGAGTTTTGGCTAAATCGCTGCCTAAGCCCAATCTAAATGGGCATTTCAGGTGAAAGCTGATGCCTGAATCGACTCCGTTTTTGGAAGATATTGCGCGCGCGCGGCGGTTGGCTCGCGAGGCTGGCATTTTGCTCATGAATTTGCGTGAAGGCGGCGCGCATGAAGGCCGTGCGCTGGGCGACGCCGGGGACCGTCAAGCAAATATTTTCCTGCTGAAAGCGCTCGCCGCTGAACGCCCGGATGACGCCGTGTTGTCGGAAGAATCGGTGGATGACGGCAAGCGATTCACCGCAGATCGCGTGTGGATCATTGACCCGCTCGACGGCACTCGCGAGTACCGCGAAGGCCGTGATGATTGGGCGGTGCATGTGGCGCTGGTGGCGCGCGGCGAGGTGATCGCGGCGGCGGTTGCGCAACCGATGCGGGACGAAGTTTTTGACTCGGCGGCGGTGGCGTTGGCGCGCGATCCGCAGAAGGTGATCGTGGTCAGTCGCTCGCGTCCAGCTGCGTTTTCCGCAGACATTGCGGAGGCTTTAGGAGTACGCATCGAGCCCGTGGGCTCAGCGGGCGCGAAGGCGCTAATGGTGGTGCGTGGAGAGGCGCTCGCCTACCTTCACGAAGGTGGCCTCAACGAATGGGATGCCGCAGCGCCCATCGGTGTAGCGCTCGCGCACGGATTGCATGTTTCCGATCTACAGGGCCAAGCGATTGTGTTCAACCAGCGCGATGTGGTGCTGCACGGCGGATTGGTGTTGTGTCGACCCGAATGTGCAGCGGCGATATTGGCGATTACGAAGACGTAGCGCTTGTGGGAGCGGTTGAACCGCGATGCATTCGCATGACGCAATCGCGGTGGCGCCGCTCCCACCGCTGAGCGGGCACCCCGTGCCCACCAAACCGCGGCAAAACAACCCATTCCGACAAGCAACGCCACGGTGGACAGAGACTGCCCGCGCGAAAATCAACGCACCGAGATAAATTGCAGCAAATTCACGCTCGCGAGGAACTTATGAATTTCCGTTGCATCACATGCCGCTTGGCCGCTTGGCCGCTTGGCCGCTTGGCCGCTTGGCCGCTTGGCCGCTTGGCCGCTTGGCCGCTTGGCCGCTTGGCCGCTTGGCTAGCGACGTTCGCATTCTCTAGCGCGTCCTTCGCGCTCGCGCCGTACGATTCAATCGGCGCAACTATTGAACTGGTGCCCGTCGCAGGCGGCGGAGCGGTCGCGACGACCCACGTCGCCTTTCCACCTGATGCCGCGACGCTCAATCTGGCGATTCCATCCTCGCTGATCTCGGCGATGGCCCCGGGCGCACCTCTTTCGTTCTTCGCATGGGTCACGAGCGATGTGCCTACACAAACGTCGTTCCATTGCCACCTTGGTACACGCGCTGGTGCGCCCGCTGCGCGACGTCATGCTCCGCTCCTTGCTGTTGCCAATTTTGAGTGACAAGTTCAATCTCTTGGAGTTGAATTCCCCGCCCCTTGGGGCGGGGAGATTTATTCACTGTTAGTCAGCCTATTACCGCTTTCTCTTCCTCCATTGACCGTCACCTTGGGAAACATAAAAGTGCGACTTTTGTAGTTGTCACGTTATCTTTTCGGCGCGCTTTTCGGCGCGCTTTTCGGCCTTTTCTGCTTTCTTTCAGCCGCTGTGGCGCAGGTTGGCGAAATTGAGCTGAACAACACGCCAGCCACGGCGCAGGCCATTGCGTTAGGCACTGAATATGTGGGGAAAATTAGTTCCAGCACGCCTACCGATACTGCTGACTACTTTCGCTTAAACCTGACGAGTCCCGGCAATATCACGTTGCGCTTGAAGCCGCAGAGTGCTGGTGGCAGCAGCTTCCAAGGATGGCGCGTAAGGCTGTGGGATTACGCCACCAATATTGCTTTACTCGACTTTACCGTCGCCAGATCAGATCTAGTGGGTGGGACGAAAACAGTAAGTTTGACGGCTGGCAACTACTACGTCAGCATCGAAAGTAATTCTGCTTCTATTGACGTTCCTTACGTCCTCAGCTCGACGCCCCCGGGCTTCGTGCCCCCGTCGGTTCCGATGGTCGAATTTCTGCACACGGCCCTCAACTATTACTTCATCACCGCAAGCCAGAGCGATATCGCTTTGCTTGACAAGGTTCCAGCGTTCATTCGCACGGGGGAGAGTTTTCCGGTCTACCCCGCTCCGTTCGCGGGAACCCACGGCATCACGCGCTTCTACTTTGATCGCGTTGCGGTTGGCCAGTCGAGAGGCAGCCATTTCTACACCGTGGTTGACTCCGAAATAGCGGCTGTAACAGCGCTCAACCCGACCAACACGCCAGCGCCCCAATTGCCAGTCAACGAAGGCGTGAATTCGTATGCTTTCGTACCCGTAACTACGGGCGCATGCGCCGCAGGGCAACGCCCGGTCTACCGAGTTTTTCGTGGCAACGCGCGGTTCCCCGATGATCCGAATCATCGATTCACGACGAGCCTGACGATTTACAACAACTTCGTCGCTCTGGGTTGGGACGGAGAAGGCGTCAAGTTTTGTGTGCCGACGCCGTAGATTTTGTAGGGTGGGCAGCGTCTGCCCACCAAACTTTAGCAAACAAATCCATCCGCATCTGCGCAGCGAAGGTGGGCACAGGCTGCCCACCCTACAAATTGCCGAGTCAATCGTCCGACACCGCCCGTAACCCGTCAGGCACCTGCACCGCTAATTGCGCCTAGGCAACGATTGGCTCCGCCCAAACGCATCTCTGGGAGTGTTGATTGCAATCTTATATAATGCCATCATTGCAATCATTTGTAGCGAGTGCATTTATGCCATCAATCACTGTCCGCAATCTCACCACTGAGCTGCACCGCGCGTTGCGAGTTCGGGCATCGATGGCTGGGCGCAGCGCCGAGGCTGAGGTGCGGCTCATTCTTGAAAACGCCGTTCGTCCGGGCGGACGACTGCTGCTCGGCACACTGTTGGCGGAGATTGGTCGGGAGGTCGGTGGAGTTGACCTCAATATCCAACGTGAGACGGTGCCGTCTGAGCCGCTCAGTTTTGAATGATGCTTTTGAATGATTCTGATTGACACCAACGTCATCTCCGAACCGTTGCGGGTGGCACCCGAGCCAGCGGTGGTGTCATGGATTGACGCGCAGAATGTCGAAACGCTGTTTTTAGCCGCCATTAGTCTAGCCGAGCTGAGATTTGGCATCGCCGCATTGCCATCGGGGCGGCGTAAGGACAGCCTGCATCGACAAGTCGAAGAGCGCGTGGTGCCGCTATTCAGGGGCCGCATCCTGCTGTTTGATGCGAACGCGTCGCAAGCCTACGCGCTGCTGCGGGCGCGTGCCCGTGCCGCTGGTCAGAGCATCGGGGTTGCCGATGGCTACATTGCTGCGACCGCTGCCGCAAATGGCCTAACCATCGCCACGCGAGACGCGGCTCCTTTTGTTGCTGCTGGGCTCACGGTGATCAATCCTTGGCAGGAAGACGTGCGCTGAATTGCATGAGCGAGCCGTGAGTCGGCGTTGCTTTGTGGGAGCGGCGAAAGCCGCGATGATTACCTGCCAGGTTAGACGAATTTTTCGCGGCTTTCGCCGCTCCTACGACCGCGCTACCGCTAAATCTGCAACCGCTCCACCACGCGCCCACCCTGCAAATGCTCGCTGATGATTTCATCAACATCGGCTTCGGTTTCGTAGTGATACCAGACCTCTTCGGGGTAGACAACGATGATCGGCCCTTCTTCACAGCGATCAAGACAGCCAGCATTGTTCACGCGCACTTTGCCCTGGCCTGACAAACCGAGCGACTTGCATTTTTTCTTGGCGTAATCGCGCAGGTCGCCCGCGCAACGCTCACCGCAGGACGCGCGACCGTCGTCGCGTTCGTTGGTGCAAAAGAAAACGTGGTGTTTGTAGTAACTCATAATGGATGCTTCGACAAAACTTGACCTGAATTATGGCTGGCCCGCTTGCGCATCTTCGTGTTCTCGATCTCACCCGTGTGTTGGCGGGGCCTTGGTGTACGCAAACACTTGGGGACTTGGGCGCGGATGTCATCAAAATCGAGCGACCGGACACCGGCGACGATACGCGTGCATGGGGGCCCGCGTGGCTCACTGATGGCGACGGTAACGCGACGACGGACTCCGCGTATTTTTCAAGCTGCAATCGAAACAAGCGCTCGATGACGGTGGATATTTCCAAGCCTGAAGGTCAAGCGCTGCTGCGCGAACTCGCCACAAAATGCGACATCCTCGTCGAGAATTACAAGCTCGGCGACCTGATGCGCTACGGCCTCGACTACGACGCGCTTCGCAAAATCAACCCGAAGCTCGTGTATTGCTCGATCACGGCGTACGGCCAAGATGGGCCGTATGCGCATCGTCCGGGCTACGACTTGCTGTGTCAGGCCGAGGGCGGCTTGATGGCGATTAACGGTCATACCGACATCGACCAAGGCGGCCCCGGCGGCGGGCCGGTGAAGGTAGTGATTGCGGTGACCGATGTGCTCTCGGGCCTCAACGCGACCATTGCTATCCTCGCCGCGATTGAAGCGCGCCACGGTACCGGACGCGGCCAGCACATCGACATTGCGCTGCTCGACACGGTGGTGCAATTTGCGTCGAACCAAATTGCCACCTACTTCATTACCGGCAAGCAGCCGCAGCGCGTGGGCAATGCGCATGTGAACTTGGCGCCCTATCAGTCCTTCAAAACGGCCGACGGCTACATGATCGTGGGTGCAGGTAACGACGGCCAATGGCGAAAATTGTGTGATGCGATGGGCGCGGCGGAAATGGCGTTTCGTCCGGAGTATCTTGAGATGAAAGACCGCAACGCGCATCGCACGCAACTGGTCGTGGACATGGAAGCGATTCTCACTGCGCAAACCACCGCGTTCTGGCTGGACAAATTCGCAAGCCTAGGAATTCCACACGCGCCGATCAACACCTATGACCAAGTGTTCGCGCATCCGCAAGTTCAACACCGCGAACTGCGGCTCGACATGCAGCGTCCGCCCGGGCAGGGCGGCGGCAACGTGGCGATGGTGAAGAGCCCGATTCGGATGAGCGACACGCCTGTGACGTATCGCCATGCGCCACCGGTGAAAGGGTCAAGCACCGTTGACGTGTTGCGCGAGGTTTTGGGTAAGAGTGATGCGCAAATTGAAGCGCTGAAGGTGGCGACGACGTAGCCGCAGTGTCGCTGTAGGAGCGGCTCAAGCCGCGAAGGCTTTCACGTGCGGCTTTCGCGGCTTGCGCCGCTACCGCGGTCTGTGTAGTGCGCGGCTGCTCGCGAGCCCAACGCTACGCGCCCAGCGTCACCGTCTCATGCTTCAATAACCCCGACTCAGCGCGCACTACAAATCGCCGCTCGGTTTCTGTCCACATCGCGCAGTGCGGAATCAAGCGCGCGTACATCCTTGGCATCGCCGGATCGTTCGGCCAGCCGCTCTCGGGGGCCAGACCTTGATACGGCCCTAACCATTCGCGGCTCGATAAATTGCGCCACACGTGCAATGAATCCTCGGGCAAGGCATGCTCATCGGTTTGCCACAACCCGCGACCGTGCTGCGGCGAAAGCTCAACCGGCAGCGAAGCCTCCGGCGACGGATGAAACACATAACCCCGAGCCAGCGCATAGTTTTCAACCACCAGCGCGTCGGGCGACTGTTGCACGCCACACGACATTTCAAGCCAACGACAGATCGCCAAGCGCCCCGCGTCGGTGTGTCCTAGATCGGTCTGCCGAGTGGTCATCTTGGCGTATTTCTCGGTCATCCGATCAAACGCACGCGGCCCAAAACAGCCGGTGATGCCGAGCGCGGGATGCAGGTTCAGGTAGTACTTCACCGTCACCTCCAGTGTCTCAATCACCCCGTCATGGCGCAGCAAAACGATGTCAAATTCGCCCACCGTGCGGCCTGCCGTTCTGACCATCAGTCCGCGCGTGGCCTTGTGCACATCGGGCCGCGCGGCCTGCCAGTGCAGCACGAATTTCTCGAAGGTGTGACCGAGTGGCGTGTTCACCAGTGGGTCGCCGAGCAGCGCTTGCAGCGCGCTGGGCTCACGGTCAATTTGCTGCAACCAATCAGCGCAGCGCTCAAGCTCGCATGCCGACCAAGCGTCAGAGCGCAAGCGGCCCTGCCATGCCGCGTTATTTGCGTCGAACAATGATGGAGAGCCAATCGCCCACGCAAGGCGGCGCGCGTCGCCGTTTTTAAGCTCCGCGAGCAGTGCCGTCAGCATGCTTTTTAAGCGGTCAGCAACGTGCGTTTCAGAAATGCGGCGATGTGGTCAATCTCCTCGGCGCACACCGAATGCGGCATACCGTATTCGCGCCAGTCGATCTTGTAGCCGTGCGTCTCCAATCGGCCTTTGGAGAGCTTGGCCAGCGCGATAGAAATCACCGGATCCATCGAGCCGTGCGCCATGAAAATCGGCAGGTTGCGGTTGTTCGCTGATGCCTCAGCGCCCAGCGTTTCAGCGCAGGCGAGATAGGTCGACAGCGCCATGATGCCGCCTAGTTTTGCTGGGTAACGCAGCCCCGTTTGCAGCGCGATGACGCCGCCTTGCGAAAAGCCCGCGAGCACGATCCGGTGCGACGCGATGCCTTTGCTGATTTGGTCATCAATCAGCTCGACAATGGCCGCTTGGCTGCGCCGCACGCCCGCCTCGTCCGCGCGTTTGTCAAGCTCGGCTGAGGCAATGTCGTACCACGCCCGCATCACGTAGCCGCCGTTGATGGTGACCGGCATCGTAGGTGCGTTCGGAAACACAAATCGCACGCTGTGCTCACGCGGCAAGCCCAACTCCGGCACCATCGGCACGAAGTCGTTGCCGTCGGCACCCAAGCCGTGCATCCAGATAACGCAGGCGGTGGCGGGGGAGGGGGGATCGAGGGTGATGGTTTCAAGCATAGAGATATTGTAGGAGTGGTTCTAACTCCCTCTCCCCGAGGGAGAGGGAGCCGATCAAAACGTCAAGTGCACTTTCATCGACTGACTGCGATCTGCCGCCATCAAAAACGCATCATTGGCCGCGCTCATTTTGTAGCTGTGGGTGAGCAGCGCGCAGACATCGATGGCCCCCGATGCAAGCTCATGTACGGCAGCGCCATATTCCGCATCAAAGCGAAATGCGCCGAGCAAATCCACTTCGCGCGACACGAACCGGTTAACCGCGATCTCAGCCGTGGGCACGCCGAGCATACCCACCTGCACCACGCATCCGCCAGATGCGGTGGCCATGATCGCCGAGGCGATAGCGGTGGCGTTGCCCGAACATTCAAAACTCACGTCAAAAGTGCCTTTGCTGGCGTACCACGCCTCCACTTTTTCTGGCGCAGTCACCGCGTTCACGGCCTCGTCAACACCCAATTTTTCGGCACGTTTTAATGCGGCATCCGCTACATCGGTCACTGCGATGTGCGCCGCCCCGGCGCGCTTGGCGGCCAGCACCAGCAGGCTGCCAATCGGGCCGACGCCGGTGACCAGCACGCTTTTTCCCACCAGAGACCCCGCACGGCGCACCGCATGCAGCGCCACCGCCAGCGGCTCAGCCATTGCCGCGGTCCGAAAATCGCACGACTGCGGCACCACAAAACACTGCGCTTCGGTGGCCACAATCACCTCACGAAACACGCCCTGAATATGCGGAAACACCGCCGCGCTGCCGTAAAAATTCATCTTCAAACACAGGTTGCCCTTGCCCGCCATGCAGGTGCGGCAGACGCGGCACGGCTGGTTCGGATTGATCGCCACCCGATCGCCTTTTTTCACCCGCGTCACGCCTGCGCCGACCTCATCGACTTCACCCGACACTTCATGGCCCAGACACAGCGGTTGCTTCAGCGAAAAATCGCCAATCCGACCCTTGCCGTAATACGACAAATCGCTGCCGCAAATGCCACCCGCACCAAAGCGAATCTTCACTTGTCCGGGCCCAACCACCGGGTCTTCACCGCGTTCCAGGCGCAGGTCTTTTGCGCCGTAAAGCATTGCCATCAACATCGTGGGCTCCTTGTTTTTTACTTGCTTGCTTGAGTTGCTGCCTGTAACTGTAGCGGTTTGCAGACGCGCTCTCCGTGGCGATTCAATCATTGTGACGGTGCGCCGTAGTGCGCAACGCTAGCGGCTCCGCCGAATGAGGCAGCTCACCACGGCAAGCCACTTAAATGCCTCCGCCGGTTAAACGAGGCGTAACCGCAAGCGTTCCACCCTGCGCGTTTTGCGTCCACGCTACATTTGCACCATGACTACATCGCACCCACTCTTCGACTTAACTGGCAAACGCGCCCTCATTACAGGCTCATCGCAAGGTATTGGCTTAGCGCTTGCCGAGGCACTGGCGAGCGCGGGCGCGCATGTCATCATCAACGGTCGCGACGCGGCTAAATGCGAGCGCGTGGCAGCGCAATTTACAGCGCGCGACGTGCACGCCTCGGCGCGTGCGTTTGACGTCACCGATCACGCCAACACGCAAGCAAACATCGATGCCATTGAGTGCGAGATCGGAGCAATCGATATCTTGGTGAACAATACCGGGATTCAAATTCGCGGGGCGTTCAGCGATTTTCCGTTGGCAGATTTTCAGCGTTTGATGGATACCAACGTCACCAGCGCATTCGCCGTCAGCCAAGCGGTAGTGCGGCACATGCAGCCCCGTGGTCGCGGCAAAATCATCAACGTGTGCTCGGTGAACGCAGAGCTAGGCCGCGCCAGCATCGTGCCGTACACCGCCACCAAAGGCGCGCTGAAAATGCTCACCAAAGGCCTATGCGTGGAGCTGGCCAAGCACGGCATTCAGGTCAACGGTTTAGGGCCGGGCTATTTCGACACCGAACTCACACAAGCGCTGGTGCAAAACCCCGAGTTCACGGGTTGGCTGAAACAGCGCACGCCTGCGGGCCGCTGGGGCAATGTCGATGAACTGAAAGGCGCGATTATTTTTCTCGCCGCCCCCGCGAGCGATTTTGTCAACGGCCACATTCTGTATGTGGACGGCGGGATGACGGCGGGGGTTTAGCTTTGCCGTAGGAGCGGCGAAAGCGGCGATTGCCCAACGATTCGTCACTCGCGCCGCGCATACGCGCTATACGTCGCTTCGCTACGGCGCGAAGCTGGTGCCGCAGGTGTTGTTCAAAAATGCTTGAATCGCCGCCCACGTGGCGCGCGGTGGGGCCGGCGTGGGTAGTGCGCCGCTGGTGACGGCCGTGCCGGTCATGCCCATCAACGCCCGCAACCACATCAAGCCGTCGGTTGTCGGCAACACCAAACCATCACCGTCAAGATCCAGGCATGCTGATCGATTGCTCGTGACAGCCAGCCCATCAACCAACGTGGTGCTGTCGCCAATCGGTGCCATAAAGAATGCAGCGCCGGTTGTTAAATTGATGAGGTATAGATTTGAGCTGGTGCCATTAGTGCTCAATGCCGCGAACGCATAGCCGGTACCCGCCTGAATATCAAAACCGCCGACCACGGTTGCGGGAGTGATGCCGAGCGAGCCGATTGTGGTCAAGTTACCGAAATTTGCTGAGGTTCCGCTGTCGTTCACGTTGCCGATGCGCGCGAGCACACTGTTGGTGCCTCGGGTGTCAATGGCGTACAACGTGGTCGCTCTGGCGTCGATTGAGCTGTTGGTATAGGCGATGTTGGCGATGATGGGAGGGACGAAATAATTGGGGTCAGTAGCGACGTAGCTAAGCGCAGAATCGTTACTGATGAGTGCACCAGTGATCGCGTTTAGTCGTTGGTTGTCGCCAGTGTTGTAGGAGATCATGCGAATGGTTTCGGGCAATCCCGGCGCAAAACTCATGCCGAAAAACTGCGATGCCGGCAATGTGGTCGACGAGGGCGCGACTTGCGTGGCTGCACCGGTTTGCGTGTTGAGGGTGAGTACGCGTGCGGCGTTGCTGCCGCTGGTGACCGCTACCGCATAGAGCTGGCCGGTTGAGGGACGGATGTCAATCCCTTTAAGGCGTTCGTTGGCACCGAGCCCGGTAACAAACACGTTTGAAAGTAGCGTGGCGGAACTCCCGACATTGAAGCTGATGAGGCGGCTGGGCTGGGCGGGAGCGTAAGCGGTGTAAGCGTACATAAGCTGCGCCATGCAGGGGGTGCTGGCGGTGAGCGCCAGCAGGCCACAGGCGGCGACCGTTACGTAGCGCCGCGCCAGCGCGAGCGGGCTTGAAAGGTGCAACATTGTCATTGTGTTCCTCGTTGTGAAGTTTCGACCGGGCCCCGCTGCGCCCCGTGCAGACTAAGCGGACATCATCGCTAGTGTTGCACGAAGGTGTGCGCCCGACGTTGAGTTTGTAGTGGTTAAGACGAAAAGCGCTACTAAATGATGCCAGTCGCATGTGCTGAGCTAAGTCGAGTGCGCGTCCATCTCGCGCAACCGCTCACGCCACGCATCCGGAATCACCACTGATTTTTTGGCGTGGGCGTCGGCGTAAACGTATACAAGCTCACCGTCAATCAAGTGCTCGTCACCGCGAAAAATCGCGATGTTGAACGTCATGCTGCTGCGCCCGAGTTTGGCGCAGCGCACCCCGATGTCGAGCACATCATCGAACCCGGCCGAGGCGTGATATTCGATCTGTGCTTTGCGCGCAAATAGCTCGCTGCCGGTGCGATGAAGTTCGAGCGGCTGCGGCAAGCCTGTGGCGCGCCAATATTCGGTGAACGCCACATCAAAATACAGCAAGTAATTGCCGTTAAAAACCACGCGCTGCAAATCGACCTCCGCCCAGCGCACGCGCAACGAGTGGAAGAACGAGAAATCAGATTTTTGAGCCATCAATTAATGCTAGTCGCTTGGCTGTGAGCGCGCGCGTCAATGAATCATCAACTTTGAGGTGAAATGACCGTTATATTGGGGCTGGGATGCAAATTCGTTGATTGTCGACTTTGAGTCTTTCGTGCCGTTAGACCACGTAAAACAACGGTTACATCAAAAAGCTGAAAAGGCGTCGATTAAACTTGAGCACTGTGAATCCGCCCGTCAATCACTTCCGCTGCGTGCTGTATGCCATGCGCACAATCCTTCGCGTGTTGCCTGCGTTGGGTAGCGAAAAAGACCATCTGCATCCTCCGACGGGCTTGAGTTTCAAGCACTTTGCGGCGGCGGGCGTAATTTGTGCGGTGTTGCTGGTGGGTAGCCTAATCATGCTGGTGGCATTGGTCTTGCGCGCGGTTCGGTAATTTCGCCGACAGCGGTGGAGCGCTTGCTCCAGCCCATTTGCCGTAAACACTATCTTTTTGCGCTGCAACATGCCAAAATATGCAGCTTGCTTGAGAAAGCATGAAATGTTCGCTGCTTAGTGCATCGTCCCGCATAGTTCCTGAAAGCGCACCGAAAGGTGCACAGTTTCAGCGACGCAGAACGCAAAAAAGCCCTCGCAAGCTCTACGCAATTAGTGCTGGCGACATCGGTTTTAGTCATGTTCCGTTTGTTGGTCGACGCGTTTGGCATCAGATTCGATCAACACACGTCCTTAATTTTTTGAAGGTTGCGACAGCACGCTTTGTGCTGCCGCAAGAATAGACATGAGTTTGCAAAACCAACACGACACTGAAAACAACTTTGAAGCGACGCCAGATCTAGCGCTGGCGCACATTGATGCTGCCCAAGATTTTTCCAACCTCGACGACGACACCGGCGTTGAGCTACCCCCGCTGACCGGCTTTGCCGCGCTGCACCTGAATCCTGCGCTGCTGCAAGCGGTCGCCGAGCTCGGCTACACCGAGCCTACCGCCGTTCAATTACAAACTATCCCCAACGCCCTTGCAGGCGGCGACTGGATGGTATCTAGCCAAACCGGTAGCGGCAAAACCGCTGCTTTCCTGTTGCCCGCGCTGCACGCGCTGCTCGAAACCCCGGCGATGTCCAAGGGCGAGCAGGCTGCACGCAAACACCGCGCTGGCGCATCGCCACGCGTATTGATCCTGTGCCCCACCCGCGAACTCGCCGCGCAAGTCGCTGAAGAAGCGATTGGTCTTGTTCGCTTCGTACGCGGCATTCGCATCGCCAACGTGGTCGGCGGCACGGCGTTCGGCAAACAATTGATGGACCTTCGCGGCGCGAACTTAGTCGTTGCAACGCCCGGTCGTTTGCTCGACTTGAACCGCAACGGACAGATCGATCTCGACTGCGTGCAAACGCTGGTCGTGGATGAGGCCGACCGTATGCTCGACCTCGGCTTCTCGGAAGATTTGGAAGCGATCCACGTAGCCACGCAACGCCGCGAACGCACCATGATGTTCTCGGCCACCTTCGCGCCACGCGTGATGCAGCTTGCTGCTGCCGTGATGCGCAGCCCGAAACGCATCGAATTGGCGACCGCTCAGGACGCCCATCAAAACATCGAGCAGCGTCTGCATTGGTACGACGACATGACGCACAAGAACGCGATTCTTGAGCATTACCTGCAAGACGAATCGATGGATCAGGCGGTGATTTTCACCGCCACGCAAATCGAAACCGACGAACTGGCTGATGAACTGCGCGGCGCGGGCTACGCGGCTGCGGGCCTGCACGGCGCAATGCCACAAATGATTCGTACCCGTCGTCTGAAGTCGCTGCGCGATGGCACCATCAAAGTGTTGATTGCCACCGACGTTGCCGCGCGCGGCATCGACGTGCCATCGATCACCCACGTGATCAACTATGGTCTGCCGATGAAACCAGAGGATTACATCCATCGCATCGGTCGTACCGGTCGCGCTGGCAAAAGCGGCTTGGCAATCACGCTCGCGGGCTTCCGTGATCGTTACAAAATTCGCAACATTGAGCGCTTCACCCAGCAGCGCATTGACGAGGCCGTAGTCGCCGGTCATGAGCCACAGAACAAGCCACCTGCAGCAGGTGGTGGTTATGGCGGTGGAGGCGGCGGCTATGGCGGCGGTGGCGGATACGCTGGCGGCGGCAATCGCGGTGGATATGACCGCGGCAATGCCGGTGGCAACCGTGGCTTCGGCGGCGGCGGGTCTGGCAACAGCGCGGGTGGTGGCTACGGTGGTTATTCAGGCGGTGGCGAGCGTTCGTTTGATCGCGCACCCCGTCCGTATTCACCAGCTCCAGTAGCTGATGCTGCGCCACGTTCATTTGATCGTGCGCCGGTTGATCGTCCACGTTATGGCGAAGATCGAAACTCTGGATCTGCTTCAACGTTCAATCGTGACGCGGCTCCGCGTCGTGATTTCGCTGATCGTGGCGAGCGCAGTTTTGCGCCGCGTGAAGATCGCGCACCAACTCGTTATGGCGCTGACCGTCCGGCCTTCAATGACCGTGCAGATCGCGGTGGCCGTTCGTTTGGCGGCGCGGGTGACCGTGATTCGCGTCCAGCTTGGGGCGGTAATGATCGTTCCGCGCCACGTCGCGAATATGCTGATGCAGCACCAACGCAACGTCGCGAATTCGCACCGCGTGTTGAGCGGGCAGATCGTGCCGGTCATGATGATCTGCCGTTTCAGCGCCCAGCGCGCGTAGACGCAGCGCCGCGTGGTTCACGCGCCGAGTTCTCGCACGACAACCGCGCTGAGCGTCGTGGCGACAAGCCCGCTGGCCCAGCCGTGACGCAAGCCGCAGACGGTGGCAACCGCGCCGCACGTCGCGCCGAAAAGCAGGCCGAATACGCGGCACGCGCTGCGGCAGGTTTGGGCGGCGAATAGGTTTACCGACCTCAAAGGGCGCGCTTTAACGCGCCCTGATAGAGAATGATGGTTCGCCATCATTTTTTTTGCCTGCTATGTTCGTTGCATCCACCGTAAATTTGTCTTTGTGGGAGCGGTTCCACCGCGATGCATCAACCGCAAGTTGGAAGTCGCGGTGGAACCGCTCCCACAATGTTGGGAGGGCTTTGCACGCTGCTGTTGCTGTGTTATTTGCTTTGTCTTTTGGCGTCGCCGCATCCGCCCAAACCTTCCCCACCAAGCCCATAAAAATCGTCGTCCCCAACGCCCCCGGCGGCGCGGCGGACATCACGGCACGTACGGTCGGGCAGAAGTTATCTGAGGCGTTGGGTCAACCGGTCATTATAGAAAACAAGCCAAGCGCAGGTGGCGTGATAGCGGGTGAGCAAGTCGCCAAAGCAGATTCCGACGGGCATACGATTTTGCTGATTTCGAGCGGTACGGCGGTTAGCGCGGCGCTCTTTAAATCGTTGCCATTCGACACGCGTAAAGACTTCGCACCCGTGTCAAAACTCGCATCATTCGATCTCGCCATCGCTGTCACCGAAGGCGGAAAATTCACAAACTTCGCTGAATTGCTCGCCTACGCCAAAGCCAATCCAGGCAAGCTGAATGTCGGCACGCCGCAAGTTGGCACCACGCAAAATCTCGCGGCAGAATTATTCAAGAGCGCCGCTGGTATTGACGTGCAGGTCGTCCCGTTCAACGGCACGCCTCCGGTGATCGCCGCCTTGCGTGGCGGCAACGTCGACGCGATGGTGGAAATTTTGGGCCCGCTGATGCCGCAAATTACATCGAAGGCGTTGCGACCCATCGCGCTGCTTGGTGACCAACGCGCCCTTGTATTGCCCGATGTGCCCACCGCGCGCGAAGCCGGTGGATCGCTCGCCAACTTCAGCGCTGCGTCATGGAACGGGCTAGCTGTTCCAGCGAAAACACCGATGCACATCGTCACAAAACTCAACCGCGAATTGGTGCGCATACTTGCCTTGCCGGAGGTCAAACAACGCCTCAGTGATTTGACGCTCGTTGCGCAAAGCAGCACGCCCGAGCAGTTGGCACAATTGCTTGATGGCGACGTCAAGAAATGGGCGCTAGTCATCGAGCGTGCGAAGATTCAAAAACAGTAATGGGCGTCGCCGGAGTCAATCTGGAGCCATTTTGATGTCGACCAAGGTGCCGCCATCGCTACGTTCGCTGGGTTTCGACATCATTCCAATGACCAGAAAAAATTGACATCGTTGCCGTAACCAAACTGTCGTGCCGCACGACGGCTCCACTCACCTGCTCCATGACTGATCGTCCTTCAACTCACCTTGTTCCGTTTCCAGTTCAATGAGAGACTAGGCGCGACGACGCAGACTGTGCGTGGACACGGCAAGGAGGAGCAACAACCAATCGCATTGAATTGGAAATGGAATTTCTGCCCAATGAAAGACTTTAACGACGATCCACACCTTGACGTCTGCCAGAACATTGAGGCGGGCCTTATGCAGTGCTATCGGCGCAATGCTGGCCTCACCGATGCTATGTGTGAACTTGCCCTCGATAACGCCAAGATCGCGATCAAACAACATTTCGGTTTTGCCCAGAATGAGCGCGTCTCGCAGTCCGAAGCGGTCGCGCCCATTGTTGCCGTCTGCGTACAAATCGGCGTGGAACGCATCGGCAAATTCAACGATTTGACGCTCAAGGAATTTGTCGCTCGCATCGACAAAATTAAGGCCTCGGTGCGCCGACATTCGCACGATGGCCCGCGCGCATACTTCGCATTTGTGTCGCCCTTTTTTCCGGAGGGCGTCGCGCAGATTGGACGCTCTCCGTCCCCCTGAAAACGCGCCCCGCCCTGCATGTGAAAACGGCTCCGTAGAGCCGTTTGCGTTCGATGATCGCTACGCGTTACGCCGCGACCGTCTCCGCCTTTTCGATGAACTCCGGCATCTGGTCGAAATTCATGTACTTGTAAATGCCTGCGCTGGCCAGCGTCAGCACGCCCATGTCGGCAAGGTATTCCACTTTGGTCGGGATGCGGCCGAGCTTGGAGCAGATGGCCGCGAGCTCCGCGCTGCCCAGATACACGTTCGAGTTTTTACCGAGGCGGTTCGGGAAGTTGCGCGTTGACGTGGACATCACCGTCGCGCCTTCTTTCACCTGCGCCTGATTGCCCATGCACAGCGAGCAGCCGGGCATTTCCATGCGCGCGCCAGCGGTGCCGAAGGTGCCATAGTGGCCTTCCTCGGACAACTGATGCGCATCCATTTTGGTCGGCGGCGCGATCCACAGTTTCGCGGGCATGTCGCGCTTGCCTTCGAGCAGTTTGGCGGCGGCGCGGAAGTGGCCGATGTTGGTCATGCAACTGCCGATGAACACCTCATCAATCTGGGCACCTGCGACGTCGGACAGCGTTTTTGCGTCATCGGGATCGTTCGGGCAGCACACGATCGGCTCGGTGATTTCAGCGAGGTCGATTTCGATGATGGCGGCGTATTCCGCATCAGCATCGCCCTTGAGCAGCTTCGGATCGGCGAGCCAGGCTTCCATCGCTTTGATGCGGCGGGCGATGGAGCGCGGGTCGGCGTAACCGTCGGCAATCATCGATTTGAGCAGCGTGATATTCGAGTTTAAATACTCGATCACGGGCGCTTGATTCAACGCTACCGTGCACCCCGCCGCGCTACGCTCAGCGGACGCGTCGGCCAACTCGAATGCCTGCTCAATCTTCAAATCTGGCAAGCCTTCGATTTCAAGAATGCGGCCCGAGAAAAGGTTGATCTTGCCCTGTTTGGCGACCGTTAAATGGCCCGCCTTGATGGCGTAAAGCGGAATGGCGTGTACGAGGTCGCGCAGCGTCACGCCGGGCTGTAGGGTGCCTTTGAAGCGCACCAGCACGCTCTCCGGCATATCGAGCGGCATCACGCCAGTGGCTGCTGCAAACGCGACGAGGCCGGAGCCCGCCGGGAACGAAATGCCAATCGGGAAACGCGTGTGGCTGTCGCCACCGGTGCCTACCGTATCCGGCAACAGCATACGGTTCAACCACGAGTGGATGATGCCGTCGCCGGGACGCAGGGAGATGCCGCCGCGTGTCGCCATGAAGTCTGGCAGCTCGTGATGCATCTTCACGTCCACGGGCTTCGGATACGCCGCCGTATGGCAAAACGATTGCATCACGAGATCGGACGAAAAGCCCAAACATGCGAGGTCTTTCAACTCGTCGCGCGTCATAGGACCGGTCGTGTCCTGCGAGCCGACCGAGGTCATTCTGGGCTCGCAGTAAGTGCCGGGACGCATGCCCGTGCCCTCGGGCAATCCACAAGCACGACCGACCATTTTTTGTGCGAGCGTGTAGCCCTTGCCGGTGTCTTTTGGCACATCGGGAAGACGGAACAGCGTGCTGACGGGCAGGCCCAAAGCTTCACGCGCTTTGCTGGTAAGTCCGCGGCCCACAATCAACGGAATGCGGCCACCGGCGCGCACCTCGTCGAACAGCACGTCGGACTTCACTTTGAATTCGGCGATGATCTTGCCGTCTTTCAGCGCTTTGCCCGCGTAGGGCAGCAACTCCACTTCATCGCCCATGTTCATCTGGGTGACGTCGAGTTCAATCGGCAACGCGCCTGCATCTTCCATCGTGTTGTAGAAGATCGGCGCGATTTTGCTGCCGAGACACACTCCGCCAAACTTCTTGTTCGGGATGAACGGAATGTCTTCGCCGGTAAACCACAGCACGCTGTTGGTGGCGGACTTGCGCGAGGAGCCGGTGCCGACCACGTCGCCCACGTAGGCCACCAGATTGCCTTTGGCGCGTAGGTCGTTGATGAATTTGATCGGGCCGCGTTTGCCGTCTTCTTCCGGCGCTGCTTCCAGAGGTTGGCCGTCACGCTTATTTTTGAGTGTGGCCAGCGCATGCAGGGGAATGTCCGGCCGGCTCCACGCGTCCGGCGCAGGCGACAAGTCGTCGGTGTTGGTCTCGCCGGTCACTTTGAACACGGTGATCTTGATCGACTGCGGCACTTCAGGGCGGCTGGTAAACCACTCGGCGTCGGCCCAGCTTTGCAGCACGTCTTTCGCGTTGGCATTGCCCTTGTCGGCCTTGTCTTTCACGTCGTGAAACTGGTCGAACATGAGCAGCGTCTTCTTGAGGCCGGTCGCAGCGATTGCGCCGACGACTGCATCATCAAGCAAATCCACCATCGGCGAAATGTTGTAACCGCCGAGCATGGTGCCGAGCAACTCCGTCGCTTTTTCACGCGACAGCAGCGGCGCCTTTTCGGTTCCGTGCGCGACTGCAGCGAGATAGCTCGCCTTGACTTTCGCCGCGTTGTCCACACCCGCCGGAACGCGATACGTGATCAGGTTAAGCAGAAAATCGCCCTCGCCTGCGGGCGGATTCTTGATGAGTTCGATCAACTCAGCCACTTGCTTTGCATTCAATGGCAGGGGCGGAATTCCGAGGGCAGCGCGCTCGGCGACGTGTTGGCGATAGGCAATTAGCATGGGATTTCCAAAGAGGGTGGGTAAGGATAAAAAAAGTTCGCGGTGGCTACGATTTAGGAAGGTGTTCCAAGTCGGCCAAGTCTTTGTTGCGACCGGCAGCGGCCTTGTTGGTGCGCAAATCGGCGAGGCTGATGAGCTGTGCGGTTTGACCGTCGATCTCGACGGTATTTCGGCGCGCATAGCAATCGTCAAAGGCAACGCCGTCGATAGTGGTCATGATTTCTAGGCGCATCGGCGGATGACCCATTCGCAGAATAAGCTGCGGTTGCGACAAAACATCCTCCGTCACCGACGGATCGGTAAAACCAAATTCAGCTAAGGCGTTCACGGCGGCGCTTGCGTTTCTGGCGTTCATGGCGATCCAAATGTCGAAGTCAGATGTGGGTCGCGGGTAGCCGTAATGGGCCACTGCGTAGCCACCAATGAGCAGATATTTAACGTGGTGTTCGCCAAGTAATTTCAAGAACTCTTTGAAGTCTTGGGGCAGTCTCGTAACCATAAGCGATCCTTCGTTGCAATTCGACGGCTTGCCAGCGCGCTTCGACGCTCGCGTGGTGCCAAAACAGGCGATCTTCGGCCTCGGCACCCGCGTGGTCGGTGATACTGAAGTGTTGGCGGGAAACGCGCGGTTCCATTGTTACTTGCGTTTGCTGCCGGGGGTGTGCGAGTGGTGTGTCGTGCGCATGGAAATGATGTGGAATCAAAATTTAGGTGGACGCGTTGCTGTTGTGTCGGAGCAGGTAGGCCGCGTAATGCGCTTCCCACTTTTCGAGCGGAATGTGGTGCAGGTGAGGGTCAGCTTGATCCGCCCAGACGATCCAGCCGTTGGTGGCAGCCGACAGTTCGCGAAGGCGACGAATGTCGCGCGGGTGGGTGCCACTAAATGCGCCAACGCGCGCCACGCTGGATTGCAGAAGCGCCCAAAGGTCGTACTCTAAGCCGGTCAGCCATCCCGCACAATACTGATCCTCGCTGATGTCGCTCATCAATTCGGCCAGCTCACTTTGCGCGAGCGTGAGCCCCGGTAATGCGCGACGACCCGAAATCGAGGGGTTGCGTTCGCCGCCATTGAATGCGTCGTCGATCTTCGCGCTATCGACGAACACTTTCACCATTAAATGTTCGTCGTAAAACGCGCCGTTCACCTGCATGCCACAGGGCTCCACGCCGTAGGTAACAAAGCCTAATGATTCATAAAGCGCGATAGCGGCCACGTTCACTGCGTTGACATACAACGTGAGTTGGCGAACGCCGCTAGACTTTTGGGCAAGGCTGATTGCTTCGTTCAACAGCCGTCGTCCGATGCCCGCACCACGATGCTCGGCTGCAACGTACATGCCCCAGATTCCGGCCTTATGCGCAAGCTTTGCCGTCGTTTCGCGATTGATGCCGACGCTGCCGACCAGTACATCATCAACGAAAGCCCCCAACACGGCGCGATCGTCGCGGGCGGTCAAGCGCTGTTCTGTGTCGGCAATGGGTTGCGCCGCTTCATCCTCAAAGCTGCCCGCAAAGGCGGTGGGGTTGGCAAGCAGTGCCGAGAGCCGAAGTGCGCGCAGCGCGCCAGCATCGAGTGGCGTTAGTTTGCGAATTACAGCCACATCGGCCTTCGTAACCATGCCCATACCAACGTTATCTAGCGATGACATCATGGACTCATCACCTTCAAACCTTTGAAATAATCTCGTTTGAATCCGCCGTCGATGGCGAGCAATGCACTGCAATCGACCAGCGCGTGTGCGCCAATTAAAAAGTCACCTTTGAGCGGGCGGGTTTTTCCGCCGCTTGTGGCGTAGCTGTACATGCACTGACCCGCCTTGAGGGCTGCGTCAAATGACATCGCGTGATAGCGGATGTGCATATCGGAAAGTAACTCTCGCACGAGGGCGGCTGATCGAAATCCGCGACCCGTTTCGGCAACGGTCGCTGCACAGACGACTAGCTCGGTGGTTTGCGCATGATGCATCAGTAACGCCAAGGCCGCATGAGCAGATGCCTCACCGTTGGTGATGGCGATGAGGATATCTGCATCAACCGCGATCATTTCACTCGTTTCTTCTTGGTAGTGGCCGAGGGCGCTGCGTGGACTGCTCGACGTGCTCTGAGCTCAGCCACCGCGTCGTCGTGCGGCAAGTTGAAAATGCGAATGTCGTCCGTACTGCCAGTCCACGGAAACGGGCGACCGCGTAACTCTTCTAGGATTTCGCTGGTGGACGCGCCATTTGCCTCAAACGTACCCACCCATTTCTGAAAGTTGGCGGCTACGAGTGGGCGACGCAGCGTGACGTTGCCGTCGTCATCGATCACGAAATTGAGCTTGGTCCCCGGTGTGAGCCCCATGCGATCACGCACCGCCTTGGGGATGACCACTTGACCGCGCTCAGCGAGCGTTGCTTTGATGATGATTTCCATAGGATTAGGCTATCAGAAACAAAAGTATGATTTTACGGTATGTCACGCTGTCCGGCGCGAAGCTCAGCCAGACGGCGGCACCCGCACAAAACCCTCCATCAACACCCGTGCGCTGCGGCTCATCACGGCGCGTTTCACGGCCCATTCCCCGTTTTCAAGGACTGCCTCTGCACCTACACGTAGCGTGCCAGACGGGTGCCCGAAAACCACTTCCTTGCGTGCGCCGCCGCCCGCCGCCGCGTTGACCACAGTACCGGGCACGACCGCGGCCACCGCGATAGCGACTGATGCGGTGCCCATCATCGCGTGGTGCAGCTTGCCCATCGACAGTGCGCGCACCACCAGATCAATGTCATCAGCCTGCACCGATTTGCCGCTGGACGAGACGTAATCTTTGGCCGGGGCCACGAACGCGACTTTCGGCGTGTGCTGCCGCGTTGCGGCCTCTGCAAGTGATTTGATAAGGCCCATGCGCAGGGCGCCGTGGGCGCGGATCGTCTCGAACATCGCGAGCGTTTTGGGCTCAGAGTTGATCGCATCCTGCAGCTCGGTGCCGGTGAAACCGACGGCAGAAGCGTTGATAAAAATGGTTGGAATACCCGCGTTGATCATCGTGGCTTGCAACGTGCCAACGCCGGGTACGACGAGATCATCTATGAGGTTGCCCGTGGGGAACATCGCCCCGCCTGAGTCACCGTCCGCGCCGGGTTCCTCGGCCGCCGGATCCATGAATTCGAGCTGCACTTCGGCGGCGGGGAACGTGACGCCATCGAGTTCGAAATCGCCCGTTTCCTGCACCGCGCCACTAGTCATCGGCACATGCGCAATGATGGTTTTGCTGATGTTCTGCTGCCAGATGCGGATCGTGGCGATGCCGTTGGCTGGTACGCGTGACGCGTCAACCAGACCGTTGGAAATCGCAAATGGTCCTACCGCCGCTGACAGATTGCCGCAGTTGCCGCTCCAGTCAACGAACGGTTTGTCGATGGACACTTGCCCGAACAGGTAATCAACATCGTGATCGGGGCGCGCGCTCTTGGACAGAATGACCGTCTTCGACGTGCTCGACGTCGCCGCACCCATGCCGTCGATCTGCTTGCCGTAGGGGTCAGGCGAACCAATCACGCGCAGCAACAGCGCGTCGCGCGCGGCCCCTGCGACCTGGGCGGACGCAGGCAAATCGCCAAGTTTGAAAAACACACCTTTGCTTGTGCCACCGCGCATGTAGGTGGCGGGGATTTTGATCTGCGCGGCGTGCGTACTCATGCGGTGGCTCCTTCGAGGAAGTCCTTGGCAAAACGTTGCAAAACGCCGCCTGCCTCGTAAATAGAAACTTCTTCCGCCGTATCAAGGCGGCATGTCACGGGCACCTCAACGTAGTCGCCATTTTTGCGATTGATCACCAGCTTCAACGTCGTGCGCGGTGTGCGTTCGCCAATGACGTCAAACGTCTCAGTGCCGTCGATGCCTAGCGTCAATCGCGTCGTGCCCGGTTTGAACTCCAGCGGCAGCACGCCCATGCCAATCAGGTTGGTGCGATGAATACGCTCAAAGCCTTCCGCAATGATCGCTTCCACGCCCGCCAGACGCACGCCTTTGGCCGCCCAGTCGCGTGATGAGCCCTGACCATAATCGGCGCCCGCGATGATGATGAGCGGCTGCTTGCGATCCATGTAGGTTTCTATCGCCTCCCACATCCGCACCACCGCGCCTTCGGGCTCGATGCGCGCGAGAGACCCCTTCTTCACCTTGCCATCAACCACGGCCATTTCGTTCAACAGTTGCGGATTGGCGAATGTTGCTCGCTGCGCCGTGAGGTGATCGCCACGATGCGTAGCGTACGAGTTGAAGTCCACCTCCGGCAGGCCCATCTTTGCGAGATATTCGCCTGCTGCGCTGTCGAGCAGAATCGCGTTCGATGGCGACAGATGATCGGTCGTGATGTTGTCCGGCAGAACTGCGAGCGGACGCAGGCCGCGCAAGGTGCGCTCACCGGCAAGCGCGCCTTCCCAGTACGGCGGACGACGGATGTAGGTGCTCTGCGCGCGCCAGTCGTATAGAGGGCTGATCTTCTCCTTGCCTGCGGGGGCGAAGGTGAACATCGGGTCATAAACGCGGCGGAAGTGTTCGGGCTTCACGCTGCTTGCCACGATGGCGTCAATCTCTTCGTCGCTTGGCCACAGGTCTTTCAGCGTCACCGGTTTGCCATCCATATCGATGCCCAGCACGTCTTTCTCAATGTCGAAACGCACCGTGCCAGCGATGGCATACGCAACCACCAGTGGCGGCGAAGCGAGGAACGCTTGCTTGGCGTACGGATGAATCCGGCCATCGAAATTTCGGTTACCCGACAGCACGGCCGTCGCATACAAATCACGATCAATGATTTCTTTCTGGATCGCTGGGTCAAGCGCGCCGCTCATGCCATTGCACGTCGTGCACGCGAAGCCGACGATGCCGAAACCGAGCTTTTCCAGCTCCGTTAACAACTTCGCCTCTTCGAGATAAAGCTGCACGGCCTTCGAACCGGGGGCTAGCGAAGACTTGACCCAGGGTTTGCGCGTGAGGCCGCGCGCATTCGCGTTGCGAGCGAGCAGGCCCGCAGCGATGACGTTGCGCGGGTTGCTGGTGTTGGTGCAACTGGTGATGGCCGCGATGATCACAGCACCATCAGGCATCGTTCCCTCAGACGCACCGGGCATCGACCATTCGCCCGAAATGCCGCGCTCGGCGAGTGCTGTTGTCGGCAACCGCTTGTGCGGGTTCGACGGGCCCGCCATGTTGCGCACGACGCTCGACAAATCAAACGTCAGCACGCGCTCGTATTCGGCAGTTGTCAGCGCGTCGGCCCACAGGCCCGCCACTTTCGCGTACGTCTCGACCAGCTTCACCTGAGCATCTTCGCGCCCGGTGAGCTTAAGGTAATTGATCGTCTGCTGATCGATGTAGAACATCGCGGCGGTCGCGCCGAACTCTGGTGTCATGTTGGAAATTGTCGCGCGATCGCCGAGCGTCAGCGCCGTTGCGCCTTCGCCGTAGAACTCAAGATAAGCACCAACCACTTTGGCGTTGCGCAGGAATTCTGTGAGCGCCAAAACAATGTCGGTCGCCGTAATGTTGGGTTGCGGTTTGCCGGTCAACTCCACGCCAATGATGTCTGGCAGGCGCATCCACGACGCGCGACCGAGCATCACGCTCTCGGCCTCAAGACCACCTACGCCAATAGCGATCACGCCCAGCGCGTCGACATGCGGCGTGTGACTGTCGGTACCGACCAGCGTGTCCGGGAAGGCCACGCCGTCTTTCGAATGAACGACGGGCGACATGCGCTCCAGATTGATCTGGTGCATGATGCCGTTGCCCGGTGGAATCACCTCCATGTTTTTGAACGCTTTTTTCGTCCAGTCGATGAAGTGAAAACGGTCTTCGTTGCGGCGATCTTCCACCGCGCGATT
>JANNYE010000049.1:0-1324 GCA_031409935.1 Burkholderiales bacterium | reverse complement strand
CCTAGAAATTCGAATTTTCGGGATGAAGTGCAAGGCGCGTGGCGCACAGCAACCGAAATGTACTTTTGGGTACATGAGGATTCTGTTGCGCGCGCAACGTCTTGGCACCACGCAACGCAGCAATTCGCCCGAAAAGCGGATTTATAGGAGCGCCCTAATGGAATCATTCGCCTTACTCATCGCCGCCACGTTCAACGCGGGCACCGTGCTGGCCATCGCCGCACTTGGCCTGCTGATCAACGAAAAGTCCGGCATCGTCAATCTCGGGGCGGAGGGCATGATGCTGTGCGCTGCCATCGCCGGGTTTGCCGCTGTGGTGCATACCGGCAACGACTGGGTCGGCTTCGCGGCGGGGATGGCGGCGGGCGCGGGCATGGCAGCGCTTTTCGGCGTGCTGGTGATCTGGCTCAACACTAATCAGTACGCCACTGGGCTCGCGCTGTCGCTGTTCGGTGCCGGATTTTCGGCGTTTGTCGGTGTCAATTACGTGCAGGAAAAACTGCCCCCGCGCCCGAGTTTCGCGATTCCGGGGTTGTCCGACATTCCGTTCATCGGCCCCGCGTTGTTCAAACAGCATCCGCTAGCCTACATCGCCATCGTGCTGGCGCTGGCGATCATCTGGTTCTTGTTCAAAACGCGCGCCGGGTTGGTGCTGCGCTCGGTCGGTGAAAGCCCCGAATCGGCGCATTCACTGGGTTACCCGGTGCGCCGCATTCGAATGCTGGCGGTGATGTTTGGCGGCGCGATGTGCGGATTGTCGGGCGCATACCTCTCCGTGATCTATACCCCGTTGTGGGTCGAAGGCATGGTGTCGGGCAAGGGCTGGATCGCGCTTGCGCTTACCACGTTTGCCACGTGGCGCCCTCTGCGCGTGCTGTTCGGCGCGTATCTGTTCGGCGGCGTCACGATGATGCAGTTTCACTTGCAAAGTCAGGGCGTCGACATCCCCAGCCAGTTCCTGTCGATGGCCCCGTATGTGGCCACCATTGTGGTGCTGGCACTAATCTCGCGTAACCCGGCGTGGATTCGGATCAACATGCCCGCTTCTGTCGGCAAACCGTTTTATCCGGGCTCGTAAAATCACATTTACGGGAAGCTTTTTCGTTCGTCACTGTTTTTAATCAGAGGGATCCTTATGAATATGAAGCGTAGTCTGCTCGCGGCAGGCATGGGTGCCGCATTGCTGGCCGCACTGGCCGGTTGTGGCAAAAAAGAAGAACCGAAGGCTGCGGCACCTGCCGCAGCACCTGCAACCGCAGTCAAAAAGGCTGACCCGCTCAAAGTGGCCTTCGCCTACGTCGGCCCAGTGGGCGACGGCGGCTGG
>JANNYE010000048.1:0-19824 GCA_031409935.1 Burkholderiales bacterium | reverse complement strand
TCGATGATGGCGTCGGTGTCGTACGCTTTGTCCGCGATCAGGTGTTCGGCCTTGATGCCTTGGACAAGCTCGCAAGCTTTCGTGCAATCAGCGCTGGTACCGTCCGTAACAATGATTCTGACCGGCATACCGTGCGCATCCACGGCCAGATGTATCTTGCTGTTGAGCCCCCTTTTGAGCGACTCATAGCTTGGTTGCCGCCCCGCGCTCCCGCCGCGTGCGGGTGCACCTTGCAGTGACTGGCATCGATCATCAGCCACTCAAAATCTGGCGCGTCGATGATCTGCTCCAGAAGCTTCTCCCACACGCCAGCGTCGCGCCAACGACAAAATCTTCGATGGGTATTCTTCCACCCACCGTAGGCCGGTGGAAGGTCTCGCCACGGCGAGCCGGTTCGCAGTATCCAGAACACCGCGTTGATAAATTCGCGGTTGTCGTGCCCGATACCACCCCACACACCTTCCCGCCCCGGAACGCGGGCTTCGAGTAATGACCACACATGGTCGGAAATGTCATGCCTGCGGAAATCCTCGCTCAATTTTTGATTCCGATGAACGTAAAGCGATATTATCTATCATCTCGTGACGACACTATCTAAAGAATAATTTCGGTTTATAGAGTTTTTTGCAAGACGGCTACTAGCATGCGAAATGCTGGAGACTTGCGCATTAGGCGTGGCTTTTAACTATGCAGCAAACCGCAAACAGTGATCGCTAGCTGTCGTGTCCACCAATCATTCGATGAAGCGCTTAGGTGCCACGCCCCCTAAGGTTGCCATTCTCATCAGCAATAACAACCTCAACCCGACGATTCACGGCACGACCGTCGACACTTGCGTTGTCCGCGACCGGGTACGCTTTGCCATATCCTTTAGTCACTACGCGTGTGGTGTTTACCCCGCGCGCTACCAGCGCTTCGCGTATGGCTTCGGCTCGGCGCTCTGATAGCTCCATGTTGTAGGCATCGGTTCCGACTGCGTCGGTGTAGCCTTCGACCAGCAATTTACGCTGCGGGAATTGCTTCAGGAACGATGCCAGTTTGTCGAGGCGCGGGCCTGCTTGGGGCGTAAGTTCTGCCTTGTTGAAAGCGAATAGCACGTCGCCCAATGTCACCAGCAATCCACGTTCGGTTTGCTTGCCTTCAATGTCTTTCAATTGCGCTTCTAACTGGCGCACGCGCTCTTGCGCGGCGTTGGCCGTGCCCGCTGCCTGTTCTGCACGTAGGCGCTCTGCGGCTGCGGCTTCCTGCGCGGCGATGGACTGCGCCCGATCTGCGGCTGCCATGCGCGAGGCGGCCATTGCGTCCTGTTGCGCCGTGGCCGCAGTTTGCTGCGCATTGGCTGCATCAATCTGCGATTGGCGCGCTTGCGCCTGCGCCGTCTGTGTTTGATTTTGGGCGGCTATTGCATCCATGCGCGCTTTCTCTGCTTCGCGCGTCCTGGCCTCCAAGCGCAGTTTGTCACCCGCGCTATTGGCTTCCTTCACTTCCTCATCCGCCTGACGTGATCGCGCGAGATTTCGCGCGACTTCAGCGCGTTGCTTTGCGAGGTAGGAGAGGTGACCCACTTCGTCTGCGTCACGATCACTGCGCCACACGCCATCGGCCTTATCGATGGTGTCGCGGGCGGCTTTCAGCTCAAGCGGCGCGCGGCGCAGGACTTCAGGACTACTGCCCGTTTGATCGACCGTTGCGCGTGCGCTTTCAAGCGATGCGTTTGGCGCGTTGCTTGCACACGCCGTGATGACCGCCCCTACGAGAGCAGTCACGACCAGCAAAGATTTGCGAGCGTAAGTAGTGGTGTTCATGTTTATTGGTTTCCTGAATTCATGGTGCTGTGTTGATTTTGCGTGCGCACGTTTAAAGCGCGCGACGATTGATTTCGTCTTGCAGCGAGCGAATGCTGTCGCGGATTTCTTTCAACGCACGTTCACCACGCATGGCGCTGGCACGCGACTCTGCAACGCGCGCATCGGCCTCGGCTTCGGCGCCCAGTCGACGTGCGGCCACGTAGTCTTTGTCGTTCATCGCACGTTCCGCGCGCGCCAATTTTTCGCGAGCCTGACTCAATTCGACCGGTGCCGCGTCGACGGCATTGGGCGCCGATGACACGCGTTCTACGGTGGTTCGAGTGACAGCCATCTGCTCGACAGGCGGAGGCAAATTGGAGCACGCGGTGAGCATCGCGGCGGCCGTGAATGTACCCAAGAGCTTGGTTGAGCGAACATATTTAAGTGGGGGACGATTTGAAGGCTGCATGTTTTTGCTGCTCCCGACGAGAAGCTTGCACATCAAATTTGGTGCGACAAGCTGTGGGTGATTGCGCGGGCTGATGCCTCTGGGACGCTTGAGCACGAGCTTAGAGGCCGCAGGGCGTTCGCCCTATCGGTCAATGGTCGTAGTTGATGTAGGCGATGGCCTACGCGTCGCGGCGTTGTGAGCGCACGGCAGGGCGTGCCGGAGCGAGGCGTTTAGCGTGGAGAGCGCGTAGCTCGCAGAGCCGACTGCGAGTGAGGAACAAAATTTTCGGCCAATCGCCGATCTAAAAAATCGAACGTTCGACCGAGACTATTCACGGTGTTTTTTCGTTGCCGCCCCTGCGAAGGCAGGGGCCTAGCGTCTTTCGCACACGCTATGTCTGTAACGAAACGCCGAAAGTCACTGGGTTCCTGCCTCCGCAGGAACGACGACGTATGAGATTTTTGAGATTAGTAATCGCGGCTTAACCAACCCCGATAAGGCCAACGGCTACAGCGAACGAATCTGCACCTTGCGCCATTTGATAATGCCACCGGGGGCGTCTTTTGGCCCATTGCCAAATTGCAGGGCGAACGGGCCGCTGGCGAATTTGCTGTCTTGCATGTCCACCGTCTGCACGCCGTTTAACTCCACGATCACGCGGTTACCTTTTGCGGTAATTAAGTACGTGTTCCATTTGCCGCCCGCCTTGGGCATAGGCACCACTTTCGCGAAATCAACGATGGCTCCAGTGCCATACACCGGGTCGGGTCGCTGATCGTAAATGTTGACCTCATACGAGTTTGCCGCGCTGACTTTCTTTGGATCGGAAAGACGCATAAAAATGCCGCTGTTGGTGGTGTGATCCGCCCAAAATTCAGCTCTGATCTGAAAATCCTTGTACGAGCTCTTAGACACCAGATAGCTTGCTTCTTTCGCCTTGTCGGCGACGATTGCGCCGTCTTCGGCCCGCCAGTTGGCATCGCCGACACGATCCCAGTTCTCGAGGCCTTTCGCGCCGTCAACCAATGTGACCCACGATGTCTGCCCCAACATGGTTGAGCAGCCTGCAAGCACTGCAACCATAGCCCACAGACCGATAGCCAAATAGCGTTTCATGGTTTCCTCCGATGCGTTGACAAAATTCGATTAATAACAGCGCTCGATTCTGCATCCAATCGCTCGTAGGGGGCGGGGTTTGTCCGAAGTCAACTGACGCTAAGACATCTTTTATCACTGCACTCTTATTAGGTGCGGGCTATAGACTAATTTTGCCCTAAGTCGACTATGCCAATAATCGACGTATAGCCCCAATAAAACGGTTGTTTCAGCAGAAAGCTACTATTTGCTACGGGGCAAGTGCGACGCTGGCGAGCGGCCCCAAATACTCAAGCCGCCAGCAGCGACTTCCGGTATTTGTTCAAATCGCCCAGCGATTCGAGGCTCTTGCCGAACAACGATGACAGGTTGTGCAGGATCATCTTGACGACTTTGCCTTCCCATTCCTTGTCAAAATTGATCTGCGTGTCGAGCCAACGTTCCAGCCACTCGGGGTCGGGCAGCTTGCTTTGCACCGTATCGTTCGGGAACAGCGACTGATTGACGTGCAAATTGGTCGGATGCATCGGCTTGCCGGCGCGGCCGCTGGCCGCCATCAGGAAGCCAATCTTCGCGAAACCAGCCTTTACTTCGTTTACTTTTTCGGCCGCCGCACGCGAAATCGCCTGCTTCAAGTACTTGAGATAGGCCCCGGCGTGACGTGCTTCATCCTTCGCGATCAGACCGTAAATGTGTTTGATTAAAGGCTCGCTGTGCCATTCGGCCGCGCGGCGATACCAGTGATTCAGGCGAATCTCGCCGCAAAAATGCATCATCAAGGTTTCCAGTGCGGGCGCGGGATCGAACTCAAAACGCACGTTGTCGAGCTCAGCTTCGGTGGGCACCAGATCGGGCCGGAAGCGCTTCAGGTATTCCATCAACACCAGCGAATGCTTCTGCTCTTCGTAAAACCAGATCGACATGAACGCCGAGAAATCGCTGTCGGTGCGGTTGTCACGCAGAAACATTTCGGTGGCGGGCAGCGCTGACCACTCGGTGATCGCATTCAGCCGAATGGTGTTGGCCTGTTCGTCGGTCAACTTGCTCGGGTCGAACGAGTCCCACGGCACGTCCGTGGCCATGCTCCAGCGCACGGTTTCGAGGTCTTTGAACAATTCAGCGTACAGCATGAGGGGCCTTTTGAACGAGAGGGCGCAGTTGAGGCGCGTGGCCGTTATTGCCCATTTCCGAGAGGGCTAAACGAGGAAATCGGGAATCAGATGTTGCGTCATACTGCGCATCATCAGAGCGATTGAAACGCAACAAGTTTATCGGTATACGCGGCGTGGCTCTGTTCGGATTCTCAGAGCGGATCATAGCGGCGCGGTGTTGCAATTGAACGGGGCATATGTTCCGGCTATAACGCATCAAGGTTGGCAAGCATTCGCTTCCCGTCTGCGCGAACGCCAGCGCGCTCCGCGTCGGTCATTCGTTGCAGATTTTTGACCATCAGCGAGGTGCGCGGATTGCCGGCAAACGTTTTCTCGTGTTTGTCGAGAAAATTCCAGTACAGCGTGGTCATCGGGCAGGCGTTGGCCCCTGACTTCACGTCCGGCTTGTACGCGCAACCGTTGCAGTAATTGCTCATCCGCTTCACATACGCACCGCTCGCCACGTACGGCTTGCTGGTGAAGCGTCCGCCATTGGCAAAAAGCGCCATCCCCGCCGTGTTCGGCAGCTCCACCCATTCCACCGCGTCAGCGTAAACCGCAAGATACCAATCGCTAACCTGCTGCGGCTCGATTTCGGCCGTGATGCCAAACATGCCGGTAATCATCAGGCGCTGAATGTGGTGCGAGTAGCCATGGTCGAGCGTCTGCGTGATCGACTCGCGCAGGCAATTCATCTTCGTCTCGCCAGTCCAATACCATTTAGGCAGCGCATTTTTATGGCCGTAATGGTTATCGGTTTTAAGCGACGGCATATCGAGAAAGTACACACCGCGCATGAACTCGCGCCAGCCCAGAATCTGCCGGATGAATCCCTCAACTCCCGCCAAATCCAGCCCACGTTCACGCCATGCGGTTTCTGCCGCGCGGACGACCTCTCGCGGGTCGAGCAGCTTGAGATTGAGTGACGTAGACAGCAACGAATGCCAGCCGAATGCCATACCCGCCCACATCGCGTCTTGATGCGGGCCGAAGGCGTCTAGCCGATCATCAATGAAACTTTTGAGCGCAACCAGCGCCTGATCTCGCGAGATGGGCCAATTGAAATTTGTGAGCGTTCCCGGATGGTCCTTGAACTCGCGCTCGACCAACGCCATCGTGTCTCGTGTGATTTCGTCCACTTCAAACTTGGGCGGCTGCGGCAAGAATCCCGGCCCGGCTTTGCCAAAGCTCTTGCGGTTGTCGCTGTCGAAATTCCATTGACCGCCGATGGGTTTGTCGCCCTCCATCAACACGTTGTGCTCGCGTCGCATCTGCCGATAAAAAAATTCCATGCGCAAGCTTTTGCTGTCGCCCGCCCAATCGGTAAAAGCTTGTCGAGAACACATGAAATGGCGATCCGCACGAACATCCAGCGGCAACTTTGCCTGCGCTGCTGTCTCGTTCAGCATCTGCCAAACACGCAAATCACCGGGCTCGACACATGCCAGTGATTCAGGTTGATATTGCGCAATCGCAGTCAGCCAACCCGCAGCCAGCGATGGGTCGCCCTGCACGTCCAGTTGCCGATACTCAACGCGAACGCCCTTGGCTCGCAACTCGCGCGCAAAGTGGCGCATCGCGGACAAAAACAACGCCGTACGCGCCTTGTGTGACCACACGTGGGTCGATTCAGCGCGTGCCTCCACCATCAGCACAACATCAGTGACGATGTCAAAGCCGTCAAACGCAGCGGAGTCGTGATTGAGTTGATCGCCCAGAACGACGATCAAGCGTCGGCAGCGCGATTGCGATTTTGAAACAGACTTCATTACAACAAACCTACTACTTTGAACTACCCACGACCTGCGATTTGTTCGCTCGACACTTGTCCGAGCAATACTTGACATTCGCCCAATTTTTCGCCCACGACTTGCGCCAAGTCATCTCTCTACCACAGGCAACGCAAGGCTTTGACGGCAGCGACGCTTTGTTGCCTTTAAAACTCAAGAGCGGATACCTACGAGGTCGGATGTTCCGCGCGCCACTGCCGCAGCGTGGCCAGCATGTCAGCGAGCGTGCCGGTCGGCGTGACGCCGGGAATATCGCGGCGCAGGCGGCGAATCAGCTCACCACCGACCCAAATCGCAGTGCTGCCCGGGATCACCGAGCGAATGGATTCAAGGCTTGCCACGGCCTGTTTCGAGCTGAACGAAGCTGAGAAAGCTAGCGCCACAATGTCGGCATCAAACGCCTTCGCTGCTGCCGCAATCTCCGGGATAGGCACCTGCGTGCCAAGCGACGTACATTGCACGCCTTCCGGTGCGAGCAGCGCCTCCATCATCAGCAAACCGAGCGCGCTGACCTCGTTGGGCAGCGTCGCCAGCACAAAGCGCGGTTCGCGGGTGCAATTCACGGCCGGCAGCATCGCGCTGCGCAGCACGACCTGCAACTGTTCGGCGTACGCGCGCTCCTCAAACACCTCGAGCTCGCCGCGCATCCACGCCTCGGTCACGGCGCGGTTCAGCGGCGCGACGGTTTCGACAACGAATTCTTGCAGCCCCTGCTTCATGAGCCACAGGCTCAGGTGCAGGCGCAAACCAGACATGTCGTGGCTGCGCACCAATTCGATTACCCGTCGCTGCAAATCACCCGATTCGTCACCGCGGCGCGGGCGATTTTGCCGACTGCTCAGCGTGCCAAGCTCAGACTCGGATAGCGACAGCAATTTACCCGGTCGATGCCCGGAATCCATCAAGCGCTTGATCGCGCGCAGCCGCTCTACCTGTGACAGCGGATACAGCCGCTCGCCATTGGCATCGCGCTCCGGCACCGGAAAGCCGTAGCGCCGCTCCCAGACGCGCAGCACGTCCTTGGACAATCCGGTGTCTCGCTCCACAGCACTAATCGCTAAGTGCGACGCGATGCTCGCAGCGGGAACCGCGTCGACAGCGTAGCGTTCGGTCAAAAGATTCATGCGCGACTCACGGCTTCAGCACCATCCACAAAATAAACGGAACTTACTGGCACTCCAATAAGCCTGAAGGAGTCTACGTCAGAATCGTGTTATTGTCTAGGACATGAAAGCACTTGTTTTGTATCTTTCGAGTATCGTTTTCGCCTTCGGTTGCGCCACCGCCTTCGCATGTCCCGTGCTGCTTAACCACACCGTCGAGCCGCTCACTGGCGGCAGACCGAAATCGCTCTGTCAGTACGAAGGACGCGTCGTGCTGGCCGTCAATACCGCGAGCGAATGCGGCTACGCTGGGCAGTACGAAGGTTTGCAGGCGCTGCATAAAAAGTATGCAGCCCGTGGGCTGGTGGTTTTGGGATTTCCGTCCAATGCTTTCGGTGGACAAGAACCCGGCAGTAACAAGAAAATCGCCGAATTCTGTCAAGCGAACTTTGGCGTCACGTTTCCGGTATTTGCCAAGGTGGAAACGATCCCGCTGCGCAACGATCCGATCTTCGCGGGCCTAGTGAAAAGCGCCGGCGCTGAGCCGAAGTGGAATTTCCACAAATATCTGATTGACCGTAAGGGCACGCGGGTTGAAAGCTTTGAAAGCGGCGTCTCGCCCCAAAGTGTTGCGCTTGTTCAAAGAATTGAAGCGTTACTAGCGCAAAAGCCCTAGTGTCGTGTCACTATAAAAATGACGCATCCCGCTTGTCCTTGCTTCGCGCTGCATCGTTGCAAAATTTGCGCATGCTCCGGCATGCGCTGCATTTTTCGCCTAGCCGCACACACCGATGGCGGCGCGATACATCGTTATTTTTATCGCGACACGACACCCGCCCTGCGCCCCGCTAAACTATATCTATGAACGCATTTGACCGCGCGCTGTACCCGGCGCTGCCCCCACAAGTCTTGGACGATACGCAGGCCGCAATAGACGCGCGGCATTTGCCGATTCAGCGAGTTGGCATTAAGGCGCTGCGCTACCCCGTAAAAATCGTCGCTGCGGATGGCGAAGTACAGGGCACCGTGGCCACGTTCGACATGTACGTTGGTTTGCCTGAGCAGGTCAAGGGCACTCACATGTCGCGCTTTATTCAGCTACTTGACGAGCAGCGCGCGCCAATCAATGCCCAAGAGTTTCTCGCGCTCGAAGAAAAAATGCGCGTACGACTAGATGCAGAAACGGGTTATCTAGAAATGTCGTTTCCGTATTTTCGACGTAAAGCTGCGCCCGTTTCGGGCGTGGAAAGTTTGCTCGACAGCGACGTCAATCTAATCGTCGAAACCACCGCCGCGCACGGTACAAGGCTCACGGTTCAAGTGGTCGCGCCGGTGACCAGCCTGTGTCCGTGCTCCAAGAAAATTTCGGATTACGGCGCGCACAATCAACGTTCGCACATCACCATTCGCGCCGAAGGCTCGACCGAGTTGTCGATTGATTCGCTGATTGATATCGCTGAGCGTGAAGCATCGTCCGAGCTGTACGGCGTGCTCAAACGTGCCGATGAAAAATTCGTGACGGAACGTGCCTACGACAACCCGAAGTTTGTTGAAGATTTGGTGCGCGACATTGCGCTTGCCTGTCAGTTGCATGAGCACATCGGCGAATTCATGGTGGCCAGCGAAAATTTTGAAGCAATACACAATCACTCGGCGTATGCCGAAATTTACGGTCGGGGCAAGCTGGTAGCCAACTAAGAGCGCTACATGGTTACAGGTTAGGGAGCATTCAGCGGCTACATAAAGGCGGAGAAAAACCGCCAACGCCGCTGCCACGTACGAGATTGCATCATTTCTTGTGCGATTTGGAGGCAACATGCGCATCGCCGTCGTCGGCGCTGGCATTTCCGGTTTGGGATCCGCGTTCTATCTGGAACAGGCGGGGCACATTGTCACGCTTTTTGAGGCCGCAGATTATTTTGGCGGCCACACCCACACCGTTGACGTCACGCTCGATGGTGTGACTGCTCCCGTCGATACCGGGTTTCTGGTGTGCAACGATCACACTTATCCCAACATTCTCAAGCTCTTCGATGAACTCGAAGTTGACCTTGCGTCGAGCGACATGTCATTTGCCGTGCGCGCGGATCGCGACAACATTGAGTGGTCAGGCACCAATTTCGCCTCCCTCTTTGCGCAGCCTACCAATGCCCTGAAGCCCAAATTTTTGCGCTTTCTGGCGGATATCATGCGCTTCAACAGCATGTGTACCGCGATGGTAATTGAGTCACGCGTACCGCAAATTTCAGTGCGAACATTTCTCGAAAAAGAGCGCTTTTCGCAGGCGTTGTTCGATTGGTATATCTGGCCGATGGTGGGCTCCATCTGGTCTACACCACGCGGTGATGTGCTCGATTTTGAGCTGCCAATGTTGCTGCGCTTTTGCCATAACCACGGCTTGCTGCGCGTGCGGAACCGGCCGAAGTGGATGACGGTTCGCGGCGGAGCAAAAACCTACGTTGAAGCCATCGTCAAACAATTGCGAGATGCACGGTTGAGCTCGCCGATCAAACGAATCGTTCGTAGTGTAGGGTTTATTGAACTGCTTATGGATCACGGCCACGAACAGTTCGACGCGGTTGTGCTTGCCTGTCACAGTGATCAAGCGCTGAAGCTGCTGGCGCACCCTACAGAATCGGAGCGCAACGCGCTATCCGCTGTTCGCTACCAACCCAACCGTTGCGTGTTGCATACCGACGCGAGTCTCATGCCACGTCGCCGCCGCGCCTGGTCGGCGTGGAATTATTTACAGGTGAATGATGCAGACAACGCGCGCCCCGTTGCGTTGACCTACTGGATGAATTTGCTGCAACCGTTGCCGTTCAAAACGCAATTGTTCGAGACGTTGAATCCGCCGGTTGAACCGCGCAGAGATGCGGTGATCGCTGAGTTTGAATACTGGCATCCATTGTTGAATCAGGCCGCGATCAATGCGCAGCGGCAGATCACCAACGTGCAGGGGCTGAATCACACGTATTACGCGGGCGCATGGCTGAAGAACGGGTTTCACGAAGACGGTTTGTCGTCAGCGCTTGATGTGGTCGATCTCATCGGTGCCGCGAGTTCCGAATCCACCGCGCTGTTGGCCGCTGAATGAGCGCTGCTGCCATCATTGTGGGTGACGTGGTTCACGAGCGGTTTCGACCCGCGAGCCACAAGTTCACCTATCCGCTATTTTGCCTGCGTATACCGCTTGGCAAGCTTGGAGATGTGGCGCTGCAGATGGCCGTCAATCGCCGCGGTTTGGTGTCGTTTCAAGAACGTGATCACGGTGCGCGAGACGGTTCGTCAACGCTTGCTTGGGTACGAAAAATTCTTGTTGAAAACAGCATCGCGACCGCTGCAGAAAGTCAGATTGAAGTTGATCTGCACAGCTTTCCGCGCATGCTCGGCTACGTGTTTAATCCGGTCAGTTTCTGGGTTTGCCGCCGCGTCACCAACGACGTTGACGAGGTTTGCGCAGTGATGGTCGAGGTCAACAACACCTTCGGCCAATCGCACAGCTATCTGTTGACGCCCGCTGATGGACATAGCATCCAATCAGGCGAATTACTGGAAGCCACCAAGCAGCTCCACGTTTCACCGTTCAACGAAGTGCGTGGCGGTTATCGGTTCCGCTTCAACTTTGGCGCGGAGCGCTGGATGGCGCGCATCGATTATGACGACGGCGATGGCCCGTTGCTCCATACGCATATTTCAGGCGCTACGCAGCCTTTGACGCGCGCCAATTTGCACCGCGCGACGTTGCGATTCCCACTCCAAACGCTTGCGGTCGTCGCACGCATTCACTTTCACGCGTTTTTGCTTTTTGCAAAGCGTGTGCCGTTTCTCGGCAAACTTAAATCAACCATGACAGGTATTTCGCGCTCATGAGTGCTACTGACACCACCTTTTCCTCGCTCCCGCCTTCGCTACCTTTCGCCGCGCGCGTGCTGTTCAAGCTGCTCGGCGGCTTGCGGCACGGACGCATCACGGCTACCTTGCCCGACAAAAGTCGTCACGAATTCGGTGCCGAAGCGCACGGCATTCACGCGCATATCGATATCCACGATCTCGGCATCTGTACGCTGATTCTGACCGGCGGGGACGTCGCGTTTGGCGAAGGTTATTTCAACGGCATGTGGGATTCACCCGACCTCGTGGCGTTGCTGACACTACTCGCAAAAAATCAAAACGAACTGATGCCCGCGTTTTACGGTCGCGGATGGAAGGGCTGGCTATTTAAGCTGCGCCACCTGCTGCGCACCAACAGCAGGAAGCAGGCGCGCAGAAACATTGAAGCACACTACGACCTCGGCAATACGTTCTACCGCGAGTGGCTCGACTCGACGATGACCTATTCATCGGCGTTGTTTAACGGCAATTTGCACGGCGATTTCGCCGCCGCGCAAATTGCGAAGTACGAACGCATCCTCGCCGAAATAGATGCACCGATTGGCGGGCACATCCTTGAAATCGGCTGTGGCTGGGGCGGATTTGCTGAGTATGCTGCACGGTCTCACGGCTTGCGTGTTACCGGCATCACGCTATCGCCGTCGCAGTTGCAGAGCGCGCGCGACCGCATCAAAGCCGCGGGACTGGAATCACAAGTGCAGTTCGAATTGTGCGACTATCGGGATGTCGCCAAACGCTTCGGCTCAAATTTTGATGGGGTGGCTTCCATCGAAATGTTTGAAGCGGTCGGTCAAAAGTACTGGGATAGCTACTTCCACGCCGTGCAGTTGGCGCTTCGTCCGAATGCCCGCGCGTGTGTTCAAGTCATCACCATTGACGAGGCTCGCTTCGAGCAATACAAATCGACCAGCGACTTCATTCAGCAATACATTTTCCCGGGCGGTATGCTGCCGTCGCCAGAGCGCTTTGCGGCGAGAGCCAAAAGTGCGCAAATGCAAGTGGTCGAACGATTTGAGTTTGGTCTGGACTATGCTGAGACACTGCGTCGATGGCTGCGACAGTTCGACGCTCGCCATGACGAGATCACGGCGCTTGGTTTCTCGCAAAACTTCGTGAAACTCTGGCGCTTCTATCTGGCCTACTGCATTGCAGGATTTGAAGCAGGAAGTATCAATGTTGGTCAATACACTTTGTCGCGGTAAGTCCGAGCAGTCACTCGGCGGGGCGACCACTATGCGCGTATCCGCACTCGCCTGCATTGCGCTAGCGTTTACGTTTGCGCACCCGCCGGTGCACGCGCAAAGTCCGAGCGTTGCGCCACCACTATCAGCGAGCGCCACCAGCGGTATGCCCGAGCTGAAAGCACTCGGCGGAGGCTTATTGCGAGTCTATGGATTCAAGGTCTACAACGTGTATCTGTGGACGCCCGCAGGCGCACCATTTGATCGCAGCAAACCGTACGCACTGGATCTGCAATATCTGCGAACATTTTCCGCCAAGCAACTCGCCGAGCGCAGTATTGATGAAATGCGCGGACAAGGTATCGGCAGCGAGGTCGCGTACCCAAAATGGCTCGCCGAGATGGAGCGCGTGTTCGCCGATGTCAAAGAGGGCGACAGATTGACAGGGGTGGTCACGCCGACCAAGACGTCGAAGTTTTTCTACAACGGTGCCTACCGAGGCGAGGTTCTTGATCCCGCTTTTGCGGATGCGTTTTTTGGTATCTGGCTGAATGAAAAATCGTCGCAGCCCCGTGTGCGCAATCTATTGCTCGGAAAACCTGATTGACCATCGGAAGTATTTGAGTTTCTCTGATGCAGACCGTCAGTAAGCCTGAGCTTATTCGCTACAGCGTGTTTGCGGCACCGCTAGCAATGGCGGCGCTGCCCATTTACGTTCATGTGCCCAAGCTGTACGCGGAGCTTGGCCTGTCGCTGAGTTCTATGGGCATGCTGCTGCTGGTGTTGCGTTTTGCTGATGCATTTATTGACCCCATGCTCGGCCGCTGGTCAGATCGCCTCGACACTCGGTTCTCCGCCATAGCCATCGCGTCGGTCGCGTTGATCTCAGGCATGCTGGGCCTGCTCAATCCTGCGGTTGCGACCGCATTGTCGATCTCGCTGTGGGCTTGGCTTACAGTCTCGTTGATACTTGTTTACTTCGGCTTCAGTTTAGCTACCATCGCCTACAGCGCGTGGGGCGCAGAGTTGCCGCCCGACTCGGCGGCGCGGACTCGGCTCACGGCGAGTCGCGAAGCGGCCGGTTTGATCGGTGTGTTGATCGCTGCTGCGATGCCCACGGTACTCGCGAATGGCGGCACCGAGACCGCGCAAATTGGATCAGGCCTCGCGCGATTTTCGTCGTTCTTCGTCGTGGCGCTGGTCGTTGCGATGTTCGCGTTGTGGCGGCTACGCGAAGCGAAGGTCGCGGTCGACAAGCCGACAGCGCTGCTCGACGTAATGAAGGATCGGCGCTTCGTCGCACTGCTCGCGGTGTTCGCGCTGAACGGAATCGCCTCGGCAATCCCCGCGACATTGCTGCTCTTCTTCGTCGATGATGTGTTGCGCGCCAAAGATTGGGAGCCGATATTTCTGGTGAGTTATTTTCTTGCAGGCGCGCTCGCCATGCCGCTGTGGGTGATGCTCGCCGCAAAGCTTGGTAAAGTCTCCGCTTGGGGTATCGGTATGGTGGTCGCGGTGCTTGCGTTTTCGTGGGCTGCGAGTTTTGGAGAGGGAGATCGAATCGGGTTTCTGGTTGTTTGCATTGCCAGCGGTATCGCGCTGGGCGCTGATCTCGCGCTACCTCCGGCACTGCTGGCCGACGTCATTGAAAAACGCAATGCGCGTGAGCAAACCGGTAGCTACTTCGGTATCTGGACATTTGCGACGAAGGCCAATCTGGCACTCGCAGCGGGCCTAGCGCTGCCGATCGTGAGCGCCTTCGGTTACCGTGCTGGCGAGCCCACGTCAAACATCGCCGCGCTTACGCTAGCCTACACCGTACTTCCCTGCGCGTTGAAGCTTGCTGCTTTGGCATTGTTGTGGAAAATTCACCGCAAATTTTGATTTTTTGGAGATTGCCCATGTCACGTAACCAAACTTTTTTTCAGCTTTTGGGCGTTACCGCGTTCGCGTTACTGCTTGCGGGCTGCGCCTCAGTGCAGGTCTCCGATTATGCGCAGGAAAAACCGAAGTTCGACTTGCAGCAATACTTCAACGGTCGCGTGCTCGCGCACGGCATCGTGCAAGATCGCTCCGGCAAAGTCATCCGCCGCATGACGGTTGACATGAAAGGCACGTGGGTTGGAGACACCGGCACACTAGATGAAGATTTCACCTATTCCGACGGCAAAAAAGAGCGCCGTGTGTGGACGATCAAAAAGCAGGGTGATCGCTACATCGGCACTGCGGCAGACGTGGTGGGCGAGGCGGTAGGCTCGGCGTCCGGCAATGCGCTGAACTGGAAATACGTGCTCGCACTGCCGGTTGATGACAAGGTTTACAACGTCGATTTCGACGACTGGATGTGGCAGATCGACGACAAGGTGATGATCAACCGCGCTGAGTTTTCCAAATTCGGGTTCAAGCTCGGCGAAGTACTGATTTCCTTCACCAAACAGTAGCAGACGACATCAATGGCCACACTCAACCCCCCCATTCGAGACTGGGCCAAACAGCGCGTCTGGATCATCGGCGCGTCGACCGGCATTGGCAAGGCGCTCGCCGACGCGTTGCTCGCCAAAGGCGCGAGAGTGGCGGTGTCCGCGCGTACCGCAAAAACGCTTGATGATGCATTTGCCTCGCAGCCCAACGCGTTGCGCCTGCCGCTCGACATCGCTGATGGCAAGTCAGTTGCTGCAGCGCTGGAAAGTATTCATCACAGTTGGGGCGGCCTTGATCTGGGTATCGTGATGGCAGGCACCTATCGCGCCATACGCGCATGGGAGCTCAACGAAGAGGCCATCCGCAACATGATGCAGACCAACGTCTACGGCGCGATGAATGCCAGCGCGTTGCTGACGCAATATTTCTTGAAGCAGAGCAGCGGGCACGTTAGCGTCGTGTCCTCCGTCAGTGGCTATCGCGGCCTGCCTAAAGCGCTGGTATACGGGCCGTCAAAGGCGGCGCTGATCAACTTCGCCGAATCGCTCTATTTTGACTTGAGCCGAAAGGGCATCGGCACTTCAGTCGTGAACCCCGGCTTTGTGAAAACGCCAGCCACTGCGCAAAACGACTTCAAGATGCCACATGTAATTGAGCCGGAGGAAGCGGCCGCCGAAATGATCAAGGGCTATGAGGCAGGTGATTTCGAGATTCACTTTCCAAAGGCATTCACCCGCCAGCTCAAGTTCCTGCGTCTGCTTCCCTACGGAATGTATTTCAAGCTCATCAAAAAAACGACGGGGTTATGACCGAGCGCCTGGACCAACTCGCGGCTTACTTCGAATCCATCACCGAAGCGACGCTACCGCAACTGCGCAACTTCTACGCGCCGGACGCCTACTTCAAAGACCCGTTCAACGAGGTCCGCGATGTTGCGTCAATTGAGCACATCTTTGAGGAAATGTACGTCTCGCTGCACGAACTGCGGTTCGTCGTTCATAGCAAAATCGAACAAGGCGATGAAGCCTTCCTGACTTGGGACTTCAAGTTTCGCATCAAGAAATACAAGTCCGACGTCTCGCAGACGATCCGCGGTAGCTCGCATCTGAAATTTGATGAGCACAGTCGCGTTTGTTATCACCGCGATTATTGGGACGCCGCTGAAGAGCTTTATGAAAAGCTGCCGCTGATTGGCGGGCTGATGCGTTTTTTGAAACGCCGCATTGTCTGAAACTCCACCGCGCAATCACGGGGAGCTAAGTTGCGGAAATTCCAAAAGTATGGCTATAATGTAAGGCTTCGGGATGTTAGCTCAGTTGGTAGAGCAGCGGACTTTTAATCCGTTGGTCGGCGGTTCGAGCCCGCCACGTCCTACCAGAATTATTCACAGAATAGCAATAAAAATCAAAGGGTTAGCTTAGGCTAGCCCTTTTTTTTGTGCGCCCAGCATGGGCGCAGTCCTGCGGTTGCAAGTCCCGCCGCGAGCTGACCACAGTGAGCGAAGTGAAGCGCAACTGCGTGCGGGTGACTGAGCGTGGGAAGGAAGCGTGGAGCGTAAATCACGAGCCGATGAACAAGAACCCCATACAAGGCGGAGCCGATCAGAGCGAGCAGGCAAGAAACTGCAAAGCTCTTGTGGTCAAGGATCAGGCGACGTAAATGGGGCGGTTGTGTGATGAAGGAGTGCGACCCTTACCTGGGGAGATCTCGCTTTACGGATGAAAGTCCGACGATGAGAATTGGCGCGAGAAGTCAGCAGAGGCCGTAGTAGCTGGGATGGAGAGACGCCAGCGAAGCGCCAAACGAGAGAGAGCGTCAAGAATGCACGCTGATGAGTAAGGCCAGGCGCCAGAGGACCGAGCGGTGCCCACACCGCGAAGTGTCCACGAGGGAGCTGGGGATTCCCCACGTGTACCGACCGACTCATCCAGCAAGCATTGCTGCAAGTGCTGCAACCAATGATTGACCCGAGCTTCAGCGAATCGAGCTACGGCTTTCGACCGGGTCGCCGAGCCACCGACGCGGTGCTACAAGCCCAGCAGTACGTGCAAAGCGGCAAGACGGTGGTCGTCGACATTGATCTGGAGAAGTTCTTTGATCGGATCAATCACGACCTGCTGATGCAACGCAGCAAAGATCGCATCAAGGATGAGCCCGTCACACGGCTCATCCGCCGCTATCTGGACGCGGGCATCATGGACCGTGGAGTGGTCATTGAGCGGCACGAGGGCACACCGCAAGGCGGTCCACTGTCACCGCTATTGGCCAACATCCTGCTAGACGAGGTGGACAAGACGCTAGAGCAGCGAGGCCACAGCTTCGTGCGCTATGCCGACGACTGCAACGTCTATGTGGGCAGCCACACGGCAGGCCAGCGGGTCGTGCGCTCGCTCACGGTACTCTACGGCACGTTGAAACTCAAAATCAACGCGCAGAAGAGCGCGGTGGCCGAAGCAACGGGACGCAAGCTCCTAGGGTACGAGCTATGGAGAAACGGCAAAGGAGAGATCAAGCGTGCCACCAACAAGCAGGCGATAGCGCGCTTCAAGCACCGGATTCGGCAGGGCACGCGGCGCAATGCCGGACGCTCGACGGCTCAGATGATTGAGGGGCTGCGACCGTACTTGCGGGGCTGGAAGGCCTACTTCGGTCTCTCACAAACGCCGGGGGTGTGGCGAGGGTTTGATGAATGGCTGCGTCACCGCATGCGAGCCTTGCGGCTCAAACAGTGGCGACGCGGTACTAGCATTTTGGAGAGAACTCAAAGCGCTCGGTGCGCCGGATTATGTGGCGCGAACGGTGGCGGCCAATAGTCGCTGCTGGTGGAGCAACAGTGCTGGCTCGCTCAACAGCGTGCTCACGATTGCCTACTTTGACCGACTGGGACTACCACGCTTGTGCTGGACTGTGCCACGTCAATCTCTCGAACCGCCGGGTGCGAACCCGCATGCCCGGTGGTGTGGGAGGGGACGTGAGCGACAATCACTCACCCCCTATCCCGATTACGTTAATCCACCATGGCTGATGGGTGACCAGTGCGTCTTTTGACATTGCAGGGTGTCTGTGTGAACTGCGTGTGTAGACGTCGGCCAAGCCCCTGCCCACGGTGATGAATAATCATGGTCAAACACTGGTTTCAAGAGAAAGCAACACCCGTCATGTCCGATCTAGACTCAGACCTCGCCCGCTATTTCGCCGATGTCGGTAATCAGTTTTCACCGCTTCCGGCCAATCCGACTGCGCTTGAACGCAGGGCGCGTTACTGGGCACTGTGCGGCCTCGGCAAAACGCCGCTGCCGAGCAGCGTGACCATCAACGACGTCACGCTCAACCTCGACGCAGGCAAAGCGCCGGTGCGACTTTTTTACGGGCACGACGGTAGCGACGAGCCGGTGCCGACCATCATTTATTTTCACGGCGGCGGGTGGGTGGTGGGCGATAACGATACCCACATGCCGACCTGCGCACGCCTTGCCCATGAGGCCAACGCGCTGGTCGTCAGCATCGACTATCCGCTCGCACCCGAGACGCACTGGACGAAACTCACCGACGCCTGCTATGAGGCAGCCGCAGCGATTGCCGCTGATCGATTTGCCACCGACGCTGGCACACCCATCGCACTCGCAGGCGACAGCGCAGGCGCGCATCTCGCGGCAGTCACCGCAATCCGCGCTAGAGACGTTGGCGGTTTTCATGTGGCGTTACAGGCGCTGATTTACCCGTGTATCGAACCGGCGTACTCGACGCAAAGCTACGAGCGCTTCGCCGCTGGTCCCGGCCTCACACGCAGTGATATGCAGTGGTACTGGCGGCAATTCGTCGGCGACGACCATGCGTTGATCGACTATCGCATCGCGCCGTCCCGAGCCACGTCGCATGCGGGCCTGCCACCCGCGTATGTTGTCACTGCCGGGCGCGACCCACTGCGCGACGACGGGCGCAATTACGTCACCACGTTGCGCGGCGCGGGAATTGATTCGCAACACGATGACTTCGATTCGTTGCCACATGGTTTTTTGCGCATGGCGAAATACAGCGCCGCCACCGATGCGGCCATTGCCCGCGTCAACCGGCGCATTGGCCAGTTGCTGCGCGCCGCAAAGCTCTAGCGCTTGACGCTTATCACCGACCCCTGGTTTTACGCGCTGGCGGTGCCTGCCGTGCTCATCACCGGTATCTCTAAAACGGGTTTGGGTTCAGGCTCCGGCGGCATTGCGGTGCCACTCATGAGCCAGGTCATCGCGCCCGGCGCAGCGGCGGGCATCATGTTGCCCATCCTTTGCGTGATGGACGTGCTTGGCTTGCGCGCCTATCGCGGCAAGTGGTCATGGCCCGATCTGAAGCTGATGATCCCCGCGGCAGTGCTTGGCATTGCGTTGGGCGCACTGATGTTTGGCTTGCTGTCGGTGAAAACAACCAAAGCGCTGCTCGGCACGGTGGCGGTCGGCTTCGCGCTGTATCAAGGCATCCCGGCGCTGCGCGGTTTGAAGTCGCGGCTGCCCGAGCGCGTGCGCCCGTGGCTGTGGTGTGGCCTGTCGGGATTCACCTCAACACTTGCCCATGCCGGCGGCCCACCCGCCACAATTTACTTGTGGCCGCGCAAGCTGGATCGCACTACGTTTGTGGCCACTACGGTGTTTTTCTTCACGGTTGTCAATGCGGTGAAACTGGTGCCGTTCGCGCTGCTGGGGCAGCTCAATTTCACCAATCTTGGCACCGCGCTGGTGCTTATGCCACTTGCGCCCATTGGCGTTTGGCTCGGTGTGCGCCTTAACAATGTCATCAGCGACGTGGTGTTTCGCCGCATCACGTTGGCGCTGCTGTTTGTGCTCGGCGTGCGATTACTTTATGAGGGTTTGAAGTGATGTTGCCGATGTAGGAGCGGCTGTCCGCGACCGAGCGCGTGTAGGGGTTGATGGTGGCGGCCAGCCCCGCCAAAAAAAAAAGGGCC
>JANNYE010000047.1:0-27076 GCA_031409935.1 Burkholderiales bacterium | reverse complement strand
GTCGAAATCTACGGCCCGGAATCGTCCGGCAAAACCACCCTGTGCTTAAGTGTGGTCGCCGAGATTCAAAAGGCTGGCGGAGTTGCCGCCTACATCGACGCTGAAAACGCGCTCGACCCGGTTTACGCAGCCAAGCTCGGCGTCAACGTCAGCGACATGCTGATCAGCCAACCGGACACCGGCGAGCAAGGGCTCGAAATCGCCGACATGCTGGTGCGCTCGGGCGGCGTGGACATTGTGGTCATCGACTCGGTTGCCGCCCTCGTGCCGAAAGCTGAAATCGAGGGCGAAATGGGTGACCAGCTGCCCGGCTTGCAGGCGCGTTTGATGAGTCAAGCGTTGCGCAAGCTCACCGGCAACATCAAGCGCACCAACACGCTCGTGATCTTCATCAACCAGATCCGCATGAAAATCGGCGTCATGTTCGGCAGCCCCGAGACGACCACAGGCGGCAACGCGCTCAAGTTTTACGCCTCGGTGCGCATGGATATTCGCCGTATCGGCGCGATCAAAAAGGGCGATGAAATCGTGGGCAACGAAACCCGCGTCAAGGTGGTCAAAAACAAATGTGCGCCCCCGTTCCGTGAAGCGTTGTTTGACATCATGTACGGTCAGGGCATCTCGCGCGAAGGCGAAATTATCGACATGGGCGTCGAACACGGCTTCATCGAAAAATCCGGCGCGTGGTACAGCTACGGCGGCAACCGCGTAGGCCAGGGTAAGGACAATTCGCGTGAATACCTGCGCGAAAACCCAGCTCTAGCCAAAGAAATTGAAGAGAAAATCCGCGCCAAAATCGGCATCGCCAAGGGCGGCGAAGTGTCCAAAGATGAAGGCTCACCAGACGAATAACCGGTCCATAGCAAGCAAGCGAGCGACGCAGATCGTAAGACCGCGCCGCTCCATCATTGCTCGCACGCATTGAGGAGACAGCTAGATGCAACTCGCACTGACCTTTCCACCGGCACCGATCTCGGTGAATAATCGCGCCATGAGCAGTGATGACGCCGACAAGCAGGACGCAGCCAAGAAACTGCGCAACAAAGCGCTGCGCCTGCTCACCACCCGCGAGCATTCGCGCGAAGAATTGCTACGCAAACTCGCTCAAGCCAAAGTGCGGCGCACACGCGAGGAGGCAAAAGCCCCCAAGCCCGATAAGGACGACATCGCAAGCTTGGTACACGACCTGACCGCGCAAGGTTGGCAGTCCGATGATCGTTACGCCGAAGCCATCGTACGCCGCCTCACCGGCCAAGCCAGCCGCCGCTTCATCGGCGAAAAACTTGCACAAGCAGGCATCAAAAAAGACGTAGCGGAGACGGCGCTTCAAGCGTTAGAACAAGACGACGTGGAAGTTGCGAAAGCGCTATGGACGCGCCGTTTCGGCGACACGCCCAAGGATGACAAAGAGCGGCAACGACAAATCCGCTATCTGCTGAGTCGAGGCTTCCATCTCGGCGACGCGTTCAAATTAGTACCGAGAGCGGCAGCGCCAATCGCCCCCGAGGCACGGCCCGGTGCGGACGCTACGCCATCCGTCGGCTACAGTCGTTCATCGGATATGACCAGGCCAGCTGATTCCCACACGCCGGTCGAGCTCACTCGCACGTCACAAAATAAATCGTCAACCGCAAACAAACCACGCTCATCATTCGGTCGCTCCCGTCCGTGGGGCCGCAAGAACGAAGATCAATAGGTCGCCACCGATGATCCCGGCCGAGGCAGCTCCAACATCAGCGTAAGTGCATTTGTAGGAGCGGCCTTGGCCGCGATCCCAAGTCGAACTACAAATCCAAATGTTCAATGGGCACTATCGCAACACGCCGTGGCCGGGTTTCGCTACCTCACCAGATTTACCACGTGACCACCACCACGATGGATCGGCGTCCGCTATTCGACAGCTTTTCGATTGCGTCGACGTGCGCGCGAACATTCGCGAATTCTGTCCAATCTGAACACTCCGAGTTGCAAGCTTGGGTGCTGATGCCGGATCATGTGCATTGGCTAATTCAACTGAGAGAGTCCGGTTCGCTCGCCGCTTGCGTGAGACGGCTCAAGAGCGCGAGCGCGCGACAAATCCGTCATGAACACCCAACGGTGCATGCAGTATGGCAGTCGGGTTACTACGATCACGCGCTTCGTAAAGACGAATCGGTGGAGACCATGGCGCGGTACATCGTTGCTAACCCAATTCGCGCTGGGCTAGTCACGTCGGTGCGAAACTATCCGTTTTGGGATGCGGTCTGGCTATAACGCAGACAACCTGCTGCGGACATGCTCCATCGCGGCCAAGGCCGCTCCTACCTATCCATTGACCCGTGGTGTTCCTGTAGGAGCGGTCTCGGCCACGATCCCAGCCGAAGGACACCGCAATATCGAAACACCCGCGCCTCATCGCCTTCCACCGCCAATCGTCGGGCTGTCGACAACCGCGGTCAGCGAACCCGCTGATTTGTCGTTAAGCTTGCGTGCTTCGCGTCTGCACAGATGCGCCCACCCTGCGTCTTCGTTCACTACCAAGCCAAACGCACACCACCACGCCATGTCTGCTTCGCAATTCCCGCCGCTCCAAAGCAAGCCATCCACCAAGCACTGCACCAACTGCAGCACGCTGATGTCGCTCTACTCGCTGCCCGGTCACTATGGGAGATCGGTGGAGATTGACGTCTGCCACGACTGCAACGCACTGTGGTTCGATCAGGGGGAGAGTACACAACTCTCACCCGACGGCACCGTCGCCCTGTTCCAGCTCATCAACGAGCGAGGCGGCGCATCTAGCTCGGCTGCCAGCAAGTTCGGCGAAGGCCTGCGCTGCGTCACCTGCGGCACCGGCATGCGGCTCACAAACGACCGCGTCAAAAACACGCGCTTTGCGTATCAGTCGTGCCCGAGCGGCCACGGTCGGCTCACGACTTTCTACAATTTTCTCGCTGAAAAACAGTTCGTGCGCGAACTCACGCAAGCCGAGCGCGCCAAGCTCGCCGTGAGCGTGCAGCAAATCAAATGCTCCAGTTGCGCCGCGCCCGTAGATATTGGCAAGACCGACGCCTGCCAATACTGCCGCGCGCCAGTGTCGGTGTTTGATCGCGACGCCGCGAAAAAAGCCATCGACCACTACCTGCAAGCGCGCCAGCAGCAGGTGCCTTCCCAAGCGCCAAGCTATGGCGGCGCAAGCTCCAGCGGCTACAGCGCACCGGGCTGGAACGGCTTCGATACGGCAGGCCTCGCAGCCGACATCCTGTTCGCACTCGGTCGCGCCGCCACACGCGGCATCGGGCACGTAGGTGCGCGCGCCGCGCCTGCGGTGATTGGCTTAGGCGCAGGCAGCGCACTCGCAGACGGCAGCACAGCGACCACCGGTGGCCTGCTCGAATCCATCGGCTCAGGCGCAGGCTCCGGCATCGGCGGCGCATCCAACGCGCTGCCCACCGCGTCCGACGCGCTGTTCGGGTCATCAATCCTTTCGGATACGGGTTCAGGTGTGCTCGGCAGCGCAGCCAGCGGTGATCTGCTGCCCAGTGCCACCGACGCCCTATTCGGCTCAACCGCAAGTGCGGGCGGCGACGGCGTCGGTGGCCTGTTCGGCGACATCGGCAATATGTTCTCCACTAGCGCGGCAGCGGACATCGGCAGCGGTGCGCTAGAAGGTGTCAGCAGCTCAGTATTCGACGTAGCAGGCGACGCTGCGTCCTCGGCTGGCGGCGGCATGGTCGATCTGGTCAGCGATGGGCTCGGCAGCTTGTTGGGTTCACTGTTCGATTGAGCGGGTGTCGTGTCCGTGAAGGGCACACGGTGCCATAGCACGCTTTCATCCGGATTCACGGTGGATCGGGAGGTGCCAATTCGCCGTAACAGCTTTTTCGTGAAGCGCCCATTTAATGAGGGCTAATCGGCCTATTCGTTATAAAGTCGATAGGTGCGTTTTTTGCCATTTAGCCCATATGTAGCCCTGCTTTAGTAACAAAGCTGATCGCATAAAAATGGTTTTGTCCCGGTTTCGGCAGCGCACGGTCGCGCCCCTGAAGTAGCGCTTGCGCGCTATCACATGCGCCCCGCAACCCGGTGACTGTGCCCTACTGACAGACGATCATCTGAAAACCGGTGCAGCCCTTCTCGGCGCAGATCTGATTGCTGCCGATCAGGCGCGTACTGCCCCTGCCCGGCGTGGCGTCGACCACAAAGTGGAACGCGCTCGCGTAGCCATTGCTCTGGCAAAACTTGTCCGCTGGTGGCTTGCCGCAATCTTTCGCCCAAGTCAAACACACATCCAGCCGATGTCCGTTCCACGCCGGGTTGGCAAAGACCCGCTCGGATGGAATGGGGCCGTGGCAGACGATGTGTTGAAACCCGGTGCAAAAGTTCTGATTGCACACTTGATTGCTGCCCATCAGCCGGGTCGGCGACGAGCGTCCGATATTGGCATCCGGCTCAAACGCGCGTGCGCCAGTCAGGCGGCGTCGCTTGCAGAAGTTATCGGCCACCGGTTGCCCGCAGTCCTTGCCCCACGTCATGCACCAATCGAGCCGTTCATCGAAGAATCGCGGCTTGTCAAATATCTTCTCCTCAAGCGCCGCATTCGGGGTGTTTCGGGCATATCGATTGCCTGCCTGACGGTTATCGGACGCCGCCTCGACGCGAGTCATCGGAGACACGCAGACATGATCGTTGGGACGCGCTTCCCGCCACACAAATCCCGGCAGACAGGTGTCAGGGCCGTACGCGCCACCACCGGGTTGTTTGCGCGCACCGGCCTGGCTGTTATCGGCGGCCGCTTTGCCCCGCGTCTTGGGATCGACACACACGTGATCGCCAGAAAACGCTTCGCGCCAGACATAACCTTGCTGGCAGGTATCCGGCCCGTACGGCAATTGTCCGTAGGACGGCGCAATGAATGCGCCGAGCATCGCCCCGGCAACGGTTGCAATCGAGACCAGGCGTTTCATGGAGCTCTCCCAGCACTGCATTCAGTGCGTTATTCCGTTTCTAAATCAATAGGAGACTAGGCGCGACGACGCAGACAGTGCGTTAGCACGGCAAGGAGGAGCAACGACGTATCGTATTGATTTAGAAATGGAATTATTGGTGCGCCGACACAACGCGCACTACCTTCCCGGGCGCAAGTAAACCCGCACATTAGTGAAGACGAGAAAGCGAAGCGGAAGGCGACACGGCTGGCGGCGTGTTCCGCCATTCATAGCCGCGATGTGCGCTGGCAGCCAACGTTGCATGGCACCGAAACAATCCAGCCATCGAGCCAGCTAAAAACACTTACAGCTTTTTCACAAACCCCTTATTTCATATGGGCTAAATTGACAAAAATGCTTAAAGTCGAAATATGGGCTAAATCGCTGCTATGCCCTTATCCTTTGGTGCTTCCAGCAAAAAGGTGTTGCCTCGGTTGGTGCACGTCGGCGTTGCGGAGCTAGCCAAAGCGACTCGACAAGTCCATACTATCCGCCCCACGTAGCGGAGTATTTGTCATGGCAAACATGGATCAAATTCGTCGTGTAGTCAACGGTCGTGCGCTCCGCGCGCTGGCACTGGCAGTTTTTGTGGGGTTGCCGCTGTTCGCACCAGTGGCTCACGCGCAGGTCTGTCCGTTCGATGACGGCAACTCGTCGCTTGAAGTCGAGGGGCTGATCCTGACCCGCTATGCGCTCGGGGTCACCGCCGCGCCACTGGTGGCGAACACCGGCATCAATGCGGTCGACGCACCGAGCGTGGAGGCGACGATTAACTGCCCGAGCTGCGGGCTCAACATCACCGGCAATCCGACGATGACGGTGGCCGACGCCACCATCATTAGCCGCAAACTGGCCGGGTTCAGCGGTGCCGCACTCACCGATGGACTCGATCTCGGCAACGGCACGCGTAACACGGTTACGACGGTCAATTCCTTCCTGCTCGCGGGCTGTGGTGCCACCGGAGGCACGGTGACCAGCATCACGGCTGGCAACGGCCTCACCGGCGGCACCATCACCGCCAGTGGCACCATCGCCGCCGACACCACATTCCTGCAACGCCGCGTGACCTCTACCTGCAGCGCCGGCAGCTTCATCACCGCCGTGGCGGCGGATGGCACCGTCACGTGTGGCACACCACCCGCAGGCGGCAGCGGAACCGTGACCAGCGTCGCCACGGGCACCGGGCTCACCGGCGGCACCATCACGGCCAGTGGCACCATCGCCGCCGACACCACATTCCTGCAACGCCGCGTGACCTCTACCTGCAGCGCTGGCAGCTTCATCACCGCCGTGGCGGCGGATGGCACCGTCACCTGTGGCACGCCACCAGCGGGCGGCGCTGGCACAGTCACCAGCGTGGCTACCGGGGCAGGTCTTACCGGCGGGCCGATCAGTACCAGCGGCACGGTCGGCTTGGCCAGCACACAGTTGCTGCCGACGACGGCCTGCGCCACCAGCCAAATTGCGCAGTGGAACGGCAGCGCATGGATATGCCGCGCACCGCCGCCGACGCTGCCCACCTCTTGCCTTGACGGGCAATTGTTGAAACTGGTCGGCGGCGCGATTGCGTGCAGCGCCGCGCCACAAACCTTTACTGTCGCCGACAGCGTCAACAACGTCGGCCAACACCGGTCCATCGCCCGATCTTTCGACGGACTGCCGATCATCAGCTACTACGATGCAAGCACTTTCAACCTCAAAGTCATGAGGTGTGGCAACGCCGCATGCAGCGGTGGCAACATCATCAGGACCGTTGACACCACGGGCCTCGGGCGCTACACGGCGATTGCCGTGCCCTCCAATGGCCTTCCCGTGATCAGCTACTCCACCTCGACCGTTGTCACGGAAACCGCTGCCAGTGCGCTGAAGGTGGCCGCGTGCAATGACTTGACCTGCACCGGCACGGTCAATTTGGCCGTGGTTGACAATCTGGCTGTCGCCGTCGGTCGCTACAGCTCAATGGCGATCAGTCAGGACGGCTTTCCGGTGATCAGCTATTACGACGGCACCAATGGCAACCTGAAGGTGGCGAAGTGTGTCAACTCGACCTGCTTCGGCGCGACCATCACCACGCTCGACGGCGCGAGCGGCGCGGATGTCGGTCGATACACCTCCATCGCGGTGCCAGCCGACGGCCTGCCTGTGATCAGCTATCACGACGTCACCAACATCGATCTGAAAGTCGTGAAATGCAGCGTTACCAATTGCAGCACGTTCAGCACCCCGGTCACCGTTGACGGCACCGGTGTCGGCAACAACGTCGGTTCAAGAACGTCCATTGCCATCTCCGCAGACGGCTTCCCGATAATCGCCTACTTCGACGACTCCGCGAGTGCGCTCAAGGTCGCCAAGTGCATCAACGCCGGGTGTACCGGTGCGACCGTGATCAATTCGTTGACGCCAGCAGCACAACGGGATCTATCAATCGTGGTGCCAGCCGATGGCCGCCCGGTGATCGCTTATGCAGCTGATACTGGAGCACTGTCGGTGATCAAATGCGGCACCGCATCCTGTGCCAGCGGCAACGTCATCAGCAATGTCGCTGGCGTAACGTTTGGTGCCGCGATGCTGGTGCCTGCGTCCGACGCCTTGCCGGTGATTGCCTATGACAATTTCGATCTGAACGTGGTCAAGTGCAGCAATTCGGGGTGTGCGAATCCGTAGTGGCGAGTGGCACGTTTGAAGTAGGGTGGGCACGTGGTGCCCACCCTACAGGCTAAAGCGCCTGCCCATTTCACGCACTGCCGCGTAACGAAAGCAGTCGTCAAACTTTGTGGGTGCGCCGGAATAATGCATGGTGTGAGTTTTTCACAAGTCGCACAGACTCGCCCTCGCTCAATTTCCGCCCGAAGTCCGGACGCCGCGCACCCTACCCTATTGTGTCAAACGCTCGTTGGCGTTACTCTCGCGCCGATCACGTCTTTACGTCTAATTCCATTTCTAATTCAATACGATACGTTGTTGCTCCTCCTTGCCGTGCTCACGCACTGTCTGCGTCGTCGCGCCTAGTCTCCTATTGAATTAGAAATGGAATAAGCCGCAACGACTGACTCGGTCGCGCAATTCAAACCAACAGTTCGAACGGGGAATTACATGCAATGCTATGGTCAACGCTTCCGCGATTGGGTTCGCGTGACGGCAACCGCGACGCTGATGCTGCTCACGCTGGCGGGGCTACCACCGGCGCTCGCGCAGGTGTGCCCGTTCGACGACGGCAACTCCACCCTCGCGGTGGACGGGCTGATCCTCACTCGCTACGCGCTCGGCATCACCGGTGCGCCGCTGGTGGCCAACACCGACATCAACGCTGTTGATGCGCCCACGGTCGAGGCGCACATTAACTGCCCGAGCTGTGGCTTGAACATCACAGGCAACCCAACGTTGACGGTAGCCGACGCCACCATCATCAGTCGCAAACTGGCCGGATTCAGCGGCGCCACACTCACCAACGGCCTCAATCTGGGCAGCGGCAGCCGCAACACGCCTGCGGCGGTCAACTCGTTTCTGCTCGCCGGTTGCGGTGCCACGGGAGGCACGGTCACCAGCATCACCGCCGGCACCGGCCTCACCGGCGGCATCATCACCGGCAGCGGCACCATCGACGCCGACACCGCGTTTTTGCAGCGTCGCGTCGCGCTGCCCTGCGCGGCGGGCAGCTTTATCACCGCCATTGCGGCGGACGGCACAGCCACCTGCGGCGCGCCACCGGCGGGCAGCAGCGGCACGGTGACCAGTGTGGCCACGGGCGCGGGCCTAACCGGCGGGCCGATCAGCAGCAGCGGCACGATCAATCTGGCCGCCACGCAACTGCTGCCGACCGTAGCCTGCGCCGCCAACACAATCGCCTTCTGGAATGGCGTCTTCTGGTCGTGCGATGCGCGACCACCTTCTGTGCCTCAGTCCTGTCTGGACGGACAATTGCTCAAGCTTGTGGCAGGTGCCATTCAGTGCAGCGCGGCACCGCAAACCTTCACCACCGTCGATAGCGTGGGCGCTGTCGGCCAGCACATGTCGATTGCCAAATCCCTCGACGGTATGCCGATCATCAGCTACTTTGATTCATTCAACAGCAGCGTCAAAGTCATCAAGTGTGGCAATGCCGCATGCAGCGGCGGCAACATCGTCAACACGGTTGACAACTCCGGATCGCTAGGGCGCTTCACGGCCATTGCCGTGCCCTCAAATGGCTTTCCGGTGATCAGCTACTCCAGCTCGAACAATCCCGCGGAAACCGTTGCCAGTGCCCTGAAGGTGGCCAAATGTGTGGATGTGAGCTGCACCGGTGCGGCGACGCTCACCGTGGTTGACAGTTCGGCTGTGGCCGTCGGTCGCCACAGCTCGATGGCGATCAGCGCGGACGGTTTTCCGGTGATCAGCTACTACGATGGCACCAATGGCACCCTGAAAGTGGCCAAGTGTGTGAACGCATCCTGCGCTGGCGCGACCATCACCACGCTCGACGGCATTGCTGCGACTGACGTCGGTCGATTCACATCGATCACGGTGCCGGTGGATGGGCTGCCCGTGATCAGCTATCTCGACGTGACCAACTTTGACCTGAAAGTCGTGAAATGCAGCGTTGCCAACTGCAGCACGTTCAACACCCCGGTCACCGTCGATGGCGCAGGGGCTAGCCTCGTCGGGGAACACACGTCCATTGCCAAGTCAGCAGACGGCTTTCCCATCATCGCCTATTTCAGCAACTCCACCTTCGCCCTTAAAGTCGCCAAGTGTATTAATGCCGGGTGTACCGGTGCGACCCTGGTCAACCCGTTGAGCGGCGGCGTACAAGGATCGCAACTATCAATCGCGGTGCCTGCCGATGGCCTTCCAGTGATCAGCCATGCGGTGAGTGGCGGCGGCCTGAGAGTCGTCAAATGCGGCAATGCATCGTGTACCAGTGGCAACGTTTTCAGCACCGTCGATCCCGTGGGGATCAACGGTGCCGCCATCTTGGTGCCTGCGTCCGACGACTTGCCAGTGATTGCTTATGACGACCGCTTCAACAGCGATCTGAAAGTGGTGAAGTGCAGCAACTCGGGGTGCGCTAATCCTTAGTGGCTAGTAACGCGTTTGCAGTAGGGTGGGCAGCCCCTGCCCGCCAGCACCAAAGCAGGCTAGCGCTTGGTGGGCAAGGGGTGCCCACCCTACCAGCTAAAGCGCCTTGCCCATTTCACGCACCGCCTCGTATCGAAAACACGTCGTCAGGTGGTCGTTGACCATGCCGCAGGCTTGCATGTGGGCGTAGACGATGGTGGAGCCTACGAATTTGAATCCGGCCTTCTTCAATGCCTTGGATAGCGCGTCAGACTCGGGCGTGGTGGCGTTGATGTCGGCCTTGGTTTTCAGCGCGTTTTGTTTCGGTTTGCCGTCGACGTATTTCCAGAAAAAATCAGTGAGCGCGAATTCGGGGCGCGCTGCGGTTTCGCGTAGCGTTTGCAGCGCTTGCGCGTTGCTGATGGCGGCACGAATCTTCAACTGATTGCGGATAATGCCTGCGTCGAGCAAGAGTTTTTGCACTTTGGCTTCGCTGTACTTTGCGATTTTTTCGACATTGAAATTGTCGAACGCCTTGCGATAATTTTCTCGCTTGGCGAGTACCGTTTGCCACGACAAACCGGCCTGCGCGCCTTCAAGAATAAGCATCTCGAACATTTTGTGTTCGTCAAAGCAGGGCACGCCCCATTCTTCGTCATGATATTTTTCGTAGAAATCGGGAATACCAGTGGCCCAGAAGCAGCGGTTAGCGATGTTCACTCTGAGTGCGCTTTACAGTTCGGTGCCGCATTGTAGGAGCGGCTCACCGCGACCGCACTCAGTCGTTGTTCCGAGGTCGCGGCAAGCCACTCCTACAGCGGTTAAAGCTTCCGCAAATTTCGTTTCGCGAACCAGCTGCCCGACAAAATGCCACCGCCGACAATCAGGAACAACGGCAACATGCCCGTGCTCGCCGAGAGAAGGCCGAACACCAGCGGCATCGTCCACTGGCTGGTGGAAATCATGGTCATGCGCATGCCGTTGACCTCCCCGATGCGTCCTGGTGGTGCGGCGTCGTGCAGCATCGACAGGATGATCGGCTGGCTCGCGCCGAGGCCCAAGCCGATGACGAATGACAACGTCAGCATCAACGAATAGTTGTGCGCAAACGCGAACGCTAAAAACGTGACGCCTGAGATGACCATCGCCGAAATCATCACGCCGCGCTCGCCCAATCGCCGCGTCAACACAGGCATGAAAAAACGCACCACGAGTACGGCCACTGCAAACAGCGAAAGCACCGAGCCAATCTGCGTCGCTGTCAAATTCAATTCACTGCCAAGCACCGGCACCATGAAGTTGTATAGATCCCAGCCCACAGTGATGAAGCACGCCGTAACCAACGTGTTGCGCAGCACCGGGATGCCGAACAGCTCGCGTGCGCCGCCGTCCTCAGCGCTGTTGGTGCGTGGCTCGCCCACGGGCACTTTGAGCCAGCGAGACGCAAACAAAATCGCTGCGATTGCGGGGAACACAGCGAGCACACCGAACGCAGCGCGATAACTCACGTGGTCAATCATGAAGCCCGCGATCAACGGCCCGAGAAAGCTCGACACCGAAAAGCCCATCGACATCACGCTGAACGCCCGCACTCTATTCTCGCTGCCACCCAACAAACCGACCGCGTATTGCGACGACGCGGCGAGGATCATCCAGCCGACACCGAGCGTAGCGGCGCACACGGCGAGCACCCACAGCATCGGCTCGATGGCGGCCACGACGCCACCGATGGCCATCAGCACGCAGCCCACCACCAGCGGTCGTCGCAGCGGCACACGATCCACCATGCGGCCCATGCGAATGGCGACGAACGCCGGAATGATGTTGAACATCGCCGTGAGCAAACCGACCCACAACGCACCGCCACCAGCCTTGATTGCAGCAAGCGACGTTGCGATACGAATGCCATTAAACGCGGTGTGCGCGATGATCAGCAGCAGCACCAGAATGTAGAGCTCCCTCGGCAGGCCCGTGGGCTTGTCGGTGAGGTCGGTGGCTTGAGCAACTGCGTCGTCGGCAGACGTTCGCGAATCACGGTGAGGCGGCGTTATACGTTCCAAGTGCGCAATTATCGCGCGGTGGGTGCGGAGCAGGCCGGGAACGTTTCAATCGCTGTGTAATGTGGCGAGTTTTCGGTGGAAGTGTGCGCGTTAAAAACGACCGATAAATTGATCAGCTTTTGGCCGAAAGCGCTGTTCAACACGAGCTTATTTTCTTTCGCATTAGAAGCAGCATTAATTGTCCAATCCCAGTTACAAATTGAGCTGACGCGTTGAGCGTTGTTTTCAAGCGCGAGGAGACCGGTGACGAGCTGGTCTTCGAGGGCGTTCAGGCTGTCGAACGCGTGGTTGTGGAAATGTTTCTCGCGCAGCTCATCCCACAGATGCTCGACCGGGTTTAATTCCGGTGAGTACGGCGGCAGATTGATGAGCCGGATGTTGCTCGGGACCAGCATCGATTGGCTCTTGTGCCAGCCCGCCCCATCGAGAATCATCATAAACGTATTGATGGGTCAGCATCGCCTTGACTGTGGGCCGCAGCGGGAACTTCGCCCAGCAGTAGCGGCAGTCACTGATTCGCCCAAAGCGCGCTTCATCCTGAAACATCAGGCGCACCGGCTGTTTGATCGGGAAGCTCGCTACGACGCCCTTGATGGATTCGCGGAGTTTTTTTTCCACACCTCACGTGCCAGCGGGTCGCCCTTGGGGTGCTGGGTGTCGGGGGCGAGCTTTCGCCACTGATGCCGATGCAGCATTCGATAGATGCCCGAGAGCGCCATCGTTTTGCCTAGCGCGGCTTCAATCTGTGATTTCAGGCGCGGGATGATGACCACGCCGCCCCGCTGTGCGTCATGCAACACCTTGTCGAGCGCGGCGGCCTCTTCGGCGAGCGTGGCTTTGGCGTGATTGCGCAGCGCGGTCTTTGCGCGTGCGGGCACCTGCTTGCCGCTGGCCACAGCGCAGAACGTGATGCGCATGCGGCACGTCGCCCCCACCGAGCGGCCCACGGCAACCGCAGTCTGCTCAAGACTGAGTCCGAGCTCAAGCGGCAGTAAAACCGCTTGTGCCGCGCGCAGTTGCGCAGCACTGCGCGCTGATTTAACCTGCGCTCGGGCCAGCTCTAACTGCTGCGCACCACTGGCGGGCCTAGACATGGCGATCTCCGTTTATTAGGAGTCGCAATTATTAACTATTTTAGTGGGAATTGGAATTACAGCTTGGTGCCTGTTGTTTTAACCGGACACAAGTGCAATATTGCGCGCTATGCCCAATGAAATAGCGGTTTCAGCCAAAAGCTGTACCGCCAAACGTCCCCTAATCGACCTTCGCGCCGGACGCCTTTACGACCTTCGCCCACTTGTCAATCTCGGTCTTGATGTGCGCGGCAAACTGCTCGGACGTGTTGCCCACGCCTTCCGCCCCTTGCGCGGCTAGCCGCTCCTTAAACTCTGCCGACTGCACGGCTTTGGCAATCGTCTGCGAGAGTTTGTCGACGATGTCTTTCGGCGTTCCGGCAGGTGCCAGTACGCCGAACCATGAGCTTGCCTCATAGCCTGGCAGGCCTGCTTCGGCAATGGTGGGCACATTGGGCAGCGCAGGGGAGCGCACGCTGCTGGTCACGGCAATCGCCTTCAACTTGCCGCCTTTGATTTGCGGCATCACTGAGGGCGCGTTGTCGAACATCACATTCACCTGTCCGCTCATCACGTCGGGCAGCGCGGCGCTCGAACCCTTGTACGGAATGTGCGTCATCTGCACCCCCGCAAGCTGCTTGAACAATTCACCGGACAAATGAATCGAGGTGCCGTTGCCGCTCGACGCGAACGTGGTTTTGTCCGGCGATTTCTTTGCCAAGTCAATCAGGTCTTTCACGCTGTTGACGGGAAAACTGGGCGCAGCCACAAGCACATTGGGCACGCCTGCGACCAGTGAAATCGGCACGTAATCCTTCACCGCGTCGTACGGCATCTTCGGATAAAGCGCGACGTTGATCGCGTGCGTGCCGACGGTGCCCATCAACAACGTGTAGCCATCAGGTGGAGATTTCGCCACAAAGTCCGAGCCAATATTGCCACCCGCGCCTGCCTTGTTTTCAACCACTACGGGCTGCCCCAGCGCCTTCTGTAAATCAGCCGCCACTGCACGGGCCAGAATGTCGGTCGTGCCGCCCGCAGGGAACGGCACTACCATTTTGATGGGCTTGTTCGGATATTGAGCGTAGACCGCGAACGCCGCGCATGCGACCGCGGCTGCTAACCATTTGATTGAATTACGTTTCATTAAATTTCTTCCTAAATTCTGCGTGCATTTTGCACACCTTTAACCTGCGACACCAGCGCCAGCGCAACGCGCAGCTGATCCATGCTCTTCACCTCGGCGGTGAACTTCATCTTCGCCATGAAATCGCGGGTCAGCGTGTTGACTGCGGTGACGTTTATTTTTTCGCGCGCCAGCACGTCCGAGATGTCGCGCAGCAGGCCTTGACGATCACTAGCCATCACCTCCACCACCACGCTGAACAAATCATTTTGCGCTGCATCGCCCCAGTCAGCCTCGATGATGCGCCCCGGCTCGGCGAGCCTCATACGAGCCACGTTTGAGCAATCGGCGCGGTGGATGGTGATGCCTTTGAGCCGCGTGACAAACCCGACAATGGGATCAGGCGGAACCGGCTTGCAGCACTTGGCCAGGCCCGTCATCAGCTTGTCCACGCCAACCACCAAAATACCGCCACCCCCTGATTTTGCTCGGCTGCGCGAGGTGTGAACTTCACTCTCGCGCGACACCGGTTCGGCGACCGTGTCGAGCAAGCCAGCGGCTTTACGAATCGCGACATCCAAATCGCGTGTCGTCAGCTCAGCGCGTCCCGCTGCGGCAAAAAATTCATCCTGCGTTTTGAAGCCCGCGTCGTGCGCCAGCTTATCCAAACTGAGCGCGGTTTGCCCGTGCCGCTGCAAATCTTTTTCGATAATCACGCGACCATGCGAAAGCGTTTCCGCCAGTTCAAGTCCGTTGAAATATTGCCTCACTTTAGCGCGCGCGCGATGGCTTCGCAAATAGCCTGTGTCGGGATTCAACCAGTCGCGGGACGGCCCGCCTTCTTTAACGGTGGATACCTCAACGCGCTGCCCGTTTCTAAGCGGCGTGTTTAGCGGCACCATCGCACCGTCGACCTTGGCTCCACGACAGCGATGCCCCAAACCCGAATGCACGGCGTAAGCAAAATCAATCGGCGTCGAGTGCTTCGGCAGATCAATAATTTTGCCCTGCGGCGTCAACACGAAGATCGTCTCGTCAAACAGCGACGCCTTGAAACCCGCGAGCAATTCGCCGGGAGAGCCCAGCTCATTGCCCCACGTCAACACCTGTCGAAGGCTTGCAATCTTTCCCGCATAGGCGGCTTGATCGGCGTCTTTTGAAGCACCGCCACCCTCTTTGTAATTCCAGTGCGCCGCGACGCCGAGTTCGCTCGCCTGATGCATCTCTTGGGTGCGAATCTGCACCTCCAACGCGCGGTCATGTGGCCCCATCACGCTGGTGTGTAGCGAGCGGTAATGGTTCGCTTTGGGCTTGGCGATGTAATCGTCAAACTCGCCAGGAATCGGCTGGAACATGCTGTGAACGATGCCGAGCGTTGCGTAGCAATCTTTCATCTCGGACACAATCACGCGAATGGCGCGAATGTCGTACAGCTCTTCTATCGCGCAGCGCTTCCTTTGCAACTTGTCGTAGATCGAATAAATGTGCTTCGAACGGCCAGTGATCTCAGCGTGGATGCCGGCTTTTTGCAGAGCATCACGCAACACCGCCTTGGTGGTGTCGATGTAGGCCTCACGCTCAATTCGCGTCTCATCAAGATAGCGCGAAATCGCGTGATACTGCGTAGGCTGCAACAGGCGCAGCGACAGGTCTTCAAACTCCCATTTGATCTGCCACACGCCGAGCCGATTGGCGAGCGGCGCAAAAATATCCATCACTTGTCGCGCCTCAGCCTGCGCGCTTTCCGTACGGCGAGCTTCGGTCGAAAGCGCCGCGCTGCGCAGCGACACCAGCCGCTCGGCCAACTTGATCAGCACCACGCGAACGTCGTCCACCATCGCCAGCAGCATCTTGCGCAGCGCTTCGGTTTGTTGCGCTTGCTCGGCGACGCTTACCTGTTCATTGCTCTTAGTGAGCCCCTGAATGCTCGCCATGCGATGCACACCCACGAACAACTGCGCAACGTTTGGGCCAAACGTTTCAAGCACCAAAGCGTCGGTTTCAAGGTCGGAGCGCAGCGCGGCAAGATGAGCGGCGGCGATGCAGTCGTCATCGAGTTTGAGCCGTTGCATCAACGCTGCGGTCGCAGCGCCGCGCTGCGATGGGCCTGCGCCTGCAAGGGCTGCCGTCCAAGCGGCGATGTCGGTGGGTCGCTCGATGCCTGCGGTGACGAGTGCGGGTGCGGGTGCGGGTGCGGGTAAGTTCGAGGCGGTTTGGCGCGGCATTCGGGGATTATGGCGGAGAACAGCGGTTCGCCCGCGCAGTGTGGCTAACTCGCAATCCAGATGAAGGCCGCCATGCGCCCCGTGATCGCTTCGCGCCGGTGCGAAAAAAACAAATCGGGTTGACGAAACGTGCAGTATTCACCGCCAGCAACGTCCGTCACACCGATTGCGCGCAGCCGCTGACGTGAAAGTGAAACCATATCACACAGAAATTTTCCCGGCGTTGCACGCGATACAAAGTGCTGCGCCGCGAGCGGATCATGCGCCACGAACGCAGCCCGCACGTCCTCGCCCACCTCAAACGCCGTCGGGCCGATGCAAGGCCCCAGCCATGCAACCATCTGCTCTGGCGCGACGTGCATAGCGGCCACAGTACGCTCCAGCACGCCACCGCACAGCCCACGCCAACCGGCATGTGCAGCGCCCACCGCCGAGCCGTCGCGCGCAGCGAGCAGCACCGGCATGCAGTCAGCGATTTTGACCGCGCAAACCAGTCCCGGTGTGTGACTGACTACAGCGTCACCCTGAATCGCAGTCGAACCGAGCGGCACGTTTGCAGGCAGCGATTCGGCGTGATGGACGTTGATGCCATGAACTTGATAGACCCAGCGAATGTTCGCTTCGGGAACACCCAGCGCGGCGGCAGTCAACCGTTCGTTTTGAGTGACCGACGCACGATAGTCTGCCGTCGCATAGCCCAGATTGAGCGAATCGTAAGGAGCAACGCTCACGCCGCCGAGGCGCGTGGTCATGGCCGCGTTAACGTCGCTTGGTGCAGTCCAAGCCGGACGTATCAGTGACATGACCGATCAGTCACGCACATAAATAACCTCAATGCCATCCTCTTCAAAATCATCATCAAAGTCATCGACTTCAGGCACGTTATCCCGCTGCGCACGTAGCGCCTTCAGCAGATATTTCATGTCGTTGGCGAGTGGCGCTACAAAGCGCATTGTGTTGCCCGTGGCCGGGTGAACCAACGTGAGCCGCCACGCGTGAAGCGCCTGCCGGTCAAACATCACGTCGCCCCGTTTACCGTAGGTTTTGTCACCCACGACAGGCCGCAATCCGCTCGCCATATGCACGCGGATTTGGTGGGTGCGCCCGGTCTCAAGCCGGCATTCCACCAAAGTGTAATGCCGCCCCAAAAGCGCAGGCCCGCCGAAGGCTTCGCGCGGTTTGTAATGCGTGACCGCAGGCTTGCCACCGACCACCACTATGGCCATCTTGGTACGGTCTTTGCCGTGGCGACCAATCGAGCCCTCGACTACGCCCGATTTTTTTATTTCGCCATGAACCAGCGCCAGATATTCGCGGCCCGCTTTGCGCGACTGGAGCTGCCGCACCAGATGCGTTTGCGCCTGTGGCGTTTTGGCGATCATCATGACGCCACTGGTGTCTTTGTCGAGCCGATGCACGATGCCCGCGCGTGCCACGTTGGCGAGCGACGGCGCGTGATGCAACAGCGCGTTGAGCAGTGTGCCATCGCGATTGCCCGCGCCGGGGTGAACGACGAGCCCCGGCGGCTTGTTGATCACCAGTAAATGCTCGTCCTCAAACACGATGTCAAGGGGAATGTCCTCAGGCTCGGCCTCGATCTCACGCTTGGCCTCGGGCAGCGTGGCCACCAGCGATTCCCCGCCTTCGAGCTTTGATTTACCCGCGCGCACCTCGCCGTCCACCAACACGTGCCCTTCGTCGAGCCACGCTTTCAGTCGTGCCCGCGAATGTTGCGGAAACAATTGCGCTAATGCACCGTCCAAACGCATGCCTGCCATCGCGTACGGCACGGTAATCGGATCACTCACTGATCGCCCCAATCTACCGGGTTGCCGCGTTGCCGCAGCTCATACGGGGCGGCACCTATAATCGTGCCATTATTTAACGTCCGGTCCATGTGACTTTCAGGGATTGCCATGCGCTTAACCGCGAAGCTACAAAGCATTGTTCTTATCATCGCAACGAGCGTTGTGTTGTCTGGCTGCGGCACTTTTAGCGGTGTATTCGGTAAAACCGAAGAACCGCAGAAAATGGCGGTTGAGCCATTGTATAAGCGCGCCAAAGAAGCTCTGTCCTCCGGCAACTTCGCTGAGGCCATCAAGCTTTATGAAACGTTGGAGTCGCGCTTTCCGTACGGCGTGCAGTCGCAGCAAGCCATCATCGATACCGCGTACGCCCATTACAAACTGGGTGACCGAGCGCAGGCGATTGCGGCGTCTGAGCGCTTCATCAAGCTCTACCCTAACCATGAAAACGTTGACTACGCCTACTTCATCAAAGGATTGGCCAATTTCATCGAAGACTTGGGGTTGTTATCGTTCATCGCTACCCAAGACCTGTCGGAGCGCGATCAAAAATCAGCCCGTGAGGCTTACAACACGTTCAAAACGTTGGTCGAAAAATTTCCGCAAAGCCGGTACACCGCAGACTCCCGCCTGCGCTTGCGCTACCTAGTCAATGCGCTATCCAAGAACGAATCGCACATTGCGCGCTACTACTACAATCGCGGCGCCTATCAAGCCGCGATCAACCGCGCGCAAACCTGCCTGACCAATTTCCCAAATACGCCCGCCAACGAAGAGGCGTTACAGGTGATCGCGCTGAGTTACCGTGCGATGGGCAATGTGCTGTTGGCGGTTGATGCCGAACGCATCTATCAAGCCACCTACAAAACTGCGGCCGTTGACGCCACCGCTGCGTGGTGGAAATTTTGGTAGTCGCGGTTTAGCGAACGTCTATGCACTGCTAAAACGCCGTCGTGCCGTGATGCTGCGTGAGGATCGTCGGGTCAACGTGAGTCTTGACGCCCAGTTGCCGCGGGCGGTGGCAGGCCCAGAAATCTTCTGACCGATATTCACCCTGCACCACGCTGACCCCGAACACGTCATAGTGAATGTCGGCATCAAGGTCGCCGCGTTGGGTTCGCGCTGACCGTCCATAAACAGCTTAGCACCGCGTCGTCCACCAGCACGATCACTGCGGCGCGCGACAGCATGAACACAGACGTGCCCACGCGCTCACGCTACCGCTCTTAAATGCGCTTGCGCACCACCGCTGCCAGCTCCCAATCTCGGCGCTGGTGTATGTGGTGGGCGTGCAGGGCATCGACAATCCGCATGGCAACATCCACATCCAAAACGCACCGCTGCCGTTCAAGACGTTGCTGCAAGCATCAACATCGCAGCCCGGTTCACAGCTAGTGATCAATCAGGACGGTATCGGCACTAGTTCGCTGGCACTGCTCGCAGGTGTGCCGCAACTGCCGCTGCCCGACATGGCCGAGGCGTTCATCATCGCAAGAACGCTGGTTCCCCAAGGCGAGACCGAGCTGCTGCGACCGGAGGCGTCGCGCGAGTTGCTGATACAGACACTGGGGCGAATGATTAACGGTGCCCACTACCGCGAGCGCGCCGCTGTTCTCGCTCAGCAAAAATAGGCCTTTCGCAGGTAGCAACGAAGTGTTGATGTGCGCAAGCTGATTGCGCTTTTTGCTGAAACCGCTTTTTGCTGAAGCAGCTTTTTGCTAGTTTCCGCAACCGCGACCGGCGTATCTACGAGTGCGCGGAGCAGCTCAATCGTGTTTCATTTACGCCACAAGACGTCCTGCTTGCTCGGTGTGTCCCGTCGGGCGTGTTGTACTCGCTGGCTCAGCCGCTCGCTGCGCCGATCACCTCTACACTTCCACGCGCACCTCGACACAAACGGCGACTTAAGCAGTCTCCAGTGGCGAAAAATCAGTATTCGGACGGGCGGTTTGCGTCGAAAGTAGTCGCTCAGCGCGGAGCGTGCCGTCTGGCGATAGCACGCCAAGGCCCAAAAAGCCCTTCTGAGGAGTTTCGAGCCTTAAAAGTGTGGCCGTGCTGTCTGAGGCGACCTCCAGCTTCTCAGGGTCGAGATTTATCGCGTCCATCTGCATTGTCACGATTTGTCCGTTGCAAATATCAATCGCCTGCTGCGCGGTCAAATCGAGCGTTGGCAATTCGGCGACCAGCGATTGCGTCGGCAGCAACCAACTTAAGCGCGTGGCGTCGTCTGTCTCCATCCATGCATCTAGCGGGTGCGCAGCAGCCAAGTCGAAGCCGCCCGTTCGTGTTCGGCGCAGTCCAGCGAGATGGCCGACCGTGCCCAAAGCGAGCGCAATATCGACGGCCAGCGTGCGGATGTATGTGCCTTTGCCGCAGCGAGCGTTGATGTCGAACTCTTGCAGTTCAGGACGTGCCGCGACCAATTCCACGGAGTAGATTTCAACGATGCGTGATTTGATCTCGACGGCAAGGCCTGCGCGCGCATATTCGTAGGCGGGTTTGCCGTTGATTTTCAGGGCGGAGTAGATCGGTGGCACTTGCACAATTTTGCCGTGAAATTGAGCGAGAATCGCCTCGAAAGTTGGCGCGTCAATGAGCGTATCACTGCGAGCGGTGATTTCGCCCTCGGCGTCGGCCGTCGTCGTCGCAACGCCGAGCTTGACGGTCGCGAAGTAACCTTTGTCGGCGTCAAGCAGACGTTGCGCAAATTTGGTCGATTCGCCGATGCAAATGGGCAACAAGCCCGTGGCGAGCGGGTCAAGCGTACCGGTGTGTCCGGCTTTGGTCACGCCGAGCGGCCTGAATATTCGTCGCAGCCGCGAGACGACTGAAAACGAAGACATGCCCGCCGGTTTGTCGACCAGCGCAACGCCGTGCAGAGCCATGAGGTCGCTCCAAAAATTCGGTGGATTGGAATTCGGTAGGCTGGGTTGCAAACCCAGCACCCCAGACAACGTGGCGCTCGCTGGGTTTTCAACCCAGCCTACGGTTCTACGGTTCCACGGTTCTACCCACGCTCGGTGGGTGCGTCAGCCTCGGGCGCGATCACTCGCTCATCATCTGCCCGCGCCGTGTCAATCAACGCCGTCAACCGCATGCCATCTTCAAACGATTTATCGTATTCAAAGCGCAAGTTCGGCGCTTTGAAAATCGACAGTCGCTCGGCAATACCATGCCGCAAAAAACCATTGACGCTCTTGAAACCCGCATCGGCCGCGACCTGCCCTGCGTAACCCTCAGGATGCACATAGCGCACCATCGCGTGCGACAGGTCGGAGGTCACCTCAACTTGCGTGATGGTGACGCCCTTGACGCGCGGGTCGCGCACTTCAAGCGAGAGCATCTGCGCAAGCTCGCGTTGAACTTGCTCGGATACGCGCAGCGCCCTTGGCGAAAACCCCTGTTTCATTGCCATTCGTTACGACTCTACTGCGCCAGCGAGCGTTGAACTTCAACGATCTCGTAGATCTCGAGCTTGTCGCCCTCTTGAATCTCGTTGTAATTCTTGAGCGACAGACCGCACTCGTAGCCTTCTTTGACTTCCTTGACGTCGTCCTTGAAGCGCTTGAGCGAATCGAGTTCGCCCGACCAGGCAACCACGTTGTCGCGCAGCAAACGCACCAGCGCGTTCCTCTTGATGATGCCTTCGAGCACATAGCAACCGGCAATCGCGCCAATCTTCGAGATGCGGAACACCTGACGAATTTCGACCAGACCCAGCGTGCTCTCCTTCTGCTCAGGCGCGAGCATGCCGGACAGCGCATTGCGAACGTCATCCACGGCTTCATAAATGATGTCATAGTAGCGAATCTGCACGCCTTCGTTTTCGGCAAGCTTCCTTGCAGCCGCATCGGCGCGGACGTTGAAGCCGATGATGATGGCCTTCGACGCAGCAGCCAAGTTCACATCAGATTCCGTGATGGCACCGACCGCGCTGTGAACCGCTTGCACGCGAACTTCAGACGTGGACAGTTTGCCCAACGCATACGACAACCCCTCGTACGAGCCCTGCACGTCGGCCTTGATGATGAGGGGCAGCAATTTGGTTGCAGCCTCGCCCATGTTGGCGAAGGCGTTTTCGAGTTTCGATGCCTGCTGTTTAGCGAGTTTGACGTCGCGGTATTTGCCTTGGCGGAACAATGCAATTTCGCGCGCTTTACGCTCGTCGCCGAGCACCAGAATGTCGTCACCGGCACCCGGCACATCGGACAAGCCCTGAATTTCAACAGGAATTGCGGGACCCGCCGTCACGATATTCTTGCCGTCTTCATCGCTCATCGCGCGAACACGACCGAACACTGAACCCGCAAGCACCATATCGCCACGCTTCAACGTGCCGCTGGTGATCAGCACCGTAGCCACCGGGCCACGACCTTTGTCGAGTCGGGCTTCGATTACGATGCCGCGTGCTGGCGCGTCGATCTGCGCTTTGAGCTCAAGCACTTCAGCTTGCAGCAGAATCGTTTCGAGCAACGAGTCAATACCCTCGCCGGTCAATGCCGACACCGGAACGAAGATCGCTTCGCCGCCGTACTCTTCAGGCACGACACCTTCGGTAACCAGCTCTTGCTTGACGCGTTCTTGGTTCGCGCCCTGCTTGTCGATCTTGTTGACTGCAACGATGATCGGCACGCCAGCGGCTTTCGCATGTGCGATAGCTTCTTTGGTTTGCGGCATCACGCCGTCGTCGGCTGCGACAACAAGAATCACAATATCGGTGACCTTGGAACCGCGAGCACGCATCGCGGTGAACGCTTCGTGACCGGGCGTATCGAGGAAGGTGATGATGCCGCGCGGCGTAGTGACGTGATACGCACCGATGTGCTGCGTGATGCCACCGGCTTCACCGTTAGCAACGCGCGCGCTGCGGATCTTGTCGAGCAGCGATGTCTTGCCGTGATCGACGTGGCCCATGATGGTGACGACCGGTGGACGTGTTTCCATTTTCGCGTCGGAATCGCTCGCGTGATCGGTCAACGCAGAATCAGGATCGTCGTCCTTCGCGGCAACCGCCACGCGGCCCATTTCCTCGACCAAAATCATCGCGGTGTCGCGGTCTAGCACCTGGTTGATGGTGACCATCTGGCCCATCTTCATCATGCTCTTGATCAGTTCCGCGGCCTTGATCGACATCTTGTGCGCGAGCTCGCCCACGGTGATGGTCTCGGGCACCACGATCTCTTTAAGGATTGCATCCGACTGATCAACCTGCGTCGTTTGCTCAGGGGCTGAACTACGTTTGCCGGCATGTCCACGGCCACCGCCACGGGTGCCTGCTTTCCACGGTGTAGCTTTGCCCGCGTCAGGGGGTGCATCACGCGTTTTCATAACTTTTTTGCGTGCGGCGTCCTCTTGCCATGCGGGGGCTTTTTTGTCGCCCGGTTTAGCTACCGCCGGGCGCGCCGTGCCCGGTGCCGCCTTGGCGTCGGGCTTGGCGCCCGGCTTGGTTGGGCGGTGCAGCGTGTTTTCAGTCGATTTCGGCTTTGGCGGCGCGGGCGTCATGTCGACCCGCTCGCCGATTCGTGAACGACCGGCGATGACTGCGGCCGACGAGGCCGCTTTGATCGGCGCGATCACTTGTGAAGCGAGCTTACTCGATGCGCGTGTTTCTTCTTGTACCTCAGGTGCCGCCGGCTGCGCCGGTGCAACGGCCGCAGAAACTACGCCGACTTTGACAAGTGCTACTGGTTTGATCAACGCGGCGGCACCAATCATCGGTGCCGGGGCCGCACTTACGACAGCAGGCAACGTCCGTGCCAATTCTGTTGCAGCGACGGATTCAACCGAGGCATCATCACTAGTGTCGACTTGTGCGGTATTGGCTAGGGCGCTTGCGTTCGTTGCATCGCCCGTGTCTGTCCGCGCAGCCGCACGATCCCGTTTTTGCTGCTGCTCGTTTTCCTGAATTTCACGCAACGCATTACCGCGCTGTGCTTCCGCTTCGCGCGATGCAATTTCCTCTGCTGACAGCAGTGGCTTGGCCGTCGTTGGCACCACGTCAAGCGCAGCAGCTCCGGGCGCTGCGGTTTCGGTTGCACGCGTTACTAGCACGCGCTTTTTACGAACTTCAACCTGCACGGTTCGCGAGCGGCCGGTTGCGTCTGCGGTGCGCAGTTCGCTAGTAGACTTGCGCACTAGGGTAATTCGCTTACCCGCGCTTTCGTCGGCACCGCCGTGCTGCTTACGCAAATAGTCGAGCAATTTGCCTTTGTCAGACGCCGATAGATCTGCGTCCGTCGAAGCTGCGTTAACACCCGCAGCGTCGAGCTGTTTCAGCAGCGCATCCGGGCTCAAATTAAGTTCGCCTGCAAACTCAGTAACCGTTGTTTTGGTGATGCTCAAGCGGCCCCCTCGTGTTACTGCGCAGTCGCGAACCAGGATTCGCGAGCACGGGCAATTAATTGTGTTGCGGACTTGGCGTCAGCGCGCCCCATCATGTGGCGCTCCTCATCCGTCAAGTCAGAAAAGTCATTGTCTAGCAACGCTCGCGCGCGCTCTTCGGGTAGTACGCGAATCGCGCACAGTTCATCAGCCGCAAGATCTCCCAATGCGTCACGCGTGGTGATACCAAAGCGCGAGAGCTTCATCAGTAGTTCGGTGTCGACGCCTTCCAGAGTTTTCAGATCATCCGACGCGTTTTCGAGCACTTCCTCTTTCGCGATTTCGTCCGTTAACGCCGCGTTGCGAGCTCGCGTGCGCAGCTCTTGCACGGTGTCCTCGTCAAAGGCTTCAACTGCGTGCAACTCAGCAACCGGCACGTAGGCCACTTCTTCAACCGTCGAGAAGCCTTCGTCCACCAGAATTTGCGCGACTTCTTCGTCAACGTCGAGCTTCGCCATGAACGCATCGCGCAGACGTATTGACTCCGCACCAGCTTTAGTGGCCGACTGCTCTTCACTCATCAAATTTAACTGCCAACCAGTCAGCTCAGACGCGAGACGAACGTTCTGACCGCCCTTGCCGATGGCAAGCGCGAGGTTGTCTTCGTTAACGACGACATCCATCGAGTGACGCTCTTCGTCAACGACGATACTCGTGATCTGCGCGGGAGCAAGTGCGTTGATAACGAACTGCGCTGTGTCTTCTGCGTAAAGAATAATGTCGATGCGCTCGCCAGCCAACTCGTTGGTGACTGAGTTCACCCGAGAGCCCCGCATACCGATGCAGGTGCCTTGAGGGTCAAGACGCGGGTCGTTCGATTTCACTGCAATCTTGGCGCGTAGGCCGGGATCGCGGGCAACCGCTTTGATTTCGATGACGCCTTCTTCGATTTCAGGCACTTCAAGCTCGAACAAAGCCGACACAAACTGCGGCGCAGTGCGCGACAAAATGAGCTGCGGACCACGTGCTTGACGATCCACACGCAGGACGTACGCACGAACACGATCGCCGACGCGGAAATTCTCCTTGGAGATGAGTTGATCGCGCGGAATAACGCCTTCAACACGACCCGATTCAACGATAACGTTGCCACGATCAATGCGACGGACACTGCCGTTGATCAACTGATCGTTACGTGCGAGAAACTCCTCAAGCACTTGATCACGCTCAGCATCACGCACGCGTTGTAGGATCACTTGTTTTGCTGCCTGCGCACCGATGCGGCCGAATGGAATTGGCTCCAGCGGCTCTTCCACGAATTCACCCATCAATTTGGTGGTGTCAAATTCATGCGCTTCGCGCAACATCATCTGGTTGTCTGGATCGACAAATTCGTCTTCCGGAACAATCAACCAACGTCGAAAAGACTTATAGTCGCCGGTCTCCTGATCGATCTCGACGCGCGCCTCAATTCGTTCCTTGTTCAGCCGCTTGGTCGCGGAGGCAAGTGCTTGCTCAAGCGCTTGAAAGATGATCTCTTTAGCAACGCTTTTCTCACGCGCCAACGCGTCGGCCAGAACTAAAATTTCTCGATTCATTTGTCTCTCCAACTAATACTGCGGCTGCACGCGAGCACGCGCGACATTTGCATAAGGAACCCTGCTCTCAACACCTTCGATGTCGAGAACAACCTCTTCGTTTTCAAACCCGACTAACTTGCCCACGATCTTGCGCAAACCGTTCAACGGTGGCTCAACAGTGAGTTTTACGTTCTCTCCCGCGAACCGCGAAAAATGCGTCGGCTTAGTTAGCGCGCGATCCATTCCAGGCGACGACACCTCAAGATGCTCGTACGCGATGTTTGATTCGATCAATGCATCCTGCACAAAATCTGACGCTTTGCCGCAATCGTCAACGGTAATCAAATCAACGCCGCGACGGCTTTCGGGGCGATCAATGAACACGCGCCAAAGATGGCGCGTAGGTGCGTACTCTGCCTCAATGAGCTCGTAGCCATTGGCAGTCAGCACGTCACTGATCAATGTGTGTGTTTGTGTCGTCACCAAAAAAAAATGGGCCTAAGCCCATTTCCTCAAAATACACCGGCGGCAAAAGTCTGTTTTCCTGCTAAGGAAACAAACATTTCCCCGCACGGGGAAGTGGTGGCCAAGGGCGGAATCGAACCACCGACACGCGGATTTTCAATCCGCTGCTCTACCGACTGAGCTACTTGGCCGAATTAGTAATTCTAGCAACTGCGCTTCGCCAACGAGCGCGAAGCGGATAAACAAACGCCCCACCAATCTGGTGAGGCGCGTTTAATGGGAGTTAGTTTGACGCTGACCTACTTTCGCGAGCTATAAGGCTAACTATCATGGGCGCTGAGTCGTTTCACGGTCCTGTTCGGGATGGGAAGGGGTGGGTCCAGCTAGCTATGGGCGTCAAACTAAAAAGGGTCACGTGAC
>JANNYE010000046.1:0-40430 GCA_031409935.1 Burkholderiales bacterium | reverse complement strand
GTCACGTGACCCTTTTTAGTTTGACGCCCATAGCTAGCTGGACCCACCCCTTCCCATCCCGAACAGGACCGTGAAACGACTCAGCGCCCATGATAGTTAGCCTTATAGCTCGCGAAAGTAGGTCAGCGTCAAACTAACTCCTCTCAGTAGACACCCTCGGCCCGAACGCTGAGGGTTTTTTTTTGCTAAATCGATAAAATAGAGTTTTGATAAACATAACTCATTAGTTTTAGGATTGAACATGAATGCAACTCAGCGAAATGTTCGCGACGAAATCGAGCAAGCCATTTCCAGCAATTCGGTTGTTTTGTTTATGAAAGGCGAACCGAAATTTCCACAATGTGGATTCAGTGCTGCGGCAATTAAGATGCTCGCAGCGGCAGGCGCTGTCGACTATGCGTACGTAAACGTCCTAGCAGACGGCCTAGTGCGCGAAGGCATAAAGACCTATTCGGACTGGCCAACAATCCCCCAGTTGTACATCAATCAAGAATTCGTGGGTGGCTCGGACATCATGCGAGAGCTCCTCGATTCGGGTGAGTTGGCTCGCAAAATAGCCAGTAGCAACCCCGGATTGGCAAGCTAGTCTTACTGTGTCACAAAAAGTACGTCATTATTCGGCGATCGAATTATTTGGTGAGGATGAGATGGACGCATCGAAGCAGTTCGCACGCTACATGGAGTACTTGGCCGAGGGCTTGGGGCACGCGGATCGTCGCGCGGGACTCACTGGCTACTGCACGGGTCTGACGTTGCCACTTGGTAGACAAGAGCGTGGAGCCGATGGCCGCCCGGATTGACCCGCGGCATGTGAGCGCCAAACACCAATCCATGCATCATTTTGTGGCCACGGCTGGGTGAAGTGACACGGGGCTGCTCGCACGCGTAGCGCAGCGGGTCGGCCCGCACATGGACGTGAGTCGGGGCGGCTACTGGATCGTCGACGACACCGGGTTCCCGAAGAAATGGATGCACTCGGTGGGGGTGCTCGGCAGTACTGCGGGATGCTGGGTAAACAGGACAACTGTCAGGTCGCGGTGAATATGTCGCTGTCGTGTGAGTCAGGCTCGCTGCCGGTGGCCTGGTAGCTCTACCTGCCCAAGGCGTGGGCGGAGGATCCCGCGCGGTGGAAGAGCGCGGGCGTGCCTGAAGCGTTGGGCTTTGCAACGAAGCCACAAATCGCGCTGCAACAGATCAAAACCCTGCTCAATGCGCAGCCCGAAGCGGGTGCGGCGCGCTGTGGGCGCTGTGTACTGGCTGATGCAGCCTACGGCGTCGATAGCGCGTTTCGTCGTGGCCTGACCGAGCTGGACTTGGCCTATGTAGTGGGCGTCACCTCGGTGCTATCGGTGTGGCCCCCTGGCGCGCTGCCAGATCAATGGGTGGCAGCAATGCCCCATAGCGGTCGCGGTCGACCGCCGATCATGCCAAGACGTGGCGCCACGCGGCAACCCCTGAGCGTGAAGGCGCTGGCACACACCCTGCCGCCGGGCGCTTGGCAAACCATCCAGTGGCGCGAGGGCAGCAACTACACGTTACCGGGTCGCTTTGCGGCGTTGCGAGTGCGCTCTGCGGGGGGCAATCGAGCGCGTGCACGCCTGCTGCCTGAACAGTGGCTTTTGATTGAGTGGCCCGACCATCAAGCTGAGCCCGAGAAGTATTGCCTCTCGACCCTGCCGGCCACCTGCACGCTCAGCGAACTGGTTAACGCCGCGCATCAGCGCTGGAGAATCGAGCGCAACTATCAGGATTTAGAACAAGACTTGGGGCTCGGACATTACGAGGGTCGAGGTTGGTGCGGGTTTCATCACCACGCGAGTCTAGCCATCGCGGCCTACGGATTTTTGATGGCGCAACGACTAAAAGACGGCAACGTTGCTGGCAGTAAAAAAACTTCATCGTCGGCCAACTGCCTGCCCTACCCCAACATCAGCGCCCTCGGGCAGCCGCAACAAGCACAACGTCACGTGCCCGACTCAATCACAACGCTGCGCCTGCAACTCGCAATCAGCCTCGCTCGCGCCGTCGGACATTGCACGCATTGCCTCTGGGTGAGCCGTCGATTACGTTTGTGACGCAGTAAGATTCGCTAAGCGCAAATTTAATCGACTTGCGCACGTGCATGTGCAAAGCGAGAAATTGCACCTTCACTAGTCGTCGCCAACAGCGATTTGAGACTGATATAGTTTTTCAATTCAGCGAAATGAAACTGCCACACCCGCGCTTATGGCTTCTTACGTACAACCGGTGCGCTTTGTGTAGAAAGGGCGGCAACTTAAGACATAGGTTCTGCCTTATGCTATAAGTGTTACCTGTGGGTTGAATGCAGTACCCATTAGCCGCGAAATTAACATTCACGCTGCCCTGACGGTGTCCCGTCCAATCTGCAACACTTTCTTTTGAAAGGTTCTCGATGGACACCGATACAGCCCAACCCGCGTCCACATCTACCTCGTCTGCGGTCTCGTCGCGTCTCATAGGAACGCCCAAATCGCCGCTGTTTGTTGACGTGCGCAAAGCCGCAGACTTCTCTGCGAGCGACTACTTTATTCCAGGCGCAATTCGATGGGACTATGATGCCAATCAGCCGGAACCGCCCGAACTCAACGTCGCCGCTCAGGCCGTCGCCTACTGCGTAAAAGGCCTGCATGTCGGCATCACCGGCGCTGAGAAATTACGCGCGCTCAACGTAGATGCAACGTTTCTCGAAGGCGGTTTGCGGCAGTGGATGGAAACCGATGCACCGCGCGTGAAGAAACGCCCCGAATTCGGCGTGACTGGCGAATCGGTGAGTCGCTGGGTCACACGCTCGCGACCAAAAATTGATCGTATTGCCTGCCCGTGGCTGGTGCGTCGCTTCATCGATCCACGCGCAGAATTTTTCTACGTGCAGACAAGTGAAGTGTTTGCCTTCGCCCACGTCAATAACGCCGTCGCCTACGACATTCCGGGCGCCCCCATTGAACACGCGGGGCCGCTGTGTTCGTTCGACAACTTTCTGCGCGCGTTCGAGTTGACCAGTCCAGCGCTGGAACGCATGGCAACCATCGTACGTGGCGCGGACACCGATGTGCTGAGCCTCGCACCGCAAAGCGCAGGGCTACTCGCGATCTCGCTCGGCTTCTCAAAGAACATCTCTGACGATCACACAATGCTTGACGCCATGATGCCGGTGTATGACGCGCTGTATCGCTGGGTGCTCGATGCTGTTGATGCGACGGACGAAAAGCACAACTGGAAACCGGCATGAGCGAGGCAAAAGACACGGCAAAAGCCCCCGCGACGCCCAGCGTGAGCGTGGCATTGCGCTTCTGGCTCAAGCTCGGCTTCATTTCGTTTGGCGGTCCTGCCGGGCAGATCGCCATCATGCGCCAAGAGCTGGTTGAGCGGCATCGTTGGATTAGCGAAAAACGCTTTCTGCACGCACTCAATTACTGCATGCTGCTGCCCGGCCCAGAGGCGCAGCAGCTCGCTACCTACATCGGCTGGCTCATGCACCGCACCTGGGGCGGCATCATCGCGGGCGGGCTGTTTGTGTTGCCCGGCGCGATCATCATGATGGGCCTTGCGTGGGGATATCTCACGTTTGGGCAAACGAGTTTTATGCAGGCGGTGCTCTGGGGCATCAAGCCCGCTGTGGTCGCGCTGGTCCTGTTTGCTGTGTATCGCATCGCGAGCAAGTCGCTCAACCACGCGGTGTGGTGGGTGCTGGCCGTTGCGGCGTTTGTCGCCGTGAGCTTCTTGAAGATCGGCTTTCCGTGGGTTGTTGCGGTGGCGGCTCTAGTGGGCTGGATCACCGGCGAACTGCGCCCAAAATGGATCAGCGGCGGACACGGTGATGGCAAAGCAAAAAAGCACGCGCCCGCCGTGATTGATGACGACACGCCGTCGCCTGCGCATGCGCGCTTTTCGATGAAGCACGCGCTGCTGCTGATTGCTGTTTTCGTTGCGTTGGGCGCTGGTGTTTATGCGCTGTTGCCAAACAAAGCGCTGACCGATATGGCGGAATTTTTCACTTCCGCTGCGTTCGTCACGTTCGGCGGCGCGTACGCTGTCTTGCCCTACGTCACGCAGGCTGCGGTCGAAAAGTATCAGTGGTTAACCACCGCGCAAATGATGGACGGCCTCGCGTTGGGTGAGACTACGCCCGGCCCGCTAATCCTAATTTTGACGTTTGTTGGCTATCTCGGCGGCGTGAAAAACGCGGTGGCAAGTTCACCACTAGCTAGCGGCTTATTGGCGGGCACAGTCGTCACGTTTTTCACTTTTTTGCCGAGTTTCCTGATGATCTTTGCCGGTGCGCCGTTCATCGAAAGCACGCGTCGCTCACTCAAGCTGCAAGCGCCACTCACCGGCATTACGGCGGCCGTCGTGGGCGTGATCGGCTCGCTCGCTGTGTTCTTCGCGCAGCACACGTTTTGGCCGCAGGGATTTCAAGGATTTGGCGGAAATTTTGACTGGATTGCCGCGCTGATGGCGGTGGCCTCACTTATCGGCTTCGTTAAATTCAAGCGCGGCGCGATGGAAACGATTGCAGTGTGCGCAACACTCGGATTAGCGATGAAAATGCTTGGCTAACTGGGCACACAAGACGTCCCGTTACGACCGCTACAGTCGAAAGCTTCGATCCAACTGAGATAGCGGAGCAAGGCTTGCTACCGCATCCCCGTTGGCGACTACCAGTACTTTAAACAGCTCGCCCATCTCGGCCGGTGAAAGTAGTTTTTGGATCGCACTGAGGGCATTGGCGCGCTGCCGTTCGCTGCTGAACGGGTGCGCTTCAACGCGCGCAAGCACGCCTGCGTGTAGCAGAAACTGCGCCTGCGTGGCGTAACAAATCACGCTGGCACCGGCGTCTACAGCAACCTCCGCAATGGCGGTGAAGTCAACATGCGCTGTGATGTCCTGCACGCCCGCGAGAATCAGTGGCTGGAAGTGCACGCGCTGCTGATAATGGCACGCAAGCGTGCCGGTGCTGCGGTCGGGTAGGTAATACTCGCGCTGCGGGAAGCCGTAGTCGATGAAGCACAGCGCACCGTGCGTGAGCCGGGACGCGAGCGTAGCGACGAGGGCTTCTGCCTGCAAATTGATTTCGCTGGTGTAGCCTTCAATGGGGGGAATACGCAGCCTGGCGGCATCTAACAACGGGCCGTTTAATAGGGGTTGCCAGCGTTGGGCGAATTGGTTCTGATCGCCACCACCCTCACCCCAACCCGCTCCCGCTTGCGGGAGAGGGGGCAGAAAAATTCGCGCTTGCTCATAGTGATTTTGGTGAAAACGTACGATTTCGCACGGGATCGCATCGAGCACTTCGTTGGCGATGACCAAGCCTTCGATTTGATCTGGCAAAGTCTCAAGCCAGGTGACCGTGTGGCCCGCGAGCAATGTTTGCTGGCGCTCACGCAAGTCAGCGCTGACCTCCAAAATCGAATACGAACACACCCCATTGCGCGCCGCCAAAAATTCGCGCGCCAACTTGCCAGAACCCGCGCCGAGTTCGAGCACGTTGGGCTCGCCCATCGCGGAGAACGCATCCGCCAGCGCCGCGCCGAAGAATGGCGACAACTCAGGTGCCGTGACAAAGTCCCCACCAACCCCCAGTTTTGTTGCGCCTGCCGTGTAGTAGCCAAGGCCCGGCGCATAGAGGGCAGCGCGCATAAAATCGGCGAATGAAACTGAACCTGAATCAAGCGACCCCGACGCGCTGGCCGCCCCGGACGCACCGATTAGCTCGCGCAAATGAGCAACGACTTTTTTTCCATGAGCTTGTGCTTCGGTGGACGGGGCTGGCAATCCTGAAGAGGAAGAAAGCGGCGAGGTTGTTGCCATGGTGAGCGAGTTAAATGCACCTGTCGTGCTCGTGACGGGCGGGGCTAAACGGGTGGGCGCGGCCATTGTGCAGCGCCTGCACCAGGAGGGCTGGCGAGTAGCAATTCATTATCGCGCATCGGCGGACGCGGCGGATGCGCTGGCAGCATCATTGAACGCGTTGCGCGCCGATTCAGCGATCATCGTTCAAGCAGATTTGTTGCAAACCGCGACGCTGGGCGCGCTAGTTGAGCGCGTTATTTCTACGTACGGGCGACTCGATGCGCTGGTGAATAACGCGTCTACTTTTTATCCAACCGCCGTCGCCGATTTCACCGAAGCCGACTGGGTTAGTTTGATCGGTAGCAATCTCAAAGCGCCGCTATTTTTGTCGCAAGCCGCCGCACCTTATCTAAAAACTGCCAGAGGCTGCATTGTCAACATCACCGACATTCACGCCGAGCGGCCAATGGCGGGCTATCTGATTTACAACGTGGCAAAGGCTGGGCTGCGCGGTTTAACGCAAGCGCTAGCAAGAGATCTGGCACCCGAGGTTCGCGCCAACGCCGTGGCACCGGGGCCGATTGAGTGGCCAGATGACGGTCAGATTTCGTCGGAGGAACGAGAGCGAATTCTCGATCACGTACCGCTCAAACGCGAAGGCGGCGTAGCGCAAATTGCCGAGGCCGTGAAGTATCTGGTGTGCGACGCGAATTTCGTGACCGGACAGACGATAAACGTCGACGGTGGACGCAGTATTTCTCTCTAACTTGGCACCAGATAATCCGCAGTCGCGGGTCGCCACATATGCAGCTTATCCAGATAACCACCCGGTGCTTTTATAGCGCGCGTTTCGCGTCCGAAAACTTGAAAGCCCAAATTTGAATACAGACGAACCGCCGTCAAATTGTCGGCGGTGACGGTGAGATTAACCAGCTCGGCGAGCGGAAATTTGCGCGCTTCGATCAGCGCGTGTTCAAGCAACCGATGACCGACGCCGTGCCCCGCGTAGTCTTTCATCACATACATCGCGGTGAGCTGAATTTTGTGCCGCTCGCGCGCGCGCTGAAACGCTTCAAGGCGGACTGTGCCAATCAGCGAGCCCGCAGCATCAAACGCGCCCAGCGTTGCGCTGGTGGGGTCTTGCAGGCGTCGCGTCCACCAGTCAATCGTCTTGCCGGCGCGCTCCTCGAAGGTTGAGGTGAAGGCGGTGTCGTGTTCGCTGTAACCGCGCAGCATCAACGCGCGGTAGATACCGCCTTCCAGCGAGCCTAATTTTCTGATCGACGTGCCTGCGCTCATGCATTACATGATACCGCTGAACCATCGGCGGGACGTCGCTTCGCGACTACTCGCCCGCCACCGGCTGGGCGTGTTGCTGCGTGAGTAGCTCGGCCTGCTCAACCTCGCGCTCGCGAGCACCCCGCCCGGCGCGTGCAAACATGGTGTAAGCCGTGGGCACCACAAACAGCGTGAGTACTGTACCCAGCGTCATGCCACCCACGATCACCCAGCCGATCACTTGACGGCTTTCGGCACCCGCGCCCACGGCCCGTGCAAGTGGAATTGCACCGAGCACCATCGCGCCGGTAGTCATCAAAATCGGGCGTAGCCGCAGCACTGCGGCCTCAATCACAGCCTCGCGAATGGGGCGCCCCCGATCGCGCAATTGATTGGCAAATTCAACCAGCAAAATACCGTGCTTGGTGATGAGTCCAACCAGCGTAATGAGTCCGATCTGGCTGTAAATATTGAGCGTATTGCCGGTCAGGGTCAGCGCCAGCAGTGCGCCAGTCATCGACAGCGGCACCGTGAGCATGATGATGAATGGGTCGACAAAACTCTCGAACTGCGCGGCAAGCACCAAATAAATAAAGCCAAGCGCCAAGGCGAAAACAAAGTAGATGTCGTTTGATGAGTCGCGGAACTCGCGTGCCTGCCCCTGAAGATCGGTTTGCACCGTGCTAGGCAGCACTCGCTTGGCGGTGTCCGCCATAAATGCCAGCGCGTCGCCCTGGGTGTAGCCCGGGGCGAGGTTGGCGTTCACGGTCGCGGCACGCACTCGCTGGAAGTGGGCGATGCCGCGCGGGCTCACCCCTTCGCGCACGGTCACCAGATTCGACAGCGGCACCATGTCGCCCGCGCGATTCCTCACGTTGATTTCGCTGATTCGCTCGGGTGAATCACGACCATCGCGCGCGACCTGTACGATGACGTCATATTGCTCACCGTCCTGCTTGAAGCGAGTGACCAGACGGCCACCGAGCATCGTCTCCAGCGTGCGGCCGACCACATCGATGTTGGCTCCGACGTCGACCACTTTGTCACGATTGACGCGCACGCGCAGCTCAGGCGTGTTCATGCGCAAATCGGTGTCGATATTGACGAAGCCGGGGTTCTTCTGCATCTCGGCTTGCATGCGTTGCACAAAGCCCTGCATCTGCTCGTAAGGCACGGCTGCCAGCATCACAAATTCAACGGGTTTGGAACGAAAGTTGCCCCCGAGTGATCCCGGTTGCACCGGAAAGGCCTGCACCCCGGCGATGCCCTGAAATTTTGGGAACAATTCTTTGGCGACATCACCTTGAGAGCGCGTTCGATCTTTCCAGTCTTTCAGCCGCAAAATGGCAAGACCATCGGAGACATTCGGAAAGCCGCCGTTGCCGCCATAGGCCTGCATTTCGGGCAGCGTTTTGTAGATGCCTTCCACTTGTTGCACGTACTTCATCAGGTAATCCGACGTGGAGCCTTCAGGCGCGGACACGGAGCCGAAAATCACACCGCGATCTTCCAGCGGCGAGAGCTCAGTTTTGATCGATTTGAACAGCACCGCCGCAGCACCTGCGACGATCAGCATGATCAGCACCACGATCAGCCGATTGTCGAGCGCGACATTCAGAAGCCGCTTGTAGCCGCGCGTCATGGCGTCAAAACCACGCTCGATCCAGTTGTAAATTTTCGAGTGTTTGGGCTGGTGCTTGAGCAGTACCGAGCACATCATCGGCGACAGGGTCAACGCCACAAAACCCGACACCACCACGGCACCCGCCAGCGCCAGCGCAAACTCGATGAACAACCGTCCGGTGCGGCCAGTCGCGAACGCCAGCGGCGCGAAAACCGCTGCCAGCGTGAGCGTCATGGCGACCACGGCAAAGCCGATTTCGCGGGTGCCTACGAGCGCCGCTTGCACGCGGCCCATTCCATTTTCAATATTGCGATAAATATTTTCGAGCACCACGATGGCGTCATCCACCACCAGACCCACCGCCAGCACCATTGCCAACAGCGTGAGCGTGTTGATGGTGAAACCAAAGGCGTACATCACGAAAAACGCGCCTGTGAGCGACACCGGGATAGTGACCAACGGAATGATCGTTGCGCGGAAACTGCGCAAGAAAAAGAAGATCACCAATGCCACCAGAATCACGGCTTCACCAATGGTTGAAAACACCGCCTTGATGGACTCGGCGATGAACACCGAGCTGTCGTAATTCAGCTCTATCTGCATGCCCTTGGGCAGCGATTCCTGAATCTTGGGAATTTCGGCAATGGCCGCTCGGGAGAGATCCAGCGGGTTGCCGGTGGACTGGCGAATGATGCCGAAACCCACCGCCGTTTTGCCCATAAAGCGTTGAAAACCACGCTCCTCCGCCGCAGCGATCACCACTTTAGCCACGTCGCGCAGCCGGATGGAGAAGCCGCCTGATTGAGCCACCGCGATGGCGCCGAATTCCTCGGGCGTTTGCAGATCGGTTTGCGCTAACACGTTGAATTCGCGCAGACGGCTCTCGATGCGACCGGCCGGAATTTCCACATTTTGCGAGCGCAGCGCCGCTTCCACATCCGCCACTGTCAGTCGATATGCGGCGAGTTTTGCAGGCTCGATGTAAATGCGCATTGACGTTTTTCGTTCGCCAAAAATACGCAAGTCGGCGGCACCGGGCAGCACCAGCATGCGCGGCTTGATCAACCGATTAACTGTGTCGGAGAGCTGCAACTGCGTGTGCTTGTCGGAGGTCAGCGCAAACCACATGACGGGGGACGCATCGGCATCCACCTTGGCGATCACCGGCTCATCAGCCGCGTCAGGCAAGCGCGCGCGAACGCGAGCCACTTTGTCGCGCACCTCAGCCGCGCCGACGTCGGGATCTTTGGTGATTTTGAAGGTGACCGTTATGTCGCTGCGCTCGGAGCGCGAGTTCGACGTGATGAGGCTCACGCCCTCAATGCCCGAGAGCGAATCCTCAAGCGTTTTGGTGATTTGCGACTCAATCACCTCCGGTGAGGCACCCTTATAGTTGGTGCTCACGCTCACGATAGGCTCATCAATGCGAGGATATTCGCGCACCGATAAGCGCTGATAACCGATGAGACCCAGCAACACCACCACCAGCGACAGCACGGTGGCGAGCACCGGGCGCTTAATGCAGAGATCGAAGAAATTCATGGGCTCGTCTCCAAATTCCAAAAGTAAGAATCGCCGAAATTACAAAGTTCAGCTTTTTGCTACAACGCCCGCTGCAAAGGGGCTTAGCGGAGAAAAAGTAAGATATCGACTTTAAGCAAAATATACGGTTTAGCCCGCATAAAACGGCGCTCTAGAAGAAATGTTGCTTTATTTTTTGCCAACCCAGCGTAGGCCCCAGACATCAAAGGGATAGCTAGATGTGCCACGACGGCTAACCCTTTTTCTCCACCACCGGCATCGGAACCTTGCCGTCCGCCGCGACAGGCTTACCCGCACCTCCCGGCGCGCCACCCGCCGCGCGCACCGCCGCACCGTCACGTAAGCGCTGCCAGCCCACCACCACGATGGTGTCGTTGGCACCAATGCCTTCAACAATTTCCACCTTGCCATCGCGCCGCTGCCCAACCTCCACCTTGGTACGCATGGCACGGCCATCAACCACCTTGAACATCACCTGATCTTCGCCCTGCATGGCCACCGCCTGCTCGGGCACCACCACCGCATCTCCCGTTTCAGCGAGCGTCAGGCGGACTCGGGCAAACATGCCAGGCTTCAGCACGCGGCGGCTATTGTCCATTTGCGCACGCAGCACCACGGCGCGGCCTGCGGTGTCGAGCTGCGGGTTCAACGCGTAAACCTTGCCGGTGAAAGTCTGCCCCGGCAGTGCATCAAGCGCAACCGACAGAGACTGCCCCACGGCAATTTTTGACTGAAACAACTCCGGCACTTTGAAATCCACCTTTATCAGATCGGTCTTTTCAAGGTTCACAATGTCCTGACCATCTTTCACATAATCGCCCAAGCTCGCCGTGCGCAACCCAGCGGTGCCGGAGAACGGCGCTTTGATGGTGAGCTTGGTGAGCTTCGCCTCAGCGAGCGACACCGTGGCGTCTGCCACGCGCATCACGTTTTCGGCCTCATCTTTGGCTTGCCCAGAAATAAAGTTGCGCTCTTTTAGCTCGGCGGCGCGGTCAAATTTGGCTTTGCCGAGCTTCTGATTGGCGCGAGCCTGCTCAAGCTCCGCGCGAGCGACCGAGTCATCGAGCTGCACCAGCATTTGCCCGGCCTTCACCGGTTGCCCTTCTTTGAAGTTAAGCGCGGTGATGCGGCCCGACTGCTCGGCGCGAACGATCACCGATTCGTCCGAGCGCAAGCTGCCCAGCGCGGTCACGCTTTTAGGCCAACTCAGCTTTTCGGGCTTACCCAGCTCGACCGGCGAGCCACCCCCGCCGGGGCCTTTAGTGCCCGCAGCAGGCGCTGCTCCCGCACCAGCGCCCGCGCCGGCAGGTGGGCCCGCGTCGCCGCTTCTTGCCGCGCCCGTTGCTGCGCTGGCTGTCGCTGCTGGAGCTGCACCCCCTGCCGCAGGCGCGGTGCTGATGACAGCGCCGCCCGCGGCAGGGGCAGCCGCCGCGGGCGGCGTGGGCTGGGCAGGTTTGCCTAGGCCGAACAAGAACATCGCCCCCGCGCCCAGCACAGCCCCCAGTACCGCCACCACCACGCCGTAAATTGTTTTTTTCATGACACGCAACACGCCTAAGAAACATCTCGAATAACTCGCAATTATGCGCCGCTGCTGCGGCGTAAGAAGCGTCCAGTTTCGTATCATCCGCCGCTAACGCACAACCGATGAATCCTATGAATTTCTTGTACGCCCGTCTCGCAACCCGCATCGCCGTTGGCTTTTGCGCTTCCGCAATTGCGTTAGGCCTCAACGCGCAGGCCGCCTACCCGAACAAACCTATCCGGCTAGTCGTGCCGTTTCCGGCGGGTGGGTCGGTGGACGTGACATCCCGTGCCCTTGCGCAAAAACTGTCCGAACAACTCGGCCAACAAGTAGTCGTTGATAACCGTCCGGGTGCCGGGGGCAACATCGGCATGGATGCCGTGGCGAAGTCCCCAGCCGACGGCTACACCCTAGGCATGGGCGCGCTTTCGACCCACGCGGTGAACCCTGCGCTATTCGCCAAAATGCCTTTCGACGCGGTCAAAGATTTCGCGCCTATTTCGCTCGTGGTAACAACGCCGAACGTGCTGGTTACCAACCCTGTCGCGTTGCTCGCAACGGACGTGGCGGGTATTGTGAGCGCTGCCAAAGCGAGCGGCAAAGTCAACTGCGCGAGCGGTAGCAACGGCAGTGCCGGGCATCTTGCCTGCGAGCTTTTCAAGCTGCAAACGGGCGCGCCGATCACCCACGTGCCGTACAAAGGCGGCGGCCCGGCGATGACCGATTTGTTGGGTGGCCAAGTGCAAATGATGTTCGACAATATGGCTTCCAGCCTGCCACAAATTAAGGCGGGCAAGCTCAAGGCGTTCGCCGTCACCACGCCGCAACGCAGCGCGCTCGCGCCGGATTTGCCGACGATGGGCGAAGCGGGCATCAGAGACTTCGACGTGTTCACCTGGTGGGGTCTGTTCGCGCCCGCAGGCACGCCGCCGGAGCTGGTCAAGCGGTTGTCGATAGAGGTCGGCAAAGCGCTCGCCGCGCCTGACTTGCGCGAAAAATGGCTGGCGTCCGGCGCCGAGCCCGCCGCCAACACGCCGGAGGAGTTCAGGGCATTTATCGGTAAGGAAATACCGAAGTACGCGCGGATCGTGAAAGAAAGCGGCGCAAAGGTTGATTGATTCGCGACTTATAGAAGTAACGGCAGTACAATTCGCTTCGATCATGAAGTTTCGCCTCTTACCCCTTGTTTTTGTTCAGCTTTTGCTGGCAGGCAACTTTGCTTTCGCGCAGGGGCCGAATCTTTTGTCGCAGGCCGCGCTGATTCTTGACGCCAAATCAGGCGAGCCGATCTTCGCCAAGAACGCCAACACCATCACCCCGATTGCCAGCATCACCAAGCTGATGACCGCCGTGGTGGTGCTCGATGCGCAGCAAAATCTTGATCAGCTGCTCACCGTGGACGTGGCTGATCTCGACTTTTTGAAAGCCAGCCGTTCACGGCTAGCCATCGGCAGCGAACTGTCTCGTCGCGAAATGTTGCAACTGTCGCTGATGTCCTCAGAAAATCGCGCGGCAAGCGCGTTGGGTCGTTTTTATCCGGGCGGCCTCACTGCCGCCGTTGCCGACATGAACGCCAAAGCGAAGGCGCTGGGCATGGTCAACACACGCTACGTTGACACCAGCGGCCTGTCGCCCGAAAACGTATCCACCGCGCGCGATCTCGGCGTGCTGGTGCAGGCCGCACAGCGCTACCCGCTGATCCGCGAATACAGCACACAAGCGGATCAATACGTGCAAATTCCTGCGACCGGGCAAACACTGCATTACAACAACTCGAATGCGCTGGTGAAATCTGACGGCTGGAACATCAGCCTGCAAAAAACCGGATTCATCCGCGAAGCGGGTCGCTGTGTGGTGATGTTCGCGCAAATTGCGCAGCGCCCGGTGGTGCTAGTGCTGCTCGATTCCGTCGGAAAATTTTCGCGCCTCGGCGACGCTCAACGCGTAAAGACTTGGATCGAAACCGGCGAAGTGCTCGCCCTGCCCAAGCCAAAGGCTATCGCCAAAAAAGGCGTCAAGGGCAAGCGCGGCAAAGCCGCAGTGGTGAAGAAGCGGCGGCGCTAAAGTACGCGGAAACTAGCAAAGTACCGTCAAAAACGGTATGTTTGCAATTTCCGCCTTCCTAAGTCGCGCTTCGATTCACGTTTACTGCGTTGCGGCTCGGTAGAGGTCGCAACGCGCCAAGCCGCTAGAACCGCTGTAGCGTCATGCACCACACTTTCGCAACAGGCTCTTTTGGCGCTAACTACGCGCGAGCACCAGAGTTTTATGTTTACTGCCGACGCGCATCTATCCCCGATTGATTCCATTTCGGATTCGTGAATTTGAACAGGAAATTGATTAGGAAAATATCTTGGATTATTTGACCCGAATTTTGAACGCAAAGGTTTACGACGTCGCCATCGAGACATCGCTGATGAACGCCGAACTGCTTTCGCAGCGAATCGGAAATACGGTGCTTATCAAACGCGAAGACGAGCAGCCCGTGTTCTCATTCAAGTTGCGAGGCGCGTACAACAAAATGGCAAACCTGTCCAGCAAACAGTTGAAGGCGGGGGTGGTGACGGCAAGTAGCGGTAACCACGCGCAAGGCGTTGCGCTGGCTGCGCAAAAGCTAGGGGTAGAGGCGACGATTGTGATGCCAAGCACTACACCGGCCATAAAGATCGATGCGGTGCGCGCGCGCGGTGCAAAAGTGGTGTTGCACGGGGAGTCTTATTCCGATTCGTATGAGTATGCGCAGACACTGGTAAAGGCGCAAAAAAAGGCATTCATCCCCCCGTACGACGACCCGGATGTGATTGCCGGTCAGGGAACCATTGGTATGGAGATTTTGCGTCAGCATCAAGGGCGGATCGACGCAATTTTCGTAGCGGTCGGCGGCGGCGGCCTCATAGCGGGTATCGCCGCTTACGTGAAAGCCGTTCGTCCTCGCACCAAAATCATCGCCGTGCAACCCGTCGATTCGTCCGCAATGGTCGATTCTTTGCGTGTTGGCGAGCGTGTCAAACTCACCTCGGTGGGCTTGTTTGCTGACGCCATTGCCGTCAAGCAGGTGGGTGCTGAGACCTTTCGGCTGTGCCAGGAATTCGTGGACGATTCGGTGCTGGTCACTAACGATGAAATCTGCGCGGCGATCAAAGACGTTTACACAGATTGTCGATCAATTCTAGAGCCCGCGGGTGCCGCGGCTATCGCAGGCCTCAAGAAATACGCGGCTAAACACCGCAGTCGCGACAAGACATTTGTCGCTGTGGCCTGTGGGTCTAACATGAATTTTGATCGGCTTCGATACGTGGCTGAACGAGCTGTAGTCGGAGAGTGCCGCGAGGCAGTTCTGGCAGTAACGCTGCCTGAGAAGCCCGGCAGTTTCAGGACGTTTTGCGACGTGCTTGGTCCGAGATCCGTAACGGAATTCAACTATCGCTTTGCCGGCGGCGCAACGGCGCACGTTTTTGTCGGTGTCGAGGTCGCAAATAAAGGGGAAATCCGATCCTTGATCACGGCTTTCAAGCAGGCCGGCATCGCAGCAACCGACCTGACAGATAATGAGATGGCAAAACTTCATGTTCGCCACCTTGTTGGGGGCCACGCCCCAGCGGCGCTCGGGGAGCGCATGTTTCGGTTTGACTTTCCAGAGCGATCAGGTGCGCTTTCACAATTTTTGCGCGCCATGGACGATAGCTGGAATGTCACGTTGTTTCATTATCGAAATCATGGCGCGGATGTTGGCCGCGTGCTTGCGGGACTCCAGGTGCCAGACCAGGACAAATGTCGGTTTGATAACTTTCTGAGCCAAATTGCGGCATCGGGTTATGCGTGGATTGAAGAAACGGAAAACGTGGCGTACAAATTTTTTTTAGGACTCAATCAAGATGCAAGCAGGGCCGAATAGAAAAAAGCCCGCTTCGCCACCTGATAGCGAAGAGTTTTGTCGTGTGAAGTCCCGTCGAAGCACAAACAGCAAAAAAAAACAGAATGCGCCGCGCAAAAATGCGCTGGGCATGTCAAACTACATGACAATGTTCTTTTCCACCCCCCCTGTAGGATTGACTGACGCATGACAGCGCTTAATGCGACAAATTCCGCGATGGATGGCCTTAAGGTCATGGTCATAGATGACAGCAACACCATTCGCCGGAGCGCGGAAATATTTTTGTTGCAAGCTGGATGCAAAGTGATTCTTGCTGAGGACGGGTTCGACGCTCTCGCGAAAATAGCAGACCATCGCCCTGACGTTATTTTTGTTGACATCATGATGCCGCGTCTTGATGGCTATCTGACCTGCGCTCTGATAAAAAAGAATGCAAAGTTCAAATCGACACCGGTGGTGATGCTGTCGTCAAAAGATGGCTTATTTGATCGCGCGAGAGGGCGGGTAGTTGGATCTGATCAATATCTGACTAAGCCATTTTCCAAGGAAAGTTTGATTTCGGCGGTTGCGGCGTTTGCAACTCACCGAGAAGATTAAGTAGGAAATCGTATGTCCGTAAAAAGAGTTTTGGTGGTGGACGATTCGCCCACCGAGCGTCATGCAATTTCAGAAATTCTGCGTAAAGCAGGGTTCGAGGTGAACACTTGCGACAGCGGCGAAGAGGCCGTAGCGCAATCAAAATTGCTGTTGCCCGATCTCATATTGATGGACGTGGTCATGCCCGGTCTAAATGGGTTTCAGGCTACTCGCGTCATTGCGCGAGACGACGCAACAAAACACATACCGGTCATCATTTGCACAACAAAAAATCAGGAGACCGACAAAATTTGGGGCTTGCGTCAAGGGGCTCGCGACTATGTTGTGAAACCCGTACTCGCGAACGATTTGCTCGAAAAAATTAATCGTCTGAACTAAGGTCGAGTGATGTCAATAGTTCGATGCGTGCCAGACAGTCAAGTCAACGATATTGACTCGTTGGGAATGCGAATTGGCATTCAACTGAATCACGCCGCCGCTGGGACTATTTATGGCGCGTGACCGCAACCGCCTACGCGATTTTCAACAGGCGCTGGCGCAACGATTGCGGTTGGCTGCAGAATTGCCACAACGACAGTCGCGCCTCGCAGTGCGGGTCGGTGATCGCGGTTATTTGTTGAATCTCGACGATATCTCCGAGGTGGCTCCGGTCGGACAGATAACGTCAGTGCCGCTGACTCAGCACTGGTTCACGGGCGTGGCGAATGTCCGCGGCACCTTGTATGCAGTTAGCGATTTTGCCGATTGGCTTGGCCTTCATGCGCCGTCAGACATCGGCGCCAAACGCCTGATCTTGTTAGGCCAACGATTGGCCAAAGTCCGCGCTGGGCTGGTGGTGACAAGGGTCGTGGGCTTGCGGTTGCTAGACGAAATGAAACCAAACACGACGTCGCTTCGGCGAGCTTGGGAGCATGCCTCTTGGCTTGATCGGGATGGTGTGGGATGGATTGAGGTGGATCTTGAGAAGCTCGCGTCGGACGCAGATTTTCTGCAAGTTGTTCGCTAAAAATAAAGAGGGGTGGGCGCTATGAAGCTAAAGCTGGGGAACGTCTTCAAAGGTAAGGGGGGCAACACGTCGGATCTTCCGACGGTGGCGGCTGCACCATTGGCCAGCGATACGGGGATGGTGAGTGCCTATGATCCGACGCGGGCGGTGTCCGTGGTCGAGCAATTGCGCGCTGCAGCGCGCGGTGGCAAAGCCGTCAAGCAGCTGCCGTTGATTGGCCACTTGTCTACCGCCAAACAGTTTCAGTACTTGGCCGCTGCGTTGGTTATTTCTTTCGTGCTCATGCTGATCCTGTTTGGTCTGTACGCGTATGAAGCGCGAAAAAATTCAGCTCAAGTGGCAGCGGCCACTGAAATGCAAATGCTTGCTCAACGACTAGCGCGTGGCGGCGCTCAGTCAGAAATGGGCGGGGCAACCGGGTTTGATGTGCTTCAGTCGAGCCGTGAGCAGTTCCGGGGCAATCTCAAGGCACTCTCCACCGGCGGTGAGTATCGCGGCGTCACAGTTAGCGAGCCCCAGTCCGATGCGGTTCGTAGCGCGGTGACTGATCTCGAAAAGCGGTGGACAGTCGTTGATGGAAAAGTCGACGAACTGGTAGCCGCACGCGGCATTCTCACCTCTCTGTCTCAAGCCGTGAGCAATGTGAATCAGGGTAATCAGGGTCTGCTGGAACTGGCAGAGCAACTGGCCACCCAGTTATCAAATGCAAGCGGTCGAGAGATCGCATTGGCTAACAATTTGGTGATGTTGACGCAGCGAATCGCAAAGAACGCAAACGCCCTCATCGGCGACGAAGTGGACTCAGATGTGGCTTTCCTGCTGGGTAAGGACACGGCAACGTTTCGCGACATTGTGAATGGGCTGGTGCAAGGCAGCGAAGCGCTTCGAGTCAACGCAATTCGCGACGGTGAGGCGCGACAAACGCTAACCGAGCTTGGCGCTCGATTTCAAGAGACTGAGCGACGCCTTGTTGAGGTGCTTCGGGCGATGCCCAGACTGTTGGCTGGAAAGCAAGCGGCAAAGGTCATAGCCACTGAAGCAGAGCCACTAATGGCGGGTGCAAAAGCGCTTTCCACGTCGTATGAGGGTGCGGGCAACGCCGCAAACCTGGCCTTGGGTTCAGCCGCTGCGCTGGGTTTGCTTTCCCTCCTACTGGGCGCTGCGTTGGGTTATCTTTTTTTAAATGAAGCGCGAGTGCGGGCCGCTGAAAACGAACGAGAAAACCAACGTAATCAGGAAGCCATTTTGCGCTTGCTCAACGAAATGGGTACTCTTGCCGACGGCGACTTGACGGTCAAGGCCAGCGTGACTGAAGATGTCACCGGTGCCATCGCAGACTCGATCAATTTCACTGTTGACGAATTGCGCAAAGTCGTGTCCGACATTAACACCACAACCGGTGAGGTTGCAGGGGCGACGCAGGCTGCGCAGGCCATTTCGCAACGTCTGTACCAAGCCTCGCAGCGGCAGTCTGGCGAAATTCAGCGGTCAAGCGCGCTGGTTTTGCAGATGGCGCAATCAATCAACGACGTGTCCGAATCTGCAACGCAGGGAGCCAAGGTTGCGCAGCAGTCGTTGAGTGCTGCGGAATTGGGAGCCACGGCGGTACAAAACCAGATCGCTGGCATGAATGAGATCCGCGCACAAATTCAGGAAAGCTCCAAGAGGATTAAGCGACTGGGCGAGAGCTCGCAGGAAATTGGCGAAATCGTTGAGTTGATTTCCGACATCACAGAACAAACCAACGTGCTCGCCCTCAATGCCGCCATTCAGGCGGCGTCCGCAGGTGATGCAGGCCGGGGTTTCACCGTGGTTGCCGAAGAGGTGCAACGACTAGCGGAACGCTCGGGCGAGGCAACCAAGCAAATCGAAGCGCTGGTTCGCGCCATTCAAACCGACACTCAGGATGCTGTGAACGCGATGGAAAAGACAACCCAAGGCGTGGTGGAGGGAACCCGATTGTCTGATGCCGCTGGTCAGGCACTGTCGGAGATCAGCCGCGTTTCACGCGACCTCGCGGGCCTCGTCGGAAACATTTCGGCGCAGACGCAAACCCAGTCCACGTCGGTTTCTGAGGTGACGCGCGGCATGCAGGACATTCTCGCAGTGACCGAGGAAACCTCACGTGGCACACAACAAACCAACGTGTCCATTGAAGAGTTGGGACGATTGGCACAAACGCTGCGCGGCTCCGTCGCGGGCTTCAAGGTGTAACCAGGCGGGAGTGGGAACACTGTGGCGATTGATATTCCGCTAGAGCTCGACAGCGGCCCCATTACCTGGGTAAAGGCGGAAATTGACAGCGCGCTTTTTCGTGCGCTGACGGCGATTGAGGCATTGCGTACGTCGCCTACCTCAGAGCTGCGTGGCGCCATTCGAACCGATCTTCATCAAGTTTCCGGCGCATTTGAGCTGGTTGGGATCGAAGGATTAGCGGTTCTGGTGCAAGAGTTTGAGAAGCACTTTGCCTCAGACGTTGAAAGCGTTCCTTCCGAGGCGCTCGACCTGATTGACCGAGGGTGTCGGCGTTTGTTGGCGCATTTGAAGGAAATGGCAAGCGGATCACCACCCGTGCCGCTGAAATTTATTTCAGAATATCTTTCGCTGGGCAAGCTTCGTCGATCCAAATTTGGTCCGGCAGATTTATTTTTCCCCGACTTGTCGCGCCGACCTGCAAAAATAATTAACGCTGATCCGCCTGAGCCGTCTCGGATGCCCGCCTTCTTGTTACGCCAAAGGCGTGACTTTCAGCAAGGATTGCTGCTGTGGCTGCGCGGTAACGAGACCGGCTTGGATCAAATGCGTGCGGCGATTAGCGCGATTGAAGCCGCCTACCCATTGCCGTCGCAGCGGTCATTTTGGTGGGCGACCCACGCGTTGCTTGAGGCAACGCACTCGGGATTACTCGAGCCGTCAACGGCGCTTAAGCAACTCATGGCGCGGGTTGATTTGCAGGTGCGCCGGTTTGTGGAAGGCTCTACCCGCGTTGCAGACCGACTGAGACGCGAGGTTTTGTATCACATCGCGCGAGCCCAAGTTGGCAACCCACGTGTGGATGCGGTTAAAGCGCTATACGATCTCGGAGTATTGGTGCCGAAGCGCATCCCGCGAGAAATCGATGTCGTAACACTGCAACCCGCAATCGATTCACTCGACACCATTGTTCGACGCTGCAAGGACGCTTGGACAAGCCTGAGTTCGGGCCGAAGGAACGCTTTGGCGCGGCTTCGTGAAGGCGTGGCCGAATTGCCCGCTGCGTGTGATGCGTTGCAAATGCCGGACTTCTCGAGTCTCGGGCACAGCATCGCAGAGGCTGCGGCTTCGGTTACCGACAGCAAGTCAATTGGAGACGATCTTTCGATCGAGTTCGCCACTAGTTTAATTTTGCTTGAAACCGCGCTGGAACACATTGCTGCGCTGCCTGCATCTTTCCGTAATCAGGTAGATCGCGCAGTACAGAGATTGGCCTATGCGGCCTCAAACGCACCTATTCCTGCCGAGCTTCGTGCGGAAATTGAGGCCAATTCCTTGACCCGTCTCGCGCAAGAGAAGCAAACGATTTCTCAAGTGGCGCGCGAAATACGCAGCAACATGCGGCTAGTCGAACAGGCGTTGGACGCTGTGTTCAGGGATCGGCTGGCGGTTGATGAGCTTAAGGCCGTTCCGGCGTTGTTGGGTCAGGTATCCGGTGCGATGCGCATGCTCGGATGGGATGGCGCGAACGAATTGTTGACCGACACGTCTGATCGATTGATCAATCTGGTTCGTCGCGACGAGACAATCAGCACGCCCGAAATTGATTCATTGGCCGACGTGCTCGCTGGGCTCAGCTTCTACGTTGACGTCCGCGAACGCCGCGAGCAAGATGCCGAAGCGATACTCATCGGGCTCTCGCGGCGCCTCCGTGGCGAAGTCGCGTCGCAGTCAACGGATAGTGACAACAGTGTTGAGGCGTCGATAGCCGAACGGCAACGAAAGCTGCGACCGCTTGCGCTGGCGGTCAGCAACGAGCCGGAGCGGAGCGAACTTCGCGACACGCTCAGGACTACATTGCAGGGGGTGCGGCAAGACGCTGAATTGCTGTCTGATTCTGGGCTTTCTGAGGCGTCCACCGAGGCGCTGCGTCTGCTTGATCGCGCCGACACATCGAGCACCGCCTTGTCGGCCGCTGTCGCCAATGTGGTTGGCGGCAACGTGGGTGTTCCACCCACGTCGTCAGAAACTTCGCGTCTGGTTGAGTCTCGCCAAGACGAACAGGACACTGCGCTGCTCGAGATTTTTGTCGAAGAAGCCGTTGAAGTCATCGCGGCAATGCGCGCCCAACATGCAGAACTGCTAGTTCATCATGATCGTCGTGAACCGCTCATCGACCTGCGGCGCGCGTTCCACACGCTCAAGGGCAGCGGGCGCATGGTGGGTCAGGTTTCTCTCGCTGAGCTCGCGTGGCGCGTCGAGGGCGTACTCAATCGCGCGCTTGAGTCAGAGCGTCCGGTCAATGAGCCCGAGATCAAGCTGATTGCCGTGGCAATCGATAACTTCGACATCTGGGTCGAGGCGCTTCGCAAGCAGCAACCGATGGCGCTCGATGTTGCGGCGCTCGATGAGCTTATCGAGCAGTGCGCCCCGCGTTCGCAAGGTGCGGCCATGCCACCTCATGATGGAGTAACCACGCCAGTGGTTACTCAAGACTTCATGGAATTGCTGGAAGCGCCGCGCGCAGTCGATGAGACGCCATCTTCGGCAAGCGTCGAGGCGATGGAGCTAGATGCGCTACTAGAGCGAGCCATGCAGTCGCTCGCGCTTGATGCACCAGCAGAGCCAGCGGCAGGCTTCCCGCTGGCCGTTGCGGGCTCCGTGTCAGCCGCAACCGCGAGCGTGACCCCAATGCGAGCCGGTGGCGAATTTCAAGCGTTGGCCGAAACTGGCGACGAGATACCCGTGTTGGGTGTCTCGGTATCGAGAGCGCTATTTTCGATATTGACCGACGAAACACGCGTGCACTTGCAGACGCTCGACTATGAACTCACGCTGATGCAGTTCGATCCGGAGCTGTTACCGAGCGACGCGATGGTGCGCGCAAGCCACACGTTATGCGGCATTCATCGCACCGCCGGTTTTCCAGAAATCGGAGATTTCGCTGGCCGACTGGAAAATGCGTTGATGGCTGTTCGTCGATCGGGACGGACGGACTCCGCGATTGGCGTGTTCGCGGCGGCTATACAAGCGCTACGTACTGCAACGCTGCGCCTTCAGGCGCGGTCGCCGATGACCCCGGAAGAGCATAGCCATATCGAGCAGTCGCGCATGCAATTGCTGGCGCTGATTTCAAGGGCGGGTAGCACCGATCTCGACGCCGAGCTAGATTTGTTCGAGCAAACTCGCGCAGAGCCTGCCGCGCCTCATGCCTCGGCGGCAGCGACTGCTGAAAGTCTGATGCACGAGCGTCAGTCGTCGGTGCCAGTGGGTAGTCACGCCGCCTTGTCGCGCAGTCCGAAGCAGTCCGAGACCGAAGCGGTCGATGTCGAAGCGCCTGCCGTGCCTGAAAAAACCTCTGGCGTCTCGGTTATTGCGGACTTGGATTTCGCAGGTTCCTCGCCTATTCAAGTGCCTGCGACCAGCGCGGTCGCGGAGGCGACATCAATTGCGGCCGTGGTCACACCGCCGACATCCGCTGCTGCTGATCTTGACATTGCACCGGTTTCCGCGTCGCCACAACCATTCCCTGTGGCGTCCGTGCCAGACACACAACCTGTTCGGCCATTGTCGGCGGTCGATGCGTTGGTGCAGCTAACCGCAACTGCGCCGGTGGTCGCTGCCGCAGGTTTGACGGCCAGCACTACGGCCACGCAACTGACAGCGCCGTCGGTTTTCGTCGCTCGGCCCGCGCTGGTAAATGTCACACCCACGCCCGCGCCCGACACCAGAGATCGTTTGAAAAATCGCAGCGTTGAAGACCCACTCGCCGACGTGCGAGATGACCTTGACGAGCAGGTGTTGCCAATCTTTCTTGAAGAGGCGCAAGAGCTGTTTCCGAAGGCGGGTGCACAGGTCAACGCGTGGCGCGGTGACGTTAGCAATCCGATTCATTCGGATGGCCTCAAACGCACGCTGCATACCCTGAAAGGTAGCGCTCGCATGGCGGGCGCGATGAGACTGGGCGAGGTCGCGCACAATTTGGAATCGCGCCTGCTGGACGTGAACGACGTGCCCGCGCCGAACGTGTTTGATAGCTTCGACGAATATCTTGATGACATCGCCTTTTTGCTCGAACGCCTCACACGCGGCGAAAAGGATGCGGTACTTCCCCGTTATGTGACCTCTCGTGCACAGCCAGAGGTGCTTGACGAGGCATTCCCCGTTGACGCTACCACCGGCGACACCGTCGATGCGACGCAGATAGCAGTCTCTGCCGGTGCGGCTGGCACGGTGGCTTCGCCCGCGCGTTCGCTGACCGAGATCGCGCGTGGCTTGGCGATCCGCCCGACCGCCACCACAACGGCTGCGCCGTTGGTCGGAGAGCCTGCGGGTACCGCGTTCTTGCGGGTTCGTAGCGACGCAGTTGAGCAGCTGGCAGACGAGGCGGGCGAAATCTCGATTCACCGCTCACGCATCGAAGCCGAAATGCGCAGCCTCAAAACGGGCTTGCTTGATCTCACGGCGTCGGTGGTTCGATTGCGCGGGCAATTGCGAGAGATCGAAATTCAGGGCGAATCACAGATCCAATCTCGCCTCGACCAAGAGTCCGAGTTTGACCCTCTCGAATTTGACCGCTACACCCGCTTTCAGGAGTTGACACGAGGGCTGGCCGAAGGCGTGAACGACGTGGCAACGGTGCAGCAAGGCTTACTCAAAAATCTGGCTGATGCCGACATTGCGCTGCTCACGCAAACGCGGTTGTCGAGGTCGGTGCAGTTGCGCTTGCAGACGCTACGAACTGTGCCGTTCTCCAACGTATCTGATCGGCTCTATCGCGTGTTGCGGCAGACCGCAAAAGAACTCGGCAAACGCGCCAATCTGGACATTCAGGGTGGGCGCATAGAAATCGACCGAAGCGTGCTTGAGCGGTTGGCCCCGGTGCTTGAGCATTTGGTTCGAAACGCGCTAGCGCACGGCATCGAGGCAGAGTCGATGCGCCTAGCGCTGGGCAAGCCGGGCATTGGCGAAATCACACTGAGCGCGCGTCAGCAGGGTAATGAGGTCGCTATTTCGCTAGTTGACGACGGCGGCGGCATTCCCCTAGACAAAGTTCACTCGCGGGCCGTCGCTCTCGGTCTGATCTCCACGGAGGACGCGACCACTGAGGGGCAGTTGGTGGAGCTTATCTTCCAACCCGGCTTTTCAACGGCTGAGCAGGTGACAGCTGTGGCCGGGCGCGGGGTCGGCATGGACGTCGTGCGTAGCGAGGTCGCCGCACTGGGCGGACGGGTTGAGGTTCACACCAGCAAAGGTGTTCGCACGTCGTTTACATTGTCGGTACCACTCACGCTGGCGGTCACACAGGTGTTGTTGGTGGGTGTCGGCAAGTCTGTGTTTGGTGTGCCATCGTCACTCATCGCACAGGTTCGCCAGGTGCCCGTTAAGGAGCGCGCGGTGGCGATAGCGTCAGGGCGTCTCGTCCATGACGGGCGCGAACTTTCGTTCCGCTCGCTAGGTGACCTGATGCGAATATCGCACGACGTCGTGGCCCAACGTACGGCACCGATCTTAGTGCTTCGTGCGGGTGACGCGATGGCGGCCGTTCAGGTTGACCGTGTCATCAACAATCAGGAGGTGGTCGCAAAGCCGTATGGCCCGCAGTTGGCTCGCGTTCCGGGGCTCGCGGGCTTGACTGTGCTGGCCAACGGCACCATTGCGTTGCTGATTAACCCGCTTAATTTGTTGTTGTCGCAGAATAACGAAGCATTGCCACAGCATCACGATGTCACGGTCAAACTGGCAGAACCGGTGTCGGAAGCGCCTGCGCCTGTCGCGCACCCATTGGTGCCAGCGCTACAGCACCGCGAAGATGACGACACCCACGATGACAAGGCCGTTGTTGCCACACCGATAGTCGATGTAGCGAGCGTACCCGCGTTGCTTGATCTACCCGCGCCTTCGTCAATATCCCCGGTGGTACTGGAGCCTGTTGCGTCCGCTGAGCCGCTCGATATCGTGGCGACGCCCGCAATGCACAGCGCCACGGTGACGCCAATCCGACGCGAGACCGTAGAGGCACGGATACCGATTGTCTTGGTGGTGGACGATTCGCTCACGGTGCGCAAAATCACCTCTCGTTTACTCGAACGAGAAGGCTACAAAGCGCTCACCGCCAAAGATGGACTCGACGCATTACAAATCCTCTCGGATGTCAATCCGGATGTAATTTTGCTGGACATTGAGATGCCCCGAATGGATGGCTTCGAATTCACCCGAACCATCAAGGCTGACAATCGCCAGAGCCATATCCCGATCATCATGATTACGTCACGTACCGCTGAGAAACATCGCAACCATGCGATGGAATTGGGCGTGAATGAGTATGTCGGCAAGCCCTATCAGGATGAGCACTTGATGGCGCTGGTGGTCAAGCACGCCGGTAAACCGACGTAGCACTGGCGGGCCGTGCGCCTGCCGCGTGCCAACAAAAAAGTGAAGTCGGCCGATAGGCCGGGTTCTGTCGGCGTTTGATTTTACCCGCGCGCCGTGGCAGTCATTCCTCTAGGACGCGTGTTACCACGCGCCTCAAGCTACCTACCCGCATGCTCCAACGAGCCGCCTTGGGTGAGTGGTTGCCCACTCACTGCGCATGCCTATTTGATATTGCTCCGGGTAGAGGTTGCCGCGTTTCACCGTAACTTAATACGCTCGTCTCTGTGGCCCTAGTCCTCGCCTCACGACGGACGGTCATTAACCGTTACCCTGCTCTTCGGAGCCCGGACCTTCCTCCCGCCACTTGCGTGACCGGCGACTGCCTAGCCGACTTCGAGGTGAATTATGCGTGATTCACATCCCAAACTGTAGCTAGGAAAATGATAGCTTTTTGCTAATAGCCTTATTTTAATGGGGCTCCGTCGCTATTAAGCCGAAAGTCGACTTTGGCTGAAAACCGCAAAAACCCCTTTTAAATCGTGCGTTGCACGACAAAGCTATTATCAATCACGTCATCAAATTGCGCGAAACGTTAGCGCCACCGCGCTATGCTCAACGCCCATGCAGCGCCTCACGCAAGCTCCCAATTTAGCTATTGCCACGTTGTGGGCCGACGCGCTCAATCGCGAAGGAGTTGTGACCCGCTTGCAGCGCACGTTTTTGAGCGGGGGTATTGGCGACTTGCCGCCCGATCAGTGTCTGCCCGAAATCTGGATTACCGAGCCAGCACAAGAAAAGCGGGCGCGTGAAGTGCTTCATGATTTGCAGAATATTCCGCAGCGTCGCTGGCACTGTGGGTGTGGCGAACTCGTTGAAGGTGGCTTTGAGCAGTGTTGGCAGTGCGGCGCTTTAATGCCGCGATAAAGGCCGCTTTGAATCCGAGTTTGGGCCTGCAACTATTCACCCAGACACGCGGGCAATTTGCCCTTAGCCCGCCACGCTTTAACCGCCGCGCCATCGTCAATGCCCACCGTGTCATCGGTGTGCGCGCAACCGTAGTTCAGCTGCGCGACAACGCTCGCCGTTTGCACGTCGTCGCCCGCTGGTTTGATGCCTGTTTCGACCCACTTCACCAGGTCGGCGAAAGCTGTGGCTTGCTCGGCTACTGTGAAATCGCAGTGCCCCGGTGCGCGGACGGCGCGCTGCACGAGGTTCGCGTGGTTTCCCTTTGCCGTTGCGCGCTGAAGGTAAATTTGCTCCATCATGAACGGCACGTACATGTCGCCCAACGTGTGCAGCGTCAACACCGGAATTTTGAATTCGCCATTGATCTTCGGAATCCAGCGCACACCGTCGTGGCGCATTGGGTTCGCGTCAGCGTCAGCGGTTGAGCGAACGATGCTCGCGTTGAATGCCTCGACCACAGCGTCCGATGCATCAAAGCGATAGCGAATACCATGGGTATCGATTACGTTTTTGCCACTCGCCAGAATGCCCGTCACGTCACCGCTGCGACCAAAACCGTCCCACACCACCTTTTGTAGCGAGTCGTTACTGAAGCCTTGGTCAAAGATCGGACGCGGGCCGCCGGTTAAATGCATGACCATCGTTTTCAGGCGTGCACCCTGTGCGGTGGGCTTGGCGAAAGACGTCGGGCTGTTGAACAGCGTGGTGCGCACGTCGGCGGCAAGCGTCGCCCAATTGGCTGCCGGAAATTTGGTTGCGGGCAAACCTGCCAGTTGTTGTGCGGCCAGTTGCAACGCCGCGAAATAATCAAACAATGCTGTGTCGCCCAGTACGCCGCACATCGGCAGCGCGCCGTCGTATCGCACCTTGCTGCGCGCCGTGGCAAACGCCTCGTCTTCGATGGCAGCCGCAGTGACATGCCCGCCCATCGAGCGACCGAAGAGAAACGTGCGCGTTGGCGCGGCGAGTGTGCGTCCGTTCTCGGCGGCGATTTTGTTGAAGGCCAGCACGAGTGCGTTGGTGTCCTCCACGCCGGCCCGAACGTCGTAATAATTTTTGCTGTAGCTCGACGCCGCCCAAGCGAAACCGCTGTCGATCAGGTAGCGTCGAATATGCGGATCCTGCACGGTGAGCGCGTTGCCGGTGCCCGCATAGCCGTGCGCATATACCGCGAGCTTGCCATTCCAGTTGGTTGTTGGCACTTCAATGCGATAGCCCGCGCCACCGAGCACGCCAGCCCAGCGATCTGTTGCCGTGGTTGCATTGGTAATCGCGGCGAAGGTTGCGTCCGGCGCGGCAACAAAGGCATTGCGGTTGTCATGCTCCCGACGGGCCTCGGGCGCGAGCACGAGCTGGGCACAGGCGCTGAGCAACGACGCACCAACGAACATGGACGCGATAGCGTGAGCGCGTTTCATTGAATCAATCTCGCACATCCGCCACCGGACTCGCGCCGAAATCGGCACGCCCGAGATAGCTCAGCACGCGCTTAGCGGCAGCTTCAGGGCTGAGTAGTTGTCCGCTGTTCTTGTAGTCGATGAAAACTTTTTGATCGGGGAACGCGTTGGCGTCTGCGGCGCGCAATTGCGTTTGCATGTCGGTGTCGATGATGCCGGGCGCCAGCGAGCAGATTTTTGCGCCGTTGGGCTTGGCCGCTTCTTCAATCGCGACCACGCGGGAGTAGTGATCCATGCCCGCTTTGGCCGCGCTGTAGCTGGCTTGCGACGCCATTGCACGGCGACCGTTGCCCGACGAGATATTGAGCACTTTTCGCGCCCCGCTCCAATGAGACGTCGCGTTGAGAAACGCGGCGGTGAGCTGCATCGGTGCTTCAAGACCGACGCGCAGAACGGTGGCGATTTCAGCGGCGCTCACGTCACGCAGCGGCGCGATGCTCGGCACGATAGCGGCGTTGTTGATCAGCGTCGCGCTGGCAAATTCGTCGCCGAGAAACAACGTGAGCCATCGCTTAAGTTGCGCGCTGGCGGTAGCGCCATCATTTAGGTCAAGCGTCCATTGCGCGAGTGTCGCGTCGTCGATGGTGTCGACCAGTTCAGTCAGCGTCGGCTGCGTGTGGCGCGAAATGCAGAGCAGGGTCGCGCCCGGTTGCAGCAACTGCTGCGCCATGGCCAGGCCCATGCCGCGAGACGCGCCGGTGAGAATCGTGAGGTGCTGTTTTGAGGGGGAATTCATCACGGAATCTTAGCGCGCATTGCGGTCGCCCGTCGCCCACCGTTTCACGCAATGTAGGAGCGGCCTTGGCCGCGATCCCCGCTTGCTTGCGACGCCTTCTTCGCGGCCAAGGCCGCTCCTACAAAAGGACGACAATCGTTGGCGAATCGTCACCACCCAAAAAAGAACGCTCACTCGAATTCCGCACGCCAGAATTCGGGCCAAAATCAATCAAATAGAAAAAGGAGTATGTAATGAAATATCAGTGCGCCCACCGCTGGGCATTTAATCTGTGGGGTGGTGAGCTTGAGCAGCGCGAGGACGCATTGCCGCCCGCCACCGGCTTTGAAGTGACGGTGCGCGTGACGCATTGCGGGATGTGCCATTCCGACATTCACATCCTCGCCGGCGGCTTCGACATGGGGGGCGGCAAGCTGTCGTCATTTGAGCGCGCTGGCGTGAAATTGCCGGTCACGATGGGCCACGAAATCGTCGGCGAAGTCGTGGAGATTGGCCCGGATGTGACCGACGTGGCGCTCGGTGCGCAGGTGGTTGTGTACCCATGGTTGGGTTGCGGCGAATGCGCTGTGTGCAAGACCGGCGACGAGCATTTGTGTGTGAAAGCGGCACGAAATCTGGGCATCCAGTTGCCGGGTGGATATGCCGACGTGGTGCGGGTGCCGCATGAGCGCTATCTGGTGCCGATTGGCGCACTGGAACCTGCGCGCGCTGCCACATTTGCCTGCGCGGGCATCACCGCACTTGGCGCGATTCGCAAGGTGCCAGCGACCACTGCGGATGAGTGGGTGGCGGTGATCGGTTGTGGCGGCGTTGGAATGACTGGCGTGGCGCTGTTGTCCGCCACGTCAAAAGCAAAAATAGTTGCGATCGATCCTGATGCCGCGAAGCGTGATGTGGCGCTGGCGAACGGCGCAACGCTCGCGTTCGATCCCGGCATGGCGGATGCGTTCAAGACCATCAGCAAAGCCTGCGGCGGCAACATCGCGGCGGCGATTGATTTTGTCGGCTCGGAGACGAGCTCGTCGCTGGCAGTGAATCTTGTGCGCCGCACAGGGCATGTGGTGATCGTCGGCCTGTTCGGTGGCGAATTCAAAATGCCGCTGCCGATGTTCGCGCTGAAATCAATCACCATCACCGGCTCCTACGTCGGCGGTTTGAATGATTTGCGTGAGCTGGTGGCGTTGGCACAGCGCGAAACGCTGCCGTCAATTCCGCTCGACATTCGTCCGCTTGCTACCGTGAATCAGGCGCTGGATGATTTGACTCACGGGCGCGTGGTGGGGCGCGTGGTGTTGCAGCCGTAGCGCGCCAATGCGCGAGCGATCATTTTTAACGGCTTGGCGGGACAGACAGAAACACTACTTCTTCAGCATCACAGGCCGCATCAGCAGGGCCAACTCGGTGCGCTGCATCACCCGGATGCTGTTCTTGGAAGCGAACGTGCGCGCCGCGTCGCTCAACGCGTTCACTGCAATGTAGACGCCTTGATTGGCGTCCAACGATTCCATTGCCGCGCCTAGCTCACGCAACGGCTCAATGCCATGCGTCGCTGCCTTCCAGCGTTTGCTGTTCACCAGCGCCGTGCGGCCCGCTTTGGTCACTGACAAATCGGCCCCATTCATCGCTACCTTGGCAACCCCGTAGCCGTCCTTTGCATACGCTGCTTCAAGCGCGCTGGAGAAATCGCGGGCTGACAGCGCGGAGAGCTTTTGCAACGCCTCTTCAATGCGCGCCGGATCCGGTATGCCGCGCTGCTTCCACATCGCCATGCCGCCGATGATGGCAAACGGCAAGCCCGACAGCGCACCCACAATCGCGAAACGATCCGGGAACAATTTGAAGCAGGCCGCGCCCACGGCCACCGCCAACGCAAAACTGATCCACCAGGGTGAGCGCAGCAACACCGCAAACAGAGATTTTTCGGACATCTTGAAGGACGGAAGCTGCACGGCGTTTCTTTTCGCGGGTTTCGGGAGGTGGGTTTGTAGCACGAGGCGGCGACCGAGCGGCCCGAACTGTGGGAGCGGTGCCACCGCGATGGGCGGCGCGCGTTGCACTTATCGCGGTGGAACCGCTCCCACAAAAAAGTGGGCGCTGAGCGACTTTCGTAGGGTGGGCAACTCGTTGCCCACGCGTCGCGACGGTTCGCGGTGGTTCATCGGCAACGGGATGACGGCAGAGCGATTTTTCGTTTGAATTTTTCGGTTTCGCATCTCCAGTATGCAATCAGCTTTTCTACAAATCGACCATTTTATCTGGCCTTAAACGTATAAAACGAATAAAGTCGACTATCGACGATTATTCTGTCTATACCTTGTCAAAACGCCATTTTAACCAAAAGCTATTGCAATATTTCCCACCCAAACCCTTGAAAGCCTCCACTCCAGACCTATAATTAGCACTCATCAGGGGCGAGTGCTAACAATCGGAAATTCCGCACGGACTTTACGAAATTAGCGTTCGCTACGGCCCGTTGATCTCAGCCGCGAACGCCGAGACGCGTGGCTGGCCCGGCCCGGAAGCCAGAAAGCGACCACCGGCACCTCCAAGGTTTAACCAGAGAAAAAGTTCAAGGAGAACTGTTCATGACAATGAAACTTCGCCCCCTGCACGATCGCGTGATCGTTAAGCGTCTTGAGGAAGAGCGTAAGACCGCCTCCGGCATCGTAATCCCCGACACCGCAACCGAGAAGCCTGATCAAGGTGAAGTGCTCGCCGTCGGCCCCGGCAAGCGTGACGACAGCGGCAAACTGAACCCGCCCGACCTGAAAGTCGGCGACCGCGTTCTGTTCGGCAAATACGCTGGCCAAACCGTCAAAGTTGACGGCGACGAGCTGATGGTGATGCGCGAAGACGACATCATGGCCGTGGTGCAAAAGTGACGCAGACGTCCAAGAGCGCCAAAGCGTAGCGACGCGCGATTGGAAACGGCTGCGTCATCCTCGCGCAAGCGTGGATCCAGTGCGTGAACAACGCGCAGCGCACTTAAAGAATTTAACATTTACGGAGTAACAAATCATGGCAGCTAAAGAAGTAGTTTTCGGCGGGGAAGCCCGCGCCCGCATGCTCGAAGGCGTGAACATTCTCGCCAACGCAGTTAAAGTCACGCTCGGTCCTAAAGGCCGTAACGTCGTGCTTGAGCGCTCGTTCGGTGCGCCGACCGTCACCAAAGACGGCGTCTCGGTTGCGAAAGAAATCGAGCTCAAGGACAAACTGCAAAACATGGGCGCGCAGCTCGTGAAAGAAGTTGCATCCAAAACCAGCGACAACGCTGGTGACGGCACCACCACCGCCACCGTTCTGGCGCAGGCGATTGCTCGCGAAGGCTTCAAGTACGTCGCCGCCGGCATGAACCCGATGGACCTGAAGCGCGGCATCGACAAAGCGGTCATCGCCATCGTCGCCGAGCTGAAAAAAGCCTCGAAAGCCACCACGACCAACAAGGAAATCGCCCAGGTCGGATCGATCTCCGCCAATAGCGACGAGTCGATCGGCAAGATCATTGCTGACGCCATGGAAAAAGTCGGCAAAGAAGGCGTGATCACCGTTGAAGACGGCAAGTCGTTAGAAAACGAACTCGACGTCGTCGAAGGCATGCAGTTCGACCGCGGCTACATCAGCCCGTACTTCATCAACAACCCGGACAAACAACTGGCGTTGATGGACAACCCGTACATCCTGTTGCACGACAAAAAGATCTCGAACATTCGCGATCTGCTGCCGACGCTTGAGCAGGTTGCCAAGGCTGGCCGTCCGCTGCTCATCATTGCTGAAGAAGTCGATGGCGAAGCGCTGGCTACCCTCGTGGTCAACAACATCCGCGGCATCCTGAAAACTGTTGCTGTTAAAGCCCCAGGTTTCGGTGATCGTCGCAAAGCAATGCTCGAAGACCTCGCCATCCTCACCGGCGGCACGGTCATCTCTGATGAAGTCGGTCTCAAACTTGAGAGCGTGACTTTGGCTGACCTGGGTCAAGCCAAGAAGATTGAAGTGGGCAAAGAGAACACCACGATCATCGACGGTTCCGGCAAAGAAGACGGCATCAAAGGCCGTGTTGCGCAAATCCGCAAACAGATCGAAGAAGCCACCTCTGATTACGACAAAGAAAAACTGCAAGAGCGCGTAGCCAAATTGGCCGGCGGTGTTGCACTGATCAAAGTCGGCGCTGCGACCGAAGTCGAAATGAAAGAGAAAAAAGCCCGCGTTGAAGACGCGCTGCACGCAACCCGTGCCGCCGTTGAAGAAGGCGTTGTGGCTGGCGGCGGCGTAGCACTGTTGCGCGCTCGTCAAGCGGTTGGCACCCTTAAAGGTGACAACGCGGATCAGGACGCAGGCATCAAGCTCGTCATGAAAGCCGTTGAATCGCCACTGCGCGAAATCGTTGCCAACTGCGGCGATGAGCCAAGCGTGGTTGTGAACGCAGTGCTCGCAGGCAAAGGTAACTACGGCTACAACGCAGCCAACGGCACCTACGGCGACATGCTCGAACTCGGCATCCTCGACCCAACTAAAGTAACGCGCATGGCTCTGCAAAACGCAGCGTCTGTAGCGAGCTTGCTGCTCACGACCGAAGCCATGATCGCTGAAGCGCCGAAAGACGAATCAGCCGGTGGCGGCATGGGTGGTGGCGGCGGTATGGGTGGGATGGGCGACATGGGCGGCATGGGCATGTAAAGAACCGACCATACGGGCGCGCTGCGGCGTTGCTTTCCGGCTCGCGTACGTTAAGTACGCGTCGCCGAAAAGCGCCTTGCATCGCATCCCGTCTGATCGGTTCTTGGTGTGAACGCCGAAGCACAGGCTGTGAACTCTGCAATGCGCAAGCGTAGAGTGGTTTTGTCTTGCCATTAACTTTTCACATTAAACTGCGCCTGTGAAACCAATCGTCTACATAGAATCGTCGGTAATCAGCTATCTGACGTCGCGCCCCAGTGCCGATCCGGTCAAGAGCGCGTGGCAGGCGGTCACCACACAGTGGTGGAATACAAAACGCGATCAAGTTACCGCTTGCATTTCGCCCTATGTGATTGAAGAGGTCGGCGCGGGCGATCCAGAAGCCGCTAGGCAACGCATCGACATGATTCGCCCATTGACGATGCTCGACACCAACGCTGAGATAGAGGCGCTTGCTGACTTTTTGTTGCTAGGCGGTGGTTTGCCGCCGAAGGCACGTTTTGACGCGCTACACATCGCGTGCGCCGCCTTTCACAACGTGAACATTGTCATGACTTGGAATTTCAAACACATCGCCAATCCCGTGCAATTGCCGGTGATGCGTGGGCTTTGCGCTGCACGCGGTTACCGGCTCCCCGAAGTGGTTTCACCCCTAGAGATGATGGAGAACCTGCAATGAGTGTAAATCCGCAAACTTCTAAAGCTGAATGGAGTGATCCTATCGTCGAAGAGCTGCACGAACTTCGAGCGCAATTGCTTGAAAAGTACCAAGGCGATTTGCACGCTTATTCGGAGGCAGCGCGGGCACATGCATTGGCACTAGGTTTTCAATTCACTACGATCAAAGCCCTAGAAACGCTATGCACCAGAGCGATGCCTAAGCATGCCTCAACTCTTACGTGAATCGGGTATCGATTTCCAAGTTGCTTGATTGCAAAACCTGACCCCGGCACGTGGCGAACGAAAGCAGTCTTCAAAGAGTAGCCTCCCTTCATTCGCGTTCGAGGGGACTACGTTGACGACGAAGCATTCTCGAAGCTGTGGTCAGTCCTGCTATCCAAACCCGATGCGGGTGCCGTGATTGAAGGAGCGGGCGGACTGAGAAAGCTGCTGCGCGGCGATCCGCGTCGCGGTAAAGGTAAGCGTGGCGGGCTGCGAATCATCTATTACTGGTGACTTAGTGGCGAGCAGTTTTGGCTATTTGCGGTCTACGACAAAGACGAAGCAGACGATTTGAGCCCTAAAGAACGCAGGGCGCTGAAAGCCATGCTAGACGTTGAACTGAGTGCGAGATCATCATGAAAAAGCGAAATCTCTTCGCCGAAATCAGCGAGGGCTTCGAGGCACTAAAGCAGGAGCGTGAGGGCAAGATCACGCTACGCAAACACACCATTGAAGTCAAACCTGCGCCGCAAGTCACGTCGTTTGAACTGGTAGCGTTGCGAGAAAAAATGAATCTGTCGCGTGCGGTTTTGCGCGCCACTTGCGTACCAATGAGCGGACGCTTGAGAATTGGGAGCAAGGGAGATCAAAACTAAATGCGCAGGCTGTGCTAGTTATCAAATTGGTGGCGCGATACCCTCAAACACGTCGTCATGGCTGCGATTTAGTTTTGTAATGTGACCCCAGCTTTTCGGCTATTGCTGGAACTGCTGAACGCATGGTGGAGCCGTAGAGTGTCGCTTTGTTAGCCTAAAGACCGAGGTGGACCGTTGCTAAATTATCAGGATCCACCGCATTGCCCGCAGGGTTGCTCAGATATGACGCGCTCGCGAAACTTGCCAACATTTGCTCGCTAGATTCGAAGTTGCTCGCTGCAATCTCCACAATGTTGTGATCGGGATCTCGGTAGTAGAAGCTCGTGCTGGGGCCGTGATCCATCGCGCGGTGAGGCGTAACACCGTCGCGACGTAGACGCCGATAGCGTTCGCACAAGACTTTGATCGAAGCATTGCGCAACTGCATATGGTGCAGCCCTGGATCGCCGGACGGCTGATCGCGCGTTCCGGGCACGTCGAAAAGCACGATCATTTCCTGATAAGGATGCTCAAAATACAGCCGGAAAAAGCACATCCGGGCGAACGGAGCGTTCATTCCTTTCGCCTCGTCGCGCACATGTTCGACGAACGGGTCAATTCCCAACAACGTCCGATACCAAGCCTTCATTTCCGCATACTGAGACGTTTTCAAAACAATTTCGCCAATTCGCATCGTGGGCAATTGCGTTTCAGCGATGGCCGCTTTGCTGGGGGCATTTGACGGGACCATGCAATGCACTCCGGTTTCTTCATCATCAAAATAGACGCCACGTGGGCGGACTCACTCAATCTTGACGCCGCTACGCCGAATGACCTCGCGCCAATGGGGAAGTTCGCTGCGGATGCGCGCGGCAAGTTCGTCGGGACTGCTGGCGATTACTTGTCTACCAAGCGCCTCGTAAGCATGACGAAGGTCGGGCGATGTCACTGCGCGTGCCAGCTCCCTTTGCATCGAAGTAATGATTGCGGGCGGCGTTCCTTTGGGAGCGAGTACCGCCATCCAGCTGACCCCAATACCTGGAATACCAAGTTCCTTGAATGTCGGCACATCGGGCAGTACCGCCATTCGCGTATCACCGGTCACTGCAAGTGGCCTGACCTTACCCGAGCTGAGCAGTGGTAACAGCGCTTGATACCCCTCCATGCCTAACGGTACTTCATCCGTTTGCAGCGCGAGCATCAGACCCGGAGGTCCTTTGAACGGTACGCCGTCTATCGAAATACGGGTCGCTGACTTGAATTGCTCGAAGAAAATATTCGAGGGTGTGGCAATGCCGGTCGATCCATAGAACAGCGTGCCGGGCTTTGTCCTGGCCAGTTGCACCAGTTGGTCGAATGACGCCACACCCAGTTTTGGCGTTACGACCAGAATGAACGGTCCCGAGACCAGTAGCGAGACCGGTTCGAAGTCACGCACAGGGTCATACGGCAGGGACTTGAAAAGGGCCGGATTGACGACAATGGCCGTGAGGTGACTGAAAGCAAAGCGGTAGCCATCAGCGGGCGCACGGCGAACTTGATCCATGCCGACGATACCACCGCTGGCACCCTGATTCTCGATGATGATCGGTTGTCCGAGCGCACGGCCTACGCGTTCACCCAGTTCACGTGCGATCACGTCAGGAGTGCTACCAGGTGTGCCGATGACGGTCATCAGGATGGGCCGGGTCGGCCACGACTCGGCACACGCGAATGCAACGGGAATCAGTGAAAGTACGCTCACCACCAATAACAGTGCCGCGCACCTCAGGTGCGTTGTCGGGCTCGGAGTAGCACCAGATTGAAATGTCGGTTGCACACGAAGCGGGCGCGAGCACATTGCAAGTCTCCTCAGGTTTCTGAAACGGACGTGGGCGGGGGCGCAGCATGAACGCCAGGGGGGGGGCGCACTATTGGTGCTAACTTGCGCACTGGCCGGCGGCGTCCGTTCCCGGGTCGGGCATACGATTCATTACCTTTCACCACTCGAGTCAGCAGATCGAGGAGCACCCGCTTCTCCGCCTGTTCGAGCGGTGCTAGCACCCGGTCTTGCGCGGCCATTAGCGTCGGCTGCAGGCGTTGGTACTTCTCCGTTCCGGCGGTGGTGAGGAGGAGCACATTCGCGCGCCGATCATCTGTGGATACTTTCCGCTGCACCAGCGCCAGTTCCTCCAGTTCGTCGACCAAACGGCTAGCCGAATTCGTATCGACGCTCCTGCGCTCCGCAAGTCGACGCTGGTCAATCCCGGGATATTTGGCGAGCGCGACGATGACACCCCACTGCGCTGAGGTGAGCCCGGCAGGCGCAAGTACTTCGGTCATCACACCGAGAAGGATTTGCCGAAACTGTAGCGCGAGATAGGCTGGTGCACGTCGCTCGGGAATCGGAATGTAGCGGACGGACGCGTCAGATTCTAGCGTCGGCTCCTCGTACAAGTAACTTTCCAGAAACGGTTTAGCGAGCATGACAAAGTGGGTAATTACAAACTATTGTGATTATTAGAATACTCTTTATTTTATGGAAGTCAAGCGTGTTTGCCGTGGAGAGTTGACGAAACGGTGAGCCGTGAGCATCGCCACCTGCCGCCTGGGCTCTCATTCAACTTCTAATTCAATCGCGCATTAATAATCCAAGGCCAACGGACGATGGATTGGACGGCTGCATGGTTGGACTCCATGACTTTGAGAGCATGTTCCAAATGATCTTCTAGCGCGTCGAGGCTATCGAGGGCGAGGTTATGGAAATGTTTCTCGCGCAGCTACACCACAGGTGCTGGACAGCGCTACGCGCGAAGCGCGTGGGTCAAGTCTTGCAATGCATTGATGCCTTCTTGCGGGACTCGCTCCCCAGCTAATACAGCCTACGTCCTGCGATTAAGGCAGGTGACGGCGCATAATTCAGCCCATGAAGCCCCGCGTCTACGCGAAACCTCAGTCGTCAGCTACTTGACCAATCGTCCGGAGTTGGACGTGATGACGGCTGGTCATCAGGCTACGACTTATCGTGGTGGGAACCGCAACGGACGAACTACGATTTAGTGATTTCACAGATCGCTGTGAAAGAAGCCGGTGCAGGTGATCCGGTCGCGGCGGCGCGGCGGTTGGCTACGCTTGATGGCATCCCGTTGCTCGACGTGAACCTGCCCGAAGTGGAAAGTCTTGCAGAACCGCTGATCGTTAACGGCGCGCTCCCGATGAAGGCTTTTGTTGATGCGTCGCACATCGCCGTGTGTGCTGTAGCTGACATAGAAATTTTGCTGACGTGGAACTTCAAGTACATCGCGAATGGTTTTATGATGAAGAAAATTCAAAACGTATGCACTGAGAACGGATTCGATTGCCCGCAACTTTTGACCCCATTGCAACTTTTAGGAGCTGACTATGTGGGCTGATCCCGTGGTGGACGAAATTCACCAAATCCGCCAAAAAAAACTCGCAGAAGTCGGTGGCGACATTCACGCGTTCATGGCAAAAATTCGCGCCGAACAGGCGGCGAGTGGCCGTGTCATTATCGAAAGCACACGTGCTCCCAAACTTCCGACAGAAACGCCAGTTGCAGCCATTAGACGCTAGCCGCGAGCAGCTTTCGACGCGACAGCGCGGCACATCCGCGTGCTGGAAAGGGCGGAAAATTATGGGGCTTGGTCGAGCATTTCGCCAGCCCATCGGCGAAATTTAGGTTGCAGGTGGCGATTAGTGAACTGGGCTACCGACCACCGCTTCTGGCGAGCCCCGATGAATTGCTGGAGAGTGAAAATGACGAGTGAAATCAACACGACTGGTGCTGCGAATCTAGCGCGCCTCAAGCGCTCATCAAGCGCCGATCCCATACTTACGGAACTCTGGGCGATCAAGCGGCAGATCAACGAAGAGGCAAATTTCTCGCTGGACTCGATAGCTGAACGCGCTCGCACTTTCAGGATTGAAGAGGCGCGAGCACGGGTTCGTTCGGCTCTTAACGCCGCGCAACTGAAATCACATCATTGATGCGTTGCGCGGGTTAGCAAAAATCTAGAACAGCGCTATGAAAACTGACTCTGAAATTAGCGCCGAACGCATGGCGGCACTGGTAGCGGCACTTGGCGCAGTCGACGCACATCGCTTTATTCCATCGCTTTCGCGCGAACGGGTTGATTACACCGAACGGCGACGCACTCACGTCCCGCAAATGAGCGTGACCGAGATGAGCGACGGAGCAAGCCAGGGCGACCAACCCCGCGTAGTGCGTGGCGTGCGGCGCGCCTGCCCGAAGGCGTGAACATTCTCGCCAACGCAGTTAAAGTCTCGCTCGATCCTAAAGGCTGCAACGTGGAGCTTAAGTGCCACGCCCTCTAAGGTTGCCATTCTCATCCGCAATCACAACTTCCACCCGTCGATTCACCGCACGCCCATCTGTGCTGCTGTTATCAGCAACCGGGTAGGCTTTGCCGTAACCCTTAGTCACAACGCGTGTGGTGTCTACGCCGCGTGCGATCAGTGCTTCGCGGATAGCCTCAGCGCGGCGCTCAGATAGCTCCATGTTGTAGGCATCTGTTCCTACTGCGTCGGTGTAGCCCTCGACCAGCAATTTACGTTGCGGAAATTGCTTCAGGAACGATGCCAGCTTGTCCAGGCGCGGGCCTGCTAGTGGTGTTAGTTCTGCCTTGTTGAAGGCGAACAGTACGTCGCCCAACGTGACCAGCAATCCGCGTTCGGTTTGCTTGCCTTCGATGTCTCGTAACTGTGCTTCGAGCTGACGCACGCGCTCTTGCGCCGCGTTGGCCGTGCCCGCTGCCTGCTCGGCGCGCAGGCGCTCCGCTGCTGCAGCTTCTTGCGCTGCGATTGACTGCGCACGATCCGCGGCGGCCATGCGTGTCGCGGCCACTGCATTCTGTTGCGCCGTCGCAGCGGTTTGTTGCGCGTTTGCTGCGTCTATCTGCGACTGGCGCGCTTGCGCTTGAGCCGTCTGCGTTTGGTTTTGCGCGGCTGTTGCATCCATTCGCGCTCTCTCAGCCTCGCGCGTACGAGCTTCCAGGCGAAGCTTGTCACCGGCGCTGTTGGCTTCTTTCACTTCTTCGTCCACTTGGCGTGATCGCGCGAAATTTCTTGCGACTTCAGCACGCTGCTTTGCGAGATAGGAGAGGTGATTGACTTCGCCTTCGTCGCGGTCATTGCGCCACACGCCGTCGGCTTGATCAATGGTGTCACGTGCAGCCTTCAACTCAAGCGGCGCGCGGCGCATGACTTCAGGATTGCTTGCGGTTTGATTGACTGCA